>CAJAUM010000110.1 GCA_903945175.1 uncultured Bacteroidales bacterium | reverse complement strand
GCCTATTGCCTATTGCCTATTGCCTATTGCCTATTGCCTATTGCCTATTGCCTATTGCCTATTGCCTATTGCCTAACCCCTAACCCCTAATCCCTATGAAGAAAGAGACATACATTTACGGCATCAGGCCAACGATTGAGGCCATTAAATCAGGAAAAGAGCTGGAGAAGATTTTTCTTCAAAACGGACTGAGGGGTGATGGATTCCATGAGCTTTTTAACCTGATCAAGGAGCTGGAAATCCCGTTTCAGTTTGTCCCGGTCGAAAAACTCAACCGCCTGTCACGACAAAATCACCAGGGAATTATCTCCTATGTTTCAGAAATCACCTATCAGCAAATTGAAGACCTCGTCCCCTATGTTTTTGAACAGGGCCGGCAGCCGCTCTTCCTGATCCTAGACAGGGTGACCGATGTGCGCAATGTGGGATCGATTGCCCGCACTGCCGAATGTGCAGGCGTCGACGGGCTCATTCTTCCGGCAAGGGGCTCAGCACAGATCAATTCCGATGCAATCAAAACATCGGCCGGCGCTTTGTATAAACTTCCGGTGGTCAGGGCCCAAAACCTCAAGGAGACCATCCAGTTTCTGAAAAACAGCGGACTCACCATCGTTGCAGCCACTGAAAAAACCGAACTTGAATATACTGCCATCGACTACAATAAACCGATGGCGCTCATCCTCGGGTCTGAAGGAGAAGGAATCTCGGAGGAATACCTGAAACTCACTGATGAAGTTGTACGCATCCCGCTCGTGGGAGAAATCGAATCACTCAATGTTTCCGTAGCTTCCGGCGTAATTCTCTTCGAAGCCCTGCGCCAGCGAAATACAAAATAACACCTTCATGAAGCACATTTACAAACACACACCGGAGATCATCCTGTTCGTCTATGTACTGATCTTCATTGGATTCAAAAACCCTGAGAAAAACTGGGACCGGGTGATCAACAGCGATGGAAAGGGTTACTATGCCTACCTGCCCGCTATTTTTATTTACCACGACCTGCAATTCAAATTCGTAGAACAGTATGAGGCGCAATACTATCCTGCAAACCGTTCCGTGTTCAAGGAATTCAGAAATGATGCCGGAACACAAAAGGTAAATAAATACTTTCCCGGCATGGCCATCTTATGGCTTCCCTTCTTCCTCTTCGGGCATCTCATGGCTTGGCTGGAGGTCATTCCGATGGACGGATACTCCCTCCCCTACCAGTATTCAATCGCTTTATCGGCCTTGCTGTTTCTTTGGCTGGGTGCACGGTGGCTGATGAAACTCTTGAAGCTTTTTGGATCCGATGAACGTACTGCTGCCTTCATAACGGTCGTCGTAACCCTGGGCACCAACCTGGTCTTCTTCACGGTTGTTGAGCCATCAATGACCCACGTTTACTCGTTTGCGCTGATCACAGGATTTGCATTGACTACCTATAAGCTTTTTCATGATTACCAGCCCAAATGGTTTGTCAGGTCTCTGACGCTGTTCACCCTCATTTTACTGATCCGACCCACCAATGCGATGATCCTGCTCCTGGTGCCCTTTATCGCGGGAGATACAGACATCATGTCCCAAACCTTCAGAAAGGTTTTGTCCGAAAAGAAAGCCCTTATCAGGGGGATCATCCAAATGTTGATTTTACTTGCCATTCCTGTGGCGCTCTGGTATCTGCAAACCGGGAAATTGATCGTTTATACATACGGAGATGAAAAACTGAATCTCCTTCACTCCAACCTGGCGAATATTCTGTTCAGTTATAACCGTGGATTGTTTCTTTATACACCGGTTGCCTTTATCGCCCTTTTTGGCTTTACGCCGATTTTCAAACAAAACCGCTTCCGGTATTTCTGGCTGATGGGCTTTATGCTGTCATTTGCCTACATTGCCTCTTGCTGGTGGGTATGGTATTACGCGTCAAAATGCGGACAACGGGTGTTTATCGATATTTATGTCACCGTGGCGCTCCTGCTTTTCAGTTTTTATCATTCTCTTCGGGCTGTTGTCTTGAAAAGGATCCTTTCCGCCATTTTAGTCCTGCTGATTTCGCTTAACCTGCTGCAATTTTATCAGCATGCCAAATGGATTTTCCCTCCCTACAACATCACTGCCGGCATGTATTGGGATTCGTTTTTCAGCCTTTCGCAAAAAGCAAGGGTTTATATTCCTGCTGAAAGCATCGCCGGGAAAAAATCGATGTTGAATGATATGGAGCGCTTACAGGGCAGTCCTTGGATGAACCAGGGAACCCGCAACGATACGATTTCTTACCAGGGACACTGGTCATCAAAGTCAGATAAAAAAATTCCTTACAGCGTCGGATTGGAAACCAGGCTCGACACCCTCTTCACAACGGGCAACCGTATAATCCAGGTCTCGGCATGGGTCCTTGCCCCCAAAGAGACTACTGAAGCCACGCTGGTTGTTGATTACCAATCAAAAGGAAAAAGCCTGAGCTACAATCAGTTTATCCTTGAAAAATTTGTCCCGGAAGATAAATGGACTAAAATCGAAGTTGCCTGGTATGTTCCCCGAAACCTTCCCCCGGATGGTGCAGCCAAGGTCTATTTTTACAATCCATCGCCGTTGTACAAACTCTACATCGACGATCTTATTATTGATTTTATCTCGTTGAAGGATGAAGCTGAGTATCGAAAAATTGAAGGAGCCCTCCTTCCTGAAAAAATAAACCCCTAATGGCTAATGTCTAATGGCTAATGGCTAATCCCTAATCCCTAATCCCTAATCCCTAATCCCATGTATATCCTAAAGATCCAGGGCACCGGAAAAATCCCGGATTATATTCAGATCAGGGACAAGGACTTTACCTTGATCGCCTATTTCAGGATAAATAACCCAAAAACGGCGCTGACCCGCTGTAACCTTTATCACAGGCTGGATGAGATCCTTCAGATTGCCAGAAACCTGGAATATGGAAAAATTCAAAAACTGGATCAATAAAGATTAAATCAGAACTATTCGTTACTTTTGTTGCAAGCGAATTAACCACTATGGCGGGCGAACGAATCATTGAACTTGATAGAGTATCTGTTTACCAGGTTGAGAATCTCATCCTGGCCAATGTCACCCTCAGCATAAATAAAGGTGAATTTCTTTACCTGATTGGAAAAACCGGCAGCGGAAAAAGCAGCCTTCTCAAGGTTCTTTACGCCGAATTACCTGTACGGATTGGAACAGCAAAGGTTGCGGGATTCGACCTGCGGATGCTACGGATGAAAGATGTGCCATTTCTTCGCAGGAAACTGGGCATTGTATTTCAGGATTTCCAGTTACTGATGGACCGGTCTGTTAATGAAAACCTCTTCTTCGTAATGCGTGCCACCGGGTGGAAGGATAAAAGAAAGATGCAGAAGCGGCTTTTGGAAGTACTTGCAAAGGTAAACCTTGGAAATAAAGGTGCGAAGATGCCTCACCAGCTATCGGGCGGCGAACAGCAGCGCGTGGCCATCGCCCGGGCGCTGATAAACGACCCTGAGGTGATCCTGGCTGATGAACCAACAGGGAACCTGGATCCGGAAAGCTCAGAAGGAATTATCAGTTTGCTGATGGACATCTCCAAAACAGGACGGGCCATTGTAATGGCGACACATAATTATACCTTTTTCGACAAGTACCCGGCCCGCACGCTGATGTGTGAAAAAGGAAGAGTAGTCCCCGTTTAGGCTCCCAATGTTGCCACCATTACTGCTTTGATCGTATGAAGGCGATTCTCCGCCTCATCAAAGACGATGGAGGAGGGTGATTCAAAAACATCTTCGGTCACCTCCAGGCCATCCAAGCCATATTTCTTCAAAATATCCAGTCCAACCTCTGTGTCTTTATTGTGAAATGCAGGCAGGCAGTGCATGAATTTCACCTTCGGATTTCCAGTCAATGCCATCATTTTTGCATTTACCTGGTAAGGGAGCATCTCCCTGATGCGTTCATCCCAAAGTTCTTTGGCTTCGCCCATCGACAACCAGACATCGGTATAGATAAAATCAACCCCTTTTACAGCCTCTTCCACATGTTCGGTAAGGGTGATCCTCGCGCCTGTTTCCCTGGCAATTCCCTGGCATTGGTCGACCAGTTCCTGTTCAGGCCAATATTTTTTGGGAGCGCATGCGCGGAAATCCATTCCCATCTTCGAGGCGCCCACCATCAGCGAGTTGCCCATGTTATTCCGGGCATCGCCGCAATAGACAAAAGAGACTTGGTGCAAAGGCTTATCCGAATGTTCGATCATGGTCAAAAAATCAGCCAGAATCTGGGTTGGATGAAACTCATTGGTCAATCCGTTCCATACAGGAACCCCGGCATATTTGCCAAGTTCCTCGACGATGGATTGTCCGAATCCCCTGTATTCGATTCCATCATACATCCGGCCCAACACGCGGGCGGTGTCCTTCATGGTCTCTTTTTTGCCGATATGCGATCCTTCAGGTCCAAGATAGGTAATGCGCGCACCCTGGTCGAACGCTGCCACCTCAAATGCACAACGAGTACGTGTAGAGGCCTTTTCAAAGATCAGTGCAATATTCTTTCCCTTTAGACGCGGTTGTTCGGTGCCGGCATATTTGGCCTTTTTCAGATCCATTGAAAGATCCAATAAAAATTTGATTTCCTGAGGGGTGAAGTCGAGCAACTTGAGAAAGTTGCGGTTGCGTAAGTTGAATGACATATGAGGGAGTTTAGATTTATGATATACGATTTACGAATGACGAATGACGAATGACGAATGACGAATTAGCAATACCTACTGCCTATTGCCTATTTCCTACTGCCTATTGCCTATTGCCTACTGCCTATTGCCTACTGCCTATTGCCTACTGCCTATTGCCTACTGCCTTTTTTTTTTGCAAAATTAGGAATTTCTCCAGAACCGGCAAAGGGAGTATCTATTTTAAACAACTATTATCAAACGATGGAGTAACAGGAAAAAACTTCGTCATTTGTCATTCGTCATTGCTTTACTCCGGCAGCACGCCCGACATCTGCACATCCCTTCCCGATGGCCGCTGGAATGCTTTCAACCCGAATTCCGGAAGAACGGACAGGATATGCTCAAAAAGCTGGGCCTGGAAATCCTCAAACTCTGACCAGGTGGGCGGGATGTAAAATGCGTACAACTCAAGGGGCAAACCGTTTTCGGTGGGTTGCAAGGTACGAACCATCAGCGAAGCATCCTGGTTGAGGTTGGGAATCTTCCTGAGATAATTTAGAATATAAACCCTGAAAATGCCGAGATTCGAGACATATTCAACAGAAGTATCTATCTCATCTGAAATGATTTTTTTCCTCTTCAGATTGTTGACCATATCCTCATCCAGAAAACGAATGGTTCCGACATCAATCAGGATGGAGCGTTTCATGCGGCGCCCTCCGGCTTCACCCATGCTGCGCCAGTTCTGGAATGAATCTGATATCAGGGTATAGGTCGGAATACAGCTGACAGAATTATCAAAATTCCTGACTTTGACTGTTACCAGGGATACATCGATCACCGTGCCATCGGTGTGGTACTTTGGCATGGTGATCCAGTCTCCGATCTGCAACATTTTATTGCTCGAAAGCTGCACCCCGGCCACAAAGCCAAGGATGCTGTCTTTAAAAATCAGCATGATCACCGCCGACATGGCACCCAGTCCGGCCAACAGGGCAATCGGCGATTGGCCAATGAGTACCGATATCATGGCAATCCCGCCTACCACATAGGTTACGATCTTGCCGATTTGGACATACCCCTTGATAGGCTTTGAATCAGAAATATCAAATTCACCGTAAATGTGATATACTGCATTCAGAAAAGAGACAATCACCAGCAGGACGATAAAGGTCATATAGAGATGCAGGCCAAGTTCAATAAATTTAATTGCCTCGGGATACTTGGAAATGCTATGAGCCAGTGAAACCTGAAGTACCAGTGCAGGCAGCAATAAAGCAAGCCTGGTAAATACCTTTTGTTCATACAAATGATCATCCCACTTACTGGACGATCTTTCAACCAATCGCTTGAGGATTTGGTTAATGACTACTTTTGCAATATAGTAAACAATGACTGAAGAGAGCAGAATGACGATCAGGGATGAAAAATCTGCGAGATAGCCCGCGAACGTATCAGAGAAACCCCATTCTGTGAGGGTTGATTTCAGCCCATGATTCAAAGAGTGCGTGGTTATTTGCTGCATATGCAAAACTATTTACGATTTATATTTTTTTGTCACGCGTTACGCGTCACGAGTCATGGTACAATAACATTCAGCGACAATGGATTGATCCGCATGGTCAGCTCCTTTCCCATCGTCTTTGGGTCCCCGTCAAGATGAATGCTTTTCCCCTTCTTTCTTTTCAGAACCACCTCTTTGGCCCGGATGATTTCGATATATTTTGTCTGGTCAAACTTTTTAAGGAAGAGCAAAGGAGCCAATAAAAGCGCTTTCCAATATGGCATTTTTCCCACAATACACACATCAATAAAACCATCATCAATGCTGGCTGTCGGATCAATAGAAGTATTGTTGCCAAACTGGTTTGAATTGGCGAAACTGATAAGCAGTGCACGGCGTTTAATCACCTTCCCGTCAATAACCAGCGTGTATTGCTTGGGTTCGTAATTTTTATAGGAATTGGTTGTGATTCGGAAATAGGTCGAAAACCCGCGCTTGCCTGCCGATGCAAATTTCTTGGCAACCGAGGCGTCAAAGCCGACGCCTGCCAGGTTGACAAACAACTGATCGTTGATGGTGGCCGTATCAATCTTCTGAACTTTGCCATGGTTGATTACATCAATGGCACGTTTTTTATTCATCGGGATTTTAAGATGCCGGGCCAGCCCGTTTCCCGATCCTGCAGGAATGATGGCCAGGGCCGATTCCGTTCCAATAAGACCTGCCGCCGTCTCATTCACCGTTCCGTCACCTCCGACGGCCACAATGATCTCCACGCCGTCGGCTGCGGCCTCCCTGCTGATCTCAGAAGCATGGCCCTGAGAATTGGTGTATATAATTGAGGAATTGAACCTGGCTGAATCTAGCCGTTCCGTTATCAGATGCTCAACGCCATGATGATTCCCGATCCCCGAAATCGGATTAATGATGAAAAGAATATGCTTCTTTGAACTTTCCTCAGACATAAGAAAACTTAAAGCATGAGTAAAAAAATTTAGGCAATAGGCAATAGGCAATAGGCATTAGGCATTAGGCATTAGGCATTAGGCATTGGTCATTGGTCATTGGTCATTGGTCATTGGTCATTGTTCATTGGTCATTGGTCATTGGTCATTGGTCATTGGTCATTGGTCATTGGTCACTCGTCACTCGTCATTCTATTCTCAATCAACCTGTTATTATACTGCTGAATATACGCCTTGATGAACAATTCCATCCTGGCTCGCACCTCATTTTCCCTGCCAACCAAGTTCTCTGATTGTAAAGGATCCTTGGTGAGATTGAACAGCGCCGTGCTTTTTATCCCGTTGAATTCAAGGCAATACCCGTCTTTTATCAGGCCATACAAGCCGGTAATGTAATGAATTGAAAAATGCGCCTGGCTGGAAGTGCTGTCGAAAAGGTCGGCCCCGAAAGCCACATAGCTTTTATCGTAACCAAGATAGTTCAGTATGGTTGGCATTACATCGGTCTGTTGGGCAATTACTTCAGATTTTCCCTCAAGGATGTCGCCTGGTTTGAAGAAAAGCAGGGGGATGGCATACTGTCCTACATCAGACTGGTAATACGGATAATACCCTTCGGAAGTGTGATCGGCCGTGATGACAAACAGGGTGTTTTTATACCATGGCATGTGTTTGACCGTGTGAAAAAATTCACCCAATGCATGATCGGCGTACATGACACTTTGCTGGATAGGCAACTTGCCTTTGCGGAAAATGTTGATGTACTTTCCGGGAACGTAATAGGGATGATGAGATGAAAGTGAAAAAAATGAAACAGCAAAGGGCTGTTTCATCCCATTGATTTTTTTTGCAGTAAACTGAAGGAACTCCTCGTCCCGGATGCCCCATTTCCCGTCATAATCCTTTTCGTTATTGTATTCGATGCGTCCGAAATAATGATCAAACCCAACCAGCTTGCTGTAGGAATCAAATCCCATCGTCCCATTCGTACCTCCGTGGAAAAACGCAGTGGTGTAACCTTTTGGTTTCAGGAGTCCGGCAATGCTCGAAAATTTTCCGGCAGCATAACTCGATTGGATGAATGATTCATTCATCAGAGACGGAATTCCTGATAAAACAGCAGGAATCCCCTGGATTGAGGTCTTTCCGTTCGCAAATGCATCAAAATAGTAACCATGCCTCAGCAATGAATCCATGAACGGGGTAAAGCCTTGGTATCGGCCATTTTCGAGGGAATGGTTCAAGGCCCCTATATGTTCACGTGAAAAACTCTCCAGGATGATAATCATTACATTGTAGCGCTTAAACTCACCGGTTTTACCACGATGTACCGGTGTATAAACTTTGGCCAGATCACCCTCTTTCTTATAAACGGTCATGGTTCTCAGACTCTCCTTGTTGAGCGTTTTGGCGATTGAAAATGGGGTATTCAACATCAATGGAAGATTTTTCGCCGACGTATAATTACCCGCAGTAACCAACCCGATGGGACGAAGCTGCAATCCACCCCGGATGCCGACGACCGACAGTGCCATTATTAAACAAAATAAAATAGTATTCAGAAAGTAAAACTGAAAGTCGAACCCTTTCTTTCCTGAGCCTGGTGACGCGATAATAAAGCGCGTGCCAATGTAGATTAAGATGACAACAAACAGGATCCAGATCAACGCAATATACCAGAAATCATGCAAAAACTGGGGAACCAACTTATCCCAGTCACCTCCCACCCCCATATATTTGAAAAAATCACCGGTCAACCGCTTCAGTGTAAACCTGAAATAAATGGAATCTCCGAAATTTGTCATTAACGCTAATGAATTCATAAAATAGAAGTACCCACTGGCAAAACCCTGCCAGGCCTTGTTGAATCTGAATTTGAAAGGGATCGAATTCATCAGGATAAAGGGAGCATTGATGATAAGCAGCGCCGAAAGATCGAAGCGGAGCCCGATGATAAAAATGCGCATGGCTTCAGGCAGGCTCAGATTCGAAAAATATCCGAGGTTGAAGGCATAAAAAAGAATGCGCGATAAAAAAAAGAGTACCAGCACCAGGAACAACTTCAACAACATAACCAGGATGATGTTGCCGTGGAGCCATTTCCTGCCCTTGCCTGAAGACTTCCCCCTACTCTTTCCAGAACTTTTAGACAGACCGGATTTTGAATGGGCTCCTGATTTTCTCCGCATGGTTTTTCCTATTAAGGTTACTGCAAAAATAATCCAATCATCCAACAATTTTCATGCATTATCATATAAAATCCGATTAATCATAAAACATAGCAGACAACCAGGCAGATTATACATGAAAATTTTATATTTTTGACTGTTTAAAATTTAACAAGATACACCAGTATTTATGGGATCAATTGCAACAACAGGTAACAAAGGTAAAGGGGTCCGCTCCGACTGCTTTGTGACCCTCGAACTTACTGACCAGGGAGGAATTCAGCTTCAGGTCGAATCCAAAGTAGCCGTGATGTATGGCGATGAAATCCGGAAAGAGGCGCTTGACATCCTGGATTTCTTCGGAATTAAACATGCAAGCCTGAAGATTGAGGATTCAGGTGCCATTTCGCTGGTCATAGCTGCACGATTGGAAGCCGCCATTAAAAAGCTTATCACCACCGATAAAAACCGGCATCCGGACATGCTTAACGAAAATCATTATGTCACGGCCAAAGACCGGAACCGCTTTTCACGGCTTTATCTTCCGGGAAATTCTCCCAGCCTGATGATCAATGCCGGCATCCACAAACCCGATGGCATCATCCTGGATCTGGAGGATGCCGTAGCCCCCGAAAAAAAGGATGAAGCGAGGTTTCTGGTTCGCAATGCCCTCTGCGGCATCGATTTCTATGGCGCCGAGCGGATGGTCCGTATCAACCAGGGCGAACGCGGGCTCGAAGATCTCGAATACATCATCCCTTACAACGTCAACCTGATCCTGCTTCCCAAATGCGAAACCCCCGATCAGATCCACGCCGTCAACGATAAAATCCAGGAAATCCTAAATCGTCAATCATCATTGGTCACTGGTCATTCGTCATTGGTCATTTGGATTATGCCCATCATCGAAAGCGCTCTGGGAGTAATCAATGCATACGCCATCGCCAGCGCTTCCCCGAACATCGTGGCCCTGGCCATCGGACTTGAAGATTACACGGCCGATTTAGGAACAAGGCGCACGGCCGAAGGCACCGAATCCTTCTTTGCCCGCAGCATGGTCGTCAATGCCGCACGCGCCGCGGGAATTCAGCCCATCGACTCGGTGTTCTCCGACGTGGGCGACATGGAGGGGCTGCGTCAGAATGTGATCCGGTCGAAAGCGCTCGGCTTCGATGGCATGGGCTGCATCCATCCCCGCCAGATCGTGGTGATCCATGAAACCTTTGCTCCCACATCCGAGGAAATCGAAAAAGCCAAAAAAATCGTTTTTGCGTTCCATAAAGCACACGAATTGGGACTTGGCGTGGTTGCCCTTGGCACCAAGATGATCGATCCGCCAGTGGTAAAAAGGGCGTTAAACACCATTACGCTTGCACTAAAAATGAACAAACTCGCTGAAAACTGGAGGGAATCGTATGAGCAAATCTGATAAACTTGTAAAAAATGCGGCGGGACGGATCGTGCCCACGGTGATCAATGGAAAACCTGCCATTCCTTACATGGGCGTTGGAAAATATAAACCTGACGGCTACCGTGCCGCACCAAAAATTGCCAGCTGTATCGATTATCCTGCCGATGGAAATAAAGTTTTGCCCAGCCTGAAAGAGGCATTGCTGAAGGCCGGATTACGCGATGGGATCACCATTTCCACCCACCATCATTTCCGCAATGGCGATATGGTGGCCACACAGATATTTGATATTGCCCATGAACTGGGGATCAGGGATCTGATGTGGTATCCCTCGGCATCCTTCCCATGCCATGAACCCATGACAAAATACCTCGAAGATGGCACCATCCACCATATCGAAGGCAGTATGAATGGCGCCCTCGGACGGTTTACATCCGAAGGGAAGATGAAAGGCCTTGGCGTTTTGCGCTCCCATGGCGGCCGATACCAGGCCGTGCAGGATGGCGAAGTGCACATTGATATCGCGGTGATCGCCGCACCCACAGCCGACCCCTTTGGCGATGCAAATGGGGTGAATGGTCCTGCCGCATGCGGCCCGCTTGGTTTTGCACTGGCAGATGCTCAGTATGCTGACAAAGTGATCATCGTTACTGACAATCTCATTCCATTTCCCTGTCTGCCATGGCAGATCAATGGAAATTATGTGGATTATGTGGTTGTGCTGGATAAAATCGGGATTCCCGAGAAGATCGTCAGCGGAACAACTGAAATCACCAAAAGTCCGGACCGGCTGTTGTTAGCCGAATGGTCTGCGAAATTCTGTGATGAAGCAGGATTGATCTACGATGGCTTCTCTTTCCAGGCCGGAGCCGGCGGAACGGCCCTTTCTATCGGAATCTATTTCTCGGAAATTCTGCGGGAACGTAAATGGAAAGCCCGTTTCGCCCGTGGTGGGAGCAACAAATACCTGGTGAAGATGCTCGAAGAGGGTCTTGTTGAATACATCCTCGACGGGCAAACCTTCGACCTTGACGGTGTGCGCTCCATGCGCGAAAACCCGCATCACACACATACAAGCCCATTTACAAGCTACAACTACCATGGCAAAGGGAATTTCTCATCCATGGTGGATATCGTAATTCTGGGCGCCACCGAAGTGGATGTAAATTTCAATGCCAACGTGGTAACCCATTCCGATGGCTACCTGCTGCACGGAATCGGGGGGTGGCAAAACACCCTCTTCGGGAAATGCGTCATCCTGCCCGTTCCCCTCTTCCGCGACCGGATGCCGGTGATTCGCGACGAAGTGACCACCATCTGCGGACCCGGCGAACTGATCGACGTAATCGTAACCGAGCGCGGCATTGCCATCAACCCACTCCGCACCGACCTGATCGAAAAGATGAAGAACTCATCCCTTCCGATTAAAACCATCCACGAGTTGAAAGCCGAAGCCGAGAAAATCTGCGGTGTGCCAGCCAAACCCAAATTTACCGATGAGGTCGTGGCCGTCGTGAAGTGGGTGGATGGAACGGTGCTGGACGCTATTTGGAAAGTACAAGTGACAGGTGACCAATGACCAATTACCAATGACTATTTACTAATTACTTGGTCCAATTTGCTGTTCTTTATTGGTCTTGGTTTTTGACTGGTAATCGATTTGGTTTTTTCGGGTTGTTTTGATACTGGCAATAATAATTTTCAGGATTTCATGAGCTTCTGTTTTAACCGGAAGGATTTTAGCTGTTGCAAAAATTTTGGATTCTTCAATTAGCTCCAGCCAGAAAATAGTTTCATCGGTTTCCTCCTCTACAGTTTTTAGCTTGTTGATGAAGTCTCTCTTTGATTTTGCCAGGCAACTCGCCCTATAATTGGCAGCTAACGATGTAGCTGACCGAAGTATCTGGTCCCCTATTATTTTTGATGATCTGGTCACAGGAAAATTATCAACCATCCTGATGATTCTCAATGCAAATTGTTTTGTTCTTTGATTTAAACTTTTATTTGCCATACTTTTTATTACTTAATCCGATAATCCGCCAAAAAGTCATAGGTTTGTTTATAACTTTATCAAATTGGTAATTTTTCATTGGTCATTGGTCATTGGTCATTGGTAATTGGTAATTGGTAATTCCTAAATGGTCCTATCTCCGCATCAAATACTATTAAAACACTGGGGCTACTCCTCCTTCCGCCCGCTACAGGAAGAGATCATCCAATCGGTGCTTGAGGGGAAAGACACCCTTGCCCTTTTGCCTACCGGAGGCGGGAAATCGCTCTGCTTTCAGGTCCCGGCGCTGGCCCGTGATGGCATCTGCCTGGTCATCTCCCCGCTGATTGCACTGATGAAGGACCAGGTGGACAATCTGAAAAAGCGCGGTATTCCTGCAGCTGCGATTCATTCGGGCATGCATGCCGATGAGATTGATATCATCCTTGGAAATTGCCGGTTCGGAAATATCAAGCTGCTCTATGTTTCCCCCGAGCGGCTCACTACGGAGAAGATGCGTGAATCGCTGAAACGGATGAAGGTCAACCTGCTGGCCGTTGATGAAGCCCATTGTGTTTCCCAGTGGGGCTATGATTTCAGGCCACCCTACCTCCAGATCGCCGGTATCCGGTCCATCATCCCCGGGACCCCGGTTTTGGCGCTCACGGCTACAGCCACATCCAAAGTGGTAAAGGATATCCAAAAGAGACTGGAGTTTAAAGAGGAGCATGTTTTTCAGAAAAGTTTTGAGCGAAAAAACCTGACCTACCTGGTGTTAAAGGAGGAGGATAAACTGAAACGACTTGTAAAGATCGTCAGCAAAGTAAAAGGTCCCGGGATTGTGTATGTGCGCAACCGCCGTCACACCAAAGAAATCGCGGAGTTTCTGCAGAAAAACAAGATCAGCGCCGACTTCTACCACGCAGGTCTCGATAGCAAAATAAGAGACCAGCGGCAGTCGGCATGGATCAATGAAGAAAACCGGATCATCGTCTCAACCAATGCATTCGGAATGGGCATCGACAAGTCGAATGTCAGGATCGTCGTGCATCTTGATCTCCCCGACAGCATCGAAGCCTATTTCCAGGAGGCGGGACGCGGAGGCCGTGATGAAAAGCGATCTTATGCGGTGCTGCTTTACGAAACGGCCGATATTCTTAATTCACGGCATAATCTTTCGCTCTCATTCCCTGAACTTCAGATGATTCGTGATGTATACCAGGCCCTTGGAAATTATTTCCAGCTACCTGTCGGAATGGGGAAAGACCAGCAATTTGATTTCGATCTGTCAGCCTTTGCAGAACAATTCAATTTTCAGCCGGTCATTGTATTCAACTGCCTCAAATTTCTCGAAAAAGAGGGCTTTGTCATGCTCACCGATGGGATTCATCATCCTTCAAAAGTATTCATCAAGGCCGGCAAGGAGGAACTCTATCGCTTCCAGGTGGAACATGAGCCCTTCGACCACCTCATCAAAACCATGTTGCGGTCATACAGCGGAATCCTCTCCGATTTTACCATTTTCAGCGAACCGGAACTGGCACGCAGAAGCAACCTCAGTATCGACAAGGTGATCTCTAGCCTGCAGCACCTGGCCAAATTGCAGATACTCGATTATATTCCCCAAACCGATAAACCGCAAATCATATTCATGCAGGCAAGGCTGGATACGAACGATCTCTCCATCTCCCCCGAAAATTACCGCGACCGGCTGAAGGATGGTGAAAAGCGGCTGGAAAAGATGATCGGGTACGCTGAAACAAACAACAAATGCCGCAGCCAGACCCTGCTCGCCTACTTTGGTGAATGCAATACCAAACGATGCGGAAAATGTGACGTATGCATCAATCGAAACAAAATCAGCCTCAACGAAATGGAATTCAACAGCATTCTTGAGATGATCAAACCGGTGCTTAAAACCAAACCCTGTTCCATGGAAGATCTTGTCGTTGCTGCGGATCCCATCAATGAAGACAAGATCATCCGCGCTGTTCAATGGCTGCTCGATAACGAAAAAATCACCTTGGATAAGGAGAGGAGACTCAGGTGGAGATAGGGAAAAGAAGTACGTTGTGCGAAGTTCGAAAGACGAGGTATGAGCGAAAGAACAAAGAACTGATTTTACTCGAAAATCCATACATTTGTCTGTAATTTGTCATTCGTCATTCGTCATTCGTCACTCGTCATTCGTCATTCGTCATTCGTCACTCGTAATTCGTAAATAACATGTCCCTCTCCTACGACGATCTTCCCCTCTGGTCGGCCCCATTTGGATTAACACTGCTGGATACAATCAGGATGAGATCCCATATCAATGTGCTCGACATCGGCAGCGGGGGCGGGTTCCCCATGCTTGAACTTGCTGAGAGGATGGGAAAAGCCTGCATGGTTTATGGTTTGGATCCTTCGGCTGAATCCATGGAGATGATTACCGAAAAAAAGCGGGTCAAGGATATTGTGTTTGCAAAGATTGTAAAGGGCGTGGCCGAAGAGATTCCCTTTCCCGATGGCTACTTCGGACTCATTGTTTCAAACAACGGGTTGAACAACGTTAATGATCAGGCAGCATCATTGGCCGAATGCTATCGGGTTGCCGATGCGGGTGCCCAGATGGTGCTGACCATGAACCTCCCCCACACCATGGTCGAATTCTACGATGTGTTTGAAGAGACCCTTCTGGAATTGGACTTGAAGCAAGAAATTGTTAAAATGCACGGACACATCGGGGAAAAACGCCAACCGGTTGAATACCTGAAAGAATTGATCCTGGGCGCAGGTTTCGATATCAAAACCATCAATGTGGATGGATTCAAAATGAAGTACTGTGACGGATCAGCCTTTTTGAACCACTCCTTCATCCGCAACTATTTCCTGGGATCCTGGAAAGCGCTGCTGCCTGATAAGTCGGTCGAACCTGTCTTCCAAATCATTGAACAAAAACTGAATGCCATCGCAAAAGAAAAAGGCGAACTCGTCATCTCAATCCCTTACGTCTGCTTCGACTGCATCAAATCGTAATTCGAAATTGGTCATTGGTAATTGGTCATTGGTAATTGGTCATTGGTAATTGGTAATTCGTCATGCTTCTCCCCCGCTCCTTCTTCCTCCGCCCCAGCGTTGTTCAGATAGCACGAGACCTGCTGGGCAAACACATCGTTACCCGGATCAATGGAGTGATTACCTCTGGTATGATTTGTGAAACCGAGGCCTATGCAGGCGTGACCGACCGGGCTTCTCATGCGTTCGGAGGCCGGAGATCCGCACGCACCGAGGTGATGTATGCCCGCGGCGGGACGGCTTATGTTTATCTGTGCTATGGAATTCATTCGTTATTCAATATTGTCACCAACGACCAGCACATTCCCCATGCTGTTTTGATCCGTGGAATCATCCCGGCCGAAGGGAACGAAACCATGCTGGAGCGTGCGGGAAAGGTAAAAATTACAAAGGATTTCGGAATCGGTCCGGGGAAGGTCGCGAAGATCCTGGGAATTCATTATTCACATTCCGGACTTGATCTGACAAGCACGAATGAAAACGCACAGGCAGCTATTTGGGTTGAAGACCGCAGTATTAGCGTCAATCCTGCGGATATCATTGCAGGGCCTCGCATCGGTGTGAATTATGCCGGCGAAGATGCCGCACTGCCCTACCGTTTCATGATATGACCCAAGGCCTACAATTTTCAAAAAACACCAAGTTACAAGTTGATTAAACAGTGGGAATAAATCATATTTATTTGATTATTTCATAGTATATAAGTATTTTTAAACACTTTTGATCGAAAAAATGATCCCATTGTATGCGGTATTTTGCATAAAGATGTAATTCAAAAAGGTGATGAGGCACGAATTGCATAGGGTTATCATCCACATATCAATTTTGTTCCTGCTGGGGCATCAGGTTTTTGCTCAGGAGATGACTCCTGCATTGATACATCCCGATATGGTTTTTGTCGGGGGTGGAAAATTTAAGATGGGGTCCAACTTTGGCGGGGAGGATGAGCGGCCAATCCATGAAGTGGTGTTGTCTGATTTTTATATCGGAAGATATGAAGTAACCCAGTTGGAGTGGCGATTGATCATGGATCAGGATACCAACAAGCGCTATTTCGAAGGGTGTGACAGCTGTCCCGTTGAGCGTGTCAGCTGGTATAACGTGCAGGAATTTATTGAGAAGCTGAATAAGATCTCGAACCTGAAGTACAGGCTCCCGACTGAGGCGGAATGGGAATATGCAGCCAGCGGGGGCCCCCAATCAAAGGGTTATAAATACAGCGGCAGCAACGCAGATATCTCTGTTGCCTGGAAGGTGGGGATTTCGAATGCGATGACCCATCCGGTCGGCCGCAAAAAGCCGAATGAACTGGGCATCCACGATATGAGCGGCAATGTGTTTGAATGGTGTGCCGACTGGTATTCGCCGGCATGGTACAAAATTTCGCCCAATGAAAACCCTTTAGGACCGTCAGAAGGAACATTTCGCGTGATCCGCGGCGGAAGCTGGTTTTATGACTATGCCGGCCTCCGCGTAACCGACAGGGAGAGTGCAAACCCATCCTTTCGGTATGGCTACATAGGATTCAGGTTATGCAGGGATGGCGATTGATCAGCACCATACCAAACCTCTTGTTTGTGTTTAATACTGGCTTGACTGATCAATGGCCTGAAAATCATCAATTATGCGCATGACGTCGTTGAAATCTTTGTATTCTCTGACCAACACACCCGGGCAGCCCGCAATCATGGCCGAAAGTTTCCGGCCATCCTGAACACGATAGAGGCAAAGCGCCTTTTTCTCCATCCTGATGGCGCTGGCAACTTCGAACCCGACTCCCAGACTGGGAACCGTCAATTCGGCCACCAGGATGTCGCAGGAGGAGAGCCAAGCCATGTCGCGGTCGTAAATTTCACGGTCGGTCATACCAGTCTCGCCCAGCGGCGTAAGGTTGCTGTCCCCAATATGCTCGGTAAGCACCTCCCCGTATAGCTGCAGATAACTGATGATTTTCCTGTACAGGTCCAGGTCGCTTCTGCCCCCGCGGATGGAACCGGCGAAATAGATTTTTGTCATTATTGAAAGAGTTCAGTCGCAAATGTAGGAAATATTAGCCCGATTCGCGCGTAATCTCCCCACAACAAAACGATATCAGATTGCATAGCTGCTTCTTGTATTCTTTTACTTAAACGGTCCTTAGATTGTATCTTTGAAATAGAAACCACAACTGCGGTAACAGGATTATACCCCGCTCCGCTGTTATGGGTTCAATGAATCTCTTGGGGATTCCTTCTATACCTATTTCCCCGAGGGGAAAGTTAAACGGAAAACAATCCTCGTAAAGAAGCCTGTCGCGTTGAAACAAATAAAAATTTTCAAAGCACGGAGGAGAAGGAATTGAAACAACTCCCATCTCTTCAAACTTGTTTTTATAACTTACATTTTATAACTCCTGACGGACAATCTTTTCACAGTGTAACCGATTTATTATTCAAACATTGGGTATGCAACCAATGGCACCCGCGATCACCGGAACCCATATCAATTACTATTTCCTCTGCCACAGGAAACTCTGGTTGTTTGCCAATGGCATAAACATGGAACACAACTCCGATCACGTTTACGAAGATAAACTGATCCATGAAACCAGCCACCCGCAGCGGTCGGAGAAATATCGCAACTGGTCAACAACATCATCCCGCTATGGCTGCGTGGAAGCCACGGAAGATCTGTTTGTTTTTGGATCACTCGAGGCCAACAGCACTTTATATCAATCGCCCCAAAGTGGAATTGAAATCTTAATGACTCTATCCCTGGTTATTTTTTTACCGAGGGCTGTTGCTGTGTTGAACAATGAATTCCTCCGCCCGAAAAATTCTGACCCAGTACATCAAAAAAGAGGATCTCCCTGTTTGGGAATTGTTCGGCGAAGATCCGCTTCACTGCATCTTCCCTCTCCTTTGATGTGCCAATACCTGCATAAGTGGGTAACAACACCACCCCGTTGGTGACAAGGTAATTGAGATAGGTGGCAGCCGGGAGCCATAAAAGGGTATCTCCCTCTTTCGGCGCTTCCGATGGAATAAAAGCGGCAATTGGCACTTCAGCAGGTGGCAATGCCAGGGGCAAGGTCAACGTGGTTTTTGCAACCACCTTCAGCGGAATGATGTCAGGGAGCGGAACCTTGATGACGGTGAAGGGTTTGCCATCCTGGTCGGAGGATTGTTCTAAAATTTTAAGATTTTCTGACAACCGTTCATAATTCATCCTGTTCACCGGATTCAGATCTTTATCCTTTTCGTCGACCCAGGCTAATAAAATCGTGTTCGGACCTGCGAAGCGCACAAACTCATCGGTATGACCTCCGGTACCCCCTCCGATATAATTTCCAGTTATTCTTCTGAGCAACCACTGTGGATCATCGGCCAACCCCTTTTTCATCCAGATGATCCTGGTAACCCCAAGTACTCTTTTGAATTCCTTTTCAAGGTCTTCCCTGCTCCATCCCGGGTTTCTCTGGAAAACGGTTGCTTCACACAGGATCAGGGTTCCCTTTCCGTTTACCTCCGTCGCACCCCCTTCATGACATACCTCCGTTTTCACCAGTTTTGCTCCTGTTATGGAGGCCATCGTGCTGTCGACACCCTTTGTTTTCGGATCGATCGTCAAAGCCATGTATCTGGTGATGCTGTCCCTGTTTTCCCCGAATTTCTCTTTCAGGAATTCCGGATATCCATATAAATTCCAGCCAAACTGTGCAACACCCAACTCCCCTCTCCCATTCACCAGAAAGGTGGCGCCATGATCGCGGATCCAATACCTGTCGCCCGGTACAAGGTAAAATTTGACCCTGGTTGTATCTACCCCCTGGCTGATTAGATATTGTTTGGCAATGATCATCAGGCTGTCGGACCGAACTGCAATGTTCACCCGTACATGCGGCGTAAGGGTCTTGATCATGTCTGAAACAACGGGATAGAAAAATATTTCATCCTGCTCCCAGCCGAACCACACAGCATCATGCCCCTCCCATTCAGCCGGCATGTAAAAACCTTCATTCATATTCCTGCAGGAAAACAACACAGTCAGGATAAGGAGAATCGCTGATTTTTTCATGTGTTATATATTTGATGTTATTGCTTGTAGGAAACACCCATAATCCATCCGCCGGAACGAATCTTCCTTAGAAATCGAACAACTCTCCGAGCAGCCCCTTCTTCCGGCGGCGGCCATACTGATCATACGATCCATGATGGTCGTCGTGGCCGTCATGGCCATCACGCCTGTAATTATAGCCATCGGGTGACCCCATCGGCGGAGACCCCATCGGCGGAGATCCCATTCCCGGATCCATGGCAGGATTCAATCCCGCCGACCGATCAATGATCTTTTCCAGTTCACCGCGGTCAAGCCATATGCCGCGGCATGTCGGACAATAATCTATCTCTATTCCCTGACGGTCAGCCATCAGGAGGGTTATGTTACATATCGGACAGTTCATGGTTTTGTGAGTTTGCTTAAGCAGAATTTGTAAATATTTTTTTTAAGGCGACGATGATATATGATAATCCAATGTAAAAAAATAGCCGCCCCTGAATATCGGAACGGCTATTCTTTTGAAACAGTAAAGTCCTACTTTACTTTTTTGCCAAGTTCTGCACCTGCTTTGAATTTTACAACTTTCTTGGCCGGGATCTTGATCTCTTTACCATTCTGTGGATTGCGTCCCTTGCGGGCAGCTCTCTTAGAAACGGAGAAAGAACCAAAACCTACTAAGGCAACTCTTTCACCTTTGCCCAGCGCCTTGGTGGCAGCAGTAATAACAGCTTCCAGAGCCCTTTTGGCTTCTGCTTTGGTCATTTTTGCTTCGTTGGCAACTGCTTCAATTAATTGAGCCTTGTTCATTTTTCGTGATTTTAAATTAATACCAGATTAAATTATGGCTGCAAATATAAGACATCAGAAAAAAAAGTCAAGTGCTTTCGCACTAAAACCACCGAAAATGTTGATAAAATGAAAGTTTTGTTAATATCTCAGACTTCAAAAGTGCTATTTAGCACGGGTTTCAGAAAAAATACGATGGAACCCTCTGAGGAAATCCACGCTGTTCATGGCTTTTCGACCCGATAACTGCAGCTCCTTTATTTGGATAAATCCATTCTTGCAGCCAACCTTGAGGAAGGTTTTTCCATCCGTAAAAAAATTGCCGGGAACAACCTCCTCTGCCGAAGGTTCTGCTTGTGCCTTGAGAATTTTCAAAACCTGACTGATTCCTTCAGGCATATTCAATAGCATAAAGGCCCCGGGATGCGGACTGAGCCCGCGAATGAAATTATGAATCACAGCCACCTCCTGATTCCAGTTGATCAGGCAATCCTCTCTGAAAATCTTTGGAGCAGTCTTTAAGGATACCGCAGTACCAGCCATCGTCTCCTGACTGGTTTCAATGATCATCCCTGAAACAATGGCCTCAATAGTCCGTATTACAACCTCCGACCCGATTTCCATCAGTCGGTCATGAAGCTCCCCTGCCGATTCATCCGGATGGATGGGGACTGTTTCAGATAAAAGAATCTTGCCCGCATCAATCTGCTCATTCAGAAAAAAGGTGGTGACACCTGTTTCACGCTCCCCGTTGATGATCGCCCGGTTGATCGGGGCAGCACCCCTGTATTGGGGCAACAGAGAGGCATGCAGGTTAAACGTTCCCAGCGGTGGCAATGACCATATTTGCTTCGGCATCATCCTGAATGCAATCACGATCTGCAGATCGGGCTTGAACATCGACAGTTGATCCAGGAATGCAGGATCCTTCATATTCACCGGTTGTAAGACCGGGATACCATGCAAAAGGGCAAATTCCTTCACCTGCGAAGCTTTTTCCTTCAATCCACGGCCTGCGGGTTTATCGGGAGCCGTTACCACAGCCACCACAGCAAAGCCTCCACTCACCAGCCGCTTCAGGGAAGCCACTGCGAAATCTGGTGTGCCATAGAAAACGATCCTGGGTAATTTTTTCATAAAAAAAAAGCCTGCGCAAACAGGCTGTAAAAATAAGAATTACAATTTTAAATCAAAATTCGTCACTCGTCATTCGTCATTATTTCTTACTCATTCCCTCCGCATACGAGATATACTTATCAATCTCCCTGCCCTCTTTCGACCGGGGAAACTCCTCTTTAATACGTTTATACAGCGTGAGTGCCTTGTCAAATTTCCCAAGCTCCTCATACGCCATAGCCGATTTCATAAATAACATGGGGGATGTGAATTCATTCTTCTTCATCTCTGCAGCATCCTGATATAATACTGCAGCTTTTTCCACCTGCTTCAACTCCATGTTGGCATCACCCATGGCGCCTTTGGCCATCGGCCCAACCATCTGGTCATCGCTGCTGAATTTATCCAGCTGCTCCAGGGCCAGGTCATACTGACCAAGTTTCAGGTAACAAATTCCGGAATAATAGTGCGCAAGGTTTGCCGAGCTCGTAAGGCCATACTCATCAATAATCGCTAAAAAGCCGAGATACTGACCGTCGCCATTCAACGCCTTCTTCAGAGAATCCTGCTCAAAGTATTTTTCAGCCATGAACATCTGGCTCTGTGCCTCCTTTTCCTTGGGGCTGAGGTAAAAACGTTTGAATCCGAAGAAACCCAGCACAATCACAATGATTACACCCAAAACGATCAGGATCGTCATCTGATATTTTTCTATGAATTGTTCTGTTCTGCCGAATGCCTCTTCTACTGCAACAATACGTTCTTCTGTCTTGTCAATTTTTTTATCCTGCTTACTTGCCATGTTATCTGAAATTTGGAGGTGCAAAATTACATTTTTTCCCGAATTAACGGCATGGTTGGCCATTTTTTTTACTTTTGTATGATTTTGAAAATGTAGGAATATGCACCCGGTCGATGTTCCCAAGGCTCCTTTCAGCCTGGAATTAATTGAATATTTAAGGAATTTTATTACAGCAGAGCGCTTTAATAAATTTCAGGCGGCCCTGTTGCAACGCACCCGCCATATTACCATCGCACTCGAAGATATTTATCAGTCACACAATGCCAGCGCCGTGCTCCGTACATGCGACTGCTTTGGAATCCAGGATGTGCACATCATCGAAAACAGGAATAAATATGAGGTGAATCCCGATGTGGCACTGGGCTCTTCAAAATGGCTGAACCTGATCCATTATGACCAACCTGAAAATAATACCGTTGCCTGTCTGAAAAAACTGAAAGAAAAGGGGTACAGGCTGGTAGCCACTACACCACATAAAAATGATTTCACCCCCGAAACACTTCCGCTTGATCAGAAAACAGCGCTCATTTTCGGAACTGAATTGGCTGGATTGTCACCCGTAGCCCTGCAAATGGCCGATGATTTTGTTAAAATACCCATGGTAGGATTTACCGAAAGCCTCAACATCAGCGTCTCGGCAGCCATCTTAATTCAAAGCCTCACCAGCCGGCTCAGGTCATCAACCATACAATGGCACTTGTCACAAGATGAACAAGCTGAAATCATGCTCGATTGGCTTAATAATTCGATTAAGCTTTCAGAGGGATTAATCAGGGACTTTTATCAAAAAAAGAGTTCCGGCATGATCTAATTTGTCTAAATGTTTGTCAGAACCGATCATTTTTTATACATTTGCTATTCAAGAGAAATTTTTTAAATACATTATATTATGGGAAAAGGAGATAAAAAAACGAAGCGTGGCAAGATTATCATTGGTTCATCTGGCGTAAAAAGGTCACGTAAAAAGAAAAGCAGTATGACCGCCCCTGTTGCTAAAGCAGAACCAAAGCCGAAAAAGGAGGTGGAAGAAATCGTTGTTCCCGTTGCCAAAGCTGCACCAAAGAAATCAGCTAAAAAGGCAGTGGAACATGAAGAAGGAGCTGATTTAAAGCCCAAAGCAACAAAAACTAAGAAAAAAGTTGCTACAGACGAGGCAGAACCAGTTGCCGTGGAACCCAAGCAGGATTAACTTTTCATTCAACCGAATTTTATAACGGACGTCCGGATCAGCACAGGCTCATCCGGACGATTTTGTTTTATGATGAACCTGATAGAAAAATATTTCCCCGATCTCAATCCATTGCAACTTGAACGGTTTAAGGAACTCGCAGGCCAGTATCAGAAATGGAATGCCTTGATCAATGTGATCTCCCGTAAGGACATTGACCAGCTCGGCATTCACCATATATTACATTCTCTGGCTATTGCAAAGGCCATCAGGTTCAAACCAGGTTCATCCATCATGGATGCGGGAACCGGCGGGGGATTCCCGGGAATTCCGCTGGCCATCATGTTTCCCGAATCGCATTTTACCCTGGTCGACTCCATTGGAAAAAAAATTAAGGTGATCGACAGTATCAAAGCTGATCTGAATTTAGACAATGTCACCACGCTGAATGCCCGCTTTGAAACCGTAAGACAGTCTTTCGATTTCGTTACGGGCCGGGCTGTTTCCAACCTGCCACGCTTCTGCTCCATGGTCAAACATTGTGTAAAAAAACAGGGATGCAATGCCATCCCAAATGGCGTTCTGTACCTGACCGGCGGCGAAGTTGAACAGGATGTGACACAAATCAGGGCTAAATCGGCTGCATGGCAACTTTCTTCCTTTTTTGATGAGGATTATTTTTCAACAAAGAAGCTTGTGCATCTTTATAACTTTTCATAAGTTACAAGTATCATTATCAACATAATAAAGAATTTTCTATCCTAACATGGAAATAGTCCTTGTCCATATCGCAGGATTTTCTTTATTTAGCCTCTTATTCTCCAAAATACGCTAACCAAAAAATCAGGAATTATGGCTGAACACAAAAAGTTCATTCCTTTCGTCTCTGCTGAGACAAACATGAAAGAATTTACCGTCCGCGCATTGATCATCGGCCTTTTCTTTGCCGTCATCCTGGGCGCCGCCAATGCATACCTCGGACTCAAAGCAGGGATGACCATCGCCGCTACCTACCCCGCCGCCGTGCTCGGTATGGCCATTTTGCGACTGATGAAGGGCTCCATCCTTGAAGAAAATTTTACACGTACAGTGGGCTCCATCGGCGAATCCGTTGCCGCCGGCGCCATCTTCACACTGCCCGCCTTCTTCGTATCAGGCATCTGGTCCGAATTTTTCACTGCCGGTCATTATATCACATCCTCGCTAATCCTTATCGCAGGTGGTATCCTCGGAATCATGTTCGTGGCATTGCTTCGCCGTGTGATGGTGGAGGATGCAGAACTGCCTTTCCCTGAATCGACCGCTGCGGCAGAAATTCATAAAGCAGGACAGGGCAGTTCAGGCGGATCAAAATTTTTATTTTGGGCCATGGGACTTGGCGCTCTCATCAAGATACTCGGCGAACTGAAACTCTTCCAGTACCTGTGGGAAAAATTCGTCACCTTCGGAAACCAGGTCATCACCGGTACTGTGTTCAAAGGTGAAGGAGGAATGCTCCTCAGCTCTCCGGGCGTAAGCCCTGCATACATGGGTGTTGGCTATATCATTGGACCGAAATTGGGCGCCTTGAATTTCAGCGGGGGTATTCTCGCCTGGGGACTGATGGCTCCCATGATCATGTACTTCCTTATTCCAAGTATCAATTTCCAGGAATGGGCAGCCTTTCTGATGGGCAGCGACCCAACCCTCACCCTGGATGGCGCGATGCAAAAAGTTTCTGATCCCACATACCAGATTAACCAGATCTGGAAATTCATCGTCCGGCCGATTGCCATCGGGGGCATGCTCGTGAGCGCCGGTTTCACCCTGTTTAAAATGAGAAAAAGCCTCTCAACAGGTATTGCAAGATCGGTAAAGGATGTCAAAAAGGCCGCAACAGGCATTGACCACCACGTACCAAGAAATGAAAAAGACATCAGTTTTGGCTGGATCATGGTTGGCATCGCCGCTGTTGCTGTTCTCACCTTCGGCATTACCTATTTTATTTTTGAGACCAATCTCCTGATCGCCATAGTCGCCTCTACGGTCATGATCATCCTGGCATTCTTTTTTGCCTCTGTATCCGGATATCTCGTCGGCATCATGGGCTCCAGCAACAACCCGATCAGTGGATTGACCCTCACAGCCCTTGTGGTTACCGCACTTATCCTGGTTGCACTCGGTGTGCAGGGCGATTCTGGTGTTGCCACCGTATTGGGTGTGGCTGCGATCGTCTGCGTTTCGGCAGCTGTTGCAGGTGAAATGCTCCAGGACCTGAAGGCCGGCCACATCCTGGGCGGTACGCCATGGAGAATGCAGGTCGGTGATATCCTGGGTGTAATCCTCGCAGGTTCCGTCATGTTTGTCGTCCTCGCCTTCCTCAACGACGGAGATATTGCCAGTGGAAAGAACCTGGGCTACCAGGGAGGTTTCGGCAGCAAGAACCTGTCGGCTCCCCAGGCCAGCCTGATGGCCATCCTTTCCCGCGGCATCGTCCAGGGGCAAATGGCCTGGCCGCTTATCATTGCAGGAATGCTGATGGGTGTTGCCTTTATCCTCATGCAGGTAAAAAGCCCGATGCTGGTCAGCGTGGGAATGTACCTGCCGATTGAAACGACCTTCGCAATTTTTGTCGGCGGTTTGATCAAGGGAGCCGTAGATCTTTATTCAGAAAAACGAAAACACAATGAGGCACAGAAAGTCAGGGTCGAAAATACCGGCGTCCTGCTTGCATCCGGTATGATTGCCGGAGAGGCGCTCATGGGTCTCGTCATAGCGATCCTGGCGGTATTCAACGTATTCCTCTACAAATACTTTGTGTTTTTTGATAACCCGAAGTTTTATATCAGCTTCGTCATCCTGGCCATCATTGCCTATGTCTTCATTCAGATTCCGTTGAAGAATGCAGGAAAACCAGATGATCCTGCTCCCCCTGCATCTGGAATGTGACCGTGAATTTTTTCAGTCGCCGCCGGATTTTAAAAAAGGCCAATTTTCTTGACCTCAGGCCGGTGAGGGTGCTTGGGCATGAAGTGAGAGAAGATGGCGGAATCACATTGCTGATGCCCAGGTTCAAAAACAGGATCAACGCAGTCCTTTTTCAGCCGGCTTCAAAGGAAAGGTTTATCTACATTAAACTCGACCGTTTTGGTGGCCATACATGGCTTTTCATTGATGGCCAATCATCCGTTGCAAAGATCTGTGACAGGCTTAAAGAGCAATTCCCTGAAGAACTCAAACCTGTGGAAGAGACTGAAATCAGGGTCACCAAATTCCTTTCCATGTTGTATCAGCAACGGTATATAACTTTCCGTGAAATTCAGGTCGGAACAACTTACAAAGCCAAATAATTTACTAATTTTGACGTTGAACTAAACAAAAACCTATACTATATTTATTCTTAAAGCAATCTGACATGAATAAAGAAATTTTAAACCTCAACCCCAAAGCGCTGTGGAGAAATTTTTACAGCCTGACCCAGATACCCCGGCCTTCGAAAAAAGAAGATCAGATCAGGGAATTTATCTACAATTTTGGCAAGAACCTCGGCCTTGAAACAATCCAGGATGAGGTCGGAAACGTGATCATCCGGAAACCAGCCACTCCGGGAATGGAAAATCGCCAAGGCGTTATCCTGCAAGGACACTTAGACATGGTTCCGCAGAAAAACAGCGACAAGGTGCATGACTTTGAAAAGGATCCCATCGAAACCATCATTGATGGTGAATGGGTTCGCGCCAACGGAACAACACTCGGTGCCGACAATGGAATGGGTGTGGCAGCAACCATGGCCATCCTCGAGGCAACCGATCTGCAGCATGGACCCATCGAAGCCCTTTTCACAACAGATGAGGAGACCGGAATGACCGGGGCCATCGGACTGAAACCCGGCGTGCTCAAAGGGGACATCCTCGTGAATATGGATTCCGAAGATGAAGGTGAACTCTATATCGGATGCGCCGGCGGAACCAACGGAAACATAAAATTTACCTATGATGATCAGCCATTAACGGGCGATTTTACCGGATATAAGATCAATGTGACCGGGTTGAAGGGCGGCCACAGTGGTGTGGATATCCATCTTGGACGCGGCAACGCCAACAAAATCATGAACAGGGTACTTTACCATGCGCATAAGAAACATGGATTGCAGGTTGCAACAATCGACGGTGGCAGCCTTCGCAATGCCATTCCGCGCGAATCATTTGCCATTGTAGCCGTTCCGTCAGCCAAAACAGAGGCTTTCCTGGCTTGTCTTGGCAGGGTAGCCGATAAAATCAAGCATGAACTCTCAGCCGTGGAACCTACCCTGAAGATCGAAGCCATTCCGGCTGAAACGCCCAAATCAGTGATAAACCAGGCCGTTCTTGTCAAATGCATGAATGCAGTATATGCCTGCCCGAACGGCGTAATGCGCATGAGCAACGAAATGGCTGGCCTTGTCGAAACATCAAACAACCTGGCCATCGTGAAGGCTGAAAAAGGAACCATTAAAATCTGCAACCTGATGCGCAGTTCTGTTGACTCAGCCAAAGATGATCTCCAGCAAATGATGCAGAGTGTGTTTGACCTGGCTGGCGCCGAATCAGTGTTTGATGGGAGCTACCCGGGCTGGAAACCAAACCCCAATTCCCCCATCCTCAAAACCATGCAGGATGTATATAACAGGAAATATGGCAACATTCCCGAAATCAAGGCCATCCATGCTGGTCTGGAATGCGGTATTTTAGGCGGTGCCTACCCCAGCTGGGACATGATCTCCTTTGGCCCTACCATCCGCTTCCCGCACTCTCCTGATGAAAAGGTCAACATCGCCACAGTTCAGAAATTTTATGATTTCCTTATCGAAACACTTAAGAATATTCCGGTGAAATAAACGGGTAGTTGATATCTTTGTGGAAATGAGGACCCGGATCATCTTTCTGTTTTCCGCATTTTGGCTGAATTCAGCTCCCCTGTTGGCGCAATTCACACCGTGGGATATCATTTACTGTCTGAACGGGGGTGAGAATAAATCGGTGGGAATTTCAAAACTGGCCGGTCCGAATCCATTGGAAAAACCAGGGTGGAACCTGATTTTTAATGACGAGTTCCGGTCCGACAGTCTCAACCCCGATAAATGGAATCGCAGCAGCCCATGGGATGACGGAAATGGCAGTTGTTCACGTGGTTTTGCTACCAATCCAATCAATCCGGCAGTTGAACCGGAAATAGCCCGTATTTCAAATACCCTCGTTTCGATTATACCCGACTGCCCCTATTCTGGAGGCGAAATCAAAACCATGAGTGTAGCCGATACTGCCTTCAGGAGCTTCTATTTTTATGCCCCGGGATATCTTGAAACAAGGGTGAAACTCTTCAACAAAGCAGGGCAAGGCGCTGCATGCTGGCTCTGGGGGGTAGGAACACCCGAAAATCCCGGAACTCCGGGAGCTTGGAACGAAATTGATCTTTTTGAACTCAACGGAGTTAACAGCAACATCTTTAATGGAGCCTATCACTGGACCCATAACGGAACACATGTTTCACAAAGCCACAGCATCTATTTAACCGATTCTGCACAATTGTATGACCTCTCGTCAAACTGGACTACCTTTGGACTTGAATGGGATACCGCCTCCATAAAATGGTATGTGAACAATCTGCTGGTTAAAGAACTCGATCTGCACGTCATTCCGCCCTATTGTGTTTCTGCACCACAGTATAACCAACCCCTCGCGCCCTTCTGCATCCGCCTGAGTACCGGGCCGAACACTGTTGGGAATCAGTCTGTAGTGCCCGACCCGGCCAACTTTCCACAATCCATGCTGATCGATTATGTGCGGGCCTACAAAAAAAAGGGTGAAAAAGTAACACCGGTTATCATTCAGGATAATCTCTGCCAGATGTGTGCTACTGATACATCGTTCGCCTCCTCAGCTAAAATTATCCGGTCGCCTTACTATCCGGGTGCTACATATATATGGGACTCTCCTGCCTTTGCAATGGCCGCAGAACAAAGTCCGATTCCCCAGCCTCCCGAAAAATTTCGCCTGTGGATCAAACAAGGTACCCAGCCAGGTCAATCCTATCCTGTATATCTCCAAGTCCTGTTCCCGGAAGGATACACCGAATCAGACACGGCCTGGCTGTACATTGCCCAGGGTCCTCCTTTGCTGCCTCCTGATGAATTTCTTCCTGTTCCAATCGACAGTTTGTGCTATTTCTCGCTTTCAGCCCACCTGCAGCCAAATGTGGCTGGCGGTGAATTCAGCACCGATAACGGGTTATCCTGGACCAGGGGAACAATACGCGATCTCCTGGGAATCAGGAGCTGTCTGTTTGGAAATTTTAAACCCGGGGAGGTGGTTCAGTTTGTCTACCGTGAATTGAATGGATGCGGATACTCTCCGCTTCGTTATTCCTCACGCACGATCCCACAGCCTTCGCCTGGGTGTACATGGCCCTTTGCCATTGATGATTCATTGCAGCAACACTACAATCCCAAAAATCCACTGGTCTCCTGCTCTCCCAACCCGGTTACCGAAAATCTTATCGTAAAACTTGACCCATCGCTCCTGGCTGATAAAAACATCATTCAACTTGTCATGTACGATATCCATTCCAGGAGTCTCCTTGACTTGCCGGTGTCTGAAAGTGTCAATCAATTCAAAGTAGGCCATCTGCCTCATGGTTTATATTGTATCGTGCTGATCCGGAATAACCGGATTATCTATAAATCAACCTTTCTGAAAAATTGATATAAAATAATTTTGGTTATAAACTTTTATTTGTCTACTTTTGCAATCCCAAAAAAATATGTGAGATGACAAAGAGAACGTACCAGCCCTCGAATAGGAAAAGAAAAAATAAACATGGTTTCCGCGAACGCATGGCCACGGCCAACGGTCGTAAAGTACTGGCTTCCAGAAGGGCTAAAGGAAGAAAAAAACTGACAGTTTCCGACGAAAAATTAGATAAAGAATAATAATTCTTTTCTTGATTGACAGGATCAATCCGAATTTTACGCAATTTTGTACAGAAAGAAGATATCGTTAGATTATCTTCTTTTTTTATTTTTCATTCGTGCCTTAAATAATCAATCCCAATGAAAAAGATCGAATTTAAGAAGCTTCTCCCCTATCTTGCAGCCATCGTAGTCTTTGTCATCATAACCCTGGCCTATTTCAGCCCCCTGCTTGAAGGAAAAAAAATGTTTCAGAGTGATATCGTCCATTTCAAAGGAATGTCAAAGGAAATTGTTGACTTTCGGGCAAAATCAGGACAGGAACCGCTTTGGACCAATTCGATGTTCGGCGGGATGCCGGCATACCAAATCTCCACAAAATACACTTCGAACCTTTTAGGTTATCTCGACAAAATACTCACGCTCGGACTACCCCATCCTGCCAACCTGGTTTTTCTCTATTTCCTTGGATTTTTCATCCTCCTTTTGGCCATGGGCGTTGATCCCTGGCTTTCAATTGCAGGTGCAGCAGCCTTTGCCATGTCCTCCTATTTTTTCATCATCCTCGAAGCTGGTCACAATTCCAAAGCCCATGCCATCGCTTACATGGCGCCGGTTATTGCCGGGATCATCCTAACCATGAACCGAAAGTACCTTTGGGGAGGATTGATGACTGCCGTATTCCTTTCTCTTGAAGTAAAAGCAAACCACCCGCAGATTACCTATTACCTGGCGATGATTGCCCTCCTGCTGGGATTGTTCAAGCTTATTCATGCGATTCGCTTTAAGGAATATATCCCCTTTGCAAAAGCAGTTGCAATTCTTTTAATCGCACTGGTTTTTGCCGTCCTTACAAACCTTACCAGCCTGTGGGCAACGTGGGAGTATGGAAAATATACCATCAGGGGCAAGTCTGAACTGACATCCGAAAAGGAGAACAGAACCTCCGGACTCGACAAAGATTATGCAACACAATGGAGTTACGGAGTCGGAGAAACCATGACGCTGCTCATTCCCGATTTTTACGGAGGGTCATCCAGCGTGAAGGTCAGTGAAAATTCAAAGATCGCCGAGGCCATGAAAACCAATGGGATCCCCGATGAGTCAATCAGGCAGTTTATAAGCCAGCCGCTGCCGTTCCTCTACTGGGGCGCTCAACCCTTTACCTCCGGCCCGGTTTACGTGGGGGCCATCCTCATGTTTCTGTTTGTGCTTGGATTGATCATCGTGAAAGGGCCGGTTAAGTGGTGGCTGCTGGCCGCAACATTATTGTCCATCCTCCTGGCCTGGGGCCATAATTTCATGTGGCTTACCGAGCTTTTCCTGAACTATCTTCCGGGATACAATAAATTCCGGGCCGTCTCCATGATCCTTGTGATTGCTGAATTCACCATTCCATTGCTTGGCATTTTAGCCATGAGGGAGATATGCGAAAAAAGACAAGCGCGGAAAACACTTTTTAATGCTCTTCAGATCGCCTTCGCCATCACCGGTGGCGTTGCATTGTTCTTCGCACTGGTTCCGGGAATGTTTCTTGATTTCGTTGGCGCAGGTGACAAATATATGCAGCAGCAATATCAGTTCCCCGAATGGCTGATGCAGTCCATCCGCGATGAACGGCTGCGGATCCTCAGGATGGATGCCATTCGCGCCTTTGTTTTTATCCTCCTCGCAGGAGGAATCACATGGGCCGTGCTCTATAATAAATTAAAAAAAGAATATGCCTATTTGGTCCTTACCATCCTTATCCTGGCTGATATGTACCCTGTAAACAAACGTTACACGAATAACGACAGTTTTACTTCAAAATCACGTGTCGAAAATCCTTATCAACCATCCGCTGCCGACAACCAGATATTGCTGGATAAAGATCCCGATTTCAGGGTATTGAACCTGACTGGTGATGTTTTCAATGATGCAGGAACATCCTACTTCCACAAATCGATCGGGGGTTATCATGGCGCCAAATTACGCCGGTACCAGGAACTCATTGACCATGGCATCACGAAGGATATTCAGACATTTGCAAAAAGCATGCGTACTGACAGTACCCCTGTACTAAACATGCTGAATACGAAGTACTTTATCGTTCCGAACAACGACAAACGACCCATGGCCTTTCCAAATCCAAAGGCCCTCGGAAATGCCTGGTTTGTGAGCTCCGTTCAGTTGGTTGACAATGCCGATGCCGAAATCAAAGCATTGAATAATTTCAGCCCCGGCACATTGGCAATCGTGGATAAATCGTTCTCTGAAAATCTTAATTCATTCACACCAGCAAAGGATTCTGCCGATTTTATCGCATTGGATGACTATGCTGCGAATGCATTGTCATATCATTACCGCTCAAAGAATGCCGGATTCGCCGTTTTTTCTGAGATTTATTATCCAAAAGGATGGAATGCCTACGTTGACGGGCAACTCACCCCCCACTTCCGCGCCGATTATGTGTTGCGCGCCATGATACTTCCTGCTGGGGAACATAAACTCCAGTTCAAATTTGAACCCACCGTTTATGTGGTCGGTGAAAAAATTTCGCTCATCTCCTCCATCATTCTTATTGCATTCGTAATCATTCTGGCTGCCCTGGAGTTGAGAAAACCAAGGAAAGCCGCAGCATGAAAAAAGCGCTGATCATCACCTATTACTGGCCTCCCAGCGGCGGTGCCGGTGTACAGCGATGGTTGAAATTTGTTAAATACCTTCGCGAATTCGGATGGGAACCTGTGGTGTTTTGTCCTGAAAACCCTGAATATCCTGAAACGGACACCTCCCTCTTCAAAGATATACCGCCAGGGATTGAAGTGTTGAAATTTCCCATATGGGAACCCTATCTGGCATACAAGAAATTGCTTGGTCAGAAAAAAGAGGATAAAATCAATGCAGCCTTCCTCTCAGAGAAAAAAAAGAATAAAACCCTCGAAGACTTCTCCATATGGGTCAGAGGCAACTTTTTCATCCCCGATGCCCGGAAATTCTGGATCGGGCCATCCACCCGATTTTTGATCAAGTACCTGGCGAACCATCCTGTTGATGTGATTATTTCAACCGGACCGCCACACAGTACCCACATGATTGCCATGCAGCTGGCTTCGAAATTCATAATCCCCTGGCTTGCCGACTTCCGTGATCCCTGGACAAACATCGATTTTTACAAAGACCTTAAGCTGACCTGCCTGGCAGATAAAAAACACCGGAACCTGGAGAAAAAAGTTCTCCGAAATGCAAATGCGGTCACCGTAATCAGCAATACCATGGCCGACGATTTCGATAAGATCCTGCACCGGCGATACATTGTGATTACAAATGGATACGACACGGACGATGTGGCTCAGTTGCCTCCTGAAGCTGATCAAAAATTTTCCATCGCGCACATCGGGACACTGGTCAGTTCGCGAAACCCTGTTACACTCTGGGATGCCTTGAAAAGTCTGGTAGCCAGCCATGCCGGCCTGGCCGACGACCTGGAGATTAAATTGGTGGGTAAGGTTGATTTTACAGTCACCTCCGCAATTGAAGAATCAGGTTTGTCGCGGTTTGTTAAGAAAGTTGACTACATGCCGCATGACGAAGTGGTTACATGCCAGCGGCAGTCACAGGTGCTGCTCCTGATCATCAACAACACCCCGAATTCCAGGATGATCCTAACAGGTAAATTTTTTGAATACCTCGCAGCCCGACGGCCTGTTTTATGCCTCGGGCCCGAAGATGGTGATGCTGCCAGAATTCTGAATGAAACAAAGGCCGGACTGCTTGCCGGTTTTGGCGATGTTGAAAAAATGAAACAACATATACTTCACCTCTATGAAGGATATAAAAGAGGAACACTTACCATCCAAAGCCAGGAAATTGAAAAATTTTCAAGAAGGGAACTCACACGACAGTTATCCAAAACACTGGATGATATTTCGGCATGAACGCGCTAAGTCTCTTTAGCCTGTCCGGAACCATATTTTACAACAGCCTTCTTCTTCCAGTATCCCATTCGGTAATATCCAAAATATAAAACGACTCCCGAAAACCAGCCGATAGGGATCGACCACCATATCCCGTGTACGCCGATTGCAGGATTATTGGCAAGAAAGTACGCCACCGGGATGCGGACCAGCCACAAGGAGAAGAGGCTTATAAACATTGGGATCAAGGTGTCGCCTGCGCCGCGTAACACACCATTGATGACGAACATGAGTGAAAACAGGATGTAAAATGAACCAATGATGCGTAAATAGTCCCCTCCCATTGCAATCACAACAGGGTCGTTGGTGAACATCCGCATGAGAAATCTTCCAAATAGAACAGTGACCAGGGAGACGATGAGAGAGATGAAACTGGTCATGATCAGGGTTGCCCGTAATCCTGCTTTGACACGGTCGGGACGATTGGCCCCCATGTTCTGCCCCACAAAAGTTGAGAGCGCAACAGCGAAACTCATGGCCGGCATGGACGCGAAACTGTCAATCCTTCCTGCTGCACTGTATGCCGCATTGGCATCAATACCGAACTTGTTTACAATCCAGTATAACGCAACCATACCCGCAGCAACAAATGTTTGCTGGAATCCTGTAGGCAGTCCGATCCTCATGCTCTTTTTAAAGATCTCACGGTCAAACGTCAAATCCTTGAAGGAGAACTTTACCACCTTGTGGTAGCGGTTCAGATAAACGATCTGGGCAATAAATGCGCAGGCTTCAGAAATAACCGTAGCAATGGCCACACCGGCAACACCCCAGTGGAATATAGGAACAAAGATTAAATCGAGAATGATGTTTAACCCCACAGACCCTATCAAAAAGTACAGCGGTGTCTTTGAATCGCCAAGCCCACGCAAGATCGCACTGGTCCCGTTATATCCAAAAAGAAAGATCAAACCCGCAAGAAATATGGATAAAAACAACTTGGCGTCAGGAACGATGGCCGGGTCAAGATCGATGATCTTGAAAATCCAGCTGCTCAGCATGATTCCGCCCACACTTACTACGATCGAGGTAAAAAAAGTGAAGACGTACAGCGTATTGATGGCCTTCTTAACATTGTCGAGCTGCTTGGCTCCAAAATACTGGGATACGACAACGGTGAACCCCATCGTTATGCCAATGATAAATGATACAAGGAGAAAAATAATGGGCCCCGATGTCCCCACAGCTGCCAACGCTCCCTTGCCGATGTATTTCCCGACCACAACACTGTCGACGATATTGTACATCTGCTGAAAAACATTTCCAAGTAACATGGGAATGGCAAACTTCAGAATCAGCCTGCCCTCATTGCCATAACTGAGATCTTTCATGGGTGCAAAGATAGCCACAATTCACGGATAATTCGTATCTTTGCGGCAACAACAGTTCGTTCTGTCGCTGTGACTGACAACCGGTTATCACGTGTGATAGCCACACATCAATCACAGAGGAAAGTCGGGACAACACAGAGCACCATGCTTCCTAACGGGAAGGATCCAGGGATAAAAAGGCCCGGGAGACAGAAAGTGCCACAGAAAATGACCGCCCCGGGTTGCAGCGAACTTGTTTCTAAAGGGAAACAGGTTCGCTGTTATCCGGGGTAAGGGTGAAAATGCGGTGTAAGAGACCACGATCCGGGTGGGTGATCATCCGGATGGGTAAACCTCATGGGTTGAAAGACCAAGTATACCAGCTGTCAAGGGTTGCTCGCCCAATGCTGGAGGGTAGGTCGCTAAAGCCTGTCGGCGACGGCAGGCTCAGATAAATGACAGATTAAAACAAAATCCTGCTTACGGAACTGTTGTTTCTTTTTTTCTCAAATTGATGCCATGAAGATCGTATCCATTGTAGGCGCCCGCCCCCAATTTATTAAAGCAGCAACCGTATCCAGGGTGCTCCGCGCCAATGCAGCCATCCATGAAATACTGCTGCATACAGGGCAGCATTATGATGAGAATATGTCCGATATCTTCTTCCGGGAGTTGAACATTCCTTTGCCCGACTACAACCTTGAAGTGGGCTCAGGAAGCCATGCCACACAAACAGGGATCATGCTCAGGGGCATTGAGGATATCCTGATAAAAGAAAAACCGGATTGCACCCTGGTATATGGGGATACCAACTCGACACTGGCAGGAGCGCTGGCCGCTGCCAAACTGCATATCCCTGTTGCCCACGTTGAGGCCGGACTGCGCAGTTTCAACCGTGCCATGCCCGAAGAACTCAACAGGATTGTCACCGACCACATCGCTGATATCCTCTTTGCCCCAACCCAAACAGCCATTGACAACCTCTCCCACGAAGGACTTGCCGATGTCACCTGCTTCTCCGGTGATGTGATGTATGACTCTGTTTTGTACTATAAGGATCAGATTCAACGAGATGCTTCAAAATATAAAACACCTGGAATTCCTCCTGAATACCTTCTTGCGACAATTCATCGTGCCGAAAATACGGACAACCCCGAAAATCTAAAAAACATTTTCCAGGCCTTCTCCAGGTTGAACCATTCCATTGTTTTGCCTATCCACCCGAGAACCCGGAAAATCCTCCAGTCTGCTTTTACCATCCCTGCAAATGTACATATCATCGACCCTGTCGGGTACCTCCAGATGATGAAACTCACCATCGATTCAACCAAGGTGATGACCGATTCCGGCGGACTCCAGAAGGAGGCATACTTCCTGAAAAAACAATGCATCACCCTGCGCACCGAAACGGAATGGATCGAGACACTCCATGATCAATGGAATATCGTCACAGGAAGCGATCCAATTCTCATTGAAAAGGCCGCCAAAACTGACCTCCCAACTGCCGCCCAACGACCGGGATTTGGCACTGGAAAGTCAGCCACCATTATCATGGAAAAGCTGCTGGGTTTTTAACCGCAAATTGTTAATAAAATCATTGATTTTCCTGAGGTTTTCTTAGATTAAGGTAACAAAAAAAATCGTACCTTTGCTTTGTAGTTTATTTATTACAACTAATTGATTATGACAGATATAGAAAAAGAAATAGCCAGCCAGGGTTACACAGCAGATAACATTCAAGTCCTGGAGGGGTTGGAGGCCGTGCGCAAACGCCCTGCCATGTACATTGGCGACATCAATGTAAAAGGATTGCATCATCTTGTATATGAAGTTGTTGACAACTCAATCGACGAGGCGTTGGCGGGTTATTGTAACCGCATTGAGGTGACCATTCATGAGGATAATTCCGTGACTGTTCTGGATAATGGCCGTGGCATTCCTACCGATTTTCACGATAAAGAACAAAAATCAGCCCTTGAGGTGGTTATGACCGTACTGCATGCCGGCGGAAAATTTGATAAAGACAGTTATAAGGTCTCCGGAGGTCTGCACGGTGTCGGCGTTTCAGTCGTAAATGCCCTCTCATCCCTGTTAAAAGTTATCGTTTACCGTGGCGGAAAGATATTTCAACAGGAATATGCATTTGGAAAACCGCTGTATCCTGTTAAAACAGTGGGCGATACCGAACGCAATGGGACACAGGTCACCTTCAAATCAGATAATTCGATTTTCATTGTTGAAAAATTTGAATATGAAATCCTTTGTTCACGTTTGCGCGAACTGGCCTACCTGAACAAGGGAATTACCCTTAAGATCACCGATGAACGTGAAAAAAATGAAAGCGGTGATTATGTTTCCGATACTTTTTTTTCAAAGGCCGGCCTTAGCGATTTCCTCATCTACCTGGATGCAAATCGTGAAAAACTCATCCCGGAGCCCATTTGCATGGAGGGTGAACGCAATAACATTCCATTGGAAATTGCAATGCAGTATAACACCTCGTTCTCCGAGAATATCCATGCTTACGTCAACAACATCAACACGCATGAAGGGGGAACCCACCTGGCAGGATTCCGCAGGGCGCTTACGCGTACACTTAAAAGCTACGCGGATAAGACCGGGATGCTTACCAAATTGAAATTTGATATCAACGGCGATGACTTCCGGGAAGGACTCACCGCCATCATCTCAGTGAAAGTCCAGGAGCCCCAGTTTGAAGGACAGACGAAAACAAAGCTTGGCAACAACGAAGTGATGGGCGTGGTCGATCAGCTCGCCAGTGAAATGCTTACCAACTATCTTGAAGAGCACCCCAAAGAGGCACGAATCATCGTCAACAAAGTGATACTGGCAGCGACTGCACGCCATGCTGCCAGAAAAGCGCGGGAACTCGTTCAGCGGAAAAATGTACTCACAGGCTCAGGATTACCCGGAAAACTATCCGACTGCTCCGAAAACGACCCGGCCCAATGTGAAATTTACCTTGTTGAGGGCGACTCTGCAGGCGGTACCGCGAAACAGGGCCGCGACAGGAGGTTTCAGGCGATCCTCCCGCTGCGGGGTAAAATCCTCAACGTGGAAAAGGCCATGGCCTATAAAATTTTCGACAGCGAGGAAATCAAAAATATCTTTACCGCTTTGGGTGTAACCATCGGAACAGAAGAAGACAGCAAAGCACTAAACCTCGAAAAGCTGCGTTATCATAAAATAGTTATCATGACTGATGCGGATGTGGACGGCAGCCATATCGCCACCCTTATCCTTACATTCTTTTTCCGTTATATGAAGGAATTGATTGAAAACGGACATGTTTACATTGCGACACCACCCTTGTTCCTCGTTAAAAAAGGGACGACGCAGCGTTACTGCTGGACTGATGAAGAACGTTTGCAGATTGTCGCTGAACTGAGCAGTGGAAAAGAGACCGGCATCCATATTCAACGCTATAAAGGCCTTGGTGAAATGAATGCTGAACAACTCTGGAGTACGACCATGAACCCTGAATTCAGAACATTGAGACAGGTCGCCATCGAAAATGGAACAGAAGCCGACCGGATCTTCTCCATGCTGATGGGCGATGATGTTCCTCCCAGAAGAGAGTTTATCGAGAAAAATGCCAAATACGCAAATATCGACGTGTAATTAAGCTTCTTCAACCCGCCCTCTTCATGACCCGAAAAAATTATATTTACCTAATCGCCGGAGTAATTGTCCTGGCCATCATTGCCTATTTCTTCTTTTCAAAGAATAACAAAGGAGAACAGGTCACGGCTAAAGTTAAACACGGGAATTTCCCGATCGAGGTGACCACTACGGGCGAATTAATTGCTAAAAGCTCTGAAAAAATATATGGCCCCCAGGGGCTTCGGCAAATTCAGATCTGGCAGGTAAAAATCCAGGATATCATCCCTGATGGAACGGTGGTCGATTCGGGGCAGTATGTTGCCTCTCTCGACCGGACTGAGATTTCAAATAAAATCAAGGACGAAGAAACCAACCTGGAAAAACTGGAATCACAGATGACCAAAACACGGCTGGATACCTCCCTGGAACTCCGCAGCGCCCGCGATGAACTGATTAATCTGCAGTATGCCCTTGAAGAAAAGAAGATCACGTTAGACCAATCGAAATATGAACCTCCTGCAACCATCAGGCAGGTGCAAATCGACCTTGAAAAAGGACAGCGTGCATTCGAACAGGCCGAAAAAAATTACAAACTGCGCTACCAGAAAGCCGTTGCTAACATGCAGGAGGTATCTGCCTCCTACAACCAGGCTCAACGAAAGCTGGAACAAATGACCGACGTGCTGAAACAATTTAACGTACTTGCCCCAAAAGCAGGAATGGTAATCTACAAGCGAAACTGGGATGGCAACAAAATGGGGGTTGGGGCCACCGTGAATGCATGGGATAACGTGGTTGCCGAACTTCCTGACCTGTCCGAAATGATTTCAAAAACATACATCAACGAAATCGATATCAGTAAAGTGAAAACCGGCCAGCAGGTACAGATTGGCATCGATGCCTTCCCTGAGAAAAAATTCACCGGTAAAGTCATTGAAGTCGCCAACATCGGGGAACAACTCCAAAACTCAAATGCCAAGGTTTACGAGGTCAGAATTGTCGTCAATGAATTTGATTCAATTCTGCGCCCTGCAATGACCACCAAAAACAAGATCCTCACCAGCATTGTCGACAGCGTCCTCTTCATCCCCATTGAAGCCATCTTTAACAATGATTCTGTTGCATTTGTCTACAAAAAAGATGGGGGCTCCGTTGTAAAGCAACACGTGATTGTAGGACAATCCAATGACAATGAAATCATTATCCGGGCAGGACTTCAACAGGAAGACGAGGTATTGCTGGTACCACCCGAGAAATCAGACAAACTGGCTATCGAGATGCTATCCAAGGAGATCATCGCAAAATATAAAGAAAAACCACCTGTTGTAAAACCAAGAAAACCAGCAGTTAAAGATTCAGGCAAATCTCAAAGCCCGCCAACCGTTATTTTCAAAAAATAAACACACATGTGATATCCGGTCATTCGTCATTCGTCATTCGTCATTCGTCATTCGTCATTCGTCATTCGTCATTACCCCGCATGCTGGAACGTTACAAATACATCTTCAATATAGCCCTCGAAGCTGTCTTCATCAATAAATTCAGGTCTGTTCTAACAGCATTGGGGATCATCTTCGGCGTCGCTGCTGTCATAACCATGATGGCCATCGGGAATGGGGCTAAAAAGGAAATCCTGGACCAGATGAAACTGGTTGGAGTTAACAACATCATCATCGCCCCAAAACCTGAGAAGCCCAAAGCAAGTTCATCCCAGAGCAGTGACCAGAACAGTGATTCACAAGAGCAAGGTACAGATAAGAATAAAGGAAAATTCTCCCCCGGACTCAGCCTGAAAGATGCCCAAGCGATCAAATCCATCATTCCAACAGTTTCAACAGTCAGCCCTGAGGTCATTTACGAAACCGATATCGTCAAAGATGGCATCAAGACATCGGCAAAATTTACAGGAGTCACTCCTGATTTTTTCAGGGTTTTCGCCCTTCAACTTCAGGAAGGTGAAATGTTTAATGACGAACAACTCAAGGATGGGAAATCCGTTTGCATCATCGGTCCTTCGCTTAAGTCTAAATTCTTTCCCACAGAAAATGCCGTTGGAAAAGATATAAAATGCGGTCCCATTTGGCTTCATATCATTGGTGTACTGAAAAAAAGGGAAATAAGCCAGTCAAGTATCGATAACCTGGGGGTATCTGATTATAATAATTCGATCTATGCCCCCATCCAGACCTTGTTGCGCCGTTTCAAGGATCGGTCGATGATTACAGCAAGTTCACTTCACGGGGGTACCGTTTATTCCGATGGCATGAGTACCATGTATATGGATAATGCAGCCTCAGGCGATAAAGGCACAAACCAGATTGATAAAATCGTTGTCCAGGTTAAGGAAAGTTCACAGATTGGACCGACCGTTGAAATTCTGAAGAAGATGATGATCCGCCGCCATGCCGGTGTCGAGGATGTGGAGATCAAAGTCCCGGAATTACTGCTCAAACAGGAACAACGTACCAAAGATATTTTCAATATCGTGTTGGGTGCCATCGCCAGTATCTCACTCCTGGTCGGAGGAATTGGTATCATGAATATCATGCTGGCATCGGTCATGGAACGCATAAAGGAAATTGGAATCCGCCAGGCCATTGGAGCAACCAAGCGCGATATTATCCTCCAATTCCTGATGGAAGCCACCTTGCTTAGCATTAGCGGTGGATTGATCGGAATTATTCTCGGACTGGCACTTTCTAAAATCATCATGGAACTCACCGGAATACTCACCATTGTTTCTCCTGTCTCCATCTTTATCTCCTTCGGCGTTTCCGCTTCTGTGGGGATAATTTTCGGGTATATGCCCTCACAGCGCGCTGCTAAACAAGATCCTGTTGAATCACTCAGACATGAATAACAACCAAATGAAGTTATTTGTAAAACATGCCTCACTGGTGTTTTTTATTACGCTTTTCACAAGCTTTCAGTGCGCCTGGGGGCAATACCAAATGCGCAAGTTAACACTGTTGGAGTCCATTGAAATTTCAAAGGCCCAATCGCCTGATGCGCTGAATGCCAAGCAAACTTTTCGCAAAAGCTACTGGGAGTTCAGGTCATACAAGGCATCAAATCTGCCTTCATTGGGACTCACCTCAACGCTGCCCAACATTACACAGAGCATCTCCCCCTATCTCAACCCAGATGGTTCCCAGGGTTATGTAAGTTCAAAATATATCAGCGCACAGGCGAATCTCGCACTGACTCAAAAAATTGGAATTACAGGCGGAACCATATCTGTCAATTCATATTTGAGTGGAGTGAACAATGCCAATATGGAAAATCCGAAGTCTTTCCTCAGCTATCCGGTTAACGTTGAATTATACCAACCCATTTTCACCTATAATCCCTACCGCTGGGACAAAAAGATCAAGCCGCTCAAATTTTCTCTTGCCAAACGCAAATACATCGAAGACATTGAACAAATCTGCATCACAACCACAAACCATTTCTTCACTTTACTACAGGCCCAGGTTGAAAAAAAAATCGCCCTGACAAACCTCTCAAATTATGATACCCTTTACCGGATTGCCAAAGGCAGGTACCAGCTTGGCAAAATCGCTGAAAATGACCTCCTTCAACTGGAGTTAAATTTCCTGAAAGCCCAGGCTGCGGTTGAAAATGCAGAACTGGCCCTTGACAATGCCCAATTCCGCTTTAAATCATTCCTCCGTATCCAGGATAGCGTACCCATTGTATTGCTGCCCCCTGGCAATATTCATTTTTTTAAAATTAACCCGGATAATGCCGTCTCCCTGGCAAATGAAAATTCTTCGAACACGCTTGACTTTAAGCGTCGTTTGCTCGAAGCTGCCAGTGCGGTGAACTACGCCAAACTGACCGGCCGGTTCGACGCACAGATCCACGCATTGATCGGACTTCAGCAATCCGGTCCGACGCTTCCGGATGCCTATCTCAATCCGCTGGATCAGCGCCAGATCTCTGTTGGACTTACCATTCCAATCGTCGACTGGGGAGTTGCCCGCGGGCAGATCAAAGTGGCTCAATCGCAGGAAGAGATTGTGAAAAATTCTGTTGAACAGGAGATCATCGATTTTCAGCGCAATGTTTATCTCAAGGTGATTGAATTTAACATGCAGCAAAATCAACTTAAAATTGCTGCAAAATCGGATACCGTCGCCCGCAAAAGCTATGAAGTAACCAAGGGAAGATATCTGATCGGGAAAATCAACAGCATCCTTGACCTTAATAATGCCCAGATTGAAACAGACAACTCACAAAAAAATTACTATTACGCACTCCAGACCTTCTGGAGAAGCTATTACGAAATCAGGAAAATGACCCTGTTTGACTTCCTTACCAGCACGCCGCTGCCATTTGATCTCCGTGATTTTAAATAATTTTTTCAACCTATTAAAACTGTTTCTAAATAATACCTATCTTTGCAACAAAGAAAATATTAACCTAAACTTTTAAACTATGGCCGTATTAGTTGGAAAAAAAGCTCCGTTATTCGAAGCTGAAGCAGTTATCAACGGGGGCGAATTTGTTGACAAATTCTCTCTCGCCCAGTATATTGGGAAAAAACATGTGGTTTTCTTCTTCTATCCGCTTGATTTTACATTTGTGTGTCCGACGGAAATTATTGCCTTCCAGGATAAAATCGCAGAATTTGAAGCAAGAAATGTAGCTGTGGTTGGATGCTCGGTCGACTCTAAATTTTCACATTGGGCCTGGCTCAATACTGAACTGAAAAATGGTGGTATCAAAGGGGTGAAATTTCCCATTGTCTCCGATCTGTCCAAGACCATTGCCGCAAACTTCGATGTCCTTGCAGGGGAATATGCTTACACCGAAGAGGGTATTATGGAGTTTGAAGGAGGCCCTGTTGCTTATCGCGGCCTTTTCCTGATTGACAAACAGGGTATTGTCCGTCACCAGTTGGTCAATGATCTTCCTTTGGGAAGAAGCGTCGACGAAGCGCTCCGCATGGTGGATGCACTTCAGTTTTTTGAAGAAAATGGTGAAGTTTGCCCTGCAAACTGGCACAAAGGGGATGCAGGCATGAAGGCTACCGCAGAAGGTGTTGCAGATTACCTCAGCAACCACTGACCCAAACAAAAAGTTAATCCTTGAACCACAGAGGCTGTCTCATTAATCTGAGGCAGCCTCACTTTTTTTCGCTTCATTCCAATGCACATCCATCTCTGCCAGAGTCATTTCATGCAGCGGCTTGCATAACTCCTTCGCTTTTATCTCGAGGTGATTAAACCGCTTTATGAACTTACGGTTTGTGTGCTCCAGCGCATCTTCGGGGTTTACATCAATAAATCGCGCATAATTGACAATGGCAAAGATGAGATCACCCAGCTCATCCTCTTTTCTTTTTTGACCTGCACCCTGTTCAACCATCTCCTTCAGCTCATTCAACTCCTCAAGGACCTTTTCCCAAACCTGCTCAGGCTTTTCCCAGTCAAACCCAACGCCACTGGCCTTCTCCTGGATGCGAAAAGCCTTCACCATGGCCGGTAATCCGGCAGGCACCCCTGAAAGCACTGACTTATTCCCCTTTTCCAACAACTTGATTCGCTCCCAGTTATCATGAACTTCTTTGGCATCTTTCACCTGAACATCGCCAAAAATATGGGGATGACGGTGAATTAATTTTGCTATGATATTTTCGATAACATCCTTGATATCAAACGTATTGGTCTCTGATGCAATTTTTGAATAAAACACGAGATGAAGCATAAGGTCGCCCAGCTCCTTCTTAATCGATTCCATGTCCTTTTGCAAAATTGACTCTGATAGCTCATACGTCTCTTCAATCGTCAGGTATCGCAGCGATTCAATGGTTTGTTTCATATCCCACGGACATTTGGCCCTGAGCTCATCCATAATCTCCAGCAGCCTTTTGAATGCTGCAACTTTCTCATCCATTTTTATTATTTTGAGCAAAAGTAAGCATTTCGTTTTTGATGCGTTATTAATTACCAGATTTATGCATGATGGCGACAATGGATGAACAATTCATCATAAATTTGTTATCTGGCACCAAACGCTTCACCTTTGAGCAGAATGTTTAAACTTTCCATTTTTCCTCTCCGCTGCATAGCCATCGCGCTTTTATTCTTATGGCCTGCAGCAAAGGGATCTGCTCAGTTTCAGCATAAGCTTTTTTCTTCAAACATGATCATCGAAGGGAAGATTCACTATGGATTTCTGTATCCGCAGCATCTTGAGATGGAGATATTCAACGCCCATTTCCCTGCTTTTGAAATCAGCATCCAGCAAATTACCTATGGAAAACACAAATGGGAAAGGGATTACAACTATCCATTGATAGGGCTCACCTTCCTTTATACCCCTATGGGGAATAACCCCTCACTTGGAAATATTTACGCCTTGATGCCCTTCATTAATTTCCCGCTTTACAGGCACAAGAATTTCATGTTCGGCTTTCGCTTCGCCCTCGGAATCGGATATGTTACAAAACCCTTTGACCGCATTACCAATTATAAAAACCTGGCCATCGGGTCAAATCTGAATGCCGCTGTGAATCTGATGCTTGAAGCAAGATATCAGGTAAACTACTACCTTGCACTCAGCGCCGGAATCAGCCTTCAACATCTATCCAATGGATCACTGAAACTTCCAAACTATGGCCTCAATGCCCCATTGTTCAATGTTGGAGTAGCCTTGCGTCCGTTCAAGGAAAATAAAAACATCACCGACCGGTTCATTGCACCAACAAAACCATTTGATGCGATTATCAGGCATACCATTGAATTCAATGTAGGCGGAATGGTTGGATACAAGAATATGCAGGCGGTTTTCGGTCAGAACTTCCTGGTTTATCATCTCTTTGAAAACACCTTCTTTCAAGTCAGCAAAAAGAGCAAATTTGGTTTTGGTTTCGATTTTTCATACGACCCGTCTCAAATAAAGACACTTGAACAGAGCGGAATGGAGGTCGATAATACGTTGAAAATAATCCGGCCCGGCATCAATGGAGCTTACCAGTTGATTATGTCGCGTATCGGATTTGTTTTTAACCTTGGCTACTACCTTGGCGGAATGGAAAAAAGCAATGGTCCGTTTTATCAAAAATTAGCATTTCAATTTGCCTTTACAAAAGATTTCTTTGCCACCGTTATGCTCAAAGTCCACTGGGGCCGCGCCGATTATATCGGATGGGGCCTGGGATATCAATTCAATAAAAAATATGGAAAAAAAACTGTTAAATAATATACGTTTGGCAAGTGCCTCCCTTGTTCTGGCAACGTTTATATCCATGATCCTCGCTCCAGGATGTTCCAAAGATAAAGGAGTTTGTGTCACAAATACCGGCGCCATCATCTTTCAGGAGAGATCTCTCGGTGATTTTGACAGCATCAGCCTCAACGACAATGTAAATCTCATTCTTAGAAGTGACCTGGGAAACAGTGTCCAGGTTGAAGCTGGCCGAAATATAATTCAGGGCATCACAACAGAAGTCGTTGATCGTCAATTAATCATCAATAATAAAAACACATGCAATTGGTTGCGTAGCTACGACAGCCCCATCAATGTCCACATTTCAAGCAGTGCCCTCTGGAAAATCAGCTACAACTCCTCCGGTGATATCTGGACAGCAGGAAAACTTCAACTGGATTCAATAAATGTCGAGTTATGGGGCGGATGTGGGACCATTGATCTTGCGTTCGATTCACTGATGAAAGGCAATTTCAGCCTGAACATGGGTACGGGAAACATCATTCTTCGCGGAAAATGCGGATGGACAACGGTCTATTCCGGAAGTTACGGATCATACGATGCAAGGGATCTGAGTACCTGGTATACAGGCATTACCAATAAGGGAACAAACAATTGTTATGTAAATGCAAAATACCTCGATGCAACCATCAGATCTATAGGAAATATTTATTACAGAAATGATTCTATAAAGTCACTGAATGCCCAGATTTTTGGATCAGGAGAGGTTCTGCCTTTTTAAGCATCAATACGCCCGGGCAAAAATCACACGCTGTTCCGAGGGTTTCCCTGAATAGATACATATTCCTTTTTCTCCGGGATTATGAAGGGGAATGACCCTAATGGTGGCTTTCGTCTCCTCCTTGATCTTTTCTTCGGTTTCCGCAGTACCATCCCAGTGGGCAGAGATAAAACCACCCCGGTCATCAAGAATTCGCTTGAATTCATCATACGAATCCACACGGAAAGTATTCTCCTCTCTGAACGACATGGCACGATCATACAGGTTTTTCTGAATCTGGTCAAGCAAATGAACCACCTTATTCTCGATATCGGTAAGCTGAAATACCTCCTTTTCCAGGGTATCCCGGCGGGCGACTTCAACGGTACCCTGCTCTATATCCCTTGGGCCGATTGTGAGTCGTACCGGAACTCCTTTGAATTCATATTCAGTGAATTTCCATCCCGGCTTGTAGGTATCCCTGTCATCATATTTGACCGTGATCCCCTTTGCCTCCAGCGATTTTTTTATGGGAATTACAATCTCCGAGATCTGGGCAAGTTGTTCTGCATTTTTGAACACCGGGACAATGGCAACCTGGATGGGCGCCAGTTTGGGAGGAAGTACCAACCCATGATCATCAGAGTGCGACATGATCAAGGCCCCCATCAGCCGGGTGGAAACACCCCATGATGTAGCCCATACATAATCGAGTTGATTTTCCTTGTTCAAATATTTCACATCAAATGCCTTTGCGAAATTTTGTCCCAAGAAATGCGAGGTCCCTGTCTGCAAAGCTTTACCATCCTGCATCATTGCTTCGATGGCATAAGTGTCAATGGCCCCCGCAAACCGCTCCGCCGGTGATTTTGTGCCTTTGAGCACCGGAATGGCCATCCAGTTTTCAGCAAAATCGGCATAAACATGCAGCATGGTTTCGGCTTCCAGGACGGCCTCCTCCCTGGTCGCATGCGCCGTGTGCCCCTCCTGCCATAAGAATTCAGTAGTACGAAGGAAGAGACGCGTACGCATCTCCCACCTTACCACATTGGCCCATTGATTGATAAGAATTGGCAAATCGCGGTATGACTTGATCCAGTTTTTATAGGTATCCCAAATAATGGTTTCTGATGTGGGCCTTACAATAAGTTCCTCTTCAAGTTTAGCATCTTCATCAATTACAACCCCCTTCCCGTCCGGAGAACTTTTTAGCCTGTAATGCGTTACAACTGCACATTCCTTTGCAAAACCTTCGACATGACTTGCCTCCTTGCTGAAAAATGATTTCGGAATAAAGATGGGAAAGTAGGCATTTGAATGGCCGGTATCCTTGAACTTCTTGTCCAAAACGGCCTGTATTTTTTCCCAAATAGCATAACCATAGGGTTTTATAACCATACATCCACGCACAGCAGAATTTTCAGCCAGATCAGCCTTGATAACCAGATCGTTATACCACTGCGCGTAATTTTCTGCCCTTGAAGGAAAATCTTTTGCCATTTTTGTAGTTTGGTATGAGATTTGTTAATTTTAGTCGGATTATTCGGTTGTAAAAATACGAAAATAATCCCAATTTTAATGAACCCACTGCCCACCCCGGTATTTTAAAGTTAACGTCCTATGAAAAATTCAGCATGTGTTCTCGCAATCATCAGTCTGGCAATCAGTGCTTGTACCACCCAAAAACAAGCAACCTCCTATGTCAATGATGAAGTTTATAATTCGGCTTCCAAAATTGAGCAGTCACGCCCTGTTTCTTCCCAACAAACTGCGAGCGGGGCTCAAGTCATTACATCTCCTGATAAATCAACAATTCAAAAACCAGGCGCCTCAACTTTCGAGGATGATTACAACGACTACTCCTATTCCAGCCGCTTAAACCGGTTTAACAGCAAAGACACCACCAAAGGATATTTTGATGACTCCTATGCTGCTGGTTCTGCCAATGCCAACGCAGGCAGCAACGATCCCAATGTGAACATCTCCTTTGGCATTGGGGGAGGATACGGCGGCTATTACGGCTCCTCGATGGGATTTGGAATGGGATGGGGTTCTCCCTATTCAAGTTGGGGATGGGATTATGGCTGGGGCTATCCCTATTCACCCTGGGGATGGAATTATGGCTGGGGCTATCCCTACTATTATGGATATAATTCCTGGTATAATCCATGGTATAACCCATGCTGTTATTGCTATGGTTACAATGATTGGTATTATGGAGGTTCCTATGCAACCAACTCCTACTATGGCTCCAGAAGATCAATTTACAGTTCAGATGGAGGAGGAAATACGCCAAATTCGCGTAATACAGCGAATGTTTCAGGGACCAAGTCAAATCCCGGCAGCAGAAATGAAGTTACACCAACCTATTCAAGGACCAACGTTGCACCTTCATCAAGAAATGTGCAAACCTCGACCAGGAGTGTTCCATCCAGCCAGGAACAATATAAATACACACGGACAACAACCAACAAACAGGGAACCTACCAGCGAACAAACACAAAGACCCAGGTCCAGCCTCGTACCCAGCAACCAGCGCCACGATATACCAGGCCAGAAAATGTCAGTTCTTCACAACGTTCAGGATCTGCACAAAGCTATTCATCCCCAGCATACAGGCAACCCAAATCAAGCCAGGAATATCTGACTCCACGGTCGCAAAATCCGCGCTCATCAAGCATCTCAAATCAAAATGCCGTCAACAGGAACAACACAGGGGCATCTGACAACAGGGTATATTCCACACCAACCAGATCCGGCTCAACAAGGAGCTCCTCTCCCGCACGCTCAAACCCCAGCTATTCTTCACCGACGCGTTCGGGCAGCAGTGGTTCATACACTGCACCTGTGCGCTCAGAAAGTAGTGGTTCCTATTCTGCTCCAACTCGTTCAAGCGGAAGCGGAAGTTACTCTGCTCCTTCCAGATCAGGGGGAAGTGGGGGCTCGGCTCCATCAGGCGGCAGTGGCAGCAGTGGTGGTGGTGGAAGACGCAGGTAAACTTTAAAAATTCTAAAATCTTACTGTAATGAAAAAATTATTCATTATAATGTGGCTTTTCGCCCAGTCCTGCTCCCTCATCTTTGCCCAGACGGCTGAAGATGCCTTACGCTATTCCCGTGTTTTTTACAGTGGCACAGCCAGATTCAACGGGATGAGTGGTGCATTCGGCGCTGTTGGCGCTGATTTTTCAACGCTTTCAACCAATCCCGCCGGAATCGGCCTTTATAAAGGATCTGAAATGACATTAACCATAGCTCCCACGGTTGGCAGTTCATCTTCAATATACAATGGCACGGTAGCTAGTGATAGCCGGGTTAACTTCGGATTGGGCAATTTTGGATTCATTTTCAACATCAATCCCCAAAAGAAAAGTAATAGCGGCATCCTGAAAAGTATCAATGTGGGATTTGGATTTAACCGGCAAAATGATTTTAATAACCGAACTGTGATCACAGGGGTCAATGCCAAAAACTCCCTGATGCAAAGTTATGCCAACACATTGAATGCAGAGCAAATCCCACCAGCCACTGTGCAAGATACCTATCCGTTTGATATGGGCCTTGCCTACGGAACAAATCTGGTATATTATAATAAAACCACGCAACAATATGAGTGTGATGCCCGATTTGGTGGTGTTATTCAGAATAAAATCATCCAGACGTATGGATCAATGAACGAACTGGACTTCTCCGTCGGAGCAAATTTCAGTGATAAATTTTTCATCGGTCTTACCCTTGGAGTTCCCTCAATCAGCTATTATGAGAGCAGTTCTTATGACGAAGCCAGGACCAGAGATACTATTCCAACCTTCATCTCCATGAACTACCAGTACAATATTCATACAAAGGGAACAGGTGTCAATGTTAAGTTTGGAATGATTTATAAACCAGTGGAATGGGTCAGAATCGGAGCAAGCATTCATACACCAACATGGTATCCAAGTATGCGCGATGAATGGTTTAGCAATATGCGTTCTAATTTCGATTCTACCTATTGGAATGAATCACAAAGTTCACCTGTGGGTTATTATGATTATTGGCTTACAACGCCATTCAGGGCAATGGGAAGTTTAGCCTTTATCATTGGCCAGTATGGATTGATTAGTGCGGATTATGAGTACGTAAATTACTCACAAGCCCGATTAAACTCTGATTTTGACAGTTTTACAGATGTTAACAACACAATTAAATCAACATACCAATCATGGGGAAATATCCGTCTTGGGACTGAGTGGCGGGTGTTAAACTTCCGTCTGAGGGGCGGATTTGCCTATTTCAGCAATCCCTACACCAGTGGAATTAACAATGGTGAACGATTTCAGGTTTCAGGGGGATTCGGATACCGTGGAAAGCGTTTTTTCGCTGATGTATCCTATGTATGGACGAAAATGAACCAGGATTACTACCTGTATGACCCGGCCATGGTCAATCCCGCCTCAATTACTTATAATACAAACACAGTATTTACTACGGTTGGAATAAGGTTTTAAGATTATAGATGCACGGCGTTTACGATCCCATCATCAACGAGGATCCGTCCACAATATTCACAAACGATAATTTTCTTGTGCATTCTGATGTCCAACTGGTGCTGCGGTGGGATTTTATTGAAGCATCCGCCACATGCATCACGCTCAATCTGGACAACAGCGAGTCCATTGCGGGCATTTTTCCGTATACGTGTATAAGCTGTCAGAAGCCGGTCTTCGATGTACTGCCTGTTTTCTTCTGAGTTTTTTATCAAATCCAATTCCTCTTTCTCAGTTTCGGCAATGATATCATCCAGTTCGTTGCGTTTAATTTCAAGGTCATTTTTCCGATCCTGCAAAAGTTTCTGAAAGGTATCAATCTCGGTCCTCTTGAGTTCCAGCCCAATTTGATACTCTTTAATTCTTTTCTCAGAAAGCTGAATTTCAAGATTTTGATATTCAATTTCCTTGGTCAATGAATCATATTCCCTGTTATTGCGCACATTCATCTGCTGGTCTTCATATTTTTTTATCAAGGCCAATGCATCTCTTTCAGCATTCTTTTTATCCGTTATGGATTTTTCCATAGCCAGGGTTTCCTGGATATAATTATCCACGCGGGTTTCAAGTCCGGCAATTTCATCCTCCAGATCCTGAACCTCCAAGGGAAGCTCGCCGCGGATAATACGGATTTTATCTACTTGAGAATCAACCTGCTGAAGACTATATAATGCAATAAGTTTTTTTTCAATGGTAATTTCACTTTTATCATCAGAAATCTCTGATTTAACCTTCGGAGCAACCACAACCTGGGCTTCCTCTTCAACAACCTCTTCAACTTTTGTGATGTTTTTCTTTGATGCAGCAGCGCTCTTGGAGGCAGGTTTTTTAGCCAATTTCGATGGTTTGGAAGTGGCGATTGGCGTGCTTGTTGTTTTTGCCATAAACTCAGTTTTAAAAATAATGAACCGGATTGGTATTTACTTCAGAAATAAGGAATGCAAAAGTAGGGAATTTTTCAATAAGCGCAGCATAAAGCCATTCTTTTACACCGTGTTCACTCTCGTAATGGCCAATATCAAGCAGAAGGAGCTTTCTTTCAGCTGAAAAAAAATCATGATATTTAAGATCCGCCGTCAGGTAAGCGTCTGCCCCTGACCTGGCCGCTTCATTGAGCAGGAAGCTTCCAGATCCGCTACAAAGTGCAACTTTGCTGATAACAGCCGATCGAAGTGCTGAATGTCTGATCACGGACAGGCCAAGTCTGGTTTTTACCAATTGAAGGAAATCCAATTCGCCTAAAGGAAAGTCAAATTCCCCGATTATCCCTGCACCTGAATCAAATAAATCGTTTCGCCCCTTTTCGGCAGAATCATTCGGGAAAAACCCAGCAGACTTTGCAAGTAATCCCGGTTTAGGGCTTAAGATCTTAAACTTCGTGATACCCAGTTTAGTGAAGAGATAAGAATTCAACCCATTCAGCGTATTGTCAAGGTTGGTATGTATCGCATATATTGCAATATCATTGATGAAGGCCAATTTAATTATTGCAGTTTCTGAGATTTCTGAAGTAAGCTTCTTAAGTCCTTTAAAGATCAACGGATGGTGCGATATAATCAAATTACAATGACATAGGATCGCCTCCTCCATAACCTTTTCAGTAATATCGAGGCAAAGAAGTGCCTTTTCGAATACCAAAGAGGAATCTCCCACCAAAAGCCCGCAATTATCATAATCCTCCTGAAGGGATAATGGCGAAATTGTTTCAAGATAGGATGTTATTTCGGAAATTGTCATCAAATCGAATTTTTCAGCAGTCAAAGATACACATTTTCAGCACATAAAGCAGTTTTTGCTTGTTCATAACTTCTTGAGAAGTTTAAATCTGGCGCATCCTTTTACGCGAGAGAAATTCCAAATTTTGATGTATCAAATTCAAAGTTAAAATTGTTTCATGAAATCACCGATTATTTTTATAGTAGATAAAAACCCATTACACCGGAACCTGGCCAAATATCATTTGAACATGAACAAATTTGTCAATGTTCATGCATTCCAGACAAGTGACGAGTGTTTATATCGCATGCAAAAAAACATGATTCCTGATTTTTTAATTACTGATTATAATCCCGAGAATCATATCGGATTTGGCTTTTTACAAACTGTAAAAGAAATTTCTGACTCCATTCAGATCATTGTTTTTTCCACCATGGATGACCCCATTATAGCGATGAAACTGATTGATGCCGGTGTTTCGGATTTTATAGTCAAAACGGGCAATCTGGACTTTGGCCTTACAGAATTGATTAAGAATATGAACTACCTGATCAAAGAGAACGCACTTTCCTGATACATGGTAATTCAAATCATTTCGTCCTTTTCGTTGTGAAATTTTCCCGGGCCCTATTGTCAGGTCGTTTTTTTTAATAATTTCGGAGGTTCAATTATGACAAAGGTCCTTCAAATTATTTTATATCCTGTTTCCCTTCTTTATGGTCTTGTCATGCAGATCAGAAATCTGTTATTTGACCTGCGGATCCTGCCTTCGATCCAATTCAAAACACCCGTTATTTCCGTAGGAAACCTGAGTTATGGCGGAACAGGAAAGACACCACAGATTGAATATCTGATCAAACTTTTGCATCCTCCCTATTTCGTGGCGACACTTAGCCGCGGATATGGCCGTAAAAGCAATGGGTTTATTGTGGCATCAAAACGTTCAAATGTTAAATATATCGGGGATGAGCCCATGCAGGTCCTGAAAAAATTTGAAAAAATAAAAGTTGCAGTAGATGAAAAACGCCAGCGGGGGATCTTCAACTTATTAAAAAAATTTCCAGATCTGGATGTGGTTCTCCTGGATGATGCATTTCAGCATCGGTATGTAAAACCTGGTATTTCAATCCTAATGACCGATTATGGCCTGCTTTACCCGGATGATTATGTGTTACCATCAGGAACGCTGAGGGAATTCAAATCCGGGGCCTCCCGGGCTGATATTATTGTTGTGACGAAAACACCAAAAATTTTCTCCCCGATCACAAGGCGAAGAATCCTGGAAGATCTTCGACCGGCACCTCATCAACGGGTATATTTTTCCTTTATCAAGTACGATGATCCCAGGCCGGTTTTCGAAACGACCAGTCAGCCATTTCCAGCTAAAGTTACCAATATCCTTTTATTCACAGGTATTGCAAACGATTATCCCCTGAGAGAACACCTCGCGCGTTTGTGTAGCGAGCTGGTTGTAGTTCATTTTGCAGACCATCATTCTTATAAAACGCATGACATTGAGGAGGTGCTAAAGAAGTACCATGATCTTCCCACCCTCAAAAAAGTGATCGTAACCACAGAAAAAGATATGGTGAGGCTGAAATCACCTGAGATCAGTGCGATTTTAAAAAATCTGCCAGTCTATTACGTGCCGATTGAGGTGGATTTTCATGGAACAGACAAAGAAAAATTTGATAAAGAGATAATTGAATATGTTAAAAAAAATTAAGGAAACAACTGAATATCTTGAAAGCCGGATTTCATTCAAACCAGAAATCGGAATCATTTTGGGAACCGGATTGGGCAGGTTGGTGAATGAGATAGATATCCAGCAAACCTTCCCCTATGAGTTTATTCCCAACTTCCCTGTTTCGACCGTAGACGGACATCACGGGCAATTGATTTTTGGAACGATGAATGGCAGAAATATCGTTGCCATGCAAGGCCGGTTTCATTATTATGAAGGTTATACCATGCAGGAAATCACCTTCCCTGTGAGGGTCATGAAGTTTTTAGGAATTGAGCTGCTCATTCTGTCGAATGCAAGTGGCGGTGTAAATCCGGACTTTGAAGTTGGTGATATCATGGTTATTGAGGATCATCTAAATCTCATGAAAGACAATCCATTGATTGGCCAAAATGAGAATGAAGTCGGCACCCGGTTCCCGGATATGGGGCATGCCTATGACCTTGATATGATCAAGCTGGCCTTTACCATTGCTGATAAGAATAAGATAAAGCTTCAAAGGGGGGTGTATGCAGCCGTTTCAGGACCTACCTATGAAACACCGGCAGAATATCATTATATCCGTACCATTGGAGCAGATGCGGTGGGCATGTCCACAGTACCTGAAGTGATCGCCGCCCGGCATATGGGGCTGAAATGCTTTGCTATTTCTATTATTTCGGATTTGGGTGTACCAGGAAAGATTGTTGAAATAACCCACAAGCATGTCATCAATGCAGCCAGTGCCGCTGAACCCATCATGACGAACCTCATCAAGGAATTGATAGGAAGGTAATCCTGTTGTCAATTTAATTCAATATCCAGGATTTTCACCTTCCACCGACCATCTATTTTACACTTTTTCTCACTGAGGGAAAACGATATCAAGCTTGCTCCCAATAAGGAGCCTGATATGATGAACATGTCAGGCGTGAATACCGGTTCATTGTTTATAAGATGATTGAGCGCAATGATTGCAAAAATACCGACACTGCCGATTCCCACGATCTTTGCAAACTTTTTAGGATACGCAAACTGCTTATAAACAGCATGAATATCTGCGATGCGAACATCAAATGGTCGAAGTTCGGCGACAGATATGACCGAGTCGTGGATTGACCAAAGTTTTCCCTTTAACAAGGTGTCTTCTTTGGATACCCTCAGTTTCAAATAGTCGCCGGTATGGTAAAAATATTTTCTTGACGTGCCAATCTTCTCTACCATCATCGTCTTTTGAGAATAAAGATGGCTCAAAATAAAAAATAAGAGAAGAGAGGCAAAAAACCTTTTCCTATCCATCATGGCAGTGTAAATTTAATAAAAATAGTATTTGATTACCTTTGTGACCATAATGAAACATTGCATTGGATTATTATTCTTTATACTGGTTTTCAGTCGATGTAGCGAAGTTGAAGAAGCACCTCCCTCTTTCGCCCTTGAACAAAAGCCACATAGCTCAGTTCCTGCCAAACAAAAGCCGCAGATAAATAAGCATGCGAGCGAAAAAGATACATTTTCAGAAAAAAAAACATTCAGTTTGCTCGAATATCCTAAAAAAAGAAAAAAAATCAGGATAAAATCAGCAGAAACATCTCAAAAGAGAATCTACCGCGCATCCTCCGACTCGACATTTATCAGACGATTGAATTATTTAAGGTCGGGGAAAATCGAACTTGATTTCAATGAACCTGTAAATAAACAATTTCTGATCTCTCCGGTTGAAAACCAACCATTTCAGTCCATGATCACCCTGAGTCGTGAATCCATCCTCAGAATAAACTTTGATAACGACATACTGGACTATACCGACCGTTTTTACACCAATGGGATCAAGGTAGATCTGATTTCACCTGGGTTACAGATGAATCCGCTGGCCAAACTGATGGTCCCTTATTGGGGCTCTGGAAAAAATTATCATGGCCTAACATTGGTTCAAAACATGTTCACCCCCTCCACCACAAAAACGGGAGGAATTTTGTACGGTGACCGGCCCTATGCTGCCTACCTGTACGTGGGAAGTTTTAAGATCACCAATGATCCTGTGAAGCACTTCAGGCAGACAAGCGAACTTGACCTGGGAATCATGGGTCCAAATTCATATGGTGAATGGGTTCAGCAGGCATTTCATAACACTGTTCCAACGAATAATGAACCGCTGGGATGGGAGTATCAGATCAAGAATGATCTGGTATTAAATTACTCCATTGCTTATGAAAAAGGCATGTTTATGAAAAGGAACATTGATCTTGTCATTTCCTCTGTGGGTAACATTGGAACACTGTATACAAACTTTAGCGGGGGAATTCAGTTAAGAACCGGGTGGATGAATCCCTATTTTGCCAATCTGGGTGTGGCTAAAAGGACGCTGCTTCAGGAGCAAGGTCTCAGAAAGTTCCAATGCCTTTTTTTCATCAAAATGGCCGGAAAACTGGTTGGTTATGATGCCACGCTGGAGGGTGGCTTATTGAACAGATCCAGTGTATATACGATTCCTGCCGGTGAAATATCCAGGGTGGTTTTTCAGGGGAGCGGGGGTATCTCAATCTCCTCTGGCGGATTTCGTCTGGACGTGGAGCAATTTTTATTAAGTCCTGATTTTCATGACGGCTGGTGGCATAAATGGGTTCATGTATCACTTACCTGTTGCTTGTAGTTGTTGATAAATAAAATTCGGGCGCGCCGAATATTCAAACCGGATTAGACCTATTTTTGACGCATGGAAGAAAAGAATACCAGAAAGCGTACCCGCGCAACAGGGGTAAATGAAATAGTTTTTGAACATGGGAAGATACCACCACAGGCCTTGGACCTGGAGGCGGCTGTTCTTGGAGCCATGATGCTTGAAAATGACCGCCTGGCAGAAGTCATCGAAGTACTTAAGCCAGAGGTGTTCTATAAAGAAAGTCACCAGATTATATTCTCTGCGATCCAGCGGTTGTTTGGACAAAATGAACCTGTTGATATTCTTACGGTTACAGAAGAGTTGCGAAAGTGCGGGGAGCTTGATATTGCAGGTGGCCCCTACTTTATCACCATGCTTACCAATCGCGTTGCTTCAGCTGCGAATATTGAATTTCATTCCCGGATTATTTTACAAAAATTCATTCAGCGCGAGTTGATCAGGGTCTCTTCTGAGATCATAAAAGATGCTTATGAGGATACCACAGATGTATTCGATCTCCTGGATAAGGCTGAAACAGGTCTTTTTTCCATCAGTGAAAGCAGCATTGGCAAATCATACATGGATATGCAATCCATCATCAAGGAGGCCATCAAGGAGATTGCTGCAGGAAGAAACCAGGAGGGAAAATTACGTGGGGTCGGATCCGGATTCACCGAATTGGACAGAATTACCTCAGGCTGGCAGAAATCAGATCTGGTGATCATTGCATCGCGCCCCGGTATGGGCAAAAGTGCCTTCGCGCTAACCATGGCGCGCAATGCTGCGATAGATTTCAAAAAACCGGTTGCGGTATTTTCACTTGAAATGTCTTCGGTTCAGCTGGTCACCAGGCTTATGTCAAGTGAAACTGAAATTCCGCAGGAAAAACTGCGCAAGGGTTCAATGGAAGATCATGAATGGGCCCAATTGAATACCAAGATCACGCCACTCATTGATGCCCCTCTTTATATCGATGATACGGCGGCTCTGTCCGTTTTTGACCTGCGTGCGAAATGCCGCCGTTTAAAAGCGCATCACGACATACAGATGGTCATTGTCGACTACCTTCAATTGATGCAGGGGAGCCAGGATACCAGAGGAAACCGCGAGCAGGAGATCAGCAGCATTTCCAGGGCGTTAAAGACCCTTGCGAAGGAGCTGGATCTGCCGGTAATCGCATTGTCGCAGTTAAGCCGTGCATCAGAGAAACGATCATTGGCTGCCAAACCGATTCTTTCCGATTTACGTGAATCCGGTTCAATTGAGCAGGATGCCGATATGGTGTTGTTTATCTATCGCCCTGAATATTATAAGATTGACGTGGATGAAAGTGGTGATTCAACCTCAGGCGTTGCTGAAATCATCATTGCCAAAAACAGGAATGGTCCGCTGAAGGATGTCCGGATCAGGTTTGTATCCAAGTATGCAAAATTTGTTGATGCGGAGATGGACTATACCCCGATTAACACGATTCCTTCGAATACATCGTTTGATGGTTCAGCAAGAACACGCACCGTGATGTCGAAAATGAATGACGATGAATCGCATGAGACACCATTTTGATCTGAAGTTGGGATTTCTCATTTTCCTATTTCTTTTAATTGGTTACCCGGCCCGTGCAGCATTTTTGCTTGTCACAATGGACGAGACACAGAAAAACCATCTGAAGGCATATGGATTGGCTTTTTGGGTATTGCAAAAAGATGTGGAGGTGAGTTGGTTGTTAAATTACCGGGGAGGAAGTTTTATGTTTCCTTATCTCAAGGAATTTGAATCGGAATGCGCGATCCGCGGAATTAGTTATCAGATCATTGCCGATGCGCAGGCATCTGCAATTCTCCTTGAGATTTCTGACCCGCAGGTGAACATGGAAAATATCAAGCTTCATAAAGTGCCAAGAATAGCCGTTTACTCACCCAAAAACAAACTCCCCTGGGACGATGCGGTGACCTTGGTTCTTACCTATGCTGAAATACCATTTGATATTGTATATGACGAGGAGGTCGTTGGAGGAGTGCTTCCAATGTATGACTGGCTGCACCTTCATCATGAGGATTTCACAGGCCAGTATGGGAAGTTCTGGGCAGCATATAAAAATTTCCCCTGGTATCATGAAGATGTAAGTGCACAGGAACAGAGTGCACAAAAACTTGGATTCAGTAAAGTTTCGCAAATGAAACTGGCTGTTGTCAAGAACATACGCGATTTTGTTGCGGGAGGCGGATATTTGTTTTCAATGTGCTCGGCACCTGACAGTTACGATGTCGCATTGTCGGCAGCCGGGATAGATATCTGTGATGTTATGTTTGATGGCGATGGGCCGGATTCCGATGCACAGGCAAAACTGAATTATGATAATTGTTTTGCTTTTGAAAAATTCACACTGTCGACAAATCCATACGAGTATGAAATTTCATCCATTGATGTGACAGAAACAAGGCCAAAGAGCATGACGAAGGAGACCGATTTTTTCACCCTGTTCGACTTCTCTGCCAAATGGGATCCGGTGCCCAGCATGTTATGCCAGGATCATGTTGCGCTTATTCGCGGTTTCATGGGGCAAACCACTGCTTTCAATAAAAAATTCATCAAATCAAACGTGATTCTGCTGGGGGAGACCAAATCTTTAAATGAGGCACGGTACATTCACGGAGATTTTGGCAAGGGAACCTGGACTTTCCTTGGGGGCCATGACCCAGAAGATTATCAGCATCTTGTCGGGGATCCGCCGACCAACCTGAATCTTCATCCAAATTCTCCGGGATACAGACTTATTCTGAATAACATTCTATTTCCGGCTGCAAAAAAGGAAAAGCGAAAAACTTAGGCTAATAATAGCAAGGACTATTGCTTTCTGTCATAAATTTCATTGGAGTAGGAGAAATCATTGAGTTCATCCGCTGGAAAATCTTCCCTGGTGGTAAGGCTCCATAAAGAAAAATCGATGTCGGGAAAAAAGACATCGGCGTCGAATGACTTATGCACCATCGTAAGATAAAGCCGATCGGCGATGGGCAGGAATTGACGGTAGACCGAGGCGCCACCGATGATGAAATTTTCTTCTGCAGGATTGCATTTTGCAACGGCCCCTTCGATTGAATAGGCCATTTCGCAACCATCAATTTGTTCACCCGGAATATCGGTAATCACAATATTTCTGCGGTTGGGTAAGGGCCGACGCGGCAGAGACTCAAAGGTGCGTTTTCCCATGATCACGGGATGTCCACTGGTTATGCGTTTGAATCTTTTCAAATCCTCTGCAATGTGCCAGAGCAGGTCATTATTTTTGCCAATGCCCCTGTTTTCGGCTATGGCGACAATGATTGAAATCATCCTCTGTATTTTAAACTGCGATATCCCCTTTGATGTGCGGGTGTGATTGGTAATTGATCAATTGAAAATCTTCAAACCGGAATCCATCGATGTCATTCACTTCAGGATTGATAACCATTTGAGGCGGAGGCAAAGGTTCACGGGTCAGCTGCAGCTTTACCTGATCCAAATGATTCAGATAAATATGGGCATCTCCAAGGGTATGAATGAATTCGCCGGGTTTCAGTCCTGTAGCCTGGGCCATCATCATGGTGAGTAAAGCATAGGATGCAATGTTGAAGGGAACACCAAGAAAAATATCGCAACTACGCTGGTACATCTGGCACGAAAGTTCCCCATTGGCCACATAAAACTGGAACAGTAAATGACAAGGGGGTAACGCCATTTGGTCCAAATACCCAACATTCCATGCACTTACAATATGTCTGCGTGAATCAGGATTGTTACGGATCGATTCAGCAACCTGGCGGATCTGATCAGCATGAGAGCCATCCGGCTTAGGCCAGGAACGCCATTGGTAACCATAGACCGGACCAAGATCCCCCTGGGCATCAGCCCATTCATTCCAAATGGTCACCTTGTTTTCGGTCAGATATTGAACATTGGTGGCACCCTGGAGAAACCAAAGCAACTCATGCAGAATTGAACGAAGATGAAGCTTTTTCGTAGTCATCAATGGAAAATTCTCCCGTAAATCAAACCGCATCTGATATCCAAAAACGCTTCGTGTGCCTGTACCAGTCCGGTCCTGTTTTTCAATCCCGGTAGCCAGGACATGTTCGAGAAGGGAGAGGTATTGTTTCATATTTAAAAGCGAGGTGGCGAAATAGCGAAATTAAACAAATCAGTGTTTGGCCGTCGATGCAACGATGTTCTTGTCGTGTTTGTGTCGGAATAAGAGGGCGAATGCCACTGCAACAACCAAGGAATAGATTGCAAATGTAAGCCATATTCCTTTCCAGTCGCTGATGCCGTCATGCCTGAAATATCCTTCGATAATAATTCCGCTGAGAATGCTTCCAAGGATGGCGCCAAAACCATTTGTCATCATCATAAACAACCCCTGGGCGCTGGCTTTGGTTTCAGGCTTACTCTGCGTTTCCACAAAAAGGGAACCTGAGATATTGAAGAAATCGAAGGCCATTCCATAGATAATGCATGAAAGCACGATCATCCAGAGTCCCTCAGAAGGATTACCAAAAGCAAAAAGGCCAAATCTGAGCACCCATGCGATCATACTGAAGAGCATCACCTTCTTTATGCCGAATCGTTTCATAAAGAATGGAATGGTTAAAATAAACAGGGTTTCCGATATTTGGGAGATCGACATAATAATTTCAGGATATTTTACAGAAACCAAGTCCTTGTATAGGTCAATGCGTGCAAAATCATCGAGGAAATTCGCACCATATGCATTTGTCAGCTGGAGTGAGGCCCCTAATAGCATTGCAAAAATAAAAAACAGGGCCATTTTGAAATTTTTAAAAAGGGAAAAGGCATTTAATCCAAGGGATTCAACGAACGAGCTCTTATGGCCTTTTCCCAAGGGTGGACATTTAGGTAAGGTAAAGGCGTATAATCCGAGCACCAGTGATGCTGCGGAGGCAACATAAAACTGTGAAGCCAATGCGCCCAATCCTGTAAGGCTAATAATCCAAAGTGCAACAATAAAACCAATGGTTCCCCAAACTCGAATAGGGGGATAATGTTTAATAATATCCAATTTTCTTCCTTCAAGGGAGGTATAGGCCACCGTTATTGACAACGAAATAGTTGGCATGTAAAACATCATGTTCAGCAACATAACCCAGAACATGACGGTGGGGTCCTTAATGACAGGAACCGAAAAAAGGATTACAGCGGCTATGATGTGGAATATCCCATAAAGTCGTTCTGCGTTAATCCAGCGATCGGCAATAATACCTGCGATGGCCGGCATAACCAGGGATGCGATACCCATGGTTGAAAAGATGGCGCCGAACTCAGTATAAGACCAGTGCATCGTATTATCGCAGTATTTACCTACCGTCAGCAGCCAGGATCCCCAAATAAAAAACTGTAAAAAATTCAAGAGAATTAGTCGTTGCTTAATTGCCATGAGCAGCTGATTTAGAAAAGTGAAATAAGAAATGTGAAAGGTTATTTGCGTTTATTCAATTCGTCCCGGATTTTCGATGCTTTTTCATATTCTTCATTTTCAATGGCTTGTTGAAGCATTTGCCTAAGGTCGGATGTTTCAGCATCAATATAATTAACCGCTTCTGCAGGTTCATTTTCTGGTTTTAGTTCCTCCGTTTTCAACAATTCAGACTCTTCTTCCATCAAAATACCGGCAGCAACCATTATACTTTCATAGGTGAATATCGGACAATTAAACCGCAGCGCCAATGCGATTGCGTCAGAAGTACGGGAATCGACCTCCTGCTCCTCTTTACCGTCGGTACAAACTAATTTGGCATAAAAAACGCCTTCGCTGAATTTGTTGATCACCACTTCTGATATTTCAATGTGATAAACGTCAGCGAATGATTTAAATAGATCATGTGTCAATGGGCGTGGTGTTCTGATTTTTTCGAGTTCAATTGCGATGGCCTGAGCTTCAAATCCTCCGATAATTATAGGTAAACGACGTTTCCCGCCATGTTCGCCAAGTATGAGCGCGTATGCCCCGCTTTGTGACTGGCTATATGACATTCCAATGATATCCAACCTGATTTTTTCCACCTGTTTCTATCGCATTTTACTCCATACAAACCTACGGGAATTTTCCCGAATGGACAAAACATGTGGAAAAATTCTATGAATTGTCGAAATTCTTCCTATTTTTGTGAACACACTAAATAATTAAATAGGTACATATGAAAAGAGCCATTACGCTTCTCTCCGCTTTGCTATTGCCATTTCTGACACTGGCAGGCGAAGCAAATCTTGTTATTCCTGACGGGATTAAAGATCAAACGCTCCTTTACTGGGGTTTTCTCATCACGATCGCAGGTTTATTTTTTGGATTTTTCCAATTTCTTCAAGTAAAAAAAATCACTGCACATAAATCAATGCTGGATGTCGCGCAGGTGATTTTTGAAACAGCGAAGACCTATCTTATTCAACAAGGAAAATTTTTAGTAATCCTTTTTGTTTTTATTGGCTCCGCTGTTGCTTTTTATTTCGGATGGCTTTCAGATGCCGCTTTTGGTGTTGGTGGTGTTTTGATGATTCTGGGCTGGACGGTTATCGGGATTCTGGGTTCATATAGTGTTGCCTGGTTTGGCATCAGGATGAACACCCTGGCCAATTCAAGAATGGCTTTTGCATCTCTGGAGAGGAAGCCGATCAAACTTCTGACAATTCCGCTTAACGCCGGCATGAGCATTGGCGTTGTGCTTATTTCACTGGAGTTAATCATGATGTTGATCATTTTAATGTTTGTACCTGGGGAATATGCCGGTGCAAGTTTTATCGGATTTGCCATTGGTGAATCACTTGGTGCTTCCGCTTTGAGAATTGCAGGTGGTATCTTCACAAAAATCGCTGATATTGGTTCTGACCTGATGAAGGTGATTTTCAAAATCGGAGAGGATGACCCCAGAAACCCTGGCACGATTGCCGATTGCGTAGGCGACAATGCGGGTGACAGTGTTGGCCCAACGGCTGATGGTTTTGAAACATACGGGGTTACCGGTGTTGCCTTGATCTCATTCATCGTACTTGCAGTGGCCGATCCTGCCATTCAGGTTCAACTACTCACCTGGATTTTTGTGATGCGGATTTTCATGATCATCACCTCCATCGTTTCATTTTGGATCAATGGCGCCATTAGTAAGGCAAGATACAGCCATGTTGATGACCTCGATTTCGAAAAACCGCTGACCTCTCTGGTCTGGATCACTTCAATTCTTTCGATTGCTGTGACTTTTGTTATCAGCTACATGACCATCAGTGATCTTCCTCATGATTTATGGATTACGCTTTCGGTAATCATCAGTGCAGGAACACTTGGGGCTGCTTTGATCCCTGAGTTTACAAAACTTTTTACCAGTCCAAAATCGACCCATGTCAACGAAGTGGTTGTCGCATCGCAGGAAGGTGGCGCTTCGCTCAATATCTTATCAGGGCTTGTTGCTGGAAATTTCAGCGCTTTCTGGCAAGGAATGGTCTTTTTCCTGCTTATGTTCATTGCTTACTTTGCAAGTACATTCGGGTTAAGCAACTTCATGATCTATCCATCAATTTTTGCGTTCGGACTGGTTGCATTCGGTATGTTGGGCATGGGGCCTGTGACGATTGCTGTTGACAGTTATGGCCCGGTCACCGATAACGCACAATCCATTTATGAGCTGTCGCTGATTGAGGAAATTCCAGGTATTTCTGCTGAAATAGAAAAAGATTTTGGTTTTAAACCTGATTTTGAGAAATCAAAGCATTACCTTGAGGCCAATGATGGTGCCGGGAATACATTTAAAGCAACAGCAAAGCCGGTTCTGATCGGTACAGCAGTGGTTGGTGCGACGACCATGATCTTTTCGCTGATTCTGGTTATCAAAAAATCACTGGGCATCGAACCGGAACAGGTTCTGAACTTACTGAATCCATATACAATCCTGGGATTTTTATTGGGAGGCGCTGTAATCTACTGGTTCAGCGGGGCATCCATACAGGCTGTGACTACCGGTGCAAGCAGGGCAGTTGCCTATATCAAGAACAATATCAATCTCGACCCGGATGCGCCCAAAAAAGCTGACACGGCCAAATCCAAAGAGGTGGTTAAAATATGTACGCTTTACGCGCAGAAAGGCATGTTAAATATCTTCATAGCCATCTTCTCTTTTGCACTGGCTTTTGCTTTTCTCTCCTCTCCTACTGGATTGACAGAATCAATGACAGGAGAAGAGAAACTGAATTTCGCATTGCCCGTTTCTCTTTTTGTCAGTTACCTTATTTCGATTGCATTTTTCGGCTTATACCAGGCCATTTTTATGGCCAATGCCGGCGGTGCATGGGACAATGCAAAAAAGGTCATTGAAGTTGACATGAAAGAAAAAGGAACTGATCTTCATGCAGCATCCGTTGTTGGCGATACTGTGGGTGATCCATTCAAAGACACTTCATCTGTTGCCATGAATCCTATTATCAAGTTTACCACCTTATTCGGATTGCTGGCCATGGAAATTGCGTTATCAGTTCATTTCAGGCCGGTGGCTCATTATATTGGTATGGCATTTTTTGCGATTGCCTTGTATTTTGTTTACCGTTCATTTTACAAAATGCGTATTAAAGACTAACTTTCAACTACTTGTAGTCCTCAAACTCCTTCCATATGATCGTCAACAACTTTGCAAGAAGACACAACGGGCCATTCGGCGATGAGATTACCAAGATGCTTGAAAAAGTCGGTGTTCGCTCCATCGATCAACTTATAGATCAAACGGTTCCATCCTCCATCCGGATGAAGGAACCGTTAAATCTTCCGAATGGGATGAATGAATACCAATATCTCAACCATATCAAATCCCTCGGGGCAAAAAACAAATTATATAAAAGTTTTATCGGACTGGGATACTATGATACCATTGTTCCTGCGGTCATCCTGCGGAACATCCTTGAAAACCCGGGATGGTACACGGCCTACACTCCATACCAGGCAGAGATTTCACAAGGGAGACTCGAGGCTTTACTTAATTTCCAGACCATGATTTGTGACCTGACGGCCATGCCCATCGCCAATGCATCGTTGCTTGACGAAGGCACGGCGGCCTCAGAGGCTATGATCATGCTTTTCAACAGTCGGTCGCGCGATGCAGTTAAGCGAGGTGCTAACCAATTCTTCGTTTCCGAAAACCTCTTTCCCCAATCGATCGATGTAATCCGTACACGTGCCATTCCTCTGGGAATTGAGCTGATCATCGGACAGCAGAATAGGTTCAATTTCAATGATTTGGTTTTTGGCTGCGTGATACAATACCCGAACCAGCATGGTGCGGTGTGTGATTATTCTTCCATCGTTCAAAAGGCACATGATGCAGGTGCGATGGTTGCTGTTGCTGCTGATCTCTTAAGTTTAACCTTGCTTACTCCTCCAGGGGAATGGGGTGCCGACATCGTATTTGGCTCTACCCAGCGTTTCGGGATTCCGATGGGTTATGGCGGTCCGCATGCGGCATTTTTTGCCACCCGCGATGAATACAAACGTCAGATGCCTGGCCGGATCATCGGCGTATCGGTTGATGCCAACGGCAACAGGGCTTTACGCATGGCCCTCCAGACGCGGGAACAACACATCAAACGTGAGAAGGCCACCTCCAACATTTGTACATCCCAGGTTCTTCTGGCTGTGATGGCAGGCATGTATGGCGTTTATCACGGGCCAAAGGGATTACGCCAGATTGCCCGTCATATTAACATACTTGCAGGGGTGCTATCGCAGGAAGTTCAGAAATACGGGTACAAACAATTGAACGATTATTTTTTCGATACTGTTTTTATCGAACTGCCCGAGGGCGTTTCAGCGGAGCCAATACGCACGGCCGCATTGGAAAGCCAGATGAACCTCCGTTACATTGACGAAAAACACATCGGTGTCAGCATTGATGAAACCACTTCCCTTTCTGATATCAACAAACTCGTTGGAATCTTTGCCAGGGTGAATGGAAAATCTTATGTTGAATTCGTGTGCAACCCCAAGGAGTGTGAAATGATTGCAACGATCCCTTCCACACTGACACGGACATCGGACTATCTTTCACAAAAGGTTTTCAACAGCTATCATTCTGAAACAGAGATGATGCGTTACATCAAGAAGCTGGAAATCAAGGATCTTTCGCTGAACCGCTCCATGATTCCGCTTGGTTCATGCACCATGAAGCTGAATGCCGCTTCTGAATTGTTTGCACTCAGCTACCCGGAATTTGGTGGTATCCATCCATTTGTTCCAAAAGACCAGGCTGAAGGGTACCAGTTGCTGATCTCGGAACTTTCGAAGGACCTGGCGATCATCACCGGATTTGACGCTGTATCATTCATGCCAAATTCAGGGGCTGCCGGAGAATATGCAGGTTTGATGGTCATACGGCAATACCATATCGCCCAGGGGCAGGGACACCGCGATGTCTGTATCATTCCTTCATCGGCACACGGAACCAATCCTGCCAGTGCCGCGATGGCGGGGATGAAGGTTATAGTTGTTAAATGTGATGAGAAGGGGAACATTGACCTTAATGACCTTCGCGAAAAAGCATTTCAATACAAGGATACCCTATCCACATTGATGGTAACCTATCCATCAACACATGGGGTGTTCGAGGAAGAGATACTTGACATCATCCGGATCATTCATGACAACGGTGGACAGGTTTACATGGATGGCGCAAATATGAATGCACAGGTTGGATTGACCAATCCAGGAATGATCCATGCGGATGTGTGTCACCTGAACCTGCACAAAACTTTTGCCATTCCTCATGGCGGCGGTGGACCAGGCGAAGGACCCATCGCTGTTGCCAGGCATCTTTCCCCCTATCTCCCAAAGCATGTCTGTGTTGAAACCGGAGGCCAGGAAGGGATTACAGCAGTTGCATCAGCGCCATACGGAAGTGCGCTTATCCTGACCATTTCATATGCCTACATTAAACTGATGGGTGGTGGCGGACTTACGGAAGCAACAAAAATGGCCATTCTGAATGCCAACTACATCAAATCATGCCTTGAGCCCTATTACCCGATTCTATATTCAGGAAAGAATGGCCGTTGTGCCCACGAAATGATCGTTGACTGCAATACCATAAGCAGGCAAACAGGCATCGGGGCCATTGACATTGCCAAGCGGCTGATGGATTATGGTTTCCATGCTCCCACCGTTGCATTCCCTGTGCACGGCACTTTGATGGTTGAACCCACGGAGAGCGAACCCTACTCTGAACTTAACCGGTTTATTGAAGCCATGGTGATGATCAAGGCAGAAATTGATGAAATCGCATCAGGTAAAGCCGATAAAACGATCAATGTGATCATGAAGGCCCCACACACAGTGCAAATGGTTTCGGCCGATGAATGGAACCTCCCCTATTCAAGACAAAAAGCGGCCTTCCCTGTTGCCTCCTTAATGGAGGATAAGTACTGGCCTACCGTGACGAGGATTGATGATGCGTTCGGAGACAGAAACCTTACCTGCACGGCTTAAACAGGTAGCGAGGTTTTCCTTACCCATTCAGAAATTTCTTCGAGGGCTGTTGTGGCCTGCCGGAAAATTCCAAGATAGCTGATGAATCCATGGATCATATCCTCATACAATGACATGTTTACTGAAACGCCTGCTGCTGCCAGGCGTTTCGCGTAAGCAATCCCATCATCCCGCAATGGGTCGTACGCAGACACGATCACGAGTGCAGGCGGAAGTCCTGAAAGACCGGACGCCCTCAAGGGTGAAGTTCTGGGATCTGCTGCATCATCACTGCTGCTGAGATACATGTTCCAAAACCACTTCAGGGCATCCCTTGTGAGGCTATAGCCATCGGCAAATTCAGCATACGATGGTTTTTCTGGCTGAAAATAATCAGTAACAGGATAGATCAGCACCTGGCCTTTGATGGCCGGCCCGCCTTCATCGCGGATGCGTAAGGCAGTAACCGCTGCCAGGTTGCCGCCGGCGCTGTCACCTGATAAAAAAATCCGGGAAGCATCTCCATTCCACTCCATACAATGTTCTGCAATCCATCGTGATGCATCAAGGCAATCATCTATTGCGGCTGGGAATTTATGCTCAGGTGAAAGCCTGAAATCGACCGAAGTTACAATGCATCCTGCCATCGAACAGATATGTGTGCACATGGGGTCATAGGTATCTAGACTAAATAAAACCCATCCCCCGCCATGGAAGAAAACCATGACCGGAAAGGGCCCTTCGCCTTCAGGAATATAGATCCTGACAGGAATCTCCCTTCCCGAACCCATGAAGGAGGTATTTTTTATGAACCCAACAGGCATTACCGGAATATTCATCCGTGCCATTCCTTTCTCAACCTGTGCACGGGCTACATCCAGAGGAATCGAATCAATGGCTGGTTCTCCGGCTGCCGCGATGGCCGTAAGCAGGGCTTTGGCTTTGGGGTCAAGTGGCATTTACCTACATTTTTTCAAGACAGCCCTTGATTTTCTGCCAGGTGTTTTCAATGTCATTGTCAAGTCCAACAGAGAAGCGAACAAGCCCTTCTGACAATCCCATTTCCTGTTGGATCTCTTCCGGAATCTCTGAGGATGTACTCTTTCCCGAGTTACTGAAGAGTGTTTTAAAATAACCCAGACTGACAGCCAGATAACCGACACCGGCAAGTTCCATGAGTTCCATCAGTTTAGCTGCACGCTCGGCAGTCACCATGTCGATGGCAATTATTCCGCCGAAACCGAATTCCGGGACCATCATCTCTTTTAATTTTTTGTGACCCTTATTTCCAGGAAGTCCGGGATAGTTTATTTTTATACCCTCTTCCTTAAATTTTCCTGCCAGATACATGGCATTGACGGAATGCTGCTTCATGCGAATGTGAAGTGTATGCATGTTTTTCAGGATGCTGGAGGATCGCAAAGGATCCAGTGCAGGACCCAGCAACATGGCTGACCCTGCATTAACATCACTCAGGGAGTTTATGAAATCATTGGAGGCACAAATAGCGCCTGCAACACAATCGTTTTTGCCATTGATGAACTTGGTCATGCTGTAAACAACGACATGCGCTCCCCATCGGTGAGGCGCAACGATCATCGGGGTGAACGTATTGTCGACTACCAGTTTGATGTTGTTTTGATCCGCGATCTTTGCCAGGGCCGGAATGTCAGAAATCTGAAGCAACGGATTGGTCATTGTCTCAGTGTAAATCATCTTCGTATTGGGGCGAATGGCCTGTTTTACAAGGTCGAGGTTGGTGATATCGACAAAGGTCACATCAATGTTAAATTTCTTCACATAATTAAATAGGAAGGCAAAGGTGCCACCGTAGGTTGTAAGACTGCAAACAATGTGGTCGCCACTGCTGCATATCTGCAAAATAGAACAGGTTATGGCAGCCATCCCGGAGGCTGTAACCCAGGCTGATTCGGTCCCTTCCATGGCTGCCAGTGCATCAGCAAGGTATTTGTTGCTGGGGTTCCAATGGCGGGAATAAAGAAAGCATCCCTCGGACTCACCATGAAAGGTATCCATCATTGTCTTAGCCTGCATGAAGGTAAATGTGGCAGAATCGCAAACTGATGGGTTGACATCCCCATATTCGCCGAACTGGAGCAGTTCATAAATTTTTGTTGACGGATCATTTTTCATATCTGGATATTTTGGTTGGTTTCCGGTACAAATTTACAGTATTGTCCAGATAATCGCTTCCAAATAAAGATAAAAATTGATCGTCGAACACTACTTGATTAAGGTCTCAAGCGTTGCATTTTCTAACTTTTCGAATGTACAGTCCCTGATTTCTTTAAATACCTTCCGGATGTTGCATGCTGTCTCGTCCCTGTATTGCCCTTATGTCGAATTTCATGGGCTATTCATCGGATAGGTTCCGGCGGGCGTAAAACATTTTAGTGATCCAGATTCCATCATCCCATTTATTGGTTGGGATGGTGGAATTCTCTTTTATTTCCAAGACTTAGGGTTGGTGGTGTTCATGCATCCACCTGATATTTTACTATCTTTGCGAATTCCATAAAAATCAGAAAAATGAAATACGATATCATTGTCATAGGTAGTGGCCCGGGCGGTTATGTTGCTGCGATCCGTGCAGCCCAGCTGGGTTTCAAAGTCGGTGTCGTGGAACGTGCAGAACTGGGAGGAATTTGCCTCAACTGGGGATGCATTCCCACAAAAGCCTTGCTTAAAAGTGCCTCTGTTTTCCAGTACCTTCACCATGCTTCTGAATATGGGATTGTTGCAGGTGAGGCCCATGCAGATTTTCCGGCTATTGTTAAACGCAGCCGTGATGTTGCTGATCAGATGAGCAAAGGAATTCAATTCCTTCTTAAAAAGAATAAAATCGAACATATCCAGGGATTTGGAAAGGTAAAGCCAGGAAAAATCGTTGAGGTAACAGATGCCTCAGGAACAAAAACGGAATATACAGCCAATCATATTATTCTCGCCACCGGAGCAAGGTCGCGCGAATTGCCCAACCTCAAACAGGATGGCAAAAAGATTATCGGGTACCGTGAAGCGATGACGCTGCCATCCCAGCCCAGGTCGATGGTTGTGGTGGGTTCCGGTGCAATCGGTTCTGAGTTCGCCTGGTTTTATCATACACTTGGAACAAAGGTATCTCTCGTTGAAGTTTTGCCAAACATCGTCCCTGTTGAAGATGAAGATGTTTCAAAGGCGCTTGAACGTTCATTTAAAAAAGCCGGGATGAAAGTAATGACCGGGGTTTCAGTGGAATCGATTGACAGTTCAGGAGAAGGATGTAACGTTCTTATCAGGACCAAAAAGGGAGATGAAATCATTGAATGTGATGTTGTTTTATCCGCCGTGGGTATTGCAACGAACATTGAAGGAATCGGGCTTGAAGAAACCGGCATCCTGACCGAACGGGGCAAGGTGATCGTTGATGACTATTACAAGACCAACATCGAAGGTTTTTATGCCATTGGCGATATTGTTCATGGTCCTGCCCTCGCACATGTTGCCTCACATGAAGGGATCATCTGCGTAGAGAAGATCGCTGGAAAGCACGTTGAACCGCTTGATTACGGCAATATCCCCGGATGTACATACACCCATCCGGAAATTGCATCGGTAGGCATGACAGAGAAAGCTGCAAAAGAGGCCGGTTATGAGATATTGGTTGGGAAATTCCCATTTACAGCCTCTGGAAAAGCCACTGCATCAGGAGCCCGGGATGGCTTTATCAAGGTGATTTTTGATAAAAAATACGGTGAATGGCTTGGCGCCCATATGATTGGGGACAATGTAACGGAGATGATCGCGGAAGTTGTTGTTGCAAGGAAACTTGAAACTACCGGCAAGGAGATCATTGAATCAGTTCATCCTCATCCTACCATGTCGGAAGCGATCATGGAGGCCGTTGCTCAGGCTTACGGGGAGTGCATTCATTTGTAAATTACGTCATGCGTGAAAAGATAACGATATATGGAAATTATTAAGACTCCCCTGGAAGGGCTGTTGATCATCAAACCGGATGTATTTGAAGATGAACGCGGATATTTTTTCGAATCCTTTAATTATGACAAACTCCTGCAGGTTGGGCTTGATTTGAAGTTCATGCAGGACAATGAGTCCAAGTCCAAAAAGGATGTTCTCCGGGGGCTTCATTACCAGGCTCCTCCATTCGCGCAGGGCAAGCTGGTGCGTGTAATGCGTGGTTCAGTGCTTGATGTGGCCGTGGATATCAGGAAAGAATCTCCAACATATGGAAAATGGGAATCAATTGTACTTTCTGGTCAAAATAAATGGATGTATTGGATCCCTCCCGGATTTGCACATGGGTTTGCCACCCTGGAGGATGATACCATCTTCTTTTATAAATGTACCAATGTGTACAGTAAAGTATCTGAAGGCAGCATTCTATGGAATGATCCTGCCCTGAATATCAACTGGGGTATTGATCATCCGATGATCTCCGATAAAGATAAGGTTTCTCCGAGGTTCAATGAGGTGGTAAGTCCATTTTAATATGATGAAAATGACAAAAAAAGGATATTATTTTCTGGGTGGTTTAGGACTGATTTTGGCATGTACTTTATCTCTCTGCGCCGTTTTGGATGTAAAAAACCAGGACAAAGAATACAAAGGTCTTTTTTCCAGACACATGAAGATATTCGCACCTGCTGCTCCTGCAAAGGCCAGTTTTGCCGGACAAGAGATCCCTCAGGATTTGTTTTATGTTAAGGAGGCCTTTGAGCGTGAGATCATGGCCAACACATTCATGCACACTTCGACGATGCTGATGTTCAAGCGCGCAAACCGGTGGTTCCCGGTTATCGAACCCATTCTGAAAAAGAACGGGATCCCTGATGATTTCAAATTCCTTGCCCTTGCTGAAAGTAATCTCGCCAATGTCGTTTCACCTGCAGGTGCTGAAGGATACTGGCAATTCATCAAGCCAACCGGACTGAGTTATGACCTGGAAATAAATGACAATGTAGATGAACGCTACAATATGGAGAAGTCAACCCAGGCTGCATGTGATTATTTCAAAGATGCTTTCAAAAAATTCAACAACTGGACCCTTGTGGCCGCCTCCTACAACCGGGGATTGGATGGACTTGACAAGGCCTTGGATAAACAGGGTGTGGCCGATTATTATGACCTGTATCTCAACGAGGAGACAGCCCGTTATATTTTTCGCATCATAGCCATGAAAGAGGTTTACAACCACCCTGTACGCTATGGGTTTTACCTTCGCCAGGCTGATTTTTACCCCGAGATTCCCTCCCGGCTTTTAGCCATTGACAGCACCATATCCAACCTGCCTGATTTTGCCAAGCGCCTTGCGATAAACTATCGGATTCTGCGGGAGATGAATCCATGGATCCAGAGTTATACGCTTCCAAACAAGTCCAGGAAAATTTACATCTTTAAAATCCCGGTCGAGGGTGCATTGAATTATGAAGCACTGATGAAAAAAAATCCGCTGCATGAAACTTTTTTTCATGATACGCTGAAAATCAACGAAGTTCACTAATTATACTGCTTTTGGCGACTCCTGTGGAAGAGCATTTGGAAGTTTTCGGTGCCAGGGTTCACAATCTGAAAAATATCGACCTGGTTATTCCCCGGCACAAACTGGTAGTTTTCACCGGGTTAAGTGGCAGTGGAAAATCGTCGCTTGCCTTCGACACCATATATGCCGAAGGCCAGCGGCGCTACATGGAGACCTTTTCGGCCTATGCCAGGCAATTCATCGGCAATCTGGAAAGACCTGATGTTGATAAAATCAACGGACTTAGCCCTGTTATATCCATTGAACAGAAATCAACGAACAGGAATCCGCGTTCAACCGTGGGCACCATCACAGAGATTTATGATTTCATGCGGCTTCTTTTTGCACGGGCTGCCGATGCCCATTCATACATCACCGGGGAGCAAATGGTCAGGTACAGTGAACAGCAGATTGTGGATTTGATCATTTCAAACTATTCAGGAAAAAACATCCTGATTCTGGCACCGGTGGTCAAAGGACGTAAAGGGCATTACCGTGAATTGTTTGAACAAATCCGCAAACAGGGATTTCTCAATGTGCGTATCGATGGGGAAGTTAAGGAGATCAGTCATGGACTTCAATTAGACCGGTACAAAATCCATGATGTTGAAATTCTGATTGACCAGGTAAGCGTAAAACCTGATTCAAAATCCAGGCTTGCTGGTTCGGTCAATCTGGCCATGCGTCATGGAAAGGATGTTCTTATGGTTCTTGACCTTTCAAGCGAAACGGTACGCCATTTCAGCCGGTTACTGATGTGTCCAACTTCAGGAATTTCATACAGTGAGCCGGAACCGAACTCATTTTCCTTCAATTCTCCTTATGGTGCATGTCCAAATTGTAACGGGCTTGGCACGGTTTCTGAGATCGATCTAAATAAAATTATCCCCGATCGTTCAAAAAGCATCAGAAAGGGAGCCATTGTCCCCATCGGTGAGTATAAAAATTCCTGGATTTTCAAACAGATTGAGGCCATCGGTGAAAAATACGGGTTTGACCTCAACACGCCCATTTCGGAGATATCTGAAAATGCAATCCATGTTATTCTGAATGGATCAGATGAAGTGTTCAGGGTAAAAAACGAATACCTTGGTGTATCTTCAAGCTACTCGCTGAATTTCGAAGGAATTGTAAGCTTCATCAACTCCCAGCATGCAGAAGCTGCACCAGCCAGCATCATGAAATGGGTAAGCAGCTTTATGAATAAAATGGCTTGTCCTGAATGCAGTGGCGCGAGGTTGAAGAAGGAATCGCTCTTTTTCCGGATTGGGGGGAAAAACATTTCTGAACTGGCCAATACAGACCTGGTGAATCTTTCAGTTTGGTTTGACCAGCTTTCAGCTCAGCTGGATGAACGAAAACGAACTATTTCTTATGAGATCATCCGGGAGATAAGAAACCGTATCCAGTTCCTGCTTGATGTCGGCATTGGGTACCTTACTTTGAATCGCACAGCGCGCAGTCTCTCAGGTGGAGAAAGCCAGCGGATCAGGCTGGCCACGCAGATTGGCTCACAGTTGGTTGGCGTTCTCTATATCCTGGACGAACCCAGTATCGGGCTCCACCAGCACGATAATCTCCGGTTAATTCATGCATTGAAAAGTCTGCGCGATGCAGGAAACTCAGTCATTGTTGTGGAACACGACCAGGAGACCATCATGGCAGCCGATCATGTGATCGACATTGGTCCCGGAGCAGGCATACATGGTGGCAGAATTGTTGCCCAGGGGACTCCAGAGGAGATCAAGAAAAATGGTCATCTTACCGGTCTTTATCTGAGTGGAAAACGAAAAATCAACATCCCGGGCGAGCGTCGGAAAGGAAATGGCAAACTGCTCACATTGACCGGGGCTTCGGGCAATAACCTGAAGGATGTGGAGCTGACGCTTCCCTTGGGCAAACTCATCTGCATTACCGGGCTATCGGGCAGCGGAAAGTCCTCTCTTATCAACGAAACCCTCTACCCCATCCTGAGTCAGTATTTCTACAAATCTGATCAGAAACCACTCCCTTATAAAACAATTGACGGGATAAAAAATATCGACAAGGTAATTGAAATTGATCAGTCTCCTATCGGACGGACACCCCGTTCCAATCCGGCAACCTACACCAAGGTATTTGACGACATACGCAAGCTCTTTGCTGAACTTCCGGAATCCAAGATGCGCGGGTATCTTCCCGGCCGGTTTTCCTTCAATGTTAAGGGCGGCCGGTGTGAAACCTGCAAAGGTGCCGGACTGCGCGTAATTGAGATGAACTTTTTACCAGACGTCTATGTCCTATGTGAAACCTGTCATGGCCATCGTTATAACCGTGAAACCCTTGAAGTTCGCTACAAAGGCAAATCCATCAACGACGTCCTCAATATGACCATTGAGCAGGCTGTCGTATTTTTTGAGAACATCTCATTCATTGTTCACAAAATCAACACCTTAAATGAGGTTGGATTGGGGTATATCACCCTTGGACAACAATCAACGACCCTCTCCGGAGGGGAAGCGCAGCGCGTAAAACTGGCCACTGAGCTCTCCAAAACAGATACGGGCAATACCATCTACATTATGGATGAACCAACCACCGGATTGCATTTCGAGGATGTCAAAGTATTGCTGTGCGTACTTAACAAACTGGTTGCCAAAGGGAATACGGTACTGGTCATAGAGCACAATATGGAGGTGATCAAAGTTGCAGATCATGTGATTGATATGGGTCCTGAAGGAGGTGAACGGGGTGGCGAGGTTCTTGCACAGGGTACGCCGGAACAAGTTGCGAACCATCCCACGAGTTTCACCGCCCTATATCTCAAACAAATCCTCGGTTTAAACTGATATTTATGTACTTTTGATCCATTAAAGCGGCAATTATGGAATTGGAAGACATTGAGAAGTTGAAGGAGTCGATCCAGCCTAAAAACTGGTCGGAAACCATCAGCTACGACACCTGGGAAATTTTCAAGGTAATTTCGGAGATGGTTGAAGGTTTCGAAAAATTAAGCAGGATTGGCCCATGTGTCTCCATCTTTGGATCAGCACGTGTTAAAGAGAGTCATGCCTATTACAAACTTACAGAAGAGATTGCCTATCTGATGACCAAAGCAGGCTTTGGGATTATCACAGGGGGTGGTCCCGGAATCATGGAGGCTGCAAATAAGGGAGCCCATTTCGCAGGGGGAAAATCAGTTGGGTTAAATATCAACCTTCCGTTCGAACAAAATCCCAACCCCTTTATTGATCGCAACAAGCTGTTAAATTTCAACTTCTTCTACGTAAGGAAAACAATGTTCATGCGGTATTCCATGGGTTTTGTCGCATTGCCGGGAGGATTTGGCACCCTCGATGAACTCACGGAGGCCATTACCCTGATTCAGACACATAAGCTGGTTCGTTTTCCAATCATTTTGGTCGGTACTGCATACTGGCAGGGATTGATTGAATGGCTAAAAACGACGGTATTGCATGAAAAAAACATCAATTCCGAAGATATGGAAATTTTCAAAGTGGTTGATACTGCTCAGGAGACAGTAAATTGCATCACTGATTTCTATAAGACTTACGCACTGAAGCCCAACTTCTAAAATGGTCTATTAATTTGATTATTTTTGCATAACAAATAAAACGCCCTTCATGCCTCCAAGGAGAAAGAAAAAAGAACCTCGTGATATTCTTATTGAGACAATCGTTAAGGCTATGACTGACAAGATTGCCAGAAACCCGGTGATCATGGATTTATCAGGCATTAAAGGTGCCGTGTGTGATGCTTTTATCATTTGCCATGGGAATTCACGTACCCAAACAGAGGCCATCGCTGATCATGTGATCGGGGAGGTCAAAAAACATACGGGAGAAAATCCATGGCATAAAGAGGGATTTGAAAATGCGGAATGGATATTGATCGACTATAGTGATGTTGTCATCCATGTATTCCAGGAAGAACGGCGCAAATTCTACAATATAGAGCAGTTATGGGCCGATGCTGTAATTAAAAAGGTTGACACAAAAGAAGAATAAGTACTACATATTTTTTGGAATCAGACAGAATGGCAGAAAAAGGAAAGAGTTTCATACCTCCCAAAGGAAAAAGGCCGAAATTTAGTTTTTACTGGATTTACGCAATCCTGGCAATTGTATTCATTGCCATACAGTATTTTAATTATTCGAATCCTGTAAAAGAGATAACCTGGACCAAGCTGGAAGAGTTGCTGACGAAGCAGGATGTTGATAAAATTGTCATTGTCAACAAGGAAAAGGCTGAAATCTATATTAAAAAGGAGAAACTTAAATCAGATACGGCTTACAAGGATTTTCTTAAACGCAGCTTTGGCAGTTCCTCCTCAACAAGCCCTGAATATACCTATCAGGTTGGCTCTGAAGAAATTTTTCATGGATTGATGAAGGATACCCGCGACAGTGTTGTTTCCCGAATGAGAAAAGACAGCATTCCAGTGGCCCAGGTTTCTGAATTCCAGAAACAATATCCTTATCCTCCATCAACGGATACAAGGAAAGATGTTTTCGGAGATATTTTCGGATACCTTCTGCCCATCATTCTGCTGGTAGGTGCCTGGTTCCTGATCATGCGCTTTATGAGCAAAGGCGGCGGCGGCGGTGGTGGTCAGATATTCAATATTGGCAAATCAAAGGCCCAGCTTTTCGACAAAGATACCAGTGTGAGCATTACGTTTAATGATGTTGCAGGTCTTGAAGAAGCGAAGGTTGAAATCATGGAAATAGTAGATTTCCTGAAGAACCCGTCTAAATATACAAACCTCGGTGGGAAAATTCCTAAAGGGGCTTTGCTTGTCGGTCCCCCGGGAACAGGGAAAACTTTGCTGGCAAAGGCTGTTGCAGGTGAAGCAAAGGTCCCGTTTTTCTCCATCTCCGGTTCCGATTTCGTTGAAATGTTTGTTGGCGTTGGGGCTTCACGTGTCCGCGATCTTTTCCGGCAGGCGAAAGAGAAGGCACCCTGCATTATATTCATTGATGAAATTGATGCCATTGGCCGTGCCCGTGGCCGGAATGCAATTACAGGCGCCAACGATGAACGTGAAAATACGTTGAACCAGTTGCTTACTGAAATGGATGGTTTTGGAACCAACGCCGGCGTTATCATCCTTGCAGCTACGAACCGGGCTGATATACTTGACCGCGCCCTGATGCGTGCAGGAAGGTTTGACCGCCAGATCAATGTTGAACTTCCTGACCTGGAAGAGCGAAAAGCAATTTTCAAGGTCCATCTGAAGCCACTGAAACTCGATCCGGGCCTCGATGTCGACTTCCTTGCCAAACAAACTCCAGGTTTTTCAGGCGCTGATATTGCCAATGTCTGCAATGAATCTGCCCTGATTGCTGCCCGCAAGAATAAAACAATCATTGAAAAACAAGACTTCCTGGATGCCATCGACCGCATAATCGGCGGACTGGAGAAGCGCAACAAGATCATCTCGGTTCACGAGAAAAAGGTGATTGCCTATCATGAATCAGGCCATGCCACAACCAGCTGGTTGCTTGAATACGCACATCCTCTGGTAAAGGTGACCATTGTCCCGCGCGGCAAAGCATTGGGTGCCGCCTGGTATTTGCCTGAAGAACGACAAATCACTACCTATGAGCAGATGTTTGATGAAATAACTTCAGCCATGGGAGGTCGCGCATCGGAGGAGATAATTTTCGGCAAGGTTTCAACAGGAGCCTTAAACGATCTGGAAAAGGTCTCAAAACAGGCCTATGCCATGGTGGTCTATTTCGGTTTGAACAAGGAAATCGGAAATATCAGCTTTTATGACTCAAGCGGTCAGAATGAATATGCATTCCAGAAACCCTACAGTGAAAAAACTGCCGAGACGATTGACCAGGAGGTGCGTAAGATCGTTGAAACAGCTTATGAAAGGGCAAAACAAATCCTGAGTGAAAACAGGGGAAAACTTGAAAAACTTGCATCGCTGTTACTTGAGCGGGAAGTTATATTCAGAGAAGACCTTGAAGAGATATTTGGCAAACGCCCGTGGGATAAGGAAGAAGAGAAACCACCTTTACCAACCCTTTAATCTTAACCTGATCCTGATCATCCTATGGAAGAGAGCACAGCCAGAGAAAAAATCTTAAAAAAGGTCAGGGATGCCCTGATCGAAAAAACAGAACCACCCTATCCAATCATTGACCAGGATTCGTCAGTGTACCGTGAAATGACGGGCCCACTTGATGTTACATTTGCCGAGGAGTTGGTGCGGATCGCCGGAAAGTTCGTTTACTGCGAAAACGAAGATGAGTTTATTGCGACCCTGCAGTCTTTTATACTCGAAAAAGACTGGGGCCTGCTCTTTTGTCAGGATCCCAAAATCCATCATCTGCTTAAAGCAGCCGGGATTCCTTTTGAATCTCATACTGAAGTGATTCTGGATGCAAGGATCGGCATTACCCGTTGTGAATACCTCATTGCCAGGCTGGGTGCTGTAATGGTGTCATCGAGACTATGCCTAGGCCGGAAAATCACGGTATATCCCGAAATTCACCTTGTTCTTGCTTATACATCTCAACTTGTTCCTGATTTAAAGCAAGCATTATCGAATTTAAAGAAAAAATACCGGGATAATTTTCCATCCATGGTTTCGCTGATCTCTGGTCCCAGCCGCACAGCGGATATCGAAAAGACGCTGGTAATGGGAGCCCACGGACCAAAAGAGCTCTATGTTTTTTTAATCGATGATTCAACACCAGCAACCTAATCAAACTTAGGATGAGTAATTTCTGGACCCGGACCATAACCGGTTTGTCGATGGTGTTCATCCTGCTCGCTGCACTCTGGTTTAGTGGCTGGGTTTTCATGGTTATATTCCTGGTCATCAATATTCTCGGCTTATGGGAATTTTATGGACTCATTACCAAAGAAGAAATTCAACCTCAGAAGTATTACGGAATCGCTGCGGGCACACTTTTATATGTGGTTACAGCCGTCACAAGTTTAATTCCCCATTCGCCTGAGGATCATCTTTGGTTTAGTCTTATCCCATTCATCCTGCCAATTCCTCTGTTTTCACTAACATTTATCGTGGAAGTTTACAGAAAGAGGCCGAATCCCCTGGTTAACATTGCCGTGACCACTTTGGGGTTTTACTATGTGTCGCTTCCATTTTCGCTGTTGATTTATTTCAACAATGCTGATGTGCTTCACTTTTGGGGGATGCCGGTTATCCTGGTTGGTTATTTTATCTTTACCTGGCTTTATGATACAGCGGCCTACCTCTATGGCAGGCAGTTTGGAAAACATAAGTTATTTGAACGGATCTCTCCAAAGAAAACCTGGGAAGGCACCATTGCAGGAGCCATTGTCACTTTATTTTCAGCATTCCTTCTTCATCTCCTGGTCACCGATCTCCCGCTAACCGACTGGCTGGCGCTGGCCTCTATGGTCCTGTTCTTCGGCACCCAAGGGGATCTCGTGGAATCACTCATCAAACGAAGCCTGAATATCAAAGATTCCGGAAGCATCCTTCCCGGACATGGCGGAATACTTGATCGTTTCGACACAATGCTTATTTCAGCGCCTTTTGTATTTTTGTATTTCTTTTTTAGACATGTTATCTGACATTTATGACAATACACAAAGAGGGGTATAAGACCATCATTATCGCATTCTTATTTGTTGCAGCGGTTCTTTTGGCATTCAATGACATATTGGTTGACCAAACCTGGTTTCATTACTGCCTGTATGTGCTGGGTTTGTGGTTTTTTATAATGATCATCCGCTTTTTTCGTTCGCCCAAGCGCGAAACAAACGGAGGAGATAAGGTGATTCTTTGTCCTGCAGATGGTAAAATTGTTGTTATTGAACGAACCATTGAACCTGAATATTTCAAGGACGAACGGATACAAGTGTCCATCTTTATGTCAGCCACCAATGTGCATGTCAACTGGTTTCCAGTGGCTGGCGAGATTGTCTATTACTATTATCATCCTGGCAAGCACATGGTGGCCTTCAATCCAAAGGCTTCTCTTGAAAATGAGCGTGCAACCACGGTCATTCAAACCATGGATCACCGTAAAATACTGGTTCGTCAAATTGCAGGGGCCATGGCCCGAAGAATCAAATGTTATCCAAAGGTTGGTGAACCTGTTCAGCAAGGCGAAGAGCTCGGTTTTATTAAATTCGGATCCCGTGTTGACCTGTTGTTGCCCGTGGATACGAAACTTGAGATCTCCCTGAATCAAAAGGTAGTTGGAAAGCGAACCGTCATTGGCCACCTCAGTTAAATTCTGCTACCCTTCAAGCGCCCGTTTAAGAAATACATTCAGAGGATACATTGCCTTAAATGCAATTCCGGCCATTTCAGTAAAGTGATCGGAGCCAATCATTTCATCTCTTACAGGATAAGATAAGATATAATGTTTGTGTTTCAGAAGATCGATTTCCTCAAAGTCTTTTGGAAAATCTTTCGGAGCCATCTTGGCCTTATCCATTTCTGCCAAACCGTTGCTGTACTTTTTTAACCTCTTCTCTTCGAGGATGGTTTTGAACTCTGTCACATTATAATAGATCTCTTTTCTGATTTTTTTGAGTTGATCGGGCTCAGGCATATACACTCCGGCAGAAAGAAATGACCCGCCCGGCTGAAGATGAATGTAATAACCGGGCCCGCAGCTTTTCCGTCCGGCGCGTGTTATCCAGGCACCCATGTTGATCTTATATGGAGATTTATCTTTGGAGAACCGCACATCACGGAAGATGCGAAACATGCAATCCTTTGCAGCGACATATTTTACTGCATCATCAAATTTCGCTATCAATGGAATCATTGAATTTACCATCAATTCAACCTCGTTCCTGGCTGCCTCAAATTGTGTTTTATTTGCATGGAACCATTCACGGTTGTTATTCCCCTCAAGCTGAGTGAGAAAATCGAGCACCAGTTTTTTCATTGCTATTTTCTTTAAAGCAAATGTACATGACATTTTGTTATTAAAAAATCTTCAAAGTGGCCTCACCTTTTTCATTTTTCCTGATTAAGCACTAAATGGAAATATGAAAACCGGAGCCCTGGTCAGCATGCTGCTTCTTTTTTTGTTCGTTGAAGGATTTGCTCTAGGAGAGCGCACTCCTGCAGGATGCCGTTCCTCCTCCATGGGCGGGGCATCTGTTGCCCTAAGCGATCTCTGGTCGACAAGTAACAATCAGGCCGGTACAGCATGGCTTCAGGGAATCAGTGCAGGCCTATATGTTGAAAACCGTTTTTTACTCAAGGAGCTTATGTTTCAACAGATTGGGATTGCCCTGTCAATGAAGGCAGGAACATTTGGCCTCATGGTGAATCGTTTTGGAAACAACAGTTACAATGAATTAAAAGCAGGATTGAGCTATGCCCGGAAATTCGGGACCCATTTTTCTGTTGGTGTTCAAATGAACTACCTCCGGATTTATGTGATGGATGACTATGGCACAAAAAATCTGTTTTCCTGTGAAATCGGACTGATGTACAAGACTGATCAGCACCTGACAATCGGAGTTCAATTACTTAACCCGATTCCTGTTAAAATCACCACACAACCAGCTGAGCAATTACCTGTAGTTATTTGTGTTGGTCTCTCCTATCAATTTTCCGATGCGTTCATGGCAACCATTGAAGCGGAAAAGGGCCTGGAGCATAAACTGCAGTTCAGGGCTGGCGCGGAGTACCGTTTTACCAAATGCTTCTATTCCCGGCTCGGCATTGCCACCGCTCCCATGTCGTTCTCATTTGGATTTGGTCTTGCGTTCGGAAAAATAAAAGTTGATATGGCATCTGAATATCACCAGGAATTGGGATTTAGTCCGTCAGTTTCATTCGTTTATTCAACCAGCAAATAAGGGCAAACGATGTCAAGGATCCATCAGATAATCATTGGGGTTTTCATTTTTTCGGTCATTCCGGCGATGTTGACAGGGCAGGTGGAACAACTTGGAGATCAGATTGAGAAATCAGCAGAAATACTTGAAACGGAGCTTGATTACGCTGAGATTCTTGAGGAGCTGACGGAGCTTTCCGGGAGCCCAATTAACATTAACAATATCAACGAAGAGGAGATCAATACAATCCCTTACCTAACATCTGTTCAACGTAAAGGCCTTCTCGATTATCTAAAAACATACGGGGAGGTACTGTCTGAATACGAACTTCAGTCAATTCCCGAATTTGATTCCGTGCTAATACAAAAAATCCTTCCCTACATCTCTATTTCAGCGCCTTCGCGTGTCCCCTCCCCAACGCCAAAGAACCTGATCCGATTCGGGCATCACGACCTTTTGTTGCGCTACGGACAGGTCTTTCCACGATCGCAGGGATACCTGATCAATGATTCGATCGAGGCGATCAAACCGGATTCATATTACCTGGGGAGTCCTCAGCGATATTATTTCCGATATACCTATACCTGGTTTGATAAAATAAAGATAGGCCTCGCTGGTGAAAAAGATCCGGGAGAACAATTTTTTCGCGGGGCACAAAAATCGGGGATGGATTTTTACGCTGCCTGTTTAAGTTTACAAAACGTTGGAATTCTGAAAAGGTTGATTATAGGGAATTTTCGGGCATCCTGGGGGCAAGGATTGACCTTTGGTTCCGGCCTTTCACTGGGGTCTGTCCCAGGGTTTTCAATGAATATTCCCATGGGTTCCGGATTCCGTCCAGCCTTGGGCATGAATGAGGGCTCCTATTTACGTGGTCTGTCGGCGACCCTTAAAATAAAGCACATCGAAATCAGTGCATTTGCCTCCTATCACGCCCGTGATGCAACCATTGCTCTTTTTGACACCAATTCCTTGGCGGTGGATGAGGTTAGCTCGTTCATTGGTTCCGGATATCACCGTAACGCAGCAGAGTTGAAAAAAAGGAACGCGGTAAGGGAATTAATTTGTGGCGGGAACATCAACTTCAGCATGGCTTTAAACCAGCAACTGGGCTTTAAGATAGGGTTGACAGGCATTTTTAGCAAATACGCCTCCCCATTGATTCCAAAGGTACATCCCTACAATCAATTCGGCTTTCGCGGCGATCAAAACATCAACTTGGGGCTGGATTATCAGGTGAGATACCGGAGGCTATATCTGTTCGGTGAAGTGAGCAGGAGCCAAAACCAGGGGATGGCATGGATTTCAGGTGCGACAATCACTCCCGATCCCAGAATCTGCATCACGTTGATTTACAGAAATTACCAACCAGAATACCAGAATTTATTCTCCAACGCTTTTGGACAAAACAGTCTGAATGCCAATGAGCAGGGCATATATGCTGCAGTAAATGCAACGATTCACCCAAAATTCAATCTTTCAGGATATTTCGATCTGTTCAGCTTTCCCTGGATGAAATACCGGGTTGATGCCCCTACCCACGGAGAGGAATTCGGTGTAATGGCAACATGGCAGGCCTCCGGGAATGTATTGGTTGGTTTCCGGTTTTATCAGAAAAATATTCAGGCCAATGGGGCTGAAGGGAAAAATCAAATCATGGGTAATCTCGTTGATCATATTACCAGGAGCTACCGTTTCAATATTGACTGGATCACTGGTTCCCGGTTTTCGTTGAAGACCCGCATTGAGGTGAAGGAGTCAGGTGAAGCAACCATGAAACGCCCATATGGATACCTTGTTTATCAGGAGGCCCATTTTGAATCGCTGAAATGGATGGAAGACATCATATTTCGTTTTGTGCTGTTTGACATTCCTGATTATGCTTCAAGAATTTATGTGTATGAACCAGAGGTTCTTTATGGGTATTCCGTTCCTGCATACCAGGGGAAAGGTATCAGAAGCTGTGTTGTTCTGAAATTTGGAATTACTAAAAAGATCGATTTCTGGATCAAAGGTGGAATCAGTTATTACACTGATCGGGATGTTATTGGCACCGGGCTTGATCAGATATCCGGAAATGTGCGCAGCGATGTAACTGTGCAATTACTTTTCAGGATTTAGAACCGTTTTCAATGCTGGTGTTTGTTCATTTTATGCAATCCTTCCATTCCCTTGATATTCATGCCTTTTGAAAGCTTTGAAACGGTAGAAAGGTCAATATTCCCAGTCAGGCTGAGCACAGCTACTTCCTTTTTGTCTTTCATCAGCATCACCATCTCATTAATTTTACCACTGGCATCCTGCTTTGTCATGAATTTGATATTCTGACGTCCTTCGTTTACCGTCATAAGCTCTTTGTATTGACTGGCAGGGAAAACACCCGCAAATTCATTGTAAACCGAGACGGCTTTCACCAATTTTGTGGAATCGAAGGAGAAGGTAAGCACCTTGAGACCGGTAAGTTGTTCCATCATTTTTTTCATTTCAACCATGCTGGTATCTTTCGAATCTCCCTGTCCTATCTGTACCATCATATGGAAGAGCTCTTTGGAGATATTCACCGTTGTAAATCCCTCCTGGCTGGCATATTTGTCAAACACTTTGTCAATCGGGCTCTGGGCATTCGAGAGGAATGGAACCATCAGGAATACCGTGCAAACTAAACTTAAAATCAACTTTTTCATGGTTATTTGGGATTAATGGACTTTTGTTGGATTTCGTCCGGGTTAATAATTATGGATTGGTATTGATAAAATCTGTCGAAGAGTTGTATATTTTTCATGGCCTTATCGACCATTTGCAGATGCTCGACCTGCATTAATCCGGCATTCAGGTTTGAAGAAACAATCAACAGCGCTTCACTGGCTTCGGCAAAGGCCAATTCCTGATTTGCAGTAGCATGAAGAGATTTATCCTTTTTGAATATATCCTGGTTATAGGTAACAAACAAGCCAATGAGCAGCAAAATGGTCGCAGCAATGGTGGTGATGAATATAAAGTTGTTTCGGTTTGCCTTGGATGAAATCTGTAAGATTTTCACCGGCTGGTCAGTTAAAAGGGTCGTTAATTTTTGCTCAAAGGCGGGGTCATCTATTTGTGTCTGCTGTTCATCCAAAAAGAAAATGAACATCTTCTGATGGGACTTCAGATGGTCAGGTACATCCGGATTGCGGAAAAAGTCCCGAAGGATATGTTCTTCCTGAAGGGTGGTATTCCCTTCGTAAAACTTGTCAAGCAACTCTTCAATTCCTTTGGTATGCATATGCTTTTGAATTAGTCAGCAGTTCACGAACGCGTTTCCTGGCGCGCGACAGCGCCACCCGGATGGCATTTTCATTCATCTCCAGAATCTCGGCCATCTTATCATATTCGTACCCCTCGATATCCCTCAGATGAAGGATCATCTGTTGCTGTTCGGGTAGATATTTTATGGCTGCATGAATCCCTTGGATCAGATCTGAATGATCGGCTTTGGTTTCATCCGGTAAATTTTCAATGAACTGGCGATGGTTTTCCATATTTTCGATCGGGTAACGCACGGCCCTGATTTTGTCAAGGCATAAGTTTTTAGTCGTCGTCATGGCCAGCGCTTCAACACTCCGGTATTCATCAAGTTTATCGCGCCGGTTCCAAAGTTTTATAAAAACATCCTGGACAACATCTTCGGCCTCTTCTGTTTGATCAAGCATGCGTTTTGCAAAGCGGAAGAGTTTATTTTTCAGCGGGTAAACCGTTTTCTGAAATTCCTGGAGGTCCATATGAGAGAGAAGACGATGCTCCGATTAAAACATTACACTATTACGTAAAAAAATTGTAAAAATCTCTATTTAACGGCGATGGTTTGGACGGTATGCAAATTTGACTATTTTTGCAATGTACATCGAAGAATATCACAGCATTATTCACCAAAAATATACCAATTATGTTTAAAGGACATCCCAAAGGGCTCTTTGTAGCGTTTTTTTCTAACATGGGCGAACGTTTCGGTTTCTACACCATGATGGCAATTCTTGTCTTGTTTCTTCAAGCCAAATATGGCTTATCAGAAGAAGAGGCCGGAAGTTATTACAGCTGGTTTTACTTTGGCATCTATGCGCTTGCCCTTGTGGGTGGTATTTTAGCCGATGCTACCCGGAAGTACAAAACTGTCATTCTTGGCGGAATCATTGTTATGTTTATGGGATATGTGATCATGTCACTCCCGGGCAATCCACTTGCGATAACACTTATAGGCTTATTTACCATTGCATTTGGAAATGGTTTATTTAAAGGCAATTTGCAGGCCGTTGTCGGTCAGTTGTACGACGATCCGAAGTATTCAAAGGTACGCGATTCGGCCTTCATGATCTTTTACATGGGGATCAATATCGGAGCCTTCTTTGCCCCTTTTGTTGCTACCGGAATACGTAACTGGTTCCTCAAAACGCAGGGTTTCATGCACGATGGAAGTTTGCCGGCCATGTGTCATGCCTATCAGAAAGGCACCCTGCAGGATATGTCCAAATTCCAGGAATTGGCAGATAAAGTTAGTGGCATGTCTGTTGCTGATCTTGGCACTTTTGCACAGAATTACATCGATGCATTTTCAAGAGGGTACAATTATGCATTTGGAATTGCCGCCGGAGCGATGGTATTATCTTTACTGGTCTACATCATTTTTAACAAGTTTTTACCCAGCGTAGAAAAAGTTATAAAAGCTGACGATGCCAGTAAACCAAAAGCAAACACCAATCTTGTCAGTTTCCTTCTGGGCGGCGGGTTAATGATAACCACTTCAGTGATCTTTTACTTCCTGCTAAGAAACACCGTAAAGGATGCTGCCGCTCTAGGCGCTGCAGTCGGCCTGTTTATCGGATTTATTGCCATCATGTTCCAGGTGTCAACCAAGGAGGAGAGACCCAGGGTCACCTCATTGATTATGGTTTTTATCGTCGTCATTTTTTTCTGGATGTCGTTCCATCAAAATGGGTTAACGCTAACTTTCTTTGCCCGCGATTATACAGTTAAAGAGGTCGCCCCCTTCACCAATATTTTCTTCAATCTTGAGTCAATACTGGCCTTTATTGGTGCGGTAGCCGGTTTTGTTCTTTTATTCAGGAAGAATACAACCCTTCGCCTGATAGGTGGTGCAATGTTTGTTGTTCTGGGCGGACTCACCTATTATTTCATCACCCAGTACAATGCCTTAAATCCCATTGCCCCTGAAGTATTTCAGTCGTTCAACCCCTTGTTCATCGTATCGCTCACCTTCCCTGTGATGGGTGTTTTCGCCTGGCTGAATAAGAAAAATCTTGAGCCATCGGCGCCGAAAAAGATTGGCATCGGGATGATTATCGCTGCGATTGGGTTTATTGTCATCCTGGTTGCTTCGTTGGGACTTATATCCCCTCACGAACTGCAATATGTTGACCCATCAGGCGTTACAAAGTACAACCCGGTTCCCGATAGTTCACGCGTAGCCCCGTACTGGCTAATCAGCAGCTACCTGATTCTTACCATTGCCGAGCTTTTTCTAAGCCCCATGGGTCTGTCATTTGTCTCCAAAGTCGCCCCTCCCCGCTTTCAGGGCCTTATGCAAGGAGGCTGGTTGCTGGCAACTGCTGTCGGAAATAAATTCCTTTTTGTTGGAAGTAAATTCTGGGGAGTCCTTGACCTGTGGCAGCTATGGGCAATCTTTATTGTGTGTTGTATTCTGTCAGCGGTCTTTATCTTCTCGATCATGAAAAGGTTGGAAGCTGCTACAAAGTAAAAAGGTTATTTCTTTTGAATATTGAATAGCGAACGATATCCCTGGGGTCATATCCGGAGGTTTAACTCCTACACGGAACACATCCGGAAGACCTTCGGAGGGAGAATGCAAAAGGTGGTGGTGGATGCGGGTTTTACCTGTCCCAACCGGGATGGAACCAAAGGTGTCGGAGGTTGTACCTATTGTAACAACGATGCCTTCAATCCTTCCTATTGCAGTCCCGTTGAGCCGCTTTACAGTCAGATTGAAAAAGGTATCCGTTTTCATCTGGTGCGTTATCGCAAAGCCTCAAAATACCTTGTTTACTTTCAGCCATACAGCAACACCTACGCACCTTTGCCCAAGCTTAAAGCATTGTATGAAGAGGCGCTGACCTATCCGGGAGTGACAGGATTGGTCATTGGCACCAGGCCCGATTGCATTGATGAACCCACCCTGGAATATCTCCGGGAACTATCTCAAAAAGTCTACATCCAGATTGAATATGGTGTTGAATCATGCCATGATAAAACACTGGAGCGAATCAACCGTCAACACGGGTTCGCCCTGAGTAAGGAGATCATAAGGAAGACCCACAGCCTTGGCATAAAAACAGGTGCACATTTTATTTTCGGGCTTCCGGGTGAAACGGAGGAAGATATGCTGGCATATACCGGATTTATCTCCAGGCTGCCCCTTGATTCCGTAAAATTTCACCAATTGCAAATCGTGAAGGGAACCCGTATGGAAACAGAATTCAATGAAAAGCCAGGCGACTTTTTTCAGTTCACACTGGAGGGATATATACAATTTATTGTCCGGTTAATTGAAAAACTCAACCCGGCGATTGTGATTGAAAGATTTTCAGGTGAAGTACCTCCAAAATATTTGCATCACAGCTCCTGGGGATTGATCCGTTATGACGCAGTTTTACGGTTGGTAGAAAAGGAACTTGAGCAACAAGATACCTGGCAGGGAAAATACTATATGTGAATCGAAACGTTTGAAGCCATTATTGCCCGCGAAATGGCCGTCTGCAACAACTTGATCACCTCCTCGGTTTCTGTCTTCGGCGGGTTGAACTGCGTGATTTCATGTATTTTTCCACGCATTTTTAAATAATAGATGTAACCACCGAAATTTTTCCTGACCATTTTACAGTTATTCATTATCACCAGCAGCATGAGGTCATGATCCGACAGGGCTTTATCGGAAACGATGCTGGTATAAATCTCCTCCTGCAGCTTCTTTTTAAGGTCAACATTTACCAGCGGAAATTTTGTCTGGTAGAAGACCATCATCAGGCTGTATTCCTCTCTCCTGATTACATTGTTTTGAATCAACTGTTTTAAAATCGTTTTCCGAAGGAATAGTTTTTTATAAACAATGCGCTGAATCCACGATCGAAGGCTTCGTTGCTTTTTGGTGGCTTTAATCAGACTGAGCACCCTGTCGAGCACCACATTTTCCGTTGATTTGGGATTGGAAACATACACTTCATCATTTTGAAATCCGATCCTTCCCATTTTATAGAGTTCAAACAGAATGGCTCCAACCAATCCGAACTTAATTTTATGCTCAGAGGAGCCGAACCATCCTTTATCATCCAGCGCCAGGAGAACAATCTTATGGAGAAATGTTAATTCCATATTATTTCTGGGTTATTCATCAAACAAACATGAAGTAAATCCAGCCAATAAAATTAAAGAAAAATTCACTCTAAATTCAACTAATTAAAAGTTCCGCTTAAGTAAAACCTGGTCTTTTCCATCTTCGGGTTTCCGAATACCTCTTCGGCACTGCCTTGTTCGATTACGTCGCCCAGATACATGAAGACAACATTGTCGGCAATGCGTTTCGCCTGGCGCAATACATGTGTAACCAGTACGATGGTATAATCGGTTTTCAGCCTTACAAATGTTTCTTCAATGAACTGACTTGAGATAGGATCGAGCGCAGAAGTAGGTTCATCGGCCAGGATAATTTCAGGATTGACTGCCAGGCCTCGTGCCAGGCAAAGGCGTTGTTGCTGACCGATTGATAATCGCGACGCCGGTTCACGCAACCGGTTTTTGATTTCATCCCACAGATTGGCCTGTTCCAGATAATGCATGACCAGTTTGTGGGTCTCTCTGCGATTTTTTATACCCCTGAGTTTAAGGGCATATGAGATATTGTTGTAGATGGTCATCGGGAGCGGATAGGGGCGCTGCGAAAGTAATCCCATCTGTTGTCTGAGTTTATAGATATCTTCCTTGGCCGCCAGAATGTTGTTACCGTCAATCATGATCTGCCCGCTAACCTTCAATTCCGGATAAAGGTCAGTCAACCGGTTCAGGCACTTCAGCAGGGTAGTTTTCCCGCATCCTGAAGGGCCTAGGATGACCGTAATTTTATTCTTAGGGATATCAATATTGATATTCTTTAGAATCTGGGTTTTCCCGGCAAATACGTTCAAGTCCCTGATCTCAATTTTTGATTTATCATCCATCCCTGATTCCAGCTAAAAATTGATTTTTGTTTTGTGATATCGTTTACCTAGTCCACGGGAAAACAAACTTACGATTAATATAATTAGTGTCAGCACCAAAGCTGAGGCATAAGCCCGGTTTTGAACTTCAGGCACCGGCGAAGAAAGTTGAAAAAAGATGGACAAAGGCAGGGTAGCTACGGGTTCGAGCAAGCCATTTGGCATGTGATCGGTATACCCGGCAGTGAATAATACAGCCGCAGCATCACCGATTGCACGACCAAAAGAGAGCAACACCGCAGTAATAATTCCTGAAATAGACTGACGCGTAAAAACTTTAAAGGCGATTTCTGATTTATTCGATCCCAGTGAATAGGCTGCCTCCTGTAGTCCAATCGGTACTGTGCGCAGGATTTCATCCATCGAGCGGATCATGATAGGAAGAACAAACAGGGTGACTGTAAGGATACCAGCCAGCAAGGAAGTTTGTAAACCAAAAAAAATCATCAGGGAAAACCCAAATGCACCATAAACGATCGAAGGAATTCCCCATACGAGGTCAAGCAGAAAACGAATAACGTTGATCACTTTTTTATGCCGGATGAGAAACACATTGATATAAAGGGCAACGGGCAAACCGATGATAAAGGCAAGCAATGTGGCGCCTGCTGCAAGTGCCAGCGAACCCAGGATGGCATTCAGGATGCCTCCGCCCTTTCCATAATAATATCCACCCTGCGGCACTTGCGTCAACATCTCCCATGAAATGGACCTGAGTCCTTTTTCAAAAATGCTGTAAATAATTATTGCAAGAATGGCAAGGATGAAGTAAGTCGCCAAAATCATCAGCGCCTTGAAGAATTTCTCCTCTATTTTCTGTCCTCTTGTCAACGGTTAAAATTTATTATATCTGACAATAAAAAAATGCATCACCAGGTTAAAAAAAAGTGAAACCGCTAGCAGCAAGAGTGCGGCAAACATCAATGCGGAATCATATTTCGGAATTGAAAGCATTTCCCCGTAGTTATTTGCAATCAGGGCAGGCAGCGTATAACCCGGGTCAAACAAACTTTTTGGCAACTTTACCACATTGCCTACGACCATCAGCACGGCCATGGTCTCTCCAAACGCACGGGCCAGTCCAAAGCCGAAGGCCGCAATGATGCCGGGAAGGGCCTTTTTCAGGAGCACATGCTTGATCGTTTGCCATTGTGTAGCACCCAGTGACAATGCAGCCTCCTTTAATTCCATGGGAATGGCCTTGAAAATCTCAATCAGGATATTCAGAATGAAGGGAATGATCATGATCGACAGCACAAATGAAGCAGCAAGGATACTGTAGCCCATTGTTTTCACATCAAGCCAGGGCCCCAGGTACCGGGATATAAAGGGAACTATTACCAGAATTCCCCAGAGTCCATAAACCACTGAAGGAATTCCGGCAAGGATATCAATGGCCGGATGCATGATCCTCAGGAAATTTTTTCGGGTATACTGGGTGACATAAATGGCTGTGAGCAGGCAAATCGGAGCAGAGATAAGCATGGAAACCAGTGTTACCCATACCGAACCAACAATGAAGGGATAAAATCCGAATTGTCCGCTGGCGGGCTTCCAGGATTTTGAAAAAATCAGGTCAAACAGTGAATAATCATGTAAGAGCAAGACTGATTTAAAGTAAAGTCCGATAAAAAGGAGAAAAGGGAGAAAGGCAACCAGCAGCAGGCTGATGATCATCCATGTGTAATTTACTACGTGACGCTGCTTGCGGTTGAGAAGGTACATTTCAATTCAAATTTTTCAGCTCTGATTCAATCTGGTCCGGCTTTATTGCCACATAACCTGCCTCGTTGACAAATTTCTGACCATCCGTAAGAATCCATTTCAGAAATATTTTAACCAACGAATTTTCAGGTTTTCCGCCTGATACAAAATAGAGATCGCGCGCCGGCGGAGAGGGATATGTTCCATCATTGATGGCTTTTATGACACTGTCCATACTTCCATAAAAATCTTCATCGGGGTCAATAATTCCATTTCCGTTGATGTCGATGGGTATTACACTCAACCCAGGATAAATTTTCCTGGTTTGCATTTCGTAAATAAATCCAAGATTGTTAAACCCGATTCCCTCCACATTTCTTCGTACCGCGTCAGCCACGCCGGGGTCCCCATTTACGCCAAGCCCCAGCAAATCCTCCTGCTTCCTGTTACCTAAAAATTTTGCCCACATGTCGGCGGCACCACATGCATCGGAACGTGTAAAAGGCTGAAGTTCAACTTTCGAACCATTTCCAACCGCCTGGCCCCACGTTTTTACATTGCCTGTAATGAAAATATCAAAAAATTTCTGCTTTGTCAGTCCCTTTTTCTTCAGATCAGTCAGGACAGGATTATTTGCATTGACCGTAGGAATTACAGCATCCTTTGCAACTGCGATCCACCAGGCTCCTTTGGCTTGTTCTTCAGGACTTACCGCTTTGGAAAACATCCCCAGATCAACCATTTTTGAGAGGGCATCGGTCATTCCCTTCCCGGCGCCCCCGGCAGAAACATTTACGATAACACGGGGATGGAGTTTTTCAAACTCTTCGGCCCATTTCACCGTGAGAGGATAAAGAGCAAATGCGCCTGAAATGGTTATTTTGCCTTTCAGTGTATCACCAGCCACTCCTTTGTTATTGGATTCGCCATGATTGCATGAGGTCAGGATCGATCCCGCTGTGAAAACGGTTAAAACAGATAGAAAAAGACAGGGGTTGAATAACCTCATGATTTCAGGATAAAAAATGATCAATGATATCTTCAACCCTGATTCCTTCAGCCTCTGCTTTATAATTGCGAACGATCCGGTGACGAAGCACCGAGGTGGCCACAGCTCTTACATCTTCGATATCGGGTGAATATTTTCCACTGAGTGCGGCATGACATTTTGCACCCAGGATCAGGTATTGGGATGCCCTTGGACCGGCTCCCCATGTGAGGTACTCGTTGGCCCATTTATTGGTCCTCATTGTTTTCGGGCGGGTCATTGAAACCAGGTTCACTGCATATTGAAAAACATTGTCAGGAACAGGAATTTTTCTAACCAGGTTCTGGAAAAAAAGGATCTCTTCTGCCTGAAGCACAATGGAGGGCATCACTGATTTTTCGCCCGTCGTTGTCTTTACGATGAGGATTTCCTCATCAAATGACGGATAATCAAGCCAGATATTGAACATAAACCGGTCGAGCTGCGCTTCCGGCAAAGGATAGGTTCCTTCCTGTTCAATCGGGTTTTGCGTAGCAAGAACAAAAAAGGGTTCTACGAGGTGATAGCTTGTTCCGGCCACTGTTACAGCCTTTTCCTGCATGGCCTCCAGCAGTGCCGATTGGGTTTTCGGAGGAGTTCTGTTGATTTCATCCGCAAGAATGATGTTGGCAAATACCGGCCCCTTAATGAAACGAAAATGGCGGTTTTCATCAAGAATTTCCGTACCAATGATGTCGGATGGCATCAGGTCGGGTGTAAACTGAATCCGGTTATAGGTAAGCCCCAGCGCCTTCGAAAGCGTGTTGACCATCATTGTTTTGGCCAATCCCGGAACCCCCACCAACAGGCAATGGCCTTTACAAAAAATGGCGATGAGCAGATTTTTCACCACCTCATCCTGGCCAATGATTACCTTGGAAATTTCTGATTTTAACAGGTGATATTTAGAAACCAGTGCATCAACAGCTTCAACATCTGACGAAAATTGCATGATGGGTCTATTTAGTTTTTATCCATTTCCGCTGAAAAGTACAATCACGATAATCACCCAGGATTGAAATATAGGTTGCCCTCATCTTAGTGTCAATCCATTCATTAATGACGTCCATCTTTTTCTTTTCGAGCGCGATCTGCTGTATGCGTGCATAATCTTCTTCAAGATTTGCCTTATGGGGATTTGTCCGCGCCTTCAGAAAATATATACGGTAGTTTTGCTTGCCACGTTCTGTATTCAGCACAGGGGCAGATAGGTCACCCACCTTGAGCTTATCAATAACAAAGAAAATTTTCGCATCAACCTGGCTTGCCTCAAATTTACTGTTCCCGCTTAACTGATTGATCATCATCCCACCACTATTCTTAGTGGGATCGTCGGAATATTTTATCACTGCCTGTTCAAATGTAAGTTGCTTTTTATCAATCTGAACTGCAACGCTGTCAAGGGATAATTTTGCTTTGTTCAGGTTCGTCGGGGAGACTTTTGGTTGCAGGAGGATGTGGCGGACGTTGATGTATTCACCCCTGCGTTCGACCATCTGTATCAGGTGAAATCCGTCCTCCGTTTCCACGATGTCTGAAACCTCTCCCGGCTTCAGTTTGAAAGCAGATGCTTCAAATTCAGGGCGCATCTCTCCTCTCTTGAACATCCCCAACTCACCGCCCTGTTTTGACGAACCTGGGTCTTCGGAATAGAGTACCGCCAGGGTACTGAAATCATCGCCCTTGGCAATTCTGTCTTTAAAACCCTTCAGTTTATCTTTAACGGCTTGCTTTTCTTCGTCGCCGATGGATGGCTGCCGAACAATCATTCCAATCTCCAGCTCAGAGTTGACCAGCGGAATGCTGTCTTTGGGAATTTTCCTGAAGAAGGCCTTTACCTCTGCCGGTGTAATGGTTACATCCTTGGCTATTTTCTGTTGCTCCTGATCGGTCAGCATTGATTCCCGAATGACCTCCCTCAATTCGTTTTTAATCTCCAGAAGGGTTTTTCCAAAATGTTCTTCCAGCCGTTCAGGAGTTCCTGCCTGGGAGATAAAATAACGCATCCTGCGGTCCATTTCCATTTCAACCTGATCATCCGTTACCTTCAGACTATCTACCTGCGCTTCGTGCAGCAATAGTTTCTGAAAAAGCAGGCTTTCAAAAATCTGGCACTTCACCTTAGGGGCCGTCCCCGCTATATTTCCCTGGCTTCGAACCTGCATGTATTGGTTTTCAATATCTGATATCAGGATAACATTGCCGCCCACAATGGCCACAATACCATCAATGATTGAATCTTTTTTGGACTGGGCATTTGATGTTGAGGCAAATATTCCTAGCAGGGTTATTAATATACATATTTTACAAAAGACTTTCATGATTGGGTATTTCGGGAAACAAATTCCATTAATAGATCTCAAATATATTTTTCTTCCGGGCATTGGCATAGATATCATCCTGCATGCGCTTGATGAGTTCAATTTTTCTCTTATTCAGGATGATGTCACGGATTCGTTGCTTTTCAAAGCTGAAGGGTGAAACACTTTCTTTAATCTTAAAATCCTTAAACCTTACCAGATACATGAACATGGAATCCTGGTATTCAAATTCCCTGTGATTTTTCAGAAAATCTTCCTGGTTGTATGTTTTTACAGGGATCTGTTTCAACAAATCATTGAATAACAGCCAGTTTTGATCATCTAAAAAATAATCTGAAGCCTGTTTTTCACAAAGTTCTGACAGTGTATTTTTATCATCCTGGTTATTGGAGGCGAGCAATTTTTTAAACTGCCTGATGTTACCGGATTTAATCGGAAGTTTCACATATTGGATCTGGATGAGATTATCTTTCAGCAGAAAATTTTGCTGGTTGTCATCGTAATAGTTTTGCAACTCTTCATCAGTAATCAGTGTATCAAGATTTTGCCTGATCAGGGCATTCTCATATTCATAGATTATCAATGAATTTTTATAATTTTCAAGCTGCATGGAAAAGTCCATCTGGCCTTCAGATAAATTCTTCTCTGCCTGATGAATTATCAGTTTTTGACGTATCCAGTTTTCAATGAAACTCTTGGTAATGGAGAGGCTATCCTTTTGAACAACTCCTGGCGTAAAAACTCCTTTCAGGTCAGATTCATAAAGATATTCATCATGGACCCTGGCCAGTACACGCTCACTTTTTTTTTTGAAAAATGCAGTACAGGAGGTGAGGAAGATCAACAGGAATAAAATCGATTTGTTCAATGGTTTTTATTTAATTTTTGCCAGTACATCCTTGTTAACCACAACCGGATACTTGGCCCTTAAGGTAACGATCCACTCCTTTTCCAGGAAATTCTGATAATCGGCTGTGATCAGGCCACGGGCTTCATTGAGTTCTTTCGGTTCGGGCTTCAGCACCTTGTGTACATAAACAAACACCGTAGAGCCATTGGTTATCATATCTCCTGAAAATCCCGGAACCCAGGCAATTGAGTCGATCAGCGCATTTTCTTTCTTGGAGAATTTCGCCCTTTCAATGGTCAGGATTTTCACTGAATCCGTATTCACCTCTTTCAAAAGATCACCATCTGAAAGACCCGACTTAATAAAGTTCTTGACTTTCTGAAGCTGGCTTGCATTTTTCAGGGTGTACACACAGGCATCCAGGCGGGTATCCCACATATAGTTGTTCCTGTTTTTTTTGTAAAAATCCTTTAGCCCTGTTGTATCCTTTACTGCCTTTGACCATACTTTTTGATCTGTGAGGTCAAAGAGAAGGATGCCATCGCGGTACTCCGACATAAGCGCTTTAAATTCGGGGTATTTTTGTTCCAGCCTGGTATTTTCATACTTTATCAAAGCGTCATCCAGGAAGCTTGCATATTTCTTATCCACATAGGTGGTAATGTTCTGCTTCTCCTGTTTACGTTGGGTGAATGCCAAATAATCGGCAAATTCATTTTGCAGGACGGTCATGGTCCCGATTTTGAAGAGCATCTTGGTCAAATCTTTGGATTGGGTGTTTTTCCATTTTGCGAAAAAGATACTGTCGGTAACAAACTGGTAGAAAGGCTTGAGCGCTTCAGGATTTTCCGTTACGCCATATTCAGCGCGAATGCGTTCAAGTACTACCTGGCGAGACAGACTGCCGCGGTTATCTTTCAGAACCCGCTGCTTCATTTCAGCTTTTTCTTCGTCGAATGGTTTGATGCTTTTCTTTTCGATCAGTTTAACGATATGCCATCCATAAGGAGTCAGGATGGGTTTGGTATAGTCCCCGATATTCTGAAGCGAATAGATTGCTTCAATGAATTCAGGAACCATTCTGTTGACGCCGAATGCAGGAAGAATGCCCCCCTTGGCAGCAGATCCTTTGTCGTCGGAATAGGTTTTTACAAGCTCCTCGAAGGCCGTTCCTCCGGTTAAACGATTGTATACCGAGTCGATTTTCTTTTGAATGCGGGCAGAATCTTCTGCAGTGGCATTTTTAGGAATACCCAGGAAAATATGGGCAACGGTCACCTTTCCCATTGCCGGGCGACGGGCCGTAACCTTTATCAGATGAAAACCATATTCTGTATGAACAGGCATAGAAACTTTTCCCACCTCTGTATTGTAGGCTCCGTTTTCAAACGGATAAACCATATCGAACACGGTAAAGAATCCAAGATCCCCCTGGTTTCCCTTTTGGAATGGACGCTGTTGCGTTGCTTCTCTGTCTTTGGCTGAAGGATCTTCAGAAAATTCAACGGCAAGGTTTTCAAATGATGCGCCATTTTTCAGTTTATCCCTGACGGACATGGCCATCTTATAGGCAGCAAGGGTATCCTCTGGTGTGGGATTGGGCAGGAGGCGGAAAAAAATATGACTGGCACGCAGATCAATCGATTCACGGTCATAGGCTTCGAGGACCAGACGATCAATGGTGGCTTCATCTGTAAAATATGGTTTGGCAAGCTGTTCACGGTATCCATTCAGTTCATTTTTAAAAGAGGTCACCGTATCGAGGCCCATCTCTTCGGCCTGCCTGACCTTAAGCTTGAAATTGATAAACAAATCAAGGTATTCATTCATAGATTTCTTATCAATGTTGTCGCCTTTAACATTGTTTTTTTGATAGATATTTAAAAACTCACTGACAAAAACCTGCTTTCCAGCGATTGTCATAAGTACTTCGTCATTTTGAACCTGAGCTGTTGCAGAGATAAAGCAGATAAATACAAAGGCTGATAAAAAAACTTTACATTTCAAGCTGTTCATATTGTGTGTTATTAGTTTGATTAATGATAACGTTTGAACCAACCATTAATTGCTGGTTGATGCAAGAATTAACGACTATAATTTGGGGCCTCGCTGATGATGGTCACATCGTGCGGATGACTTTCAGTGACGCCCGCTGAGGTTATTTTAATAAATTTCGCTTTCTGCAGAATATCAATGGTTTGAGAACCAGTATAGCCCATTCCTGCTTTCAGTCCACCAACCATTTGGTAAACAACTTCAGACAGTGAGCCCTTATAAGGCACCCTGCCGACAATTCCTTCAGGAACCAGTTTTCTGATATCATCTTCCACATCCTGAAAATACCGGTCTTTTGAACCTTGCTGCATTGCTTCGATGGATCCCATCCCCCGGTAGGTTTTAAATTTGCGGCCTTCAAAAATGACTGTTTCTCCGGGTGATTCGTCAACGCCGGCAAACAATGAACCGGCCATGATGGAATGAGCTCCGGCAGCAAGGGCCTTGACAATATCACCGGTATAGCGGATACCACCATCGGCGATGGCAGGGACACCGCTCCCTTTCAGGGCTGTGGTTACATCATAAATTGCAGAGAGTTGCGGAACGCCAATTCCGGCAATGATGCGGGTTGTGCAAATTGAACCAGGGCCAATTCCGATTTTAACTCCGTCAACTCCAATTTTGGCCAGATCTCTGGCGGCCTCACCCGTACCGATATTGCCAATAATAAGGTCAACTTCAGGATAGGCGCTTTTAACACGTTTTGCCATCTCCATTACGCCCCGGGAATGCCCATGTGCGGTATCGATCACGATGGCATCTACATTTTCACGAACCAAGGCTGATACCCGGTCAAGTGTATCGGCTGTAACCCCCACCCCGGCTGCAACACGCAACCTTCCCAGGCTGTCCTTGCAAGCATTTGGACGGGCTTTGACCTTCAGAATATCCTTATAGGTGATGAGTCCTATCAGTTTGTTATGCTTGTCAACTACCGGAAGTTTTTCAATTTTATGCTCCTGAAGGATGGCTTCAGCCTGTTCAAAATCGGTAAATTCACTGATGGTGATCACTTTTTTAGTCATCACCTCCGTAACCGGCCGCATGTGATCCCGCTCGAACCTGAGGTCGCGGTTTGTAACGATGCCAACCAATTCGTTATGGCCATTGATTACCGGAATTCCGCCAATGCTGAACTCTTTCATGATGGCAAGCGCATCGCCGACCATGGCGTGCTCCATCAGGGTTACGGGCTGAAGTATCATCCCGTTTTCGGCACGTTTGACTTTGCGAACCTGCAATGCCTGGGCCTCAATGGACATATTCTTATGAAGTACACCGATGCCTCCCTCCTGTGCCATGGCAATGGCCATACGTGATTCAGTCACCGTATCCATGGCAGCTGAAACAATGGGAATGTTAAGTTTAATATTTCTGGAAAGCAGGGTCGAAACATCTACTTCCCTCGGAAGGACTTCAGAATAGGCAGGTACGAGCAGCACATCGTCATACGTCAATCCCTCACCCCGGAATTTATCTGAATTTAGGAACATATGCTTCAAAATTAAGTGTGCAAATGTACAAAAAATATTATTTAAAATGATTATAACCTAAATCAGGGATGATTTAATATTGCTGGGATAAAGAAAGAAAAAAAGTAACGCTTACGGGTACAATTCCCTATGGCATTCAGTGCAGAAATATTCCTTCCATTTGGTTTTAATATCGACCGGATGCTGAAATTCCATAACACTGTCGACAACGGAATACTTAACCTTTCCGGTGGGGCCCTGCGCAATGATCGAGTGGCACATGTTGCAGTCTTTTGAAATCACCTTCCCTTTTTCACTGATGTGACGATCGGAGTGACAACGGAAACATCCATCGGATTCAAGGTGCCCGATATGGTTGAGGTATTTGTTGGAAGAGGCACGCATGAATGGAAAAACATTCAGTGAAAATGCCTCCTGAATACCCTTGATTGCTTTGTCAATAAGAGGCTTCTTGGTCTGATAAATGGAGGGATAGCCGGTTTTGTAAAAATTGGTTATGCTGTCTCGGATATACATAAACGCAGAATCCTTGTTCGTAAACTGGCCCTTGAGAACATTCATGGCCACTTGTTTTATAAAGGGTAGCTCTTTGGGGACATCACCGGAGATCATGGCATTATCTACATAAACCATCGGGGATTTATAGGCATGGGAGGGCCTGTTGTGGCAATCCATGCAGTCCATGACCCTGTGTTCCAATGTATCAATTGCTTTTTGATCCAATTTGTTATCCGGATCCTCAAATATCTGAACCTCCCCGGTTTTGAGGTTGGTAAATTTAACCCATGGAATGGTTTCGCGATCTTTGGCTGAGGCAACATATTCAATGCGCATATCTTTATTGATATGCCAGTGGATCCCTTCGACGAGTCCCAGCGGGCTATAGTTTGGGCCGATTTTCATCAGCAGGGAATAGTTAAATTCGGTATTGAGTGAATCAGTAACATAGACCCGCTGACTGCGAAGCTTACGGGAATAAAATTTCTGAGGCCAGTGGCAACGTTCACATGTTTCCCTTGCAGGGCGAAGGTTTTGAATTGGCGTTTCAATGGGCTGGGGGTACTTATGGAAGATAACTGAATAGACCTGATACAGACCCGAGAGTTTGGATCGTACATACCAGCCGGCACCTTCTCCCACATGACATTCGACACATGCAACCCTTGCGTGAGGGGAATGCAGGTAGGTAACATATTCAGGCTCCATTACATTATGACATAGTTTTCCACAAAACTCGACTGATTCAGTGTAATTAAATGCCTCATAACTGCCCATGGCTGAAACAATGAGAAACAAGAAGGTAAAGACAGAAACCATCACCAGTTTCCGGCGTTGCTTTGGAACGTTCATGTCCAGTACAGGCCAGCGCTTTTCAAGATCATGTGTTTTCTTGCGGTTGATCAGCATGCCTATCGGAATCATCACCAAGCCGATAACCATGATGGCTGGAAGGATGATGTAGGTAAAAATACCCGTGTAAGGATTCTGATGTGCTGTAACCAAATCTTGTACAAACGATACAATAATTAAGATAAAACTATTGACGGCGATGATAAATCCAGTGATGCTGATCCAGTTGGAAATGGATTTTGGTAGTTTCATGTTTTTTCTATTTGAAATGAGGCTAAATTCAGTTGAAAATGACCAGATAAAATTAGTTATTATTTTAACAATTCCAACTTTGTCATCCATATGGGTAAAAAAACCGACATGCAATGGTTCATTTTGTATTTTTGGCTTTTGTAAAAAGATCCATTCAAAAAAAAGTCCTTGTTCACTTTAATGATTATCGTATTCATCCTGGGATATATCCTGATTGCGCTGGAGTATCCGCTCAGGATAAATAAATCGGCTACTGCCCTGCTCCTCGCTGCGATGATGTGGATGCTTGTCGCGTTCACAGGAGAACAATCGCTGATCAGCGCTGAACTCCTCAACCATTTAGGAGAAATATCGGGGATTCTCTTTTTTCTTCTGGGGGCCATGACCATTGTGGAGTTGATCGATTCCCATGAAGGCTTTCGGATCATTACCAATAAAATCAGGACAACCCGCAAGGTGAAATTGTTATGGGCCATCAGCCTGATTACCTTTTTTCTTTCAGCGGTCCTTGACAACCTCACGACTGCCATCGTAATGGTCGCCTTGCTCCGTGAGCTGATTGCTGATAAAAAGGAGCGGTGGTTTTTTGCTGGCATGGTCATCATCGCGGCTAACAGTGGGGGGGCCTTCAGCCCCATCGGTGACGTAACCACGATCATGCTTTGGATCGGAGGATATATTACGACCATGAATATCATTTTGAAGACCTTTATTCCAAGTGCGCTGTCGATGGTCATACCCCTGGCGCTGCTTTCCATAACCATGAAGGGCGACATTCAAAAACCTGTGCGTAAAACTGCTGATCATGGGCATGCCACAACCTTATTCGAGAGAAACCTCATTTTTTTTCTTGGGATTGGGTTGCTCCTGTTCGTTCCCATATTTAAAACATGGACGAACTTACCTCCCTACATGGGCATTTTAATGGGGCTTGGCATTTTATGGGTCGTCACCGAGATCATGCACAAGAGCAAGAACGATGCCTATCGCCCGATGGTCACAGTTGCAGGGGTCATTCGGAGGGTCGATACCCCCAGCGTTCTTTTCTTTTTGGGTATTTTGCTGGCAGTGGCGGCCCTTCAAACTGCCGGTCATCTGAACCTGCTCGCAGCCAGCCTGGATAAATATATTGGAAATCTTTATGTGATCAACATCATCATCGGATTACTTTCATCTGTTGTGGATAATGTCCCGCTTGTCGCAGGCGCCATGGGAATGTATCAAAACACCTTTCCGACTGACCACTATTTCTGGGAAATGCTTGCATATTGTGCCGGAACTGGTGGCAGTATCCTGATTATCGGGTCAGCCGCCGGGGTGGCAGTCATGGGGATGGAAAAGATCCATTTTCTATGGTACCTGAGGAATATTTCATTGTGGGCGCTGATAGGATTCCTGGCTGGGTCGCTTGCCTATTGGGCCATGAGCGTGGTTATATTTTAAACGTGACACGTGACGAAAATCAATTATTTATTTCGAGCTGTAGGAGGTTTTCACGGTGATGTAGCCGGGGTAGGTGCGTGGTTTTCCGGAAACAATAAGCGTTGGCTTTAATTTGATTTTAAACCGGGTAGGTTCCTTCCCTGCACCAGCCAGATTCGTACAGAAGTTCAACATGGCATTGGCTGATTTTCCTGACAGTACCTGTTTCAGATCCAGTCCAATCTGAACGGGGATGACCGACGTACCGTTCGCCGGGATTGAGAATGGCGTTTCAAGAATTCCTGTGGTCATCTGGTTATCATCGATGAATAGAATCCATTCGAGCCGATTCAATCCAGCCGCCCTTCCATTGGGATTCCTCCCCTCCAGATTGAGCTGAAGGGACAAGGGGAACGTGGGGCTAGCCAATCCGGCCATGATGATGGCCACATCATTGAAATTAAGATCGCTGATTGATTTGATATTCTGGATCATCACCCCCCCCATATTAACATCCTCAACTGAGAGAATACGGAATTCACAATTGGCCAGGTCAGAAGCCTGCTGAGCCTGTTTGGCGACATCACAACCAGAAAAAGTCAGAATCAGGAAGCAAGGCAGCAGCAAAGGAATCAAAAGTTTTTTAAGAATGGCCATGACGAAGAATTTGGATTGCAAATTTAGGTAATTTAGACCGCATGAAAAAGTGGTTGATTTTGGTTTTTGCGATTATCTCTCATTGCGTGGTCTCAGCCAGTATGATCCATGGTTCACACCCGGAAAACAGGCATCCCAAACACAGCTCAAGGCCCAATGTCATCCTCATCGTTGCCGATGACCTTGGTTATGGCGAGACCGGGTGTTATGGACAAAAAATCATCCGGACCCCAAACATCGACCGGATGGCGAAGGAGGGTATGCGTTTTACTGATTTTTATGCTGCCAGTCCGGTGTGTGCCCCCTCACGGTGCGCCATGCTTACCGGGAAGCATACCGGCCATGCCTATATCAGGGATAACGTAGAGGTGGGTGAGTGGGAATCGTTTATGGGGCAGATGCCGTTAAAAGAAAACACCTTTACATTGGGATCCCTTATGCAGCAAGCAGGCTATAAAACAGCCTGTATTGGAAAATGGGGACTGGGAGGCCCCGGATCGACCGGGGTTCCAGGAAAGCAAGGGTTCGACTACTTCTACGGGTACCTATGCCAGAGGCAGTCTCACAACCATTATCCCGAATATCTATGGAGGGATGAAGTAAAAGTACCCCTGGGGAACCGTTCGTTTTCAGCGCATCAAAAGTTTCAGGGAGATCGCGATAATCCTGAATTTTATAAAAAATATCAGGATGAATATTATTCCCAGGATCTGATTAGCGAAGAAGCATCGCGTTTTATAACGGAGAATCGTGATTCTTCCTTTTTTCTTTACCTGAGCTATAGTTTACCCCACCTGGCCCTACAGGTTCCGGACAAGTATTTTGATTTGTACAAAGGGAGTCTGAAGGATAAGCCCTATTCCGGATTTAGCGGATACCTTCCCTGCCAGTATCCGCAGACGACCTATGCAGCCATGATCGGGGCATTGGATGATTATGTCGGAAAAATTCTCACCTGCATACAAGATGCCGGACTTGATTCCAATACACTTATCGTGTTTACAAGTGACAATGGAGCCACTTTTGAAGTGGGAGGGGCAGATCCATCGGTTTTCAGCAGCAACGGAGAACTCCGGGCTGGAAAAGGATCCCTGTATGAAGGAGGAATAAGGGTTCCGATGATTGTGCGCTGGCCAGGTTCTGTAAAGGCGGGCAGGGTATCAGGACTTATTAGCGCTTCCTGGGATTTCATGCCTACTTTTGCAGCGCTGACAACCATTTCAATTTCGCCCAAACCGGATGGAATTTCTTTACTACCTGAATTGCTTGGTCTCAAAGGACAAAAAAAACATGAATTTCTATACTGGGAATATCCGGGCAGAGGAGGGGCGATGGCGGTGCGTACGGCCAATTGGAAAGGAGTATGGAAAAATCTGATCAAAGAGCCCTACCGACGATTGGAATTGTATGATCTGAAAACGGATATCGGTGAAAAGTTCAACATCGCAAAAAACCATCCTGCCCAGGTAAAAAAAATCCTTGAATACATGAGTCAGCGCACCAACTCAGAGAAACAGGAATGGAACATTATCGGGAGCAAAACCATCAGACAGCTGATCTCCGGGAAGGGAGAAAACTAATATTCATCCCAGCTTTTTATCTCAATTTCACCGGGTTTTATTTTACAGAATGCCATGATAAATGCCGCGGCCAGGTTTGGATTGGTGATCAGCGGAATGTTGAAATCAACGGCTGATCTTCGGATAGAATAATCGTTATCCAATTCGTTTTTTGATAAATTCTTGGGGATATTTACCACCAGGTCGATGCGCCGGTTCTGCAGATATTCAAGCACATTCGGGGTAGCCGCTTCATCGGGCCAATGGAGCACCGTAGAGGGAATTCCATTGGATGATAAAAATTCTGCTGTTCCGCGTGTCGCAAAAATGGAAAAATTTTTCTTATGAAGCTGATGGCAGCATTCGAGCAGCACTGTTTTCGACCGGGTTGGGCCGGAGGAGATCATGATGTTCTTCTCCGGGATCCGATAGCCAACAGATAGCATGGCCTTCAGGATTGCCTCATAAAAGGAGTCCCCGATGCAGCCAACTTCACCGGTTGAAGCCATGTCGACCCCCAGAACAGGGTCCGCTTTCAGAAGGCGGGAGAAGGAAAATTGCGGCGCTTTAATCCCGATATAATCAATATCGAACATCGACTTATCAGGCTTGGTAAATGGGATTCCCAGCATGACCCTTGTAGCGATGTCGATAAAATTTATTTTTAGAACCTTTGATACAAACGGAAAACTGCGTGATGCCCTGAGGTTGCATTCAATCACCTTGATATCGTTGTCCTTGGCAAGGAACTGGATATTGAACGGTCCTGAGATATTCAGCGAACTTGAAATTTCACGGGCTACCCGCTTGATTTTACGTATGGTCTCCACATAAATTTTCTGAGGTGGAAAAACAATGGTGGCGTCGCCAGAATGGACTCCGGCAAATTCAACATGTTCAGAGATGGCATAGGCAACCATCTCTCCCTCCCTCGCAACGGCATCGATCTCAATTTCCTTGGCCTCCTGAATGAATTCGGAAACAACCACCGGATGTTCTTTAGAGACATTGGCGGCCAGGGTCAGAAAAAATTCAAGTTCCGTATTGTTAGAGACCACATTCATGGCTGCGCCGGAAAGCACATACGACGGGCGGATCAACAACGGGAAGCCAACCTGGGCGGCAAAATCATAAATTTCTTCAAGGGTTGTCATCTCCTTCCACCTGGGCTGATCGATATCAAGCTGGTCGAGCATAGAGGAAAACTTGTGACGGTCTTCGGCATTATCTATCGCAACGGGAGATGTTCCAAGTATGGGCACGTGCTGTTTGTGCAAACGCATGGCCAGGTTGTTCGGAATCTGCCCACCCATGGAGACAACCACACCTTTTGGATTCTCCAGCTCAACAATATCCATGACCCGCTCAAAGGAGAGTTCATCAAAATAGAGCCTGTCACACACATCGTAGTCGGTACTCACCGTTTCGGGATTATAGTTGATCATGACCGAGCGGAAGCCAGCCGATTTCACGGTATTCAGGGTATTCACGCTGCACCAGTCAAATTCAACAGAACTGCCTATTCTGTATGCGCCTGAACCCAACACTATCACCGACATCTTGTCGTCAGGAAATGTCACATCATGTTCATCCCCGTTGTAGGTAAGGTAGAGGTAATTGGTTTGTGCCGGATATTCTGCAGCAAGGGTATCGATATTTTTCACGCATGGCAGGATTCCCAATCGTTTCCGGTATGCCCGCACGATCAGCATATCCGGTTCAATTTCACTTTTTTCGTGTTTCCCAACCAGTCTGGCCAGCTGAAAGTCAGAGAAACCATGGCGCTTCGAATCCCGAAGCAGAACAGGTGGGATTGAAGTAAGTTCATTGATGATGGCCAGCTCCAGCCCCATGTCATAAATATTTTTCAGGCGATAGAGGAACCATTTGTCAATGCGGGTCAATTCCCATATACGATCAACAGAATAACCTTCAGCAAAGGCCTGTGCAATGACAAAAATGCGTGTATCTGTCGGGTTCGAAAGCTCCTTTTCAAGGTTTTCGACGCGCAGTTCCTTGTTGCCGATGAATCCATGCATGCCCTGCCCGATCATCCTGAGCCCTTTCTGAATGGCCTCTTCGAACGTACGGCCGATTGACATGATCTCACCCACGCTTTTCATGCTGGATCCAATCTGCTTGGAAACCCCGGTAAATTTACTCAGATCCCATCTCGGAATTTTGCAAACAATGTAATCCAGTGAAGGTTCGAAGCATGCAGTGGTCACCTTGGTCACCGAATTTTTCAACTCATGCAATCCATATCCGAGGGCAAGTTTCGCGGCAACGAACGCCAATGGATAACCGGTCGCTTTTGAGGCAAGTGCCGATGATCGTGACAGGCGTGCATTGACCTCAATCACCCTGTAATCTTCCGATTCGGGATTGAGTGCATACTGGATGTTGCACTCCCCGATAATTCCGAGGTGACGAATGACCTTGATGGAGAGTTCGCGGAGTTTATAATACTCAATATTGGTCAGCGTCTGAGACGGTGCAACTACAATACTTTCACCCGTATGGATTCCCAAGGGGTCGAAATTTTCCATGTTGCACACCGTGATACAATTGTCGTATTGATCGCGAACCACCTCGTATTCGATCTCTTTCCACCCCTTCAGCGACTCCTCAACCAGTATCTGGCCTGAATAGGAAAAGGCATTGGAGGCCAGTGCTTTAAGTTCCGCCTCATTGGCACAGAATCCGCTTCCCTGTCCGCCAAGGGTATATGCCGCCCTGATAATCACCGGGTACCCAATGGTTGTTGCTGCAGTTTTTGCCGCATCAAGGCTGGTGACTGCAAAGCTCTTTGGTGTTCCGACCCTGATATTATGAAGCATTTTAGAGAACAGATCGCGATCCTCCGTTTGAATGATCGTTTCCACCGGGGTACCGAGAACCTTTACATTGTACTTCTCCAGGATTCCCGATTTAAATAATGCAACACCGCAGTTAAGCGCAGTTTGCCCGCCAAAAGCCAGTAATATTCCATCGGGACGCTCCTTATCGATTACCTTTTCGACAAACTGCGGGGTAACCGGAAGAAAGTAGACCTTATCAGCAATTTCCTCAGAAGTTTGAATGGTGGCGATATTCGGGTTAATCAGGATGGTCACGATGCCTTCTTCCTTCAGGGCTTTCAAAGCCTGCGATCCGGAGTAGTCAAATTCACCGGCCTCTCCGATTTTGAGGGCACCAGAGCCCAGCACGAGGACTTTATTTACTTTGTTGACCATGTGGATTGCCGGTTTTAAAGTTCCTGACCATGTTTACAAAATCGTTGAAAAGGAACCTCGTGTCGGTTGGTCCGCCGGAGGCTTCCGGATGAAACTGGGTTGAAAAAAACGGTTTGGTCCTGTGACGGATCCCCTCGTTGGTTTGGTCGTTAAGATTAATAAAGAAAGGTTCCCAATCATCTCCCAGCGTTTTATCATCAACCGCAAACCCATGATTTTGCGAGGTAATGTATGCCCTGTTTGTCCCAACCTGCAAAACAGGCTGGTTGTATCCCCGGTGGCCATATTTTAATTTAAAGGTATTTGCGCCACCGGCAATTGATAGCAGCTGGTTCCCCAGGCAAATCCCGAAGATGGGCCGCTCCTGCAGAATGGCCTTTTTCAGATGGCCAATGGTGACCGCGCATTGCTGCGGATCACCCGGCCCGTTTGAAATCACAAGTCCGTCGTAGTCATCATGTGTAAAATCATAATCCCAGGGAACCCTGATCACTGTGGCGCTCAGACCAAGCAGGCATCGTATGATATTATTTTTTACACCACAGTCAACCAGCAAGATCCGCATATCCGCCGCCGCAGAGCCATCAACCCTTGGCTGCAAGGTTGATTGTTCTAACGAAGTATCTCTCCCGTGATAGATCCTGATCTCCTTGCAACTTACCAGATCAACCAGGTTATCTTTGTTCGGATCATACATGTCAATTTCCATCGGATCCTGTTGAACCAGCTTCCCTAACATGGTACCGCGCTCGCGCAGCAGTTTGGTTAGGGCACGGGTATCTATCCCGCATATCCCAGGTACATGGTGTTCCTTCAACCAATCGGACAGACTATCAAGTGCATTCCAGTGACTATATTCTGCTGAATAGCTTGCCACCACCAAACCAGAGATGTGAACCTGGTCAGATTCGAAATATTTTGAAAGTTGTTCTTTGATCGCCCTGCCGGGCACACCGTAATTTCCGATGAGCGGGTAGGTTAACACCAGAATCTGTCCTTTATAAGAGGGATCAGTCAGGCTTTCGGGGTATCCCGTCATGGCTGTATTGAACACTACTTCGCCGGCTGCGGCAACCTGGGCCCCGAAGGAATGACCCGTAAACCGGGTTCCGTCATCCAATATCAGTTGAGGCATTCATGAAATTTTAAATCACGTTTTATGGAGCAAAAATACAACAAACCTTACTAATGTGAATCAAGGGTTAAACCCAAAAATGCTAATAGTTACAAACTATTACGAAATCAATCCTCAGAATGCGCTGGATCAAATCTTTGTTGGTGTCGATCAACTGGCGGAGGTTCACAAAGGCCCGCATGATGGCGATATTCACCATGATTGCTTTTTTTGAGTTATGCACACTTGAAAGCATCGCCACCCCCAGTTCAGTGAAAGCAAATGGTGGAAATGGTTTAAATCGACTGTAAACACTGAGGTTGTCACAATTTGTGATAACCTGTTCCCATTCTTCCCTGGACAGTTCGAACATAAAATCTTCCGGAAATCGTTCCATGTTTCTCCTTACCTGTTGCTTTAACACCCGTGTTTCGAGGTCATAAAGTTTCGCCAGATCAAAATCAAACATGACCTTTTTTCCCCGTAAAAGATATATTCGCTGTGCCAGGTTTTCTTCCTGAATGCCGACTGGTGTTTCCATATTGCTGTTTTATGCTTTTTTGGAAAAACAGCAAAAGGTAATACTAAATCCTGGGGGTTTTTATTAACAATTTGAAAACACCGGGCACTCAGGGTGGCTGTTTCACAGAAACGGTGAATGTGCCGGATTCGGCTTATCGAAAAAGTGTTACGGTTCCTTTATTGGTAACCTTTGTTTTATTGGCATTCTCGTAATAGATCACCCAAACATAAACGCCTTCAGGGCATTTATCAATCTCATTGTTGTTGATCGATCCATCCCAGGGCTGCTCAATGTCGTTAGAGATGAAAACCATCTGACCCCAGCGGTTATAAATTTTAATGTTGTACTTGGTAATGTTCTCCGGAGGCGTGCCAAAAATCTTGAATGTTCTGTTTCCATCGATGGGGCTGCCGGGGTTAAACGCATTGGGAATATCCGGTTTAACAGTAACTGTAACCGTTTCGGTGAAGGTTTCTCCATTACAAATGGTCGCGGAGACAAGATACGTTGTAGTCTCATTGGGCACCACCACCACCGTTTGATCAAAGGAAAAAGGTTCCGTATTGGATCCTTCGTACCAGCGGTATTCGATCTTATCACCGGGGGGTGTGATGGGAATTAATTGATAATCAATATTTTGGATAATATTGTAAATATCCTGGGAAGCATTGGGTTCAAATCTCCATGCTTCTTTGTCTGCCTCCCACAAGGTATTATTTTTACCAGGAACAGGAAACCCCTTTGAATCATATACATTTCCATCCAAAACCCCCAATGTTGAAAAGCCATCAAAGGTAAGCGTGGTGCATTCTGGTTTGCGGGAAATATGGGTCTCTATAATATTTGATGTTTCATATAGAATGATCTGGAAAGTAACCGTTAAATCATTGCAGGCATACATGGGGCACTGACACCACATGACAACCAATTTGCGATTTGGCGCCTCTCCGATCGTATCAAAATAGATGTATGGACTGCCGGCTCCTTCAGGAGCTAAAAGTACCAAAGGACCAAGAATGCAATTTCGCGGGATTTCTTGATTACCAGAACTGGGTATCGAAAAGATAACATCAACTCCTACAGCCTGCGGATTGGGGCTAAAGCTAATCCAACCATTGGCCCCAATATAAAATTTACTGTATTGCTTCCCAAAGAAAGAGAAAGGAAAAAGAATATCATAGCCGGGGCTCACGCCGTCCTCAGCAATGTATACCGGGGTCCCGATCTTACCATATTCAGCTGTCAGCGTTACTGGTACTCCGGGATTAATGGTAACTGGCACGAAGGGATTAAGGCCGCTCAGGGCTGAACTTGCTTTTGATGGATCTGATCCGAGTTTGATCCGAATATTCCGGCTTGCATCGGGCTGAGCGAAGAGGGATGAGGAAAGGAAGAGGAAAAGCAATGACGCATAACGAATGACAAATGACGAATGACAAATGACAAATAATGCGTGACGCGTGACAAATGAGGAGTGAAACCGTCGGGAATGGAAGTTTAGCATTTAGATTTGACTTTTCACGGCAAATATCCCAATTTTATCTGAAATAATTCTACTTTTGTTCCTCCGAAAGAGCTTTAATAGATTCAACGATATTTTATCTTCCAAATTTTACCCTTTATGAAAAAAGACAGTGCGATTTTCAGGGTCATCAAGCATGAATTGCATCGACAAACCAGCGGGCTGGAGTTGATTGCATCGGAAAATTTTGTCAGCGACCAGGTGCTGAAGGCCATGGGCTCATGCCTGACCAACAAGTATGCAGAGGGCTATCCAGGCAAACGATATTACGGAGGTTGTCAGAACGTGGATGAATCAGAGCAACTCGCCATCGATCGGGCCAAGGCCCTGTTTAATGCCGAGTGGGTCAATGTACAACCTCATTCCGGCGCCCAGGCCAATATGGCGGTTTTGATGACCTGCCTCAAACCAGGCGATACCTTTATGGGGCTGGATCTTTCACATGGCGGCCATCTCTCGCATGGCTCCCCGGTGAATTCATCGGGAATCCTTTACAAAGCCGTAGCATACCAGGTAGAGCAGGATTCGGGGGTGATTGATTATGATAAAATGGAAGAGAAGGCGTTGTCTATCAGGCCCAAACTGATCATTGCAGGCGCTTCTGCCTATTCGCGTGACTGGGATTACCGCAGGATGCGCAACATAGCTGACAGCATCGGGGCGTTGCTTCTGGCCGACATTGCACACCCGGCCGGACTGATCGCCCGGGGACTTTTAAACGATCCGCTACCCTATTGCCATATTGTGACCACGACAACCCACAAGACCTTGCGCGGCCCCAGGGGCGGCATGATCCTGATGGGCAAGGATTTTGAAAATCCATGGAAAGTGACCACCCCGAAGGGCGAGATCAAAATGATGTCGCAGATGCTTGATTCAGCCGTATTCCCTGGGATTCAGGGCGGGCCGCTTGAACATGTGATTGCCGCCAAGGCCGTATCATTTTACGAGGCATTGTCTGACGAATACATGGACTATATCATCCAGGTGAAGAAAAATGCTTCAGCCATGGCCAAAGCATTTATCGACAAAGGCTATCATGTCATTTCAGGCGGAACAGATAACCACCTGATGCTGATCGACCTGAGGACGAAATTTCCGAACATCACAGGAAAACAGGTTGAAAACACCTTGGTGAAAGCTGATATTACCGTCAATAAGAACATGGTTCCCTTCGACACACGCTCGCCATTCCAGACCTCAGGGTTGCGTGTCGGCACACCCGCCATCACCACCCGTGGATTGAAGGAAAAACATATGAGCAAAATTGTCACTTTGATTGATGAAGTGATCGGTGATATTGAAAATGAAGCCAAAATCATCAAGGTGGGCAAAAAGGTCAATGAGATGATGGCAGAGTTCCCCTTATTTGCCTATTGATGAAAACTATATATTTAGTTCGCCACGCCAAGGCTTCCTGGGATGAACCGGGGGTTTCGGATGCCGACCGTCCGCTGATCCCCAAGGGTGTCAAAAATACAAAGTTGATCGTGGATTTTCTTCTGAAACGGGAGAGCTCCATCGATCTGATTATTTCGAGCCCGGCTGTTCGTGCCTTCGAAACAGCAAAAATAGTGGCTGAAGGATTGAACTATCCGGTTAATAAGATCAAGATCGACCGGAAAATTTACGATGGTTATTATGACCGGATACTTGATATCATTTACGGTACATCCAGCGACCTCAACTCGTTGATGATTTTCGGGCACAATCCGACCATAACCAATCTGGCGAACCTTTTTTTACATCCCGGGATAGAAGCTATGCCTACATCCTGTATCGTTTGCCTTTCATTCCTTGTGGACAAGTGGGAAGAAATTCCATCGAACGAAGCCGTCCGCGAGTTTATTGTATTTCCAAAGATGTTGAAATAACATGGCTGTAAAACAGAAAGTCCCCATCCTGAACCGCGACCTGAACTGGCTCTATTTCAATGGCCGTGTGTTGCAGGAGGCGGCAGATTCGCGCAATCCGTTGCTGGAACGCTTGAAGTTTCTGGGAATTTTCTCGAACAACCGGGATGAATTTTTCCGTGTTCGCGTGGCCACCCTGAACCGCATGCTCAATGTGGAACGGTTTCAATATGATACGCCCGTTAATCCAAAGAAAGCCCTGAAGGAGATCAGTGCCCTGGTTCAGACCCAGGAACGGGAATTTATGGAGGCTTATGAGAAAATCCTTGGGGATCTTGCACTTCATGATATTTTTATTGTCAACGAAACGCAACTTTCAGAATCCCAGGGTAAATTCGTGCGTAAATATTTCAGGGAACGGGTACGCGTCGGACTGTTTCCCATTATGATCAGCAGTTTACGCGACATCTCCTCCCTTCGCGACAAGTCCATTTACCTGGCCGTTACCATCGGGCGAAAGGATAAAGCCCTCAAGGATGATTATGCGCTGATTGAATTGCCGACAAAGACCATCTCAAGGTTCCTGATCCTTCCCACCGAAGGGGAAAAGCGATTCATTATCCTGCTCGATGACATCATCAGGTACTGTCTTTCCGAAATATTCTCCATCTTCGGTTATGATACATTTTCAGCTTATACGGTAAAGATTACCCGTGATGCCGAAATTGACATTGATACGGATGTTTCCAAGAGTTTTCTCGAAGTGATGACCGAAAGTCTGAAACAGCGGAAGCGCGGGATCCCGGTGCGGTTTGTTTATGATAAATCAATTCCCCAGGATCTGCTGAAGATCATAACCAAACGACTTGAAATTACCAAGGATGACCCCATGCGGGGCGGCGGCCGGTACCACAACTTCAAGGACTTTATGGGATTTCCAAACCTTGGACACCGTGAACTTGAATATGAGCCACTGGTGCCGCTTATGCACAAAGATCTGCCGCTAAACCGGAGCATACTTTCCTCCATCAGGCAGAAGGACATCATGCTGCACTATCCATTTCAATCGTTTCAATACATCATTGACCTGCTGCGCGAAGCCTCCATTGATCCAAAGGTTCGATCGATCAAAATGACGATTTACCGGGCAGCAAAAAATTCGAGTGTCATCAATGCCCTGATCAACGCAGCCAGGAATGGGAAGTATGTGACCGTATTCATGGAACTCCAGGCTCGCTTTGATGAAGAGGCGAACATTTTCTGGACTGAAAGACTGCGTGAGGAGGGGGTGAAGGTGATCCACAGCATCCCCGGGTTTAAGGTACACAGCAAGCTGATCCTGATCCGGCGAAAGGAGAACAACAGCAACTTTTTCTTCTCCTTTATCGGAACAGGAAATTTCAATGAGGACACGGCAAAGGTTTATTCAGATGTAAGTTTGCTTACGGCAGATCAAACGATTTGCAATGATGTGGTGAACGCCTTTCACCTGATCGAAGAGAGTTACCGCCCTTTTAAGTTCAAATCGCTGGTTGTAGCTCCCGTCAATATGCGTAACTTTTATATTAAGATGTTGCAGAATGAGATGACCCATGCCACTGCAGGCAAAGAGGCATGGGTTATTATCAAACTTAACAGCCTCGTCGATGAGGCCATGGTGAAAAAACTTTACAAGGCAAGCCAGGCGGGTGTTAAGATCAAGCTCATCATCCGGGGAATCTGCACGCTTGTTCCCGGGATTCCCGGCCTGAGCGAAAACATTGAGGCGATCAGCATTGTTGACCGATTTCTGGAACATGCCCGTATTCTGGTTTTTTGTAATGGCGGAATTAACAAATACTACCTTACCTCTGCTGATTGGATGGTCCGTAATTTCGATAACCGTATCGAGGTGGCAACACCCGTTAACGATCCAGGTATTCAGGAGCAGCTTAAACGAATCCTCGACATCCAGATGTCGGACAATGTCAAGGCAAGAATCATCGGGCCAAATAAACAAAACCAGTATAAAAAAACCGCAGGGCCTGCCATTCGTTCACAGGTTGAGATCTATAACTATTTGAAGGAACAAGTGTAGCGCGGCAGCAAAATAGTGATGTAGCGAAGTAGCGAAATGGAGCAGTGGTAAATTGAATCAAATTTGGAAATCATAAATCATACATCGTAAATCGTAAAATCCATTGTCTATCCTCAAGGCCATCTTTCGAATCCTGATCAACAAATACTTCCTGACGACGGTAGCGTTTGTGGTATGGATGGTTTTTTTCGACAGCAACAATTTACTGACGAGGAATGTCCTACAGGAAAAATTAGACGGGTTAAATGTTGAAAAACAATTTTATCTGAAAGAGATAAAAAAAGATTCAACATTGACGCATCAGTTATTAAGTGACAGCGTTCAGCTTGAAAAGTTTGCCCGGGAGCGTTACCTGATGAAAAAGGTGAAAGAAGATGTTTTTCTGGTCATTGACACTACTGCGGATCAACGTCCATAATGACCTTCACCGGCCTGTACTCCGGATTTTGCTGAAATTTTCCGATCTCCTCCACCATTCTGCTCTTCATTGATCCAGAGGAGATGCCGCGTTCAATCTTGAAAAGGATGTGTTTAATGTAATAGTTCATAATTCTTGATACGACCGGAAATTCAGGACCAAGAATTCGTTTCCCGAATATTATTCGCAGCGAGGATGCAAGTTCATCTGCAGCCCTGTTCAATAAATCAGGATCCTTGTGTTTCAGCCGCAACAATACGAGGCGCGTGAAGGGCGGGTATTTGAATTTCTGTCTTTCCACCAGCTGTTGCCTGAACATGGCCTGATAGTCATTTTTCACAACAAACCTGATCACCATCTGGTCAGGGTTATTGGTTTGGATGATCACCTTCCCTTGTTTATACTTTCTGCCTGAGCGACCACTGACCTGGGCCATGAGTTGAAAACTGCGTTCAACAGCCCTGAAATCGGGATAACTCAGCATGTTATCGGCATTCAGCACGCAAACCAGACTCACATTGTCGAAATCGAGCCCTTTGGTCACCATCTGGGTTCCAACCAGGACATCGATTTTCTTTGCTTCAAAATCACCGATGATCTGCTGAAGCGAATGCCTGCTTCGTGTTGTATCCAGATCCATACGCGCAATCCTGGCTTTCGGAAAGATTGCGCCCAGCTCCTCCTCCACCTTTTCGGTACCAAAACCCCGCATTTTAACATTTACGCTCTGGCACTCAGGGCATCGATCAGGAATCTGCGCCACGTAACCACAATAGTGGCAACGAAGCTGGTTAATTTTTTTATGATAGACCAGGGAGACATCACAGTTTTTACAAGCGGGCATCCAATGACAGACATCGCACTCAAGCCGCAGAGAAAAGCCCCGCCGGTTCTGAAAAAGAATGGCCTGTTCCCCATTTGACAATGCTGTTTCCATCTGGTTCAGTAACTCCTGGGAAAAGTGGCTTTTCATCAATCCCTGACGCATCGACTCCTTCACATTGACGACCTGGATCAAAGGCATTTCCATGTTGGCATACCGTTCAGATAATTCAACAAGTCCATATTTCCCCTGCACGGCATTGGAATAGGTTTCAACCGAGGGTGTGGCTGACCCCAACAGGGTTTTGGCGCCATGAAGTTGCGCCAGGAGTATGGCTGCATCGCGGCCGTTGTAACGCGGGGCGGGATCCATCTGTTTAAAGGAGGCGTCATGCTCCTCATCGACCACAACAAGGCCGAGATTCGAAAAGGGAAGAAATACAGATGAGCGGGCCCCAAGTATGATATCAAATTGCCGCTTTTCAGTTCGGGGAAGGTCATTTTCGAGCACGGCATGCCAGATTTCGACCCGTTCATGCACATTGAAACGTGAATGATATACGCCGACCCTGTTGCCGAAATACTTACGCAACCTGCTTATTATCTGTGTTGTAAGAGCAATTTCGGGCAGCATGAACAACACCTGCTTTCCCTGGTCAATGACCTCACGGATCAATTTAATATAGAGTTCGGTCTTTCCGCTGGAGGTCACGCCGTGCAACAATACAACCTCTTTGGTCTCAAAAGCCGCCCTGATCCTGTCAAGGGCCTCTTGCTGGCTATCCGTGAGTTCGATCAGCTCCGTGGCGGACTCCTCCCAGGATGCATTAAATCTGCTGACAAGTTTTTCGTAGGTTTCAAAAACTCCCCTGGTGATGAGGAGTTCGAGCTGGGCTGAACTACCTTTCGATTGCCTTAGTAAATCAAGTCGTTTTACCTCTTTCAGCGTCCCAAATCCATACCGGGAAATCCGGATGAAGGTCATGACAATTTCGAGTTGTTTTTTAGCGCGCTTTTCGAGCTGGTCAAACAACACCTTCAACCTCTCTTCATCATGGACATATTCAGGAGTCAGCCTCACAAAACCTTCACGTTTTGGTTTATAGGGGTCATTTAACTCCTCTTCGGGCAGGATAAATCCTTTCTCGATCAGGGTTTTAATCACAGGAATGGTCTTCTGCTGGTCCAGGATTTTTGCCACCTCGGAAATGGCAATCGTTTTGCGATTGTGAAGGGCCTCAACCAGGAGCAGCTCCTTTTCATTTAATACGGAAAGATCATCGGGAAGCACCGGGTTTAAAGCAATTTTAGATTCACTGGCCAATTTAAGGGCCGATGGCAATGCAGCGTTCATCACCTCCCCTTTATAGCAGAGGTAATAATCGGCCAGCCACTGCCAGAATTTGAACTGAACAGCAGATACGATCGGCTCTTCATCCAGTACTGACAGGATGTATTTGGGAACATGTTCTTTGGGAACTTCCTGATGAATCCGAAGGATCAGCGCCGTATATATTTTCCTGGCGCCAAACTGAACCAGTACGCGGATACCCTCCTTCACCTGTGAATTCAGCTCATAGGGAATGCGGTAGGTAAATGTGGCACCAACCGGGAGCGGCAATAAAACATCAGCAAACAGGGTGATCCGTTCCAAATAAAGGAGGCGTTAGGGCTTTAAAGTGCGAGGATGCGCGACATTTCCAGCATCTCTTTGTTGATATCCTTATGATGTTTGATGGCCTTTTCAAACGGCGTATAAACCACCTCTTTGTTTACAATACCGGCCATCTCGCCACGATGACCCTCCAGCAATCCTTTCACTGCAAGGAATCCCAGGGAACTGGCCAGTACGCGGTCGAACTGACTTGGGGCTCCGCCACGCTGAATATGGCCAAGGATGGTGACCCGGGCATCCATTTCAGGAAGTTTTTCCTTCACTTTTTTGGCGACCTCATAGGCGCCACCCATATCATCACCTTCGGCCACAATGACGATCCCCGAAGTCTTGCTTTTGCGCCAGTCGTGCTTAAGCAGGCGTGCAAGGTTGTCGATGTAGGTCGTAGTTTCGGGAACGAGAATGAACTCGGCACCGCAGGCAATGCCGCTTCGCAGGGCAATAAAGCCGGCATCGCGGCCCATCACCTCGATAAAAAAGAGCCGCTCATGGGAATTTGCGGTATCCCTGATCTTATCGGCCGCCTCCACAACCGTGTTCACCGCGGTATCGTAGCCAATGGTGGCGTCGGTTCCATAGAGATCATTGTCAATCGTACCAGGCAACCCGATGATGGGGAAGTTAAATTCCTTATCAAATAAGGAAGCGCCTGTGAAGGTGCCGTTTCCTCCAATGGCAACCAATGCATCAATGTTATGCGCCCTGAGATTATTGTATGCCTGCAAACGACCGCTGTACTCCATGAAACGCTTGCTTCGTGCAGTTTTCAGGATGGTTCCGCCCCGCTGGATGATGTTGGAAACAGAATTACTGTACATCTGTTCAATCTGGTTATCGATCATCCCTTCATAGCCGCGGTAGATACCATACACATCCAGGCCGCAGAATATGGCCGTCCGCACCACCGCCCTGATGGCGGCATTCATTCCAGGAGAATCACCGCCGGATGTCATGACCCCGATTCGCGTTATTTGAGCCATATTCTATTGATTTTAATAGTTTATTTTTTTGATGGATGATACGGTTAACTTCTAATGCAAAAGTACAAAAATGCAAATTGAAATCTGAAAATGGCGCGATAAATAATCCGAGTGCGGAAACTTTTTCATCTGTTTCCGGTTCTCCCGACCGGGGAAGATTACCGGAGAACACTGTTTATTTGCAACTCAGGCGTTCAGGGCAGGAAGTCTGGTATTTTAAGGCAAGAAGGAGTGTGATTTCATTTGCAGGGAAAAGAAAAATACCTTTTCTGCCATCCAGGTTTCCTGGGAGGTAGGACAGCAAAATGAAAAACGGGAGGTTGAAGGGCTTCTGGAGGCAATGAATTTATTGAATCTGACAAAGGGAACCATCATCACATTTGATCAGGAAGACAGGTTCGTAAAAGAGGGTAAAACGATCCGGCTCATACCAGGGTGGAAGTGGATGGGGTAATCACCTTTCGTTCTGATCATTGTCCGCGGCCTCATCCTGATCTTCATAAAAGATAATCCAGTAATACTCATTATGGAGACCTGTTTATTAATTTCCGGCATCTGGTTGGTCGGAAATGATAATTCTATAATTGTCTATTTGTAACAGGTAAATTGCTTTTGCAACAAAAATATTTTCTAATAGAATCAATATAATGAGGAAAAATATCATTAAAATGCAGCCTCAATATTATGAATCGAGACGTTGTCAACTCTTGTTACTTCATCCAATTCGCAATTTCAAGCGATTTGATTCTCTTAAAGTGGTCTGTATTATTTGTTACCAATTGCAATTCACTTATAATTGCAATGCCAGCAATCAAAGTGTCTGTGTGACCAATTTCAGTTCCTTTTTTTCTTAAGTCCGCTTGAATTATTGCTGCTGTTTTTGCCATACGCAAGGTCAGTGGAATTATTTTGTTTAATCCAACAAAATCTTCGAACCTTGTCAATTGTTTTCTTGCATCTTTGAATAAAAGCCCGTTGAGAATTTCGTAATAAGTAATTATGCTCAAACTAATGAAGCCATATTCCTTCAAGTGTTCGTCAACTTTATCTATAACTTGCGGGTTGCCTCGTAAAAATTCCGAAAGAATATCGGTGTCAAGGATCGATGGCTTCATAGGTCAATACTACGGTTAAAAAGTTCATTCCTGGTTTTTTTTGTCTGATTTAGAAAGTCTGAATAGTCGTTACTACTCATGTCGCTAAAGGCGCCACCAAATGAAAGAATTTTTTTACGTAACCTCTCAGTATGTTTAGTTGCCGGTGTCATCGAGTGAATAAACTGATAAAGTTCTTCCAGTCGGTCAACCGGAATATCTTTCATCTCTTTTATTATATCGTTTAATGTCAATGTTGTCATCTGATTTTTTATCAAAGGTAATAAAAAATTTACGAAAGAACTCAGTTCTGGTATTTGTTGTGTTATAGTATTTCTTTTGCTTGCCCTGTTCGTTCATTTAGAAAATGCCGCGATAAATAATTTGAGTTCATTGGTCTGCGCGTTGCAGGAAACACCAATCCACGAATCGATTAAATTGTGGGAATAAATCAGATTTACTTGATTATTTCATAGAATATAATCTGGAAACAAACCGTCTGGTATATACAAAAAAATACGATAGTCCATATTCAATCCTGAGTTCCGGGAAGAATTTTGGTTATGAGAATCAAATAAAGTCGATCCCATTGTATGCTGTGTTTTGCATAAAATAGATCCATCGTCATCCCTCACTCCCTTTTGGCAAACCTAATTCATTCTGAAACCCCTTTTTCCCCGCAAACAAATCAAATTTCAGGAACCTGCACTCCAGCGGGCCGTTGAATACGGGAATCCGGCGGGATGGGCGCAAACCGATGAATTTGACCGATTCAAGGTCCGATGAGATCATCCACGCTGTGTAGCCGGCGTATTTCTGTTTCAGGGTATCCCCGATCATCTTGTAAAACGCCAGGGAATCTTCGATCTGCAAGCGCTCATCGTAGGGCGGATTGGAAATGATGAACCCCTTTTCAAAGGGCGGTTTTGACTCTTCGAATGAGATGACACTGAGGGTGATATCTTCATACAAATTGGTGAACTTCAGGTTTTCGCGGGCCGATTCGATGGCACGCCCGGCCCGGTCGGAACCGTGCATTTTCATTTCAAGCGGAGAGATGCGCTCATTGTTTTCAGCCTTCACCTTCTCCCACACGGATGCATCAAAATCCCTCCATTTCATAAACCCCCATTGCTCGCGGAAGTAACCGGCAGGCATCTTTTTCGCTAACATGGCCGCCTCAATCAGCAGGGTGCCGGAACCGCACATCGGGTCGAACAACGGTGTAGCGACATCCCACTCCGAAAGTTTCACCAGTCCGGCGGCCAGTACCTCGTTGATTGGCGCGGGACCCGTACTTTTCCGGTATCCCCGCCGGTGCAGCGATTGTCCGGATGAATCAAGGGCTACCGTGCACGAATCCTTGAAGAGATGCACATTGATCCTGAAGTCGGGATTTTCCAGATCAACGGATGGCCGTTTGCCAAGCTTTTCGCGCAGCCGGTCCACAATGGCATCTTTCGATTTCTGGGCGACAAACTGGGAATTGGTGAAAACGGTGTAAGAGATCACCGCATCAATGGAGAGCGAATGTTCAGCATCCAGATATTCTTCCCAGGGAAAATCATGAATCTTCTCATACAGATCCTTTTGTTCAAGGATTTCAAAGTGAAACAACGGTTTGAGGATTCGCAAGGCGGTGCGGCAGGTGTAGTTGACCTTGTACATCATCTCGGTATCTCCGGTAAAGGATGCTGCACGGTTCAACTTTAAAACATCGGTGGCGCCCATATCCGTTAATTCACGAACCAGAACATCTTCGAGTCCTGATATGGTCTTTGCAATCAAAGGGAAGGTCATCTTTTCTTCAGGCGTTAATTTTTTGGAAAGTTACGATTATTTTAAATCCTTACCTTTGAAAAAACATCTTCCATGCCCTACCTCCGTCTGACATTTCTCTTTGCTTTACTGAATATTTCTGCAAACTGCCTTTCACAGGACTATTTTTTTGTGACCGGCCGGGTGATTGATGCCAAAACCAGGGAATCTCTGGCCTTCGTCAATATCGTGGTCAACAACAGCAACATTGGCGGTACTACTGACATCGACGGCAAATTCAACCTCCGATCGCCCAAACCCGTGCAGCGTCTCCGGCTTTCCTATGTCGGGTATGACCCCATCACCGTGACACCCGGCAACCGCACCAGTGACCTCCTTATTCAGATGGTCCAGAAAGACATTGACCTCCGGGAGGTTGAAATTTTACCAGGAATTAACCCGGCCCATCGCATCATCCGGAATGTGATTGATCACCGTGACATCAACGATCCGGAGAAGGTAAGTTCCTTTTCCTATACGGCTTATGACAAAACCGTATTTACGGCGGATGTGGATACCACCCTGAAAAATGATTTTTCGGCGCTGGTCGACACTTCGATGATGCCCAATTCCAAAGGGATGGAGATTGGATTTACCCTGAATCCCGACTCTGTGAAAATGGATTCTGCAATGAAAGATTCGAGCACAAGGTTAATTGAAAAACTGATCAGCCAGCAATATCTCTTCCTGATGGAAAATGTGACGAAACGAAAATTCATGGCGCCTGACAGGAATTACAACAAGGTGATTGCAACCAAGATGTCGGGCTTCAAAGATCCCATCCTGGTTTTTCTCACCACCCAGATCCAGTCGTTTTCATTTTACAAACCCTTCATCTCGATCATGATGAAGGATTACATCAACCCGATCGGCAGCGGAAGTTTCAGCAAGTATTTCTTTAAAATCGAAGATACAACCTACCGGGAGCAAGATACGGTCTACATCCTTTCATTCAGGCCAAGGAAAGGGACAAATTTTGATGGTCTGAAGGGCATTATATCCATCAATACGCACAATTGGGCCATCCAGAATGTCATGGCCGAACCCTATCCCAATACGGGCGGATTCATGATCAGGATCCATCAGCTTTATGAACTGATCGACGGAGTGCAGTGGTTTCCTGTACAACTCAACACCGATGTGGCATTTAATAATATGCGGATCGGCAAGTACAAACCCGTGGGCAGCGGCCGCAGTTATATCCGCGACATCGTGCTCAACCCCGAACTGGTAAAGCGCGAATTCAACCACCTGGATGTGGAGGTTGATAAAGATGCCACTGCCCGCAGCGAACCATTTTGGGATCAATACCGTGTTGACAGTCTGAGCCGGAAAGACCGCCAAACCTATAAAGTGTTGGACAGTGTAGGAAAAGCCAACAACTTCGATAAAATGGCGAAGTCGCTGCAGTCGCTCCTGACCGGTCGCATTCCCTGGGGCCCGATTGACATTGATCTGAACAGGCTGCTCAACTACAACACCTATGAGGGGCTGGTGGTTGGCGTGGGGATCCACACAAACGACCGGTTGGCTGATTGGTTCAAAATCGGCGGATTCTACCAGTATGCCTTTGCAATATCCACTTCAAAGTATGGCGGAGATGTGCGTTTTCTTGTTAACCGGCGTCACGACATCACCCTGGCCGCTTCCGGTTCTTTCGATCTGGTTGAATCAGGTGGCTTAAGCTACCCTGCAGATTATGCATCCATCCTTTCAGGTAACTTCGCGCCATTGTTGCTGAAAAAACTTGACCGCACCGAGAATTACAACTTCTCGCTCGGGTTCAGGGCGCTTAAATATGTTCTGTTCAATTTCGGGATGGCCAGTGATTTCAAAAAATCAACAACCTATGATCTGGCAACCACCGAGGGGAATGTCACCCTGCTGCAGGATCAGTTCAGGTTTACGACCATAACGGCCGGGTTCAAATGGGCCTATGGTGAGAAATTCATCCAGACCGTCAACAACAAAATTTCCCTGGGCACGAAATATCCGGTGATCTGGTTCGAATATACCCGGGGTATAAAAAATTTATTAGGCGGTGAGTATGATTATAACCGCTTCGACCTTAAAATACGAAAAACTTTCAACATCAAATATCTTGGAAAACTGACCATTCAATTCAATGGCGGGTACATTGACCAGCCGATTCCGGCCTGCAACCTCTATTACACCCCGGCAAGTTACAGGTTGGTTACACTCTATGCTCCAAACAGCTTCGGGACCATGCGAAGCAATGAATTTCTCTCGAACGAATATGCCTCCATTTATCTGTATCACGACTTCGGATATCTGCTGTTTAAGGGGAAGAAGTGGTTTCATCCCGAATTTGCCCTTTCACAAAACATCGGATTCGGATGGCTTGAGCACCCTGAGAATTACAGCGCTATTTCCATCAAGCCCAGGGAGATGAACCTCGGGTATTATGAATCGGGACTGCTGATCAACAACCTGGTCAATCTTCAGGTCTACACCATCGGAATTGGCGCGTTTTACCGCTGGGGGCCTTACTCATTTGATTCTGTCGGGGATAATTTCGCCTACAAGATCTCCATGATATTTCCGTTTTAAAATAAATATTTACTTACTTTTGCGCATATTAAATCCGACAAGCAATCACCCTATGGAAGAACATAATCACTCCCATTCACCACACGAATCAGAAGATCCGAAAGGCTCTACACGAAGAAATTTTCTGAAAAACATAGGCCTTGCCGGCGTTGGTGTGGCAACAGGTGCTGCGGCACTTTATTCCGGTCATATTTTTGAAGCCAAGAAGGAGATGTCAGGCGATCAAAAGGTTCTGCTCACGCAGGATGGCAAGTTGGTTCAGGTTGATTCCCTTGAGATCAAAGCAATGGAAAAAACCGGGGTTGCCCTCCACGAAGCGGAAGGCCGCGAAGGAATCGCCGGCCGTCGCTGGGTGATGGTGACAGATCTTTCGAAATGCCGCAACGCCCGTAAATGCATCAGCGCCTGTCAGGATGTACATCAGCTGCGACCTGAGCAATATCATATGAATACGCTTCAGATACAGGATTCACCGGCGACAGCGCCATTCAACATGCCCAAAAACTGTCAGCATTGCGATAATCCCCCCTGTGTGGCTGTTTGCCCGGTGGATGCAACATATAAGCGTCAGGATGGCATCGTACTCATTGACAATGTGCGTTGCATTGGCTGTCGTTTCTGTATGGCTGCCTGCCCCTACTCAGCCCGGATTTTCAACTGGATAGAACCAAAAGATGCGGCCAACCATGTGGATCAGGATTATAACGTGGAATTGAATGTCCCTCAAAAAGTGGGGACCGTTTCAAAATGTCTTTTCAGCGCTGACAGGCTGCGCGAAGGTAAGTTGCCCTACTGTGTCGAAGCCTGTCCCAATGGCGTATATTATTTTGGCGATGAAAACGAAGATGCGGTGACCAATGGCACCACGAAGGAGACGGTGAGACTGAGCAAGTTGCTGCGCGACAATGCCGGTTATCAGCTCCTGCCTGAACTGGGAACGAAACCAAGGGTGTATTACCTTCCGCCCAAGAACCGCCTCTTTCCTTTTGAAGAAGCAACTGAAGCAACACCTGAAAAAGCATGATGACCATGGATGACAACAAATTGACCTTCGACAAAATCACCAGCGATCTTACACATCATATCAGGATCAACAAAGGTTTCCTGATCTGGATGGGATTTCTGACCGTTTCACTGCTGGTTTGCCTTTATGCCTATTCACTTCAGCTCAGCACCGGACTGGGTGTAGCCGGAATACGCGACTATGTTACCTGGGGATTGTACCTTGCCAACTTTGTCTTCTTCGTGGCAGCCAGCCTGATCGGCATGCTCATCAGTGCGGTACTGGGCCTGATCGGCATGAAATGGCTTACCCCGATCACCCGGATTGCAGAGACCATCGCCGTGGCGTTTGCGGCGGTTGCCGGACTGGTCATCGTTTCCGATATGGGGCGCCCCGAAAGGCTTGCCTACGTTTTTCTTTACGGCAGGCCTCAATCCCCGATCCTCTGGGATGTAACCGTTATCACCACCTATTTTGTGCTGAGCCTTCTTCTTTTGTTTCTGCCCATGATCGCCGACATGGCCATCATACACCGTAAAGTGAGCACCTTACCGTCGTGGCTCAAGCCTGTTTACAAGGTTTTATCCCTGAACTTTACCGATCAACCCGAGCAAAACAAGATCATCAACAGGGCCATCCGCATTCTGCTGATCCTGCTTATCCCTGCCGCATTATCCATCCATACGGTTACCTCCTGGCTTTTTGCGGTTACATCGCGGGCAGGATGGGACAGTACGGTCTTTGGCCCCTACTTCGTTTCAGGTGCTTTTGTGGCAGGTTCCGCAGCGGTCATCATCGCCATGTTCTTTTTCCGCAAAAACTATAAACTCCAGGATTATCTCACTGATGTGCATTTCAACAATATGGGGAAGGTGCTGGCCACCGTTTCGCTTGTTTATCTCTATTTCAATATCAATGAGTTCCTTGTTCCGGGATATAAGTTAAAAAGGGCCGATGCCATTCACCTGCAAGAACTTTTTGCCGGGAAAGATGCCCTTCTTTTTTGGGCTGTGCAGATCGGCGGACTTCTGTTGCCCATTCTCTTCATGCTTTTCCGGCGTTTCAGGAAGCCTTTGCCCATCATGCTCATATCCGTGGCTGTGCTGATCGCAGCATGGTTCAAGCGCTATCTGATTGTCATCCCGACACAGGAGCATCCATTTCTCCCGATTCAGCATGTGCCTCAAAACTTTGTACACTATTCACCCACGTTGATCGAGATCCTCATCTCCATCGCCCCCTTTATACTGGTGCTCATCATCATCACCCTGATTTCTAAATTTTTCCCGGTTATCCCGCTGCATGAAACGGCCAGGGAAAAAGGCATTGACCACATTAAATTTGATTAACACTGAAATAATCAAGGAACTATGCGTTTCAAAAAACTAGCAATCATCATCTTCATATTTTTCGTCGGAACAAGGATTTCAGCTCAGTTATGGGTAGTTCCCGACGAACAAAAAGCGGTGGTGGCCCCCTTTAAATTCACTCCCGAGATGCAAAAACAGGGAGAGCAGATTTACCTCAAAAACTGCCAGTCATGCCATGGACTGCCAGGGAAGGACAATTGGGTTAAACTCACGCCGCCACCAGGGGATCTGGCCAAGGAAAAAGCACAGAAGCAAACCGATGGTGAATTATTTTACCGGATCACAGCGGGCAAAGTCCCCATGCCTGAATTCCGGAATATTTTACCGGATAATGAGCGTTGGGGGCTGATTGCATATATCCGTTCGTTCAATCCGTCGTACATCCAGCCCAACCCCGCGGCACAGGCTTCATTCACCGGCCGGATCGTGACCCTGGCCATGGATTACAGCACCCCGATGAAAAAAATTGTTGTTACAGCAAGCGAACAGTTAAAAGATGGTAAGACCGGGCTTGCAGCAGGCGTTGAAGTGATGCTTTTTGTAAAGCGGTATTTTGGAAAAATGCAGGTGGGTGATATAAAAACCACCAATGCCAGGGGCCAGGTTTTGTTCGAATTCCCGGCCGATCTTCCAGGAAACAAGGAGGGATATGTTGAAGTTTCAGCGCTGGTCAATGACACGAAAAGCCAGATGAAAACCACCCCCGCCACTGCAAGTTTCGCCATCGGAGCCCCAACTGACAGGCCTTCCCTCACCGAAACCCGCGCATGGTGGTCCACCAGAGGCAATGCTCCTGTGTGGATCCTGATTACCTTTACGCTCTCGGTCATCATTGTATGGGGATTTATTCTTTACATCCTCTACTCTTTACTGAGAATGAGAAAGTTGAAAAACAAAGGACTTGTTTTCGGTGTGCTGATACTGATTTTTTCCGGCTTGTGTTCAATCCAGTCCACGGCGCAGGTGGTTGAAGGCATTGAGGAGGAGATGGGCATTGTTGAACACCTCGATACCATCATTCCGGCGAATATCACATTTAACAATGAGCAGGGACAACCTGTTCCGTTGCTTTCATTGATCAATAAGCCGACCATACTTACTTTGGTTTTTTATAATTGCCCCGGAATTTGCCCGGAATTGTTATCAGGGGTTTCCGATGCCATAGAAAAAATGGGACTGGAACTAGGCAAAGATTACCAGGTAATGACCGTGAGTTTTGACCCTAATGACACGCCCGAAGGTTCTGTTGAAAAGAAAAAAAACTATTTACGACCGCATAGTAAGCCACGGTCGGCTCACTGGATGTACTTTACGGGCGACAGCGCCAATATTTATTCACTTACGAATGCGGTTGGATATAATTTTACCAAATCTGGAAATGGCTTCATGCATCCGGCATGTATCATTGTTCTCAGCCCTCAGGGTAAGGTAACGCGTTATTTGTACGGGACTTCCTACCTCCCGTTTGATGTAAAAATGGCCGTCGTTGAAGCACAGAAAGGCCAGTCAAGGCCTACCATAAACCGGGTTCTCGAATATTGTTTCAGTTATGACCCGGAGGGACGGAAGTACACGCTGCAGGTAACAAAAATCACGGCAACCATCATTATCTTCTTTGCAGTTTTGTTATTTATCATCCTCATTGTCAAGTCATCCCGAAAGAAATCGAAAATATAAAATTCATACCATGACAGAAGAAAAGACGCACCACCCTGAGCCAAGTTACCTTGTTGATACCGGCAAGTATAAAGGCCTGATGGCCTGGCTTACATCGACCGACCACAAGCGGATCGGGCTGATGTACATGTATGCCATGATGGTGTTCTTTGCCGTTGGGGTCATCCTCGGTATGGTGATGCGCATAGAACTGTTCTGGCCGGGCCAGCAATTCTACGGCCCCCAGGCATACAACGGAATATTCACCATACACGGCATCATTATGATTTTTACCGTGGTAATTCCCGGGCTGGCTGCGGTATTCGGAAACTTTTCGATGCCCATCATGATTGGTGCCAGGGATGTGGCCTTTCCGCGGTTAAATTTGTTTTCATTTTATTTATATGTGATTGGCGCTGCCATTGCCCTCGCTTCACAATTCATGGGGAACGGCCCACCTGACACAGGATGGACGTTTTATGCCCCCTACAGCATACAAACCCATACCAATGTGGTGGCCGCCGTTTTCGGAGCCTTTGTCCTCGGCTTTTCCTCCATACTCACCGGGTTGAACTTCATTGTCACCATGCACCGCATGCGTGCGCCGGGAATGACATTTTTCAAAATGCCACTTTTTCCATGGTCGCTTTACGCCACAGCCTGGATCCAGGTTCTGGCTACCCCGATTGTTGGGATTACACTGCTGATGATCATTGCCGAACGGTGGCTGAGAATCGGATTTTTCGACCCCTCCCTGGGTGGCGACCCGGTTCTTTACCAGCATTTGTTCTGGATATACTCCCATCCTGCCGTTTATATTATGATATTGCCAGCCATGGGCGTGATCACGGAAATTATACCCACCTTTTCACAAAAGAAGATATTTGGGTACAAAGCCATTGCCATATCCAGCCTTGCCATTGCCCTGGTGGGGTATTTCGTTTGGGCACACCACATGTATACCTCCGGCATGAGCACCACGGCCCGCTGGGTCTTTTCACTGCTCACCTTCCTGGTTGCCGTTCCAAGCGCCATCAAGGTTTTCAATTGGGTTACCACCATGTATAAGGGGTCCATCTCGTTAAAGCCACCCTTCCTCTTTGCCCTTGGTTTTATCTTCCTGTTTATGATCGGAGGGATGACCGGTTTATCTCTTGGCGCTCTTGCCACCAACATTCACGTTCACGACACAGCATACGTCGTAGCCCATTTCCATTACATCGTTTTTGGCGGAGTCGGATTTGCCTTTTTTGCAGCCATCTTTTACTGGTATCCAAAGATGTACGGCCGGATGTATAATTTTAAAATGGCCAACTGGTCCTTCGTTTTCCTCTTTACCGGCTTCAACCTGCTCTATTTCCCTCAATTTATTATCGGGATGATGGGTATGCCGCGCCGTTACTTTGATTATCTCCCACAGTTTACCCTGGGTCATCAACTCTCGTTCTTTGGCGGTTTATTGCTTGTCATCGGATTCATCATCATGTTGATCACCCTCTTCAGTAAAAAAGGGGCCCCTGCACCCGACAACCCCTGGGGTGGCCGAACTTTTGAGTGGCGCATTCCCTCTCCTCCGCCTGTGGAGAACTTCGAAGTAATGCCGGAGATGGCGGAGAATGAGCAGCCGTATGATTATAAGTAAGTGACGAGTGACGAATGACGAGTGAACAGGTGAAAAACTGAGGATAACAATAAATCGAAAATCGAAATATGGAACATCGCGATGACATTGGTTCAAAATTGGGCATGTGGATCTTTATTTTTACTGAAATACTCCTCTTTGGCGGATTATTCTTGGTTTATGCAATCATGCGCAGCAGTTACTCTACTGAATTTCACCAGGCAGCCCACCACCTGAATGCCTTTATTGGCGCCATAAACACCGTTGTTCTGCTGGTCAGCAGCGCGACGGTGGCCATGTCGATCAGTGCGGTGCAGAAGGGAAATAAGAAGCTTGCTGTGATTTTATTGCTTATCACCCTGCTTTGCGCCGCCATATTTATGGTCAATAAATATTTTGAATGGGGTCATAAAATTCACATCGGGCTCTATCCAGGTTCAGCGCTGATGCTCACACTGAGTCACGGGCAGGTGATGTTCTTCAGTCTGTATTATTTCATGACCGGATTACACATGTTTCACCTCGTGGTTGGCGGGATCATTCTGACCATTGCCATCATAAAGGTTCAAAATGGATCCATCAACAAAGATCGTTATGTACTTCTTGAAAATGGAGGTCTCTATTGGCATCTCGTTGACCTGATCTGGATCTATCTGTTTCCATTGTTGTATCTTATTACGTGACAAAAAAACGTGACAGGTGACGCGTGACTGAAAAAACGTGACAGGTAACGCGTGACGCGTAACAAAACAAAATCGTAAATCGTAAATCGTAAATCGTAAATTTTAAAATATGCATCCCGAAACAGTTCATATAACTCCTTACCGCACCCTCGCCTGGGTTTTGATCACCCTTTTGGGATTAACCTTTATTACAATCACGGCGACCTGGATCGATTTATCAGCTCTCACGGTGGCAGTCGCTTTATTGATCGCCACAGTAAAGGCGTATATTGTGCTTACCTATTTTATGCATCTGAAGTTCGAATCGTCGCTGTTTCGCGTATTCGTATTCATGGTGTTATTTATTTATGTTCTGGTCATTGCGTTCACTTTGTCGGATTATTTATTCAGGTAACAAAAGACGTGACGTGTGACGCGTGACACGTGACGCGTGGCAAAAAAAGAAAAATCGTAAATCGTAAATCAAACATATGGGTGCTTCAAATTTTGTTGAAGGTGTTGATCTGGCCTTTAAGATCATTTTCGGAATCAGCTTGTTTTTCCTGGTGGGGATTACAACCGTCATGCTCTATTTTGTTTTCCGATATAACCGGAAGCGCCATCCCCGGGCCATTCAGATAAAAGACAACAATATTCTGGAAATCACCTGGATTACCATTCCGCTGATCCTGGTACTTCTCATGTTTTACTATGGATATGTGGCCTTCAGCCCGATGCGCATTGTTCCCAAAGATGCCATTCCCATCACAGTTATAGGCAAAATGTGGGTATGGACTTTCGAATATGAGGGGGGAAAACAATCGGCTGACCTGGTCGTTCCACTTAACAAGGCTGTTAAACTGAACCTGCACTCCGACGACGTTATTCACAGTTTATATATTCCTGCTTTCCGTATCAAGGAGGATGTGGTTCCCGGAAAAAATAATTACATGTGGTTTATCGCCCAGCAACCCGGCGAGTACGACATCCTATGCACGGTTTACTGCGGACTGCGCCACTCCTACATGGAAGCCAAGGCCAAAGTTGTACCTGAAGCGGAATACCAGGCATGGCTGAAAGCGTTGCCAGAAAAAACGAATGAGCCGGAAGGCCTTACCATTCTAAAGAAAAATGCATGTACAGGGTGCCATTCCATTGATGGATCGAAAATTGTAAGCACCTCATTCAAGGGATTGTATGGAAAAACAGAGCGCGTCATCACCAATGGATCTGAGCGTACGGTTACCGTCGATGATGCCTATATCAAAACATCCGTTTATGATCCTGATAAAGACCTGGTTATTGGTTTTCAGAAAGGCATCATGAAGACTTACAAAGGCATTGTTACCGAAGATGAAATCACCAAAATCACTGATTATTTGAAAAGCATTAAATAGTTAATCAGCCAAGCAGCGACTAAAACCAAACGCATTGCACACCTCGAGCTTCAGAGATATCCTTACCCTGACACGATTTCCGGTGTCGCTGGCGGTCACATTTTCAGCCTTTACTGCCATGGTTTTGGCTTCGGGGGAACTATCTGCAGCCATGCTCTGGCCTGTTGCCGGCATTTTTCTCCTTGCCTCCGGGGCATCGGCTTTCAATCAATACCAGGAGTGGCCATACGATGAACTTATGGCACGTACGCGCCGGCGTCCGATTCCATCCCGCAGGATCAGCCCTGCTGAAGGATTGCGCATCGCCCTGATCGGAATCGCCGGAGGTTTGGTCATCCTGATGTACGAGTCAAACTGGGTCTGTCTTTCCCTCGGGGTCATCAACCTGATTTGGTACAATGGGCTGTACACCTGGCTCAAGAGAAAAACCGCATTTGCTGTTGTTCCCGGGGCACTCACCGGTGCAATACCCATCCTGATGGGTTGGAGCGCCATGGATGGAGATCTGTTGGCGCCGCAGGTTTTGTTCCTTGTTTTCTTTATCTTCATCTGGCAGATGCCGCATTTCTGGATGCTGACCCTGAAATATGGCCAAGAGTACCGAAAGGCCGGATTCCCGGTTCTCAATGACCTGTTTGGAGATATCTGGATTAAAGTGATTGTGATGACCTGGTTGATTGCCTCTTCAGGCGCCTCAATCATGTTTGTTTTTTTCAGAATGGTTCAGCACCCGGCCATTGGATATGGGATGCTGACGATCAACATCTTAACCTTGTTGATTGTTGCCTACCAGCTTTTCCTGGCCTCTTCGCTGCGTTTCCGGCTTATTTTCATATCAGCTAACCTCTTTATGCTTTTGGTCATGATTGCACTGATTGCAGATCGCATGATAAATTCTTGATCCTGTAAAAAAAAACACGTAGGTTTGTAAAAAAAACCCCATCCATGCGTGAACTTTATCAGAAGAATAAACTTTTTTTCCTGATCCTGATTACGGCCACAGTTGGTTTTCTGCTGTGGTATTTCGCCAGCATTGTCATTTTTATCATTGTAGCCGGGGTTATCTCCATTGTTGGTGCTCCCCTCGTGGAATTTTTTGACAGAATCAAAATCGGCCGTTTCGCCTTTCCTCATGTATTGAGTGTCATCATTGTCCTGCTGCTTATCCTCCTGCTTTTTTTTGGAATGTTCAGCCTCTTCATCCCACTTGTAGTCAATGAAGCAAACATGATCAGTAACATCGACGGGAAGCAACTCGTTGCCTATTTCCACGATGAAATTTCAGGGCTTCAATCGCTGTTGGTGCGGTATGGCATTATGCCACGCGGAAGCACCATCGAATCGGCTGCCAAACAAGCCATTTTAAAAATCATCGATCTGGGCATGTTTTCAAATGTGCTTTCATCCATCATCTCCTTCACCGGCACCTTCTTTTTCAACCTGTTTTCCATTGTATTTCTCTCCTTTTTCTTTCTTCAGGATAACAAAATGCTTCCCCGCTTTATTCTGCTTATCACACCTGAGAGATATGATGATCAGATAAAAAACGTGATGACCAAAAGCAGGGATTTACTTTCGCGGTATTTCATTGGTCTCATCATTCAGATCATCGCCAATATCATTACCTATTCCCTTGCCCTGTATATTGTCGGCGTTAAAAGCCCGCTTGTAATCGGGTTTTTCACCGGCATCATCATCATAGTGCCCTACCTTGGAGGGATTATCTCCATGATCATGGGCGTAATACTTGGAGTGACAGGGGTTATCAGTACCGGAGATTTCGCCTTGATCATGCCCATGGCGATCAAGATTGTTCTGGCCATGTTTGTTGTTCAAACCATTGACAACAATGTATTTGCTCCATTAATCCAGGGAAAGAGCGTGAAGGCCCATCCTGTTGAGATTTTCCTTGTAGTGATTGCCGCGGCCAGCTTCGGTGGAATTTTGGGGATGATCGTGGCTGTTCCTGCCTATGGCTTTATAAAAATAGTCGCTCATGAATTCCTGAGTAATTTCAGGATCATTCGTCATATATCAGAAAAGAGTTAACTTTACCTTATTAATTATCTTCAAAAGATCTCCAAAATGGCAAAAACAGGTTCGAAATTATTGCTGGCCGCTGCGGTAGGGCTTGCGGCTGGTATCGGAATAGGGATGCTCGTTGCTCCGGCAAAGGGCTCAAAAACCCGTAAACGACTGAAAAAAAGGATCATGGGTATCGCCGATCTCATGCAGGATGATCTTTCAGAGAAACTGAATGCCTTCAAATCGGCCTTTTCAACAGCCGAAAAAAAGGCGGACGCTGTCGATGCAAACAATGCTGAAGAGGAGGAGGAGAACTAATGGCACCGGGAAAAATTTCTGACAATGTTTCCTTGCTTACAGAGAATGTCAAGGATTATGTGAATCTGCGCATCGACCTTGCAAAACTGATCCTCACTGAAAAGATTGCCAGGTTGGCTGCATTTTTTCTGATTGCTGTCATCTTCTTTATCCTGGCGATGTTTCTTTTATTGTTTCTCTCCATTTTCTTTGTATTCTGGTTTGGAGACATGATCGGCCCTTCATGGGCCGGTGCCCTCATTGTCACTGTGTTCTATGTTTTATTTGGCTTGTTTATCTATTTCCGCCGCCACCAGTTGTTTATCAATCCATTGGTTTCACATCTTACTAAAATTCTGATGGAGGAGAAAGATGAAAACGACTAAACGTTATAAGGTAAAGTCCGAGAAAATTCATTCGCTGAATGACCTTGGTGTGGAAAAACAACGGCTGCGCTTTGAAATCACGAAGACAGAGGAAAACATTCATGCCGGCTACCGTGAGATTATTCAGGCGCTGACTTTAAAAAACCTTGTTTCCACCATGGTCAACGATCTTTCTTCCACATCCTCCATCGTGTCAAAGGCTTTTGCCATTGGGCAAACATTCATGGCGAAACGGAAGAAAAAAAAGCATGACAAGCTGAACGAACATAGTGACGATCAGCAGTCATGATCATTGAAGCCTGCGTAAATTCAGCTATTTCAGCCATCGAAGCCCAAAAAGGCGGAGCCGATCGTGTTGAACTCTGTGAAAATCTGCATGACGGCGGCACTACTCCCAGCGCGGGATCTATCCAGTTTGCCCGAAGAAATCTGCAAATCGGCCTATTTGTGATGATACGCCCCCGCGGAGGTGATTTTCTTTACTCCGATGGTGAATTTGAGATCATGCAGGAGGATGTCAGAATGGCTAAAAACCTCGGCGCTGATGGCGTTGTTTTCGGCATCCTTCATCGCGATGGCACGATTGACAAAGAACGCATGACAGAACTGGTGAATCTTGCCCGTCCAATGGGTATTACCTGTCACAGGGCCTTCGACATGACCGCTGATCCTTTTCAGGCGCTCGAAGACCTCATTTCACTCGGAGTTGACCGCATCCTTACTTCCGGTCAGCAGCCAACCGCGCCCCAGGGAGCAAGGTTGATCAGAGAACTGATTGCCCGGGCCGATGGCCTTATCACAATCATGCCTGGTTGCGGGGTAAAGGAGCATAACATCGCTGAACTGATATCCTCAACGGGTGCGAAGGAGGTTCATATTCATCCTGAAAGACAGCAACCAAGTGGAATGACCTTTCATCAACACAGTGTTTTCATGGGCAAACCAGACCGGTCGGAATACGAATTTATCATTGCTGATGCAGAAAGAATAAAGCAAACGCGGGTGCTGGTCGAATAAAACCTGAGAGGCTATTTCCGGGGCGCCAGAAACCGGTTAAATAACAATAACCCGATGATGGTAAAAACCCCGATCATGCTGAAGGTGATCCACAGGAGAGATGGTTGATTCATCTTTTCGACAAATTTCACGTACAGTGCGGCTCCCAGGATGCCCCCCACCCCGCTGCCAATCACCCCATACATGAATGACCAGCCCTGGTAGAGCGCTTTCTTATCTTGCGGGGCGATTAGCCCGACATAGGCGATAAATTTCGGATGTGCAATCATCTCGCCCAGGGTAAAAATAAACATGGAGGCCAGAAAAATCCAACCACTCGGCGAGATGGCCAGCATTCCCATGCCGATTGATCCAAGCGAAATCCCGAAGATCATGGTGGGCAGCGCCTTGGTATTGCGCACCAGACTTGAAACAAGCAACTGCAGCACAATAATCGCCCCGGCATTCATCACCGTGACATGCTCGGCGTCGAATTTCCATGAGGGGTTATTTACAAAATAGGAGAGAAATCCGTTGATCAGGTTGTTGAACCCGGTCATGTCGACCTTTTCATTCAGGTACCACAAAACAGAGTCGTAAACCTGGAAATACATAATCCAGAAACCCGAATAGATCACGATCATCAGGATAAAACGGAAGTCACGCAGCACGGTGAGCATCTCCGTGAAAACCTGCCCCAGTGGTTTCGCCGCCCGTGTTCCGGTAGGTTCCTTATATACAAAATAGTTTAAGAACAACAACCAGCCTGTCCCGACAGCAGCCATGAAAAAAATATAATTGTAGGAGATCGATTTCAGGTATGGCACCAGGATCAATGGAAACAGGAATGCACCCATGTTGATCGACCAGTAAAATATTCCGAATCCCACCGAAGAATTTGATTTATCCGTAACCCGTGATATGGTTCCCAAAATCATAGGTTTAAAAAATCCGGCGCCCAACGCCACCATGATGAGGCTGCTGAATACGGTGACATAGGTGGTCGAAAATCCTGCAAATAAATATCCCAGGCTCATGGTAAAGAAGGCGAAGAAGAGTACTTTCCGGTAACCGAAACGATCGCCGATGGCCCCGGATAAAATAGGCAGAAAATAGAGCAACGGTGTAATGGTACTTTTGATCACACCTACACTCTCTTTAGAAAACCCAAGCCCTCCGTCATTTTTCGATAAAACCAGGTAAACCGACAGTACCGACATCACTCCATAGTAGGAACCCCGCTCGAAAAACTCCATCGAGATCGCTGTCCAGAAGTTTTTCGGGAAGGAGGCAAGGCTTTTTGCAGAGGCAGATTTTGTCATATCGCATTTTCTGATGATTCGCAGCGAAAATACCGAAAATATTCTTTGTATTTTTGGACTTGCTGAAGATAGCCTGTGAATAAAGGAGTAACAGGGTGACAGGGTAACAGGGTGACAGGGTGACAGGGTAACAGGGTAACAGGGTAACAGGGTAACAGGGTAACAGGGTGACATGAATAGCCATATCAATATTATCAGCCGGTTCAAAACAGAAGGAGATATCATCTCAGTAAAACCCTTTGGTTCAGGCCATATCAACGATTCGTACCTGGTAACCACTGCTCCCGAACCGGCCACCAACTATCTCCTTCAGCGTATCAATCACAAGATCTTTACCAACGTCGGGGAACTCACCAATAACATACGCAGGATCACAAAGCACCTGCAACAAAAACTGATCTCTGATCAGGCGCGCTATGGCCATTTTCAGACCATTCATCTGACCCAGACCAGGAGTGGCGGTTATTACACACAGGACGAAGAAGGGAATTACTGGCGATTATACAATCATGTGAGACAAAGCAGAAGCTACGATATGCTGGAAAACCCTGAACTGGCCTATGAAGGAGGCAAGGCTTTCGCCACGTTCCAGTACCTCACCTCTGATTTCAAGGCTGATACGCTATTTGAAATTCTGCCCAATTTTCACAACATCGCGTTTCGGCTTTCAAATTTCCGTGAAGTTGTGCGTTGCAATCCTGCCCACAGGGTCAGGGATGCAAAAGAAGAGATCGATTTTGTCGAATCACGCGTAGAGGAGATGCACACCATCCTGCGGCTGGGGGAACTTGGGAAAATCCCCCTGCGTGTCACCCACAACGACACCAAATGCAACAATGTGCTGTTTAACCCCGAAAACAAGGCCATCGCCGTGGTTGATCTTGATACGGTCATGCCAGGCTACGTTTTATACGATTTCGGTGATGCCATCCGTACCGGGGCCTCTACCGGGGCTGAAGATGAAGCAGATCTGCTGAGGGTGAATATTGACCTTGATCTGTTTACAGCCTACGCGAAAGGCTATCTCGGGATTGCCCGAAATTTCCTGAACACAATCGAAATCAACCATCTGGCCTTCTCTGCAAAGTTCATGACCTACCTCATCGGGCTGCGTTTTTTAACCGATCACATCGACGGGGACCATTATTTCAAAATCGGCTTTCCCGGGCACAATCTGCAAAGAGCCAGGGCACAATTCAAATTGGTGCAAAGCATGGAGGAACATTTTACGGCGATGCGTGATATTATAAACAAAGCATTGGACGGATAATACATCGTTTTTTTCCGTATTTTGCAAGATAAATAAACCAGATAATCTGATATGATATGCACAAAGCGTTCTGCCTCCTGATCCTGATGTTATTTCTCGCTGTTTATGCCACAGCAGCCGATAATCCAATCATTGCAAGCCCATCCATCGTGCCTAAACCGGCACAATTGAAGCTCAAGCCCGGCAAGTTTACGATTGATAAACAAACAAGGTTGTTCATCTCCTCCGGGGATACGAACCTGGTTCGGGTTGCGCATTTTTTTGCCGACCAGCTGCACCTGGCTGGCGGACCGGATTTTAAGGTGGAAGAGGTTACAAAAGGGGATAAAACTTCAAACGCCATTCTCCTCACACTGACCAACGACAAATCAAAAATCTCCCCCGAGGGATATGAACTGCTGATTTCACAAAAAAAAATCGATATCAGGGCCTCCACGGGCGCCGGCTTGTTTTACGGCATCCAGTCATTGCTGCAACTCATGCCCCCAGAGGTTTGCCAACCTCATAATGTTGTTTCGGACAGATCCTGGGATGTGCCCTGTGTTGATATCAGGGATCATCCAAGGTATTCCTACCGCGGAATGCACCTCGATGTATCGCGCCATTTTTTTCCGAAGGAATTCATCAAGCGTTACATCGACCTGATTTCCATGTACAAGATCAATACTTTTCACTGGCATCTAACCGATGACAACGGATGGCGGGTCGAAATCAAGAAGTACCCGAAGCTGATGGAGATTTCAGCATGGAGGGTTGACCATGAAGATATGCCCTGGGATGGGCGCCCAGAACAAAAACCCGGCGAAAAGGCCACCTATGGCGGTTATTATACCCAGGATGAAATCCGTGAAATTGTCCGATATGCCTCCGACCGCTATGTTACCATTATTCCGGAAATTGAGATGCCGGGGCATAACAAAGAGGTTCTTGCCGCTTACCCGCAATTTTCCTGTACCGGAGGGCCTTTCACCGTTCCAGCAGGTGGTTATTGGCCAAACATCGATATTCTGTGTGCCGGCAATGATTCTGTGTTTACTTTCCTTGAAGATGTATTAGAGGAGGTTGTGGCGCTGTTCCCTTCGAAGTACATTCATGTGGGAGGTGATGAGGCAGATAAGACCAACTGGAAAACATGTCCCAAGTGTCTGAATCGCATCAAAACAAAAGGATTAAAGGATGAAAAAGAGCTGCAAAGTTATTTTATCAAGCGGATGGAAAAATTTATTATCTCTAAAAATCGCAAGTTGATTGGGTGGGATGAGATTCTTGAAGGCGGTCTGGCCCCTGAAGCGACGGTGATGTCGTGGCGGGGTGTTGAAGGCGGGATCGCTGCAGCAAAGCAGGGACACGACGCCATCATGACACCCGGTTCGCATTGCTATTTTGATTATTACCAGGCTGATCCTGCATCGGAACCCAAGGCCATCGGGGGGTTCACTTCATTGAAAAAAGTCTATTCCTATGAACCAACTCCGAAGGAATTAACTCCTGAACAGGCCAGACACATTTTAGGGGCGCAGGGCAACGTTTGGACGGAATTCATCCCCACCACATCGCATGTGGAATACATGGCTGTTTCGCGCATGATTGCCCTGTCGGAGGTGGTATGGTCGCCAAAAAACACAAGAAACTGGCGTGATTTTCAACGCCGGATGGCCAATCAGTTCAAGCGGCTTGATTATATGAAGGTCAACTACAGCAAAGGATCTTTCAAAGTCGGGGTAACCACCCGGCATGATAAAAAATCCGGCGCCATGAAGGTCATCCTTGAATCGGAACAGTTCGATGTTCCGATTCAATATACAATCAATGGTGACGATGTAAAACCCTCTTCTCTCGTTTATTCCGGACCATTTGAAGTGAAGGCCAACGGGGTGATCAAAGCGGGTATGTTTGTCGACGGCAATCTGAAGGAAAAAGCTGTGGAGATGCCACTCATTTTTCACCATGCCATTGGAAAGCCGGTCAGGTACCTCAAAGACTATTCTTATCGCTATCCCGCTGCTGGCAAGCATGCCCTGACTGACGGACTTCGCGGATCGATAAACCACCGTGACGGTCTTTGGCAAGGGTTTTATGGGAACGACCTGGATCTGATCATCGACCTGGGCAAGGAGGTCCCGGTAAACTCAGTGCAGATGAACTTCCTTCAAAATCAACGAAGCTGGATATTCCTGCCGGTAGTTGTTGAATTTTCATTGTCGTCGGACGGAAAGAAATACCACTCGTTCAATGAGGTTGCAAATAACATTCCGACCAATGAAGCGCAAGCAATCATGCAGCCCTTCAACTTTCAGTTCATGGAAAATTCGAAAGCCAGATATATCAGGGTTAAAGCCAAAAACCTTGGAAAATGCCCCGGTTGGCATGAAGGCGCTGGACAAGATAGCTGGATGTTTACGGATGAGGTCGTCGTCTTTTAGATTCCAACACCGCCTCCTATACCGTCATGATGTCTCTCTCTTTTATCTCAAGAATTTTATCTACCCTGGAGCTAAACTCATCCGTTATCTTTTGAATATCTGCTTCAAGTTTTTCAACTTCATCTTCAGGAACTCCATCCTTCTTTAATTTCTTCGCTGTTTCATTGGCAATCCTGCGGATATTCCGGATGCTGATCTTTCCGTTTTCAGCTTCATTTTTGGCTTTTTTGACCAGGTCGCGCCTACGTTCCTCAGTTAACGGAGGGACCGTAATCCTTAAAATCTCGCCTTCGTTTTTTGGATTAAAACCCAGGTTGGCAGCCTGGATGGCTTTATCGATCAAGCCAAGAACGCTTTTATCCCATGGCTGCACGATGATCTGTCTGGCATCCGGGGTGCTGATGTTGGCCGTTTGGTCAATGGAGGTCATCACCCCATAATAATCAATCCTGACGCCATCAAGCATCTGTGCGCTGGCCTTACCGGCACGTAGTTTTTGTAATTCCTTCTCCAGATGCTGAACAGCCAGCGACATCCCCTCCTTGGCCTCATCCAGTGTAAATTCTATCTCTTCGTTCATTCAGGATACTTTTATAATTTGAAAATCATCAAAACTCGAAAATAAAAGATCAAAACTACAAATCATACATCGAAAATACAAGACTTTTCAATTAACTAACCATCGTTCCGATTGCTTCACCCTGAATGAGTTTAAGCAGATTCCCAGGTTGATTCATGTTGAAAACCACGATGGGCATTTTATTTTCCCGGCAAAGTGTAAATGCCGTCAGATCCATAATCTTCAGGCCCTTTTCATACGCTTCATCAAAGGTGAGCGTGCTGTATTTTTTCGCAGAAGCATCTTTTTCAGGATCAGCGGTATAGATACCATCCACGCGGGTGCCTTTGAAAATGGCATCAGCATCAATTTCGATGGCGCGCAAGGCGGAGGCGCTGTCGGTTGTAAAATAGGGATTGCCTGTTCCTCCGGCGATTACAACCACCTGCCCTTTGGCCAGGTGACCCATGGCTTTACGACGGCTCATTGCTTCACAAATCGGATTGATGGCTATACCTGAGAGGAGTTTAACCTGGATGCCCAGTTTTTCCAGGGCTGCCTGAAGGGCCATGCTGTTGATGACAGTGGCAAGCATTCCCATATAGTCACCCTGAACGCGGTCCATTCCGTTGCTGGTTCCTGCCAATCCACGGAAGATATTCCCTCCTCCGATCACAATGGCAACCTGAACTCCTTCAGCCACCACCGATTTGATCTCGCCTGCATAATCAGCCAGGCGAACCGGATCGATGCCATAACCCTGGTTACCTTCCAGTGCTTCACCCGAAAGTTTTAAAAGGATCCGTTTAAATTTTATCATGCTATGGTTTTTTGAATTTATTCACTGATTCCATGACAATTCTTGTACTTCTTTCCGCTTCCGCAGGGGCACAAATCATTGCGCCCTACCTTTTTTTCAACTTTTACCGGTTGGGGGCGCGATGGTTCCTGGGTTTTTGAATTTGATTGCGACAACAGGTCCGAACGCTCTTCCTTCATCCGTGCACGATCCATTTTGCGGGGAGCCGCAGCTTCCTTCACGTTTTCGACCTGTATGGGTACATCTGCTTTGATAAGGAACGAGGTAATCTCCTTGTTGGTCCGCTGAACCATCGTTTTAAAAAGCTCAAAAGACTCAAACTTATAAATCAGCAAGGGATCTTTCTGCTCGTAAGCCGCATTCTGAACCGATTGCTTCAGATCATCCATCTCACGCAGGTGCTCTTTCCATGCATTGTCGATCATGCCAAGCACAATTCCCTTTTCAATGGCCAGAACGACCTCTTTTCCTTTATCTTCATATGCTTTTTTCAGGTTTGCAACAGCCTGCATGGTTTTCAGACCATCGGTCACCGGAATGGCAATGTTTTCGTACCGTGTATCATTAAAAAAAACATCCCGGATTACCGGAAAGGTTTTCTGAGCTATATGATCACATTTGGATTTATAACGCTTGTAGATGTAACTATACAGTTTGTCGCCAAGTTCATCATTGTTCAATGATCCGAAATCTGATTCTGAGATGGGGGAATCAGCGGCGAATTCCTTGAGCAAATCCAGGTTAAAGCTATGGAAATCGCGTTTTTCCTGTGAATCCAGTACAATGGTTTCACATACATCGTAGATCATGTTCGAAATATCCACTGCCAGGCGATCGCCAAAAAGGGCATGGTGGCGCTTCTTATAGATGGCTTCACGCTGGATATTCATTACGTCGTCGTATTCGAGCAACCGTTTACGAACACCAAAGTTGTTCTCCTCCACCTTTTTCTGAGCACGCTCGATGGATTTGGTGATCATCGAATGCTGAATGACCTCCCCATCCTTGATCCCCATGCGGTCCATGATTTTTGCAATGCGGTCGGACCCGAACATGCGCATCAGATCATCATCAAGCGAAACAAAGAACTGGGAACTTCCCGGGTCACCCTGACGACCGGCACGACCACGCAACTGGCGGTCGACACGCCGCGACTCATGCCGTTCGGTGCCAATAATCGCCAGACCACCTGCCTGTTTCACACCGGGGCCTAACTTGATATCGGTACCACGACCGGCCATGTTGGTGGCAATGGTCACGGTGCCTGCACGACCCGCTTCGGCAACAATATCAGCTTCCCTGGCATGCAGCTTGGCATTCAATACGTTGTGTGCGATATTCTTTCGCTTGAGCATGCGGCTTAATAACTCTGAGGTCTCCACCGAGGTGGTTCCCACCAGACAGGGACGTCCTGCCTGCACCAGCTTCTCGATCTCTTCGATTACGGCATTGAATTTCTCCCGCTTGGTTTTAAAAACCATATCTTCACGGTCATCCCTGACAACCTTTTTATTGGTAGGAATGACGACCACATCCAATTTGTAGATATCCCACAACTCACCGGCTTCGGTTTCGGCCGTACCGGTCATACCCGCAAGTTTTTTATACATACGGAAATAGTTCTGCAGGGTAACAGTCGCGTAGGTTTGTGTGGCCGCTTCGATTTTCACATTTTCCTTGGCTTCAATGGCCTGGTGTAAACCGTCGGAATAGCGACGACCTTCAAGGATACGACCTGTCTGTTCATCCACGATTTTCACCTTATTATCCATCACCACATACTCCACATCTTTCTCAAATAACGCATACGCCTTGATGAGCTGGTTAACCGTATGTACGCGTTCCGTCTTGATGGAATAATCACGCATCAACGCATCCTTCTTCTCCACTTTTTCATCTTCGGAAAGGCTCTGACGCTCGAGTTCTGCGATTACCGAGCCAATGTCGGGCAGGATATAAAAGGTAGGATCTTCATAAGATTCGGTCAACAAGTCGATGCCCTTGTCGCGCAATTCAATGGTATTGTTTTTCTCATCAATAACAAAGAAGAGCTCGTCGTCGATGATGTGCATATTTTTGGACTGCTCGGCAAGATAAAAGTTCTCTGTTTTCAGTAACAGCGCTTTCATCCCCGCTTCACTGAGGAATTTAATAAGCGCCTTGTTCTTTGGTAATCCATGATGGGCGCGAAAAAGCTGTTCTCCGGCCTTTTTCATATTCTCATCATTTTTTGGATCTTCCGATAACAATTTCGCCTCGGAAAGATATTTGGTCACCAGATTCCGCTGGGCATTGTAAAGTTTGGTCACGTTGGGTTTAAGATCATCGAACAGCTGATTTTCTCCCCTGGGTGTAGGACCGGAGATGATCAATGGCGTACGTGCATCATCGATCAAAACAGAGTCGACCTCATCCACAATGGCATAATTATGCGGACGTTGCACCAACTCTTCCGGATTACTGGTCATATTGTCGCGCAGATAATCGAACCCAAATTCGTTGTTGGTCCCATAGGTAATATCGGCCAGGTAGGCGTCACGTCTCGCCTGGGAATTGGGCTCATGACGGTCGATACAATCAACTTTAAGGCCATGGAATTCGAACAGCGGGCCCATCCATTCCGAGTCACGTTTGGCCAGGTAGTCGTTTACGGTAACAATATGCACCCCTTTGCCTGGTAAGGCATTGAGGAACATCGGAAGCGTTGCAACCAGTGTCTTTCCTTCACCCGTGGCCATTTCGGCGATTTTCCCCTCATGCAGCACCACCCCGCCAATCAACTGGCAGTCGTAATGAACCATGTCCCAGGTGATCATATTTCCGCCGGCAGTCCAGCTGTTTTTGAACCGCGCGATGTCACCGTCTATTTCAACGAATGCCTTTTTTGCGGCCAGGTCACGGTCGGCCTGCGTTGCAGTTACCTCCACGAACTCATGTTCGAAAAACCGCCGGGCTGTATCCTTCATTACTGCAAAAACTTCAGGCAGAATGTCACGCAGAACTTCCTGCGTCAATTCATAGGATTCCTTTTCGAGACGGTCAAGTACGCCATACAATTTCTCTTTTTCATCAATTTCAAGCTCATCTGAATTTATTTGCTCTTTCAGGTCATTTATCTCCTTGTCTTTACCGGAGATGTATTCGCTTATCCTGCGTTTGAAATCAATGGTTCGGGCACGAAGTTCATCATTCGAAAGGGTCGTTATCTCTTTGTAAGCTTCCAGGGCTTTGTCAACCATCGGATTGATTTCCCGGATATCGCGCTGAGACTTATTTCCCAGCATTTTTTTAAAAAAATTGATCATATATTGTTTTACTCCTCCAAAATTTTTTGCAGATCGGCTTCCAATCCGTTGCTCGGTTGTGCGGCCGGGTATTTATTAATTTTACCATCTTTATCTATCAGGACAAACAAAGGGTAGCTGTTCACCTCATATTCTTTTAGAACTTCAACATGGTCCCCCATGTGGACAAAAGTCCATAGATAATTTTTCTTAAGGTTAACGAAAAAAAGCATTTTACTGAATGATTTATCAGCCGAGACACAGACAAAATGTATTTTATCTTTGTATGTTTCATATAATTGACTGATCAGTTCCATTTCCGAAAGACAGTCATCGCAATAGGTGGTCCAAAAACATAAAACCACGGGTTTCCCGCGAAGGCTCTTCAATGAAACCTCTTTTTGCTCGCGGCTGATTAAGGTAAATTCGGGGGCCAGTGTACCTGGCTTTAGTTTGGTAAGGAGGCTGATCATGTTCTCAGCAACCGTGCGGTTCTCAGGGAAGGGTGTTTTCTCCTTGGCCATCAGGATCGCGGAAAGAATTTCGGGCTGCGAAAAGGATGGCGTGGTGTACAGTTCCATGAGCCCCTTGAGCATGACCAATTCACGTAAACGGTTATTTTTCAACAATGTGTCGGCAGTCATCACTTTAAGCAATGCGGTATAAGGATCCCGAGATTTCAGAACCGGGTGAAGATCCATCTTTCTGAAAATGTTTGAGGTAACTGTCAGGTATTTGGAAAAATAGTTGTTAAAAAACTCCATGTATTCCTGGTTGTTATACAACACCGGCTTGTCGGAAAAATATTTTATTGCAATCTGTGGTTGGTTATAATACTGGGTCAATTGCTCCAATGAGGCCAATTTATAAGTGACATAGCTGATAAAATAGGAATTTTTCGCCGCCCCGAATTGTTGATTTATATGAACCCGAAACGTATCAAGCAACACTTTGTTGCGGTCGCGGTAGAGTCCGTTGAAATTCTTCAGCAGGAATCCGCTGTAAATGGAATCGAAGGTGCCAATCAGCGCATTCAGTTCGGTGGCGTCAGAATTGGCAATTGAACAATTCAGGTTTTGTGATTCAAAGTTCGGGTCAATCTCTGTTTTTTCATCATAATTCATCGGGTCGATCCGTAAGTCATATTTCAGCGACGGTTCAAGAAACAATTCCGTTCTGTGAAAATCAATGGAGATGAATGCGAGGGAGGTTTTATCGAGGGTTACATTTATACTGAAGTGTCCGGATGAATCAACTTTGGCTGAAGCAAGCGGCTTTTCCCAAAAGGTTATCAGGTCGCCCGGCGCACTAAGCCTGATCAGTTTTCCTTCAGCTCCGTAGGCGGTGCCACTGATGATGGTTTTTTGAGCCAATACAAACGCTTGACAGAAAACACCTGCCCACAATATAAAAATATATTTCACAGCTAATTGCACACCTATCCTGTTGAACCGGCAAAGGTAACAAAAAGGGAGGGATCACCCAACTCCCGGGGGCACAAACTGCCTAACATCTCCCCCATTGCGGATAATATCCCTGACAATAGAGGAACTCAACGCAGCATATTCCGGTTCACATAGCAGGAAAACCGTTTCAATACCGGGAACCATCATTTTATTCATCTGTCCGATGCCGCGTTCAAATTCGAAATCGGCTGCCGTACGCAATCCGCGCAGGATAAAGCGGGCATTGTATTTTTGGCAGAAATCAACTGTCAGTCCCGAATAAGAGGCAATTTCAATTCCCGCTTCTCCGGCGAACAGGTCATGAAGCCAGGCTATTCTTTTTTCAAGCGGAAAAAATGATTTTTTTTCTCCGTTTTCGCCAATGGCTACAATCACCCTGTCAAAAAGCGGAAGTGCCCGCCTGATAATTGATTCGTGTCCCCTTGTCACCGGGTCAAAAGAGCCGGGAAATACAGCAATTCGTTCCATTTAAGCAATGTTTGAAACAACAAAGATAATGATTAGGGAATGATCTGTCTGCTATTCGAATGTAAACGAGAGCTGGAATATTTTTGAACTCACCTTATCAATAGATTCTGTGTAGATGTTGTTTTCGCGTTTGAGCACATCTGTAAACCCATACATCATTTTCAGTTCAACGCCAAACTTAAACCATTCATTATAAAAATCAAAACCAACGCCAGCTTCAGCATAGAAATCATTCTGGTTAAATTTTACAATTTTCTCACTTGCGTTTTTCTCACGCTTTTTTGCCTGGGATGCCAGGTCGAGAGAATATTGCGCGCCAACCAGAAGGTATGGTCTGAAATTATTGTATCTCAAAGCTTTATATCTGATTTCCAGTGGAAAGTTGATGTAAGTGGATGGAATTTTCTTTGTAATGACGAGATTTTCAATTTTACTTTTTGTGGCTCCATCCAGCAGGGTATAGGTTTCAATGTTGTATACCAGGGTTCGGTCACCAAATGAAAGTGAAGGAATAAACCTTAAATCGAAATGATCGCCCATCCGCATATTGGCTAAGATGCTGATTACAAATCCGGGAATGGGTGAAGAATTGATTGACAAAACACGGGCAGAATCGGGCGTAGGGAGAATGTCGGGGGGGATATAATCGGGACCAAACATACGGGTACTCAAGTCGGCAATGGGCCTTACACTCGCAAAACTTTGATTAATACCCAGCGCGAATCCAAAATGGAACATCTCCTGGTCATAGTTTGGCATATTCAGCACCGTTATCCGCTGGCTCTTCGCGCTAAAAGGGAGCGTAATGGCCAAAAAAAACAGGATTAAAGCACTAAATCGTTCGATTTTCAATGAAGTACAATGATAATTGTGAGAGGTATTAACGCTGGTTTATAGAATTTATTTTTCGGCCAGATAGATGGAGGCAATTCCTGCACTGAGGCTACGCTGGCTAACATTTTTTAATCCTGCTTTCAAAAGAATATCCAGGAATTTCTGTCCGGATGGGAACGCTGCCACAGACTCGGGAAGATAGGTGTATGCTTTGCTGCTCCCTGATATGATCCGGCCCATCAGGGGTATCACAAAACGGGAATAGATCCCATAGAGCTGCTTCATTGGGAATGAGGAGGGATGGGAAAATTCAAGAATCAACATCACCCCTCCCGGACGAAGCACCCTGCGCATCTCTGTCAGGCCCAGTTCCAGGTTTTCAAAGTTCCTCACCCCAAATGCCACGGTGATGGCTTCGAATGAATGATCAGAAAACGGAATTTTTTCTGCATCGGCCCGCCGAAGGGTTATTAAATGGTCCAGCCCTTTAGCGTTTAGTTTCTTCCGGCCAACCTCAAGCATTTTCTCGGAGATATCAATCCCGACAATTTTCTGAGGCTTCACCGATTCAATGGCAATGGCAAGATCACCCGTTCCGGTGGCCACATCGAGCACAGTGAGCGGGTGATGGGAATCAAGCATCGTCACAAGCTTTTTACGCCACACCTGATCGATGCCAAAAGAAAGAAAATGATTCAGGAAGTCATACTTTGGTGAGATCTCATCAAACATCACACGCACGGCCTCCTTTTTGGATACTTCAATCATGGTTTAAAGTAACAGGGTAACAGGGTAACAGGGTGACAAGGTAACAGGGTATAATAGATTCCACAGGTCATCTTGGTTGTCAATTTGCATTTGAAAATTAAAACAAAAAGGGATTACCCAAGTTATCAGATAATCCCTTTTTATTTTTGAAAAACACTATGCTCCGAGTTGAAGACGCTTAAAGCCGGTAACGGCCAGATCCTTGTCATTGTCAGCGATATACTGGCGGACAGTTTTTTTGGAATCTTTGATAAAATCCTGGTTCAGCAGGGTCATCTCCTTGAAGAATTTGCCCAGTTTACCCTGCGCGATTTTTTCAACCATCTCTTCCGGTTTACCTTCCTGACGTGCCTGATCTTTGCCGATCTCAATTTCACGATCGATCACCTCCTGGGTCACGTTATCCTTATCAACAGCTACCGGGCTCATGGCAGCAACCTGCATGGCCAGTTCATGGCCGATTTCAGCCACATTTTTAGCATCTTTTTTACTCATCCCAATGATGGTGGCCAGGCGATTTCCAAAATGGTTGTAAGCATAAACAACCGGCGCCTCGATCACTTCAAAATGGGCAATCTGGATCTTCTCTCCTGTTTTACCAAGCAATTCATCCAGTTTCTGAACAACAGTAGTCGTTCCGAGTGACAAGGGCATTAATTCGTCGATCGAATGAAAGCGGTTTGCAACGCCAAGGTCAAGCAGATTTTTTGAAAATTGGATAAACTCTTCGGTTTTTCCAACGAAATCGGTTTCACAATTTACCATGATGACAGCGCCAAAAGTCTGGTCATCTGATGTTTTAGCAATAACAAAACCCTGGTTGGCATCGCGATCAGCCCGTTTTCCGGCTACTTTCTGTCCCTTTTTACGGAGGTAGTCAATGGCTTTATCAAAATCGCCTTCTGTTTCCTGCAGGGCCTTTTTACAATCCATCATCCCCGCACCCGACATCTGGCGCAATTTATTTACATCAGCAGCAGTAATATTCATAAAATTAAATGTATTTGTAATTATTTTTTATTGCTTCTACCCGCTGGTTTACTGATACGCTTGCGAGCCGGTTTATTTTTATCATCCGGGGCTGGTTCCATGGCTTTCATCTTGGCCACCTTGGTATCAACAAAATCCTTTTTCACGATTTTGATGCCGTCTTCATCGACTTCATCTTCATCTGAATCCAGCATAGTGGATGACAACCTGGCTTCGAATTCATCACCTTCACCACGCTCATCGCTGGCCTCTTTTTTATCGCGTTCCAGTTTGCGCTCCACGAGTCCCTCTTCGATGGCCCTGACCATGGTATCCACGATAAGGGAGATTGATTTGGAAGCATCGTCATTGGCAGGGATAGGAAAATCAACGGTTCTGGGATCGGAATTGGTATCAACGATGGCAAAAGTCGGGATATTCAGTTTCTTGGCTTCAGCAAGGGCAATGTGCTCCTTGAGGATATCTACGATGAAAATAGCTGCAGGCAGCCGGTTCAAATCGGCGATGGAACCAAGGTTCTTTTCCAGTTTGGCTCGTTCACGGGTAATGGTGAGACGTTCTTTTTTCGAAAGGTTGGTGTACGAAGGGCTGCTCATCAGTTTGTCGATGGAGATCATTTTTCGCACGGCCTTGCGGATGGTGGCGAAGTTGGTGAGCATACCGCCCGGCCACCGTTCAGTCACATAGGGCATGTTGATCCGCTTGATATGTTCGGCCACGATTTCTTTGGCCTGCTTTTTTGTTGCAACAAAAAGCACCTTTTTCCCGGCTTTGGCAATCTGTTTCAACGCAGCAGCAGCTTCGTCGATTTTTGCCATTGTTTTATACAGGTCGATGATGTGGATCCCGTTGCGTTCCATGAAAATGTAGGGGGCCATGGCAGGATTCCATTTGCGGCGCAAGTGACCAAAATGGACACCTGCATCCAATAATGCATCAAAATTCGTTCTTGACATATAATTGTTCTATGAATTCTAAAATACTAACGTTTACTAAACTGGAATCTCTTACGGGCTTTTTTCTGTCCGAATTTCTTACGTTCCACCATACGCGGATCGCGCATCAGCAGCCCTTTGGCTTTCAAAGGCGGGCGATGTTCGGCATTGATTTCGCACAAAGCACGGGAGATGGCAAGGGCAAGCGCCTCAGCCTGGCCGCGGATTCCACCGCCGGCAAGGGTTACCTTCACATCATATTTACCCTGGTTATTGGTCACCTCAAACGGTTCGGTCACCTTAAACTGCAGAATCGGAGTCGGAAAATAGTTCTTGAAATCACGGCCATTCACGGTAATGATGCCCTGGCCATCCTTCAGATATACTCTTGCAACGGCAGTTTTCCTTCTGCCGAGGGTGTTGATAACTTCCATATTACTTGATTGAGGTTAATTTCATTGGTGTCGGTTGCTGTGCAGTGTGCAGATGGTTGGGACCGGCGTAAACATATAGGTTACGGAACAGGTCGCGTCCAAGGCGGTTCTTTGGGAGCATCCCCTTGATCGCCTTCTCAACGACTGCAGTTGGCTTCTTGGCGAGCAATTTGCTGGGAGTTACCTCCTTTTGACCACCAGGATAGCCTGAGTGGGTCAAATAGATCTTGTCATCCATCTTGTCGCCCGTCAGCCGGATCTTCTCAGCGTTGATGATGACGACATTGTCGCCACAATCGACATGGGGTGTGTAGTTTACTTTCGTTTTGCCTTTCAGCAACATGGCCACTTTGGCTGCCAAACGCCCAAGAACCTGGTCTTCGGCATCGATAAGCACCCAATTTTTGGTCACGGTGGCCGCGTTGGCGCTTATGGTCTTGTAACTTAACGTATTCATGCTTTCTTCCTGATTTTTAAAATGAACCTTTTTCTTCCAAAAAGGGGTGCAAAGATAAAACTATATTTCTTTCCCACAATGCAATTCCATCCTTAATCTAATAAATATTTCACTTATCCTTTATTGTCTGACATATTTTTGTAATTTTATCCCTTATTTTAATACAATCATGATCCAAAGAACCCAATGGAACAGACTATCAAACCGCACTGTTTCTGCAGTACATAACCCCTTGCTGCTTATGGGAGCCGGGAGTACAGGGAAGAAAACCCTTGCCTGGCAGTTTTCCTCCCTATTCAGTGATGATATCGTAATTGACCTTGAAGCAGGTTCCGACTCTACTATATTCACCAAAGGAGAAAAATTTGACGACATCCTGAAGGCAATTTTCTTTTTAAAAAACAAGGATTTAAGGCATAAACGCACCCTGATTTTCCTGCATGAAATCCAAAACTGTCCGGCGGCCTTTGCATGGTTTTTGGATTCAGCAAATGCCAGACTGCCATTTCACATCATGGCATCCTGCTCAATGAGAACCCCGATGGTTAATGCACATCTAAGTAATTTCAAGGGGAAAAAGACAGACATATTATATATACAACCCTTCACGTTTGAAGAATTTCTGAAATCCATCGGCGACGAAACAGCGCTGGAAGCATTTCAGGAGGTACCAGTCCCAGTTTATGCGTATGAAAAACTGCTGCATTATTTTCACCTGTACTCCCTGATCGGGGGGATGCCGGAAATTGTTTCAACCTATGCTGCAACCAGGCAGCTTACCGGCCTCCGCACAATATATGAGCGGCTGCTCAGTTCAATGATCCTTCAAATCAACAGGCATACAAAGGGAGTAAAGCATTGTGCCATCGTAGAGGATACCTTACAGAATTCGTTTCCCTTTGCGGCCACAAGAATAAAATTTAACCAGTTTGGCAATTCACGGCACCGGACCCGTGAAATGGGCGAAGCGTTCAGGACTTTGGAACAGCACCTCCTGCTCCATCTTTTGTATCCTTCTACCAGTACCCACTTTGCTGCCAGTATGCCGGACCGCGAAAAATCTCCGCGGCTTCAGCTGCTGGATACCGGGCTGGTCAACTATTTCTCCGGCATTCAGAAAGCTTTGTTTCAATCGCAGGACATGAATGCAATTTTCGAAGGTCAAATTGCCCGCCAGGTGGTGGGTCAGGAAATTCTGGCATCACAAAGCCATGGAGACTGGGAGGGAATTCGGGGAAGCACAGGGATTTCCGAAAAATTAATTATGGAAGGGCCCCCGCTGCAACCCATTCACTTTTGGGTCAGGGATAAGGCGCAATCAACGGCCGAAGTCGACTTTGTCATACCATTCAATGACCTGCTCATTCCGGTGTCTGTAAAATCAGGAGAACCGGGCCGGCTCCGCTCCCTGCACCAGTTCATCGACCTGGCACCGCACGCCTATGCAGTCAGGCTTTATGCCGGAAAACTTGCCATTCAGCAAGCCCAGACCCTTCGCGGGAAAAAATATTATCTCCTGAGCCTCCCCTATTTTCTGGCCGGCAAGATCACAGATCACCTGAAAGGGTTTATAAGGCTGACGAACGGATAGATCGTACAGGAAGAAACCCGGAATACAACTGTCAAACCCTCCCGATACATCCTCCGGCGTTTTTTATATACCTTTGCAAACCGTTTTCAACCATTCCGGATTATGTCGATCAGTATATCAAACATCACCAAAATCTATGGCACCCAAAAAGCGCTGGATGCCGTCACACTCGAAATCATGCCCGGTGGAATTACCGGGCTGCTTGGTCCCAACGGGGCGGGGAAGAGCACCCTCATGAAGATTCTTACCTGCTTCATCCCTCCCACTTCAGGTGATGCATCGGTATGTGGCTTCGATGTGCTTGAGCAAAGTATGGAGGTAAGAAAAAAGGTTGGCTACCTTCCTGAGAATAATCCGCTTTACCTGGATCTATATGTAAAGGAGTTCCTGACATTTATAGCCGGAACCCATCAGATGAAAGGGAATATTTCCAAAAGAGTGGCGGAAATGGTTGAAATCACCGGGCTTCAATCGGAACAACATAAAAAAATCGGCGCCCTTTCCAAAGGATACCGTCAACGTGTAGGACTTGCACAGGCAATGATCCACAATCCGGAGGTGCTGATCCTGGATGAACCAACTTCAGGACTTGATCCCAATCAGTTACTTGAAATCCGACATCTGATCACCGAAGCGGGAAAAACAAAAACAGTGGTGATGTCAACCCACATCATGCAGGAGGTGGAGGCCATCTGTAACCGGGCGATCATTATTCACCAGGGAAAGATTGTTGCAGATGATACGACCGGGAACCTCCATCAAATCGTCACATCGCAGGCCATAATCAAAGTGGAATTCGGGACATCGGTCAAGCGAACGCTATTGTTGAATATCCCCGGGGTGATTGATGTTTTCCATCCGGGAGCCCCTGTTGAATCACAAGCCGGAACGTTGCTAAAAACAGGTTCAAAACAAATTCAGGAATCCAATGTCTGGCATATGGCATCAAAGCCGGAACATGATATCCGCGCAACTATTTTTCAATTCGCAGTGGATCATAAATTAACTGTTCTCTCTATGCACAGGGAGGAGCAAAAGCTTGAGGAGATTTTCCAGGAACTGACAAAAAACCAATCAAGTTAAAATATTATCCCCGTTTTTTCACCATTTAAATTTTTTACTAATTTTGCGGCCTGAATGGTGGAGAGATTTGACTGATTGCAACCACTGGAAAAAAATGCTAAAAACAATATTTCCCCCCCTTCAATCACAAATCGTAAATCATAAATCGTAAATCTAAAATCACAATCATGGGATATTTATTTACATCGGAGTCCGTATCAGAGGGGCATCCGGATAAAGTAGCCGATCAGATTTCGGATGCATTGCTTGATGAATTCATGAAATGGGACCCTGAGTCCAAAGTAGCTTGTGAAACTTTTGTTACTACCGGACTGGTTGTTTGCGGAGGTGAAGTAAAGACTCAGGGATGGGTGGATGTTCAGGAAACAGCCCGCCGTGTGGTGCGTGAAATTGGTTACACCAAAGCTGAGTACCGGTTCGATTGCGATTCATGCGGGGTAATCTCTACCATTCATGAACAATCGCCCGATATCAACCAGGGCGTTGTACGCGAAAAGAAAGAGGATCAGGGCGCTGGTGACCAGGGAATGATGTTCGGGTATGCCTGCACTGAAATGGATAACCTGATGCCCATGTCCATTGAGTTGGCTCACATCATGCTTCAGGAACTGGCCGAGATCCGTCGTGAAGGCAAGCAGATGAAATATCTCAGGCCCGACAGCAAATCACAGGTCACCATTGAGTATGATGACAACGGGAAACCGGTTCGCATCGATACCATCGTTTTAAGCACCCAACATGACGATTTTGTTCAACCCAAAGATAAATCGGCCAAGGCTGAAAAAGTGGCCGAAAAAGCCATGCAGGACAAGATCAAAGAGGATGTCCAGAAAATATTGATTCCCCGGGTAAAGAAGACCTTACCTCCCCGCATTCAAAAGCTTTTCCATGGTGATTACAAACTGCATGTGAACCCCACCGGAAAGTTTGTGATTGGCGGACCTCATGGCGACACCGGTCTTACCGGCCGCAAGATCATTGTTGATACCTATGGCGGACACGGTGCACATGGCGGAGGCGCCTTCTCCGGAAAAGATCCTTCAAAGGTAGACCGTTCCGCAGCATATGCCGCACGTCACATCGCAAAGAACATGGTCGCTGCCGGCGTTGCTGACCAGGCCCTGATCCAGGTAGCCTATGCCATCGGCGTTGCAGAGCCTGTAGGTTTATATGTCAATACATTTGGTACAGCCAAAGTAAAAGATAAAAAGGGCAACCTTCTCACCGACGGCGCCATTGCCGAAAAGATCAACAAGGTCTTTGACATGCGCCCCTATGCAATCGTTGAGCGATTTGGCCTAAAGAACCCCATTTACAAGCCTACCGCTTCATATGGACACTTTGGCCGGGATTACTACACCAGGGAGGTGGAAGTTTTCTATCCGGTAAAGGGTGCGAAACCTAAGAAAGTCAATGGAAACGGGAAAGAGGTATACCTGAAGAAGGTGGATTTCTTTGGCTGGGAAAAACTCGACTTCGTTGCCAAGGTGAAGAAGGAATTCGGCATTTAAATGAAATCCGGTTATCTTTTTGTTTTTATCGCCTTCACATTTCTTTCGCTTTCTGTTGAGGCACAAATCAACCTGAAAACTTACACAACCGCGACCGATACATTTTATTGGAAGCGGTATACCCACATTGCGAAACCTTCAAAAATCAACCTGAAGCGCTTCACTGTTTCAGGTTCGGGTAAAATCATTGATTCATTCCTTTCAAAGCATCTTGAACAGTATCCTCAATTCACAAGCGATTCTTTGCGGAGTCTCAGTCTGAAGGATTTAAAAAAATGCCTTTATCCGGTCGAAATCAATGGTGATCAGCTCCCCGACATCATTTTCAGTGGATCCAGCGGCGGAGAGTCGGATATAGTAAGGATTTACCTGAACCGCAAAGACAGCTTCGAGCTGGTTTTTGAAGATTACCAGTATATTACACAATTCATTTGTGATCAAGGTTTTCTAAAGGAGATGCAAACCGGAGATGCCGGCTGCTGCGACGCCTATCTTTATTTTACCCGAAATTACACCATTCGTCATGACAAAGGGGAGGCAATTTTTGTTAAAGGCAAGCAAATCGTCGCCTATAAATACACAGAAGAACCATCATTTTTTTATCCTGCGGCCATGCCTTTCATATCGAGGGCTGACACCATGATGCTGAGGGCTTCGGCAGCCCGGCTCAATGAACCCTTTGATCCCCATCTTGAAACATTTGGCAACATCATTGCAAAATACCGTACACGGGCAAAGGGGAATGTCCTGGCGATCAAATCCTATGGACAGCGTAACGATTGGTATTTTGTGGAGATCTTCCCGGATGCGACTCCGGCAGCTTCCATTCTTTATGATATTGAAAAAATGCCGACTTTTATCCGTGGGTGGGTTTCCGGACAATCCATTTCACTGCAACCGGACTAACTTAGTGTTTCACAACCAGCTTTTTGGTCTGGCTGATTTTACTATCAACCACGAGAGAATAAAAATAAATTCCTTCGCTCAGGTTGGCGGTATTGATGGTGAATTTTCCACTTTCGGATGATAACTGCTCCGTTTGCACTGTTGCACCAAGCATATTTCTAAGGATGAATTTGCCAGCAGATCCGGAAGGAATCGCATAATTGAAACTCGCGCTTGGGCCGGCCGGGTTAGGATAAGCGGTTGAAAGCATCGTCTGCCTTGCAGCCTCATGCTCTATTCCCAATGGATAAGAGGTGTATTTAACGGTTACGCTACTAGAATCGTTTATATTGGCCTCATCATAAAAGACCCAACGAACAAGGCTTTCTCCCGGTTTGAAAGGCTGAAATGCGATCTGGACATAACGTCCGTCAAAATCGGTGATCGTCTCTCCGGCTGCAATGGGCTGCGCGTTTGGTGAAATATTTACATTCGCAGGGTAACAACTGCCGGCCCAGCACATGGTAGTTTCCGTAGAATCAAGCATAACCAGCTGAGATTTCTTACACAAAACATTGATCAGTTTAACGCCGATATTTTTCACATGCAGGTAGGTGACAAGTTCGGCACTGTCGGGAGATCCCATCTGAATGATGGTGGAATTGCGTGTGATAACACCATTTTTGTTGGAAAGTTCAAGGCTTTGTGCTAAGGCTGACAACGTAATTCCCGAAAGCAAAATCAGGTATAATAACCGGCTTTTCATAATTCAATGTTATTGGTTTCAATATGCAAATTTACAGATTTTTGTAGACATAATCTCATCTGATTTGATTTTTACAGATTTTTTCAGGTATAAACTGTTATCCCTGAAAAGATGACTAAGCGTTGTGCGGAATTCTCACCTCAAGCGCTCCAACGCCATAATTTGCCATTGGGGCGTCGAAAAATTCGAATCCCTTTTGTTTTTCAAGTAAATCCATGAGATTCTTCCGCAGAATCCCATTTCCCACGCCATGAATGTAGATTACCTTGCGGTAGTGATTGACAACCGCGCTATCGAGGGATTTCAGGAAAAAATTTTTCTGAAAATCGAGGATTTCAGATTTCTCCAGGTTGGAGGGATCATCCACCAGTTCATGGATATGCAGATCTACCACGGCCTCGCCGGAAGCCACCTGGTATTTGGCGATCAGCGGGTCTGCATTTCCTTCAGGCTGCCTGCGATTTGCAGCCTCGGGCTGAACAGATTGCGCAACAGGCTGAAAATGTTCTGTGAGGGACAGCACCTTCACAACAATGCCCTTTTCGCCTATCATGGAGTGCTCCCTGTAATTGCCCTCTTTAAAAAATTTCTTTCCCTCAACCCTGAATTCTGAATTGAAGGGGGGCAAGACAGCGCCCGATTGCTGCTTATGAAAAAGGAATTGCATGGTTCCCTCAGTCCAGTGAGACAACTGCTCCCGGTTAATGGTATCCAGGAGCAGTTTCGAATCGGGGAAGATGCTGCCATAGTCAACACCTTCAAAATGTCCGAGTGGCGTTTTGCTGAAAATGTTATACAAGACATCGTACGAACTGTTGTTGATTAAAAAAACATCGAGCTGACCTGTTATAAGCCATTTCTGGTCATGGGGAACAAATGCCAGGTAGATATCTTCCGATTTTCGGTCTGAAGCCAGGTGAGCCGGGAGGTGACTGAGCCTTTCATCCGGCAGTTCATCAACGGCCAGTTGTTCATTTTTCAGTTCAATATTGTAATGATCCTCAAAAAAGCGTCCTGCCGCATCCTTCGAATCAATTTTTATCAATTCACTGATCATGGTCGGAATTTCAAATCCATCTTCAATCAGGATGCTGACCATGCGGCTGTCAATTATTTTTGCTACAATACCACCCCCGGAAGTGTCAAGAAATTTGACTTTATCACCAACTTTTAAATCACTCATATTGAAGAAGCTATTTGATTTAGGATTCAATTATTTGCCTGCAAAGGTAGCTGATATTTCATGATGTTAGGTCGATACCCTAAATATGAAAAAGGCTGCATATTAAAATAATTCGTAAATTGCGCCCAGTATTAACCAAAAAAAAGTCATTATGAGGAGATTTACAACCCTGTTGCTATTCATTAGTTTAGCAGCGACCACTGCATTTGGCGGTGGGTACCAGGTAAGTTTGCACAGCATGCGAAACATCGGCATGGGGCTTATCGGGACATCACTCAGCTACGATGCCAGTAGTTTATTTTACAACCCGGGTGGCGCAGCTTTTGTAAATGAAAAATGGAGTTTTTCAGGCGGTGTCAGCTTTTTAATGGCACGAACTACCTTCCAGCCAACGAATGGCATGGAGCAGGGTCATTTAGAACATAAATTGAATACTCCGCTTTATTTTTATGCAGCATTTAAACCAACTGCCAACCTGAGTATTGGCATCGCAGTAAATACCCCTTATGGAAATGGGCTTTCATGGGGTGAAAACTGGCAGGGACGTTACCTGATCCAGGATCTGTCATTCAGGGCATTTACTTTTCAGCCTACCGTATCGTATAAATTCAAAGATATCGTAGGTATTGGCGTTGGGCTGGTGTATGCTTATGGATCTGTTGATATGAACAAGGCCATCCCCCTGCAGGGAGCATTTGGTGACGGCACATTAAATATAAACGGCAGTACGGGCAAATTCGGGTTCAACGCCGGGATTATGGTTCATCCGGTTAAAGGATTGAGCCTTGGCCTCGATTATCGTTCCAAGATAGAGATGAGTGTAAAAGGAGCCAATGCAGATTTTACTGTTCCCCTCTCCCTGAGTGCGATGTTCCCGGATAACAAAGTGGATGTTATGTTGCCTTTGCCGGGAAACCTCGACTTTGGTGCCTCTTATGAATTTGGAAAAAATAAACAATGGATGGTTGGTATGAATCTCTGTTATGTTTTCTGGAATACCTATGATTCACTGGTATTCAATTTTGAAACCAAAACATCGGCTGTCGGCCGTACAGCCACACCAGCTTTGTATGAAAGCAAGCTGATTACACGCGTTGGCGCCCAGTATAAGATGAGCGAACTCCTTACCATCAGGCTTGGCGGATATTATGATCCGACTCCGGTAAAGGATGATTATCTCAATCCCCAAACCCCGAGTATGAACCAGATCGGGATGACCTGCGGAATTTCTTTGTACCCGACCAAAGGGCTCAGCATTGATGCTGCATTCCTTTACATCATGGGTATGAAAAGAACAGGCACGTTTGCACCGGATAATTTTGCCGGAACATACAGTACTGCTGTGTACAGCCCCGGAATTGGTTTAACCTACAATTTTTAACCTTTAATACACGAACATTATGAAAAAAATTCTTTTCATTATATTGTCTTTGGCCCTTTTTACCGCGTGCGAGCGAAAAATTGATGAATTCGCTGCTACAGCAAACGGCCTTGACTTCTCAAATTTTGTTTCAGTAGGAAATTCAATGGTGGCAGGTTATGCTGATGGTGCGATTTACATGAGCGGCCAGGAAAACTCGATTCCGAACATTATGGCCGAGCAATTTCAATATGTAGGTGGTGGCGCTTTCAGACAACCCATGATTGGCACCGAAGATGGAGTTGGATTTCAAGCAATTCCCGGAGGAATCTATTGTTTCACCAAAATGGGTCTCAAGATTGTTCCAGACAAAGATTGTGAAGGTAAACTGGTTGGAACAGCCTCACTGAAACCAGGGTTTGTTTCCAATCCCGACCAGGCTACTTTGTTGCAGCAACTTTTTGCCCCGCCCACTGTTACCGGGCCTTACAACAATATGGGCGTTCCCGGATTACAGCTCCAGGCAGCCTTTTTTCCCGGTTACGCTTTTTACAACCCGTTTTTTGCCAGGATGGCAACAGCCGCTGCTTCCTCTTCGGTCATTGGTGATGCCATGGCCCAGAAGCCAACCTTCTTCATGATGTGGCTTGGCGACAATGATGCGCTTTCCTCTGCATTGGCCGGAACCGACCTATTGCTCACACCCGCAGATACCTTTGCCAAATATTATCCCATGGCAACCGGCGCCCTGCTTGCTTCCGGCAAGAGTCCGAAAGGCGTTGTGGCTACCATCCCCGATGTTACTACGATCCCGTTTTTTACAACGATCTCAAAGGCGCTTCCCTGGAATGGTGTAACACTTACTGCTGAGCAGGCTGCAGGGTTGAACACGCTGTATACCATGTATCAGCATCCTGAAATTGTATGGAAAGCTGGACAGAATCCTTTTGTTTATGTAAAGAACGACGGGAGCTGGGCCCAGATGCAGGCAGGCGATCTGTTTTTACTGACCCTCCCCACCGATTCAGTCAAATGCAAAGGAATGGGCATTGCCGATCAATCTATCACGCCGATTCCCCGCCCCTACCCGATACCGGGAAAATTTGTACTCGATGGTGCTGAACAGGCTAAAATCAAAGTCGCTATCGATCAATACAACGTTATTATCAAAGGAACCGCGACTGCCCAAAATTTAGCCGTTGCCGATATGAATACCTATTTGAAATCATTTGCTACCGGAATGGTATTCGATGGTATCAAAGTAAGCACAACCTTTGTAACAGGAGGTCTGTTTTCGACCGATGGTGTGCACCTCAATCCAAGAGGTTGCTCAATCGCGGCCAACTATATGATTCAGGCGATCAATTCAAAATATGGCAGCAACATTCCCCAGGCGAATGTAACCAGCTACCTGGGATTGGTTTTCCCGTAAACCAAAACCACATTCTGAATTCAGAAAAAAGTCGTTTTCAAAGAATTTTGAAAACGACTTTTTTCTTTATCCTGTAGCCAGAATTAAATTATTGTTTTTTCAGGAACCGAACCATTTTTAACACGGCCTTCCCCCGGTGGCTTATGCCGTTTTTCAGATAGGCAGGCATTTCGGCGAAGGTTTGCCGGTAGCCATCGGGAAGGAATACCGGATCATATCCAAAGCCGTCCGAACCTTGTCTTTCTTTCGTAATAATGCCGTCAACCCTCCCTTCGAACAGGTACTCGCTGCCATCCATAATCAGGCAGATGGAGCAGCGAAAACATGCTTTGCGGTTTTCAATACCTGACAATTCCATCAGAATTTTGTCGATGTTGTCATCAAAACTGCAGCCTTCGCCGGCATACCGGGCCGAATAGACCCCCGGACGGCCATCCAGTGCATTGATTTCCAAACCAGTATCATCAGCAAAACAATTCATCCCCGTCGTTTCCCTGATAAACCGGGCCTTTTGGGCGGCATTTCCTTCAATGGTTTCCTGAGTTTCAGGAATTTCAACATCAAGGTTTACATCCTTCAGACTCAAAATTTTAAAATTATTTCCAAGAATTTCCTGGATTTCCCGGAGTTTATGGATGTTATTTGTGGCAAAGAGAAGATCGGACATGACGAATTACGAATTACGAATGACGAATGACGAATGACGAATGACCAATGACCAATGACCAATGACCAATGACCAATGACTAATTGACTAATGCCTATTGCCTACTGCCTACTGCCTATTGCCTATTGCCTATTGCCTATTGCCTACTGCCTACTGCCTATTGCCTAT
>CAJAUM010000109.1 GCA_903945175.1 uncultured Bacteroidales bacterium | reverse complement strand
GATTACCGTTCCCTCCTTGTATTCTGTCTTCAGATACTCCTGATCTGTAAGCCCGAAGGCATGACTAAGCAAACTTGTACTCATTGGAAATCAGATTTTTTATTCAAAATTAACTATAAGTACGCATTATTGCGATGAACCTTAAATTTCTTATAAACCCCTTCCCAAATATATCCCTCATGCTTTGTTGGATGTACTATATTGTGATACCATTCCAAAAGGATAGGAGGTGTGAGATGTTTTAAGTAATATTTAATATTCATTAGCGATAAAATTCAAATAAGGAAATGCTACCAGTGATAATTGATTGATTGATTATCAAGTGAGATTCGTTCTTCATCTTTCAAATCAAAAACTCCGGAAGTAACATAAATAATATTCATCGGTGCAATTAAACATTGATAACCATGTAGCACCCCTTTGGGAAAGTAATAGGCCTGTGATTCTTCACCTTCCCCAATATAAAATTCCATCAGTTCTTTGAAAGTTGCCGAATCTTCGCGGTTATCAAAGAGTACAACTTTTATTTTTCCAGTGACCACGTAATTCCACTGAGCCTGGTATTTATGACCATGCCAGCCTTTGATTACTCCTTCATTTACAAAAGAGTGACTGACCTGGCCTACCGGGATACCGCTGAATTCGGAAGGGAACCGGAAAATCTCCCTGAAAAAACCACGTTCATCATGATGCGTTCTTAGATCTTTAATAATCACACCTTCGATCATACATAATATTGTTTGATGACTTCTACTACTTTTTCAACCTGCTCGTCTTCCAATTCAGGATAAATTGGCAGGGATAAAATTTCTTTTGCAGTTCGTTCAGTTACAGGCAAGTTATCCGAACCACGGAATTTCATCAGATAGGCCCTTTGAAGATGAACCGGAACAGGGTAATGAATTAAGGTTCCGATGCCATGGTCTTTTAAATAATTCAATAATTTATCCCGCTCCTGTAATTTAATTACATATAAATGATAAACATGATTTGCGTCAGGTCGTACCTCGGGCAGCGTGATGTTTGTGCAGCTTTGCAAACCGGCATAAATTCCAGCAATTTTCCTTCGTTTACCATTGTCGTCATCCAGAAAATTAAGTTTAATTCTGAGGATTGCCGCCTGTATTTCATCAAGTCGGGAATTCCAGCCATCGATATAACTGATGTATCTTTCGGCCCATCCATATTCCCTTAAAAGCTTAACCCTGGTTGCAAGTTCTTCATTGTTTGTCAGAACTGCTCCTCCATCGCCAACAGCGCCCAGGTTTTTTGTGGGATAAAAACTATAACATGAAATATCACCAAAAGAACCTGCTTTTCTATTTTTATATTCTGCTCCATGTGCCTGGGCGCAATCTTCAATCACAAATATATTGTGTTTCTGTGCAACTGATATGACTTTGGCCATGTTAGCCGGCTGTCCATAAATATGAACAGGGATAACTGCTTTCGTTCTGGGACTGATCAATGCTTCCAATTTTTCGGTATCCATTGCGAAATAGTCAGGTTCGATGTCCACAAAAACCGGGCTTGCTCCACATAATGTTATTGCAGAAACAGTAGCAACCGCTGTATGAGAAACCGTGATTACCTCATCCCCGGGCCCGATATTGCATGCCTTTAAGGCAATATGCAATGCCTCTGTTCCGCTGCCAACACCAAATGCATGGCTTACACCAATATAGGCCGCAAATTCCCGTTCAAAACATTTAACCTCATTCCCCAATATATACCAGCCGCTGTCTAAAACCTTTGCAATTGCTTCATTTATGTCCTTTTTATGTGAAAGATACTGATCTTTGGGGCTGCTAAAGTATATCATCATTTAATTGTTATTTCAGGGACATACACAATCCATTTTCCACCATTTTCACCGAATTTTTGTTCTTTTCCCATTATTTCCTTCTCATGATTATATCCAAATAACAGGGCATAATCAGGGTAATTTTTCTGGAATTCATCATGTGGCTTTACAGGGATGTGTGCACCCGGACTAAACTTCCCCTGTTTTATCGGGGTTGTATCACAAATATAATCCAGATGCTGATCTGTAATTCCGCAATAATTGATGATTGTGGTACTTTTTGAGGTTGCCGCATAACCAACAATACGTTTCCCCTGCGCCCTGACAGATTCTATGATGCCCATCAGTTTGACTTTGGCCTGTTCACAGTGATCACGAAAGTTTAAATAGGTCTGTTCCCTTTCAATCCCAATCTCTTTTTCGTGTTTTGTTAACGCCAGTACATTATCAGATATTTCCCGTGTGTTTTTCCTGCACAAATAGTATCTCATCGATCCGCCGTGCGTTTCCTGCTGAACAGCATCAAACAAAACAAATCCGTGTTTTTCAAATGCATAACTTATTGAATGTAACGAAAACAGAAATACATGTTCATCATAAATCTGATCATAGGTAGTTTTTTCCAATACAGACCCCAAATAGGGTTCTTCAAAAACAATGATTCCGTCTTCATTCAATAATATATCAATTCCTTCGATAATGGAATGAAAATAGGGTATATGGCACATCACGTTCGCTGCGATAAAGGCATCGGCATGTCCCTCCTTTTCAACTATTTTTCTGGCCAGTTCCTTGTCGAAAAATTCCGTAATGGTATTGATTCCATCTTTTTGGGCAACAAGCGCGACGTTTTTCGATGGTTCAATCCCAAGATGACGGATACCATCATTTTTGAAATTCCTTAACATGATGCCATCGTTGCTGCCAATTTCTACCACGAACGGATCCTTCTTGTTTGCAATGTTTGATTTGATCTCATCAGCAAATTCTTTGAAATGCTGTCCCATGAATTTCGAGGTGCCTGAAAAAAAAGCGTAATTCTCGTTGAACATTTGTTCTCTTTCGGGCTGGTCAATTAATTGTACCATATTGCACTGTGAACAATGTGCAACCTTCATTTCAAAAAAGTACTCCCTGGCAAATTCTTCTTTCCGGATAAATCCATTTGCGATTGGCATTTTCCCAAATGAAATAAAAGGATCAATTGGATTGCCACAAATTAAACATGTTTTCATGATTTTTTTATTAGATAGGATTATTGCATTAAAAATAGTCTATACTCGTTTCATTTTATTGTTTTTCCGTAATTGGCATAGTACCAATCCACAACCAAACCAAATCCTTTCCGGGTATCGACCTCCGGCTTATATTCAAGAATAGCGGTGGCCTTTTCAATACTTGCATGTGAATGAGGTATATCGCCAGCCCTGTTTGGACCATAAACAGGCATGATGGGCAAAACCTGCCCATCAAACTTAGCCAGGTTATCCCGAAGGGCATAAAAGAGTTCGTTCAGTGTGGTGGTTCCCCCAAAGGCAATATTAAATACCTGGTCGGGTTCCTTTTCAAGATTAAACTTGTCGCGGTACAGGCTTGACCTTTGCCGGACAGTTTCCCATGGAACTAGCGCAGCCTTTTCATTGGCCTGTACCACGTTGTCGACATAGGTGAAATCACGGCTGTAGGTACCATCGCCGTTGATCACCGGCCGTTCATGATCCAGCAGCAGCTTAACCCAGAGGGGGATCACCGCTGCATAGGCTCCATTGGGACTCTGCCGTTTGCCAAAAACATTGAAATAGCGCAACCCGATGGTTTCCAGTCCATATAGCTGGGTGAAAACATGGGCATACAATTCATTCACATATTTTGTAACCGCATAGGGCGACAATGGCCGGCCAATACGGTGCTCTACCTTTGGAAGCGCTGCTGAATCACCATAGGTTGAGGAGGAGGCCGCATAAATAAATCTCTTTACTTTAGCTTCCTTTGCCGCTACAAGCATATTCAGGAATCCGTCAATATTGGTCGCATTGGTGGCAACCGGATCGTTTATACTTCTAGGAACGCTTCCCAGGGCTGCCTGTTGAAACACATAATCACAACCCCTGGCAGCCTTGTGACAGATTTCCAGGTCACGAATGTCCCCTTCGATAAAGGTGAAGTTCGGATTTTCAATATACCCTTCGATGTTCCTGTAAAACCCGGTACTCAGGTTGTCAAGGCAAACGACCTGGTTGCCGGGTAAAAAATATTCAACCAGGTTGCTACCGATGAAGCCGGCACCCCCTGTAACCAGGATGCGTTGATTTGTTATCTTGGGATAATCCTGCATGGATACCGATTACGATTTATAATGTTTGTTTTACGATTGTCTTACTTCGCGCTTAAGCCTGGAGAGATGTCCCCGGCCTAACGCTTTTACCTCACAACCCAATTCAAAATATCTTTTGATCTGATCATCCTTCAGTATACCAAAGGCATCGATAACGGCCACGGGCCCACCGGCCCATTTTACTATGTCATCGGGGTTTAAATCGAGGTATTGTTTGTGAGGTACAGCCAGTATTACGGCCTCGGCTCCCTTCAGCGACGATTCAAGCTCTTTTTCAACCACCGTTTGTTTCAGCCCCTCCTGGTTGCGGAAGAAACGCTTCCAGGAACTTCCTGGCGATGGATAGGTGTCCTGTTCCTCCAGTTCGTACCAGTGATCCACATAGGGATCATGGATGCGGATTTCGGCGCTCATTTCGGTGAGTTTGCGAACCACCAGTTCGCTGCCGCTGTAACGCGTATCGCCTACATCCTGGCGATAGCTGGCGCCACAAAGAAGCACTTTGGAGCCAGCGATATAACGGCCCATGTTACGAAGCGCATCACGCGTAAGTTCAGCTACATGAAGAGCCCTGGTATCGTTGATATCAATGGCCGCAGGGGTAATCTTGAAAATTTTGTCGCCATCCTCAAACCCCAGAATATGTTCATAAGCCCAATATCCCAATCCACCATCCTTAGGCAAACAATAACCCCCAATACCTGGTCCGGGGAAGATCATGTTGCTGTGGGTCGGCCTCATTTTAATGGCGTTGATCACCTTGATCAGATCCACCCCGTTTCGTTCGGAAAAGAGACTCCATTCATTGAGGTATGCCAGGATGGTGGCACGGTAGGAATTCTCCACGATCTTGGTAGTTTCCGATTCGATGGGGCGGTCCATCACCGTGAGCGGGAAATCTTTGGTATTGAGCACCTCGTGGAGGAACTTCTCAACCCGGGCCCGTGCAACGGATTCACACCCGGAACAAACCCTCCAGAAGTCGCGGATGCTGGCCACATATTGCTTTCCGGGCATCACCCGTTCGAAGCTGTGGGCAAGCAGCGGAATTTCCTGGATGCCACGGTTTGCAAAAGCTTTCTTAAGGATGGGCCAGGCCACAAATTCAGTGGTACCGGGGGCCACGGTAGTTTCGATCAGCACCAGGCAGCCGGGTTGTATCTTGTCCCCGATGGTACGCATAGTATCCTCGAGGGCCGCCATATCGGCCTCGCCGCTCTTCATATTTCCCAGCTCCTTCTTGGCAAAATCGCACTGCACATCCACCACCACGCAATCGGCAAGCTGCAGGCAGTCGCTGTTATAGGTCGCCACCAGGGTTTTATCTTCAAGAACGCACCGTTTGATCAGTATATCCACCTCCGGGTCCTCAGCCTTCACGGGCGCTTCGCCCCGGTTGATCAGCGGGATCTTCCAAAAGGAACGGGAGGAGGGGCGCTGACATCCGATCACGAATTTTGACTTCTTTCCATTGGCATCCCTGGTATCGGCTACAATGGCGGCCATCACGGCACCCACAAAACCGAGTCCCATTACCACCACGATCTCTTTCTTGTCTATACGGGCTTTGGCAACGAGTTTTTCGATGCGTTGTAATTCATTCTGGTAGTCAGCTTTCCCGGGGAGAGGGAAAGATTCGCCGGAGGGACTCAGGGAGCTTACAGTAGCGTTCACGTTTATCATATATTTTGTTAACTTTTTTCTTCCTCTTTATTCATGAGCCTTTCAACTATCAAAATAGGTATGTAGGACAGAATGGTTGCCACTATGAATAAAATGAACAACAACCAGGCAACCGAAAGGGTTCGCAAATACCAGGAAATTCCTATAAAACCAATGCTGGCAAGGACCAGAACCAGGGTTGATTGGAAATGGGAAAGACCAAGCCGAAGGAGGTAATGGTGAATGTGGGTTTTATCGGGGGAAAAGGGATACCTGTTTTTCAGAATACGGGTAAGAAATACACGCACCGTGTCATAAATTGGTATCATCATGATTCCGATGGAGACCGCCGGAGCAGCGCGCATGGCCCAGGGGCCCTGAAGACTGATATTGAGTTCATTGAATTTGATAGCCATCACCGCCATAATGAATCCGAGAAGCAAAGCGCCCGTGTCGCCCATAAATATCTTGTTTTTCTTCCCGAATACATTATAAAAAAAGAATGCCAGAAGCGCCCCAACCAGGGCAGCCGACATAATGGCCCAGTTGTACTCCCCCACCAGGTAAAACCAGGCGCCAAAGGTACTTGAAACCAGTATTCCGAGACTGGCCGCCAGGCCATCGATGCCGTCCATCAGGTTGAAACAGTTGGTAATACCTAAAATGATGACAATGGTAACCAGGATCCCTATATGATAGTTGATCTCCCATACTCCGAGGAAACCGTGCAGGCTGGTGATAAAAATACGTCCGAAAACAATGGTGATGATCACGGCAATAAGCTGGGCCACCAGCTTCTTGAGCGGGTCAATGCCGATAATGTCGTCTTTAAACCCGGTAAAAAAGATGATCAGGAGTCCGGCAATGGTATACTGGAACTTCGGAAAATCGCTGAAATCAAAAAAGATAAGGAGTGAAATGGCCACGCCGTTAAAGATAGCCAGTCCGCCCAGGGTAGGCGTTTTGTGAATGTGCGAGGTGCGATGGTTGGGTTCGTCAAAAAGTGACTTTGCCCGCGCGATCTCTACAATCGATGGGATCAGAAAAAAGGAGATCACAAAGGCCAGGCAAAAACACAATAGCAGCTTCAGGTTGATATCCCCAAAGATAAAATCCTGAAAACCGGTAAAAGAGGGTAAATTCATACGAATGAAACCATGATAAAATGAGTCAATTGGGTGCCGGTAAATATAGCTTCGCGCCTCCGGTCACATCACCGGAGGCCATATTTCGCGCGAAATTAGAAATTTTTTCACTAATAAACCCGTTTTAACATGACAAAAAGCCTGCATAGGGGGAATGATGATCATTTTGTTCCTTACACCGGAATATCTGAACGCTTGTACCACTGGTCTTTAATGAAAATGCTGGTTATGTTTAAAATTTGTCCCATGTCATAAATACACTTACCTCTTTTTCCACATCAATGATCTCCTTATCGATCAGGGCTTTTTTTATCCTGCTCACATTTGCAGATGTTCCGAGGCGGTATGAGTTACCACATAAGCAACCTCAGCCTGGAGCGGAAAAGAAAATAAATTTTAAAGGAATATTAAGTTACCACATAAGCCACCTTAGGCTGGAACGGTGATTAGTTAATGGGAAGCCCTATAAATATAATCGAGTGACAGGCGCAGTGGCGTTGTGGT
>CAJAUM010000108.1 GCA_903945175.1 uncultured Bacteroidales bacterium | reverse complement strand
TTGCAGATAAAGCCTATGACCAGGCCAGATTACAATACCAGGCCGCATTAAAATTGAAGGCTGCTGAGCAGTATCCAAAGGATAAAATCACCGAGATCGACAAGGCGCTGGCTGAACTGGCCCTGATGAAAGACCGGGACAATAAATATGCGGCTGCCATCGCGAATGGCGACAAACTGCTGGCGCAAAAGTCCTATGCACCTGCCCGGGCCGAGTATGCCAATGCTTCCTCGATCAAGCTGGATGAGAATTATCCCAAAGAGAAGATGGCTGCCATCGATAAGATTCTTGCTGACCTGGCAGAGGCCAAGGCGCTGGAAGACAAATACACCGGGATCATTGCCGCGGCAGATAAATTATTTGTGGCCAAGAGCTATGACCAGGCCCGTGTGGAGTATCAGAAGGCAGGGGCGGTGAAGCCTGAAGCATCATATCCGAAAGAAAAGATGGCCGCGATTGATAAAATCCTGTCAGATCTGGCCGCCCTGAAAACGCTGGATGAAAATTACAAAGCCGACATCGCCAAAGCTGATCAGAACCTGTTAGAAAAGAGCTACGATCTTGCCAGGGCGGAATATGTGAAAGCCTCAGGGCTGAAGCCAGCCGAGCAATATCCTAAAACAAAAATAACCGAGATCGACGGGATCCTGACTGCGATTGCCAAACAAAAGGCACTGGATGATGAGTATGCCGCAAACATTTCAAGCGGAGACAAACTTCTGGCGGATAAGTCCTATGAACAGGCGATGGTTGAATTTAAGAAGGCAGCGGCCCTCAAAACCTCGGAACAATATCCAAGAATAAAACTGGCCGAAATTGAGAAGGTGCTTACGGATATAGCCCGTCTCAAAGCCATTGAGGATCAATATACAGCTGCTGTTACTGCTGCGGATAAACTTTTTCAGGACAAGGCCTTCGACCAGGCCAAGACGGCCTATCTTGAAGCCGGGAAGATCAAGGCAGCCGAGCAGTATCCCAGGGACAAGGTCATTGAGATCAACGGAATCCTTGCTACCCTTGCCAGGCAAAAATCGATTGATGATCAGTACAAGGCATCTGTATCAAAGGCCGACCAGTTATTGGCTGCCAAAACCTATGATCAGGCCAGACTCGAATACCTCAATGCAGGGAAACTGAAGGCGGATGAGCAATATCCAACGAATAAAATTGCAGAGATTGATGCTGTTCTTGCCGAGATGAAGGCAAAGGAGGAGGCTTACAAGGCTTCTGTCGCTGCTGCCGATCAGTTATTACTTCAGAAGAAATATAACGAAGCCCGAATAGAATATCAGGCTGCATTGGAAATAAAGGCCCAGGCCATCTATCCGAAAGAAAAAATAACAGAGATTGAAAAGGCATTGGAGGAGTTGCTTGGCAAACAAAAATATTATGAAAATCTGTTGCTATCGGCAGATAATCTGTTGAAAGAAAAGGAGTATGCGAAAGCATTGGAATCATATCAGCTGGCACTCAAACTCTTCCCTGCGCAGATCTATCCCAAGGATCAGATTGGCCTGATCTCAGCCCGTGTCGACAGTCTTTACCGGGCAAATAAATCGTTCTATGATAAGGCTGTTGCAGATGGCGACCGGTTTTATAATTCATATGAATTCGACAAGGCTGTGGATGCCTTTACCGATGCGGCCAATTTTCTCCCGATGGAGAAGTATCCCCGGGAGATGATTGTGAAAATCCGCCGTACCATCGCCGAAAATGCCATCGCCGATGTGATGAAAACGACCGTGGTTATTCCGTCTAATACCGAAAAACAGTTTCCCTTTTCCCCTGTGAACATCGCATCCAGAAAGAATAATTTTGTTTATATTAAAATCAAAAATCTGTCGGGCAAGCCCTTTAATATTTTGATGCGGTATGGTAAAGACAAGCAGGCGAACGGGGGCGTGGTTATGCGCAACCTGAGCATGGATGGCAAGGTGAATGAGCGCCTTGTCAGTGTGAAGGACCAGGACCTCTGGTCGCGGGAAGATAATAACTGGATCAGCCTGTATCCGCAAGGCGGAGATGTAGAGGTCTCCTTTATCCAGGTTTCCCGGGCAAAATGATGGGATGATGAGATGTTTTGCTTCCTCAGGGCCCAACAGAGGCTGAACCTCTTTTCAGCGTAATCAGCGTTATTTCTGGTAAAATCCCGATTCTTCCCGAATAGGCAATGTTCCCCAGGGCTTGATTCACATAAACATATTGAGGATACAATGTATCACCGCTTGCGTACAAACCGCACCACTGCCTGTTCATGATTGAAACAGGACTCCAGTGAATATTGCAGCAATCAATGCCTAACTGGCCGCCATGGGTATGTCCGGCAAACATGACATCAATGTTTTTGAACTTTTTGTTTACGATGCTGTCCCAGTGCGAAGGATCGTGGGATAACAGGAGCTGAATGGCCATTGTTTCGGTTCCTTTTTGTGCTTTGGCGACATCTCCGAACCGTTGAAAACGTTTTTTTGCACCCCAGTTTTCGGATCCGATAAGGGCGATGCTGTCCGACCCTTTTTTCAGAATGGCATTCGAATTCAGCAACAGCTTCCAACCCAGGTTTTTATAATAGATTTTCAAATCTGCGATATTTTTCTGTTTTGCATACCGGGATGGCCAGTTCAGATAATCCCCGTAATCGTGGTTTCCCATAATGGCATAGATTCCGTAAGGTGCATGAAGCTTTTTGAGGATATCCTCAAACCCTTTTCCATCCGCTGTGCAATAATTAAACATATCGCCGGTGAAAAAGATGACATCGGGTTTCAACTCGTTCATCATGTTCACCGCCCTCTCCAGTTGTCGCTTTGAGGGCCATGTTCCAAGGTGTACATCTGAAAACTGCACGATTTTAAATCCATCGAATTCGGTCGGAAGTTCCTTCAAGGTGATCACCTGCGGGCGAACCCTGAAGTCAAATTGCCAGAAGAGGGTTCCTGCGAGAAGTGTGATGAAAACTGCCGCTCCCAGCACCCAGCCTGAAATTAACAGTGGCTTATTCCGTAAAATCGGGTGCATTGATGACTCTTTGTGCGGGTGAAAGAGTAAAACGGTGACTTTTCCCAAACGCTGGATGTCGGCAAGGATCAAAGCCAGGATCGGGAAGATTTTAGCGAGGAACAAAACGAGGATAAAACTCTGTGAGTAGGTGCGCAGCGCCACATTCCAGTCGAGGAAGTTGACAAAAAAACCGTACACCATCAGCATCAGGATGAGGGTAAGGGGCAACCAGTAAGTTAGAAAGACAGTGATTCTTATCGCTGGCGTCAGTTTTCTGATTCTTGACTGGAATGAAAACCAGAGGTAGGCATCGAACAGCAGAAAAAAAAAGAAATACCTTAGAATACCTCCGTTTTTAGGAAAGATGGCTCTTATACTTAAAACCAGGATCAACGAAAGCAAAACAAATAAAAGGCCATTTAGGAATTTTTTCATTTGTTCCTGACATAATTCACCAACCCCTTTGCTTCGAATATTTCCATTAATTTTGACGGCAGTGGTGCGAAAGAATAAGATTGGCTGCCGATGAGCACCATCCCTTTCTCAAAATCGATATGTACCTTATCCCCCTGCCTGTATGCATCCACAGCTTCAGGAACCAGGATAATGGGAAGACCCTGGTTTACTGCCGACCGGTAGAATATCCGGTTGACGGATTTACATATGACCGCCTTGATTCCGGCAAAGGCCAATCCGACAGCGGGATGTTCCCGCGAACTGCCGCATCCAAAGTTTGCTCCCGCCACGATGATATCGCCGGCCTTGACGCGATCGGTAAAGCTGTCGTCAAACCCTTTGAAGAGGTATGGCATGATCTTTTCCGGTTCTGAACTCTGAACATTGTAGGTCAGGTTCCCTGCGAACATCTGGTCGGTATTGAGGTTATCAACATCAGCATAATTCCATGTTCCCTCAGCAAACCGGTCTTCTCCCTCCTTAATATCAACAGTAGCGCTTTGCGGAGCATGATAGGGATATTTGTCGTTGGATTTGATGCCACGCGGATCGGTGATTTCGCCTTTGATGGCCGAGATGGCAACTGTGGCCGGAGATGCAAGGTATATGTTTGAGGTGTTGTTGCCCATGCGTCCCTTGAAGTTACGGTTGGCAGTCGAAATGACGTTGACATTGTCGGCGGGAATTCCTTGTCCGGTTCCCAGGCACGGGCCGCAGGAGGAGGCAAGCACGTTGGCCCCTGACTCCATGAAGATTTCTATGAGCCCCTCCTTCATAGCCTGAAGGAAAATATCTTTCGATGCAGGAATAACCTGGAGTTGCATGAATTTCGGAACTTTAAGACCCTTAAGCACGGCAGCTGCCTCGCGGAGATCCTGCAGCCTGCCATTGGTGCAGGTTCCGATTAGCGCCTGGTGGATTTTAATTCCCTGAACTTCCGATACGGCTTTCACATTGTCGACATGGTGGGGGGCTGCAACAACAGGAAAAACCTGACCCAGGTCGATCAAAATTTCCTTAAAGTAGATTGCATCGGCATCAGCCCATAGCCCTTCAGGAGTATAACCAAAATGCTTTTCCAGAACCTCATCGGCGGGGAATACCGCATTTTTTGCACCCATTTCCGAGGCCAGGTTAGCGAGCACCATGCGATCAGAGATAGAGAGGGATTTAACGCCATCACCATGATATTCGATTGACATATAATCTGCGCCGCTTGATCCGATCATTCCGATGATCCACAGTGCAAGGTCCTTGGCAAAGATGCCTTTGGCAAGTTTGCCCGTAAGCGTGATTTTCATCGTTTCCGGTACACGGAACCAGGTTTCACCCTGTTTCCATAAGCCGGCCGTCTCTGTGCGGTCAATTCCCGCGGCAAAGGCATTGTAGGCACCCGCAGTGCTGGTATGGCTGTCACTTCCAACAATGATCATTTTTGGTTTGGCATAGTGTGACATCAACTGGTGGCATATTCCGTCGCCTGCATCATGAAATTTCCGGATCCCGAACTTTTCAACGAATTCGCGGATGGATTGGTAATCATTGGCCAACTTGGAATTGGTGGGCGGGGCATTGTGATCAAGCGTGATCAGCAGGGCGTCGGGGTTTGCAAGCACAGTGCCGCCCATTTTTTTGAAGGTGCTGTAAATACTGGAGGTGTTATCGTGTGATAAAATGATATCGGGCGAGGCGAAGACGATGCTTCCCTTGTCGGCTCCGAATATTTTTTCAGCAAATGTTTTTCCTGCCATTGGGTCATTTGTTAATTGAGTAAGTGATTTCTTTTGATTGGATGAATGGTCAATACTTTGAATTCAGTATATGCAAATTTCAGAATTTTTTTATAATTCCAAGTGTAAAAATTATGGATATAGCAGTTAAATTTCCAAGGCTTGTTTTTTTTGTCAGAGTTAAAAGGATTTTCTATCTTTGCAGCCCCTAAAAATGAGCCTGGGGAATGGAGAGGTGGGTGAGTGGCTGAAACCAACAGTTTGCTAAACTGTCGTACGGGAAACTGTACCGGGGGTTCGAATCCCCCCTTCTCCGCTGATATTGTATCAAATATCTACAAATCCGCTTAAATTCAATGATTTAGGCGGATTTTTTTATTTTCCCTACCCCAAAATTCTCCAAAGAAATTCAAATAAAAGGTGCATCATTCGGTGCATGTAGTTTTGTTTGAAAAATATGCACCGAATCACATACAAATTGTTAATAATTAATCATTTATGTGTGTTTATATATTTGGAAAATCCATTCATTTTTCGTAATTTTATAACTAATCGGTGCATAAAACCTTTAACACATGGAAAATTCTATATCTGTACTCTTTTACC
>CAJAUM010000107.1 GCA_903945175.1 uncultured Bacteroidales bacterium | reverse complement strand
GGTCAGTTCAAGACTATGTTTGCTGCCGAAAACTTTGCCATCCTGAGATCCATTATCGAAACAGCCATCAAAAACAAACAAGATGTGCTGCAAGCCCTCAATGTAATCGCTCATTATAAATAGGACTGATTAGTTACAAAAAATCTTTTGCTCTGTGGAGAGAAAGAAGGTATTATCTTTGCATGATGGAAAGGATTTATTTGGACACATCGGTTTTTGGTGGTTATTTTGACCATGAATTTGAAATATGAAAATAAAAGAAAAATCTCTCATGCAACAACTGCGAGACATCCGTGATAAATTAAGTTCGGAAATAAAGGATATGTCTTACGAACAGTTAAAAGAGTACTTAGATAAAAAGAAATCACTGCACCCAAAATCAGCGTGGCGTAAGCTCGCAGAATGTTTTGAACTGTAATCCAACTTTCCAGGGCAACCTCATAAGAACAAGCAAAATCAAATGGTAGATGAATTGCTCCTAAAACTACTAAAAGACACGCACTACCGCTAACAATCGAGTAGGCTGGCTCGCCATCATCGCCGGCAAGGAGAATCTCTCACACCATGATGCATGCAGTCCTCCTAATCAGCGGTTCATCAAACTGAATCTCTATGTTCTTCGGTAATCATTACGACGAGTAGCGGCTTCGCCGTTCCATTTACCGTTTGCCGGTAAAATACGATTTCCTGTTCCTTGTGGAAGTCCCACGCCTCCATCAGAACCAGGTTTTCCGCTGTTTCTTTGGGTTGGGAGTGGCGGCGGCATGGGGTCAGCCTCACCCCACGAATTTCACGATGTAGTAACCCGCCACGCTGACCATCGCGGTCAGGGTTGCTCCCCAGGCGAGGTCAATGAACACAATGTTTAACGGGAACCCCTTCAGGGTTGCATAGTTCGTCAAATCATAGGTGGCGTAGGCGATAAAGCCAAAGATTGCACCCAGAACGATGGCCCTTACCACCGATTGCTTCTCCACCGCCGGGCTGATGACAAAGATGAAAATTCCCACGATGAATATCAGGTAAAAAATAATGGCGGAAGCCCAGTTCACCGTTTCCGACAGCAGTGCCCCCAGGTATTTCTGGTAGATGTTTTTTGCGACCAAACCAAGCCACACCATATCGATGGCGAAAAACACAACGGTTGTGAGCAGGTAACTGATGATAATCCGCGGGAACGTCATATGCTGATGGTTTAATGATTTATACTGATAACAAACTTAGTGAAATATTCTGTTTTAGGTATGCTTTTCCTTGTAGAACTTCCGTGGATCATCTTCCTTCTTCATCGATAAAGCCCACAACCCTATGCTGAGAGCCGATGTTGCCGCAAATCCCAGCACATTTACCCAAGCTGGCAACATCCATCCCGCAATAACCACGGAAACCCCGGTTACCACCCTCAAAAGATGCAAAATTGCCACAATGCCGAAAATGGAGCCTGCCACACGCAGTCCAAGAATCTTTGAGTTTATTGACATGATCCGATAAAATATTTGTCCAAAACTAATATCTTTTTTGCAAAACTTTGTGATAGTAATTGAATTTTTCCGGGCGATTGGTTTGTACTTTTGTGTGTGCCAAACGAAAAAACCACCTACAAAAACTGATGTAAGTGGTTGATTTTCAAACTTAATTCCGATCGGCCATTCGTGTCTTTCCCTAAGGTGTTTTCAGGAACCGCTCAATTTCCTGAATAAATTCAGTCATTTCTCCAAACATCTGCAAAAGCTCCTGCTTATCCAAATTATAGATAGTGGCATAATCTCCTTTTGTACGCAGATTGTAGCCTTTCGTAATAATCTTGGAAAATTTTACATCTATTTTGCCGGTATGGATAAAGGTTTTATTAAACCATCCCAACAACTGAGAATGTTTTGATGATTCAAATTGATACTTCAGAGATAGTGCCTGCAACATATAAAACATGCTGTAATAAATCCGGTTCATCGATCCGCGCAGCATATCGTTATTCAACAGAAATTCAGCCTCCAGGGCCGTAGATTTGGCTTGCTCCTCCCTATAGGAGATCAATTGTGCCCTGCTGTCCTCATCAATCATGCATAGATCCCTTTCTCCAAAGCATGAATAATAATAGGCTCCTTACCCTTCAATGAATGGTCTCGCTCATTCGATGAAAGGAGGTGCAGGTCAAATAGAACCTGGTATTTCAATCCTACATCGAAGGCTTTATCAAATAAACGATTCTGATATCTCCAGTCATAATCATGAGATAAAAGAATCAGGATATCATAATCAGAATCTTCTGCAGACTTGCCAGAGGCTTGAGATCCAAATAGAATCACATCATTGATATCATCTCCGAAATTGGTAACCAGGTCGCGTTTCAACTCCTTTAAAATCATGATCGGGTTAGCCATCGCTATATCCACTTTATTATCAAACAAAGATAACATATTTTCCCCTTTTCTGTCCCCATTCAGTAAAATCAGAACCCAGCCTCATTTTTTGTGTGTACCAAAAGAAAAAACCACCTACAAAATACATTGTAAGTGGTTGATTTTCAAGTCGGGGTAGCAAGATTCGAACTTGCGACCTCCTGCTCCCAAAACATTTTTATGGTATTACGATATTTTATAAAATATTATCATATACCTTTATATCAACACATTACGTTGTACCCTGTTGATAAGTTTTCTGCAAAATTAATAGATTTTTTCATTATTAGTGTGTACTTTTGTGTGTACTTTTTTTTCAACCACCATGAAAACAAACCATACTGCAGTTACAAGTATAATACTTGAAAAAAGAAAAATAAATTCCCTTGGATTTCATCCAGTAAAATTACGCGTAACCTATAAAAAAACCAGAAAATATTACACACTTAAAGGTCCTAATAAAAAAACATGCTACATGTCCGAAGTGGACTTTGAGAAAATTTATACAGACAGTCAGTTTAAAAAATTGAAAATTCATTTAACAGCTATTGAAGAGTCTGCGATAAATATTATTACGAATATTGATCCCTTCTCCTTTCCGACATTTGAAACTAAATTTTTCTCGCCTCAACAGGTTGGGCCTGATCTCCTCACAGCACTCCAATCCACTGGCGATGAATTCCGCAAAGATGGTAAAATCAGCACGGCCGGAACCTATACTTGTACCATTAATTCTCTCAAAAAGTTCTCCGGAAAGGAGAAATTACCCTTCGCAGCTATTACAGTTTCCTTTTTGAAAGATTACGAAAAGTGGTTTCTGACTCCCCGAATAATTAAAATTAAGCCCAAAGGCAAGAAAAAGAAAAAGGAAAAAGAAAAGGAACAAGAAAAGGAACAAGAAAAGGTAAAGCAAAACAGCCGTACTACTGTCAGCATCTATTTACGCAATGTCCGAACCGTTTTCAATAAAGTTAAACCCGAAGGCGTAGAGTATCCGTTTGGGAAGTCAAAAAATGGTCTGTATGCTGTTCCAAAAGGTAAAAACACCAAAAAAGCATTAACCCAGGCCGATGTTGCAAAAATTGCCAAGTTTGATACGATCAAAGGAACCTTTGAGCAACGCAGCCGCGATTACTGGTTATTTAGTTACCTCTGCAATGGAATAAATATTAAAGATTTGGCCCGCCTCAAATATTCAAATATTGATGGCGATAAAATTAATCTGATAAGAGCCAAAACAGCTGACACCGTCGAAGAACAATCAACAATCAGCATTCCTGTCACGCCAAATATCAGTCGTATTATTGATCGCTGGGGTTCTAAACCTGCCCTGCCCGACCAATATGTTTTTGATATCCTTAAAGATAAAATGTCTCCGGAAGATGAATACAAGGCAATTCGCCAGGCTGTTCAAACGATCAATAAAAACATGACACGAATCTGCGCTGAACTCAAAATCGACCGGGCCACCACCTACACCGCACGCCATTCCTTTGCCACTGTCCTGAAACGCTCTGGAGCATCTGTCGAATTCATCAGCGAATCCCTCGGCCATAAAAGCAAGCAAACTACGCAGAATTACCTCGCCAACTTCGAAGACGAAGAAAAAAAGAAGTGGGCCAATGTGTTGTTGCCTGATACCGAACCTGAGTCTGGTGAACCCAATAAGAGTATTTAACCAAATCTACTGCCAATGTACCCCGGTATTTGTATGATAAAAAACCATCCGGTGTCATTTTATCTTTATATGGACCATTCAAAACAGTTGTGATGGATAACGGTCTTATTTGGAATTGTCTTGGCTTCCAGATTCCTGATGGTTCAACCAATGTTATTCTTTCACCCTGAAAATCAAATCCATCTACCAGCATCTTTCTTGTCTGAACCTCTCCCTGAATTTCACATTGGGTTCGTAACCAGTAAAAAGCAGCAAGTCTTATTTGTTCTTCAATATGAAGTTATTAATCATTCTCCTTCTTCATACTCCCTGATATACTCACTCAATAACCCCAAATGTGCATTTATCATTCGGATATCAATGAATTCCGGGTCAATCTTTCCATCTAACCATGTTACCATCTCCCTGTATTCATCCGTTCCGGGATTTTTCAGGGTTTCCAGTACCTGATAATAACCCCTGATTCCACCACAATCTTCCGGTGGACATCGTCTTTCACCGCCAATGCACTTCCTTTGGGTTTTCATCATCGGAAGGACCTGTTCCAGTTCAATGGTGTGAACCCAATCCTCACCCATATCATAGGTATAGATCAATATCGGATTTTCTGGAACTAACACATCCCGGATTTTGACCAAATTATCAGGTGTTGTCTCTTTATCATCCCAAAGACCGGGATCACCAATTTTGGAATCAATATCACCAAAGAAGTAAAGATGGGAGTTTGTCCATCCGAAAGTTTCCTGAATGATGTGGTGCAGCTTGTAAAGCGTGATTTTTTCACTAACCAGTAGCCTTCTCCAGATCGGAGGGGTGATACCGTTGATGGTTATTTTGAGTTGGTACATTTATTGAATTTAAATGTAAAGATCAAACTATTTGTCAAACACACTGGTCTTATCCGGAAATATTTCTGCGACACTCGCCATCTGAATTATTCAATCAGTACCATTCTTAGTAACGGTATATTTGATTTAACTGATTTTCATACCTTTGATTCATAATAATTCCATAATAAACCAATGACTACCATTTATTGCTCCCTGAAACTGGTCACCCTTCTTGATGTTCCGAGGAAAAGTAAAGAACTGAATCAAGATGCCAGTGATACCGCTGGATGGAATGCTATGTTGTTTTATCTGAACAAGCGAAAATGCCTGTTATTCATGCACAAACCAACCCTATATTGCTTTATGGCATTAGATATTGTCAAGAAAGACCTCATTGAGTTCAATCGATTCTTCCTACAACACCTTACTGACCAGTTATTCGCCGACCGATTATTGTCCGAAAAAACCAAATCCTTTCTGGATAGCATTAGTGAAAATATCCTTCTGAAACCCACCGATAATGATAAACGCATTATTGGCTCAATGAATGATTGCATTTACAGGATAAGGTTTTATTCTCAAAGAGATGATTCACAATCGTTAAATCCCACGTATATTGGACGTCACCTGAACGAAACACCAATGGGTGCGCTGAAACATGCTTTTCCAGTTGATATGATGAAGGTGTTTATTGAGAATCAGGCGGTGGGTAAATCCTGAAAGGAAAAACCGTTGTTGAAATAAGAAATGATCGAATTGAAGTCGATTAGTTATTTGTGTGCAAAATCCGGTGATATTGACCACCTAAATCCGGTTGAACTTGACCACCTCCAATCCGGCACAAATTGACCACCCCCAGTTTTTCCTCATTTTCTTTGATTTTATCGCTTTCAGACGGTTATACAAATATACATTTTTTCATTACCTGTAATTTTAATCGGATTAGTTCAATAGCTGTTGCTTCTTTCTTAAAGATTCCCCGGTCATTTCAATTCGGTGCGCAATGTGGACGATTCGATCCAAAACCGCATCAGCAATGGTTTTCTCTCCAATTACATCGTGCCACTGTACGACCGGCAGTTGGGCTGTAATAATG
>CAJAUM010000106.1 GCA_903945175.1 uncultured Bacteroidales bacterium | reverse complement strand
GTTCATTGGTCATGATATCTTCAATCAGATGAACAAGCACCTCCGTATCGGTTTCACTGGTAAATGTATATCCCCTGTTTTTCAGCTCACTCCGCAGCACCGAATAGTTTTCGATGATGCCGTTGTGAATAAGCGCGATGGTTTTGTTCTGGGAGAAATGCGGGTGGGCATTGATGGTATTGGGTTCGCCATGGGTAGCCCAGCGGGTGTGGGCCATGCCGATGTTACCGGAGATATTTTCCCCCGCTACAAATGTTTCAAGGTCAGAAACTTTTCCTTTACATTTGAAAATCCGGATATCTTCGTTGAGCAGGCAGATCCCTGCGCTGTCATAACCCCGGTATTCTAAACGGTGCAGTCCCTTTATCAGGATGGGATATGCTTCTCTTGGACCGATATAGGCAACAATTCCACACATGGTTTGGTTATTTATAACAAAAATAAGAAAAAAACACCAATTGATGACTGTAAAACAAATTCCAAGTCCCAACATTACTTTCCGTGATCAATGGTATTATAAATTGCGACTGACTGGAATGACATTCATGAAGCGAATTTGAAACGAGGTACCCTTTTCCCTTACAATTTTTATATTTCCCGCAAGTTGCTCGACGAGAATTCTGACAATGTAAAACCCAAGTGATTTTTCAGAATCCATGGACGGGTCTTCCGGCAGCCCGATTCCATTGTCTTCGACTACAAGGAAGCACTGCTCTCCATCTTCTTTCTTGAGCCGGATATGGATTTCACCCGGAGCACCTTTAGGGAATGCATATTTGAAAGCGTTGGTAAGGAGTTCGTTGATGATCAACCCCATTGGTACGGCCGTTTCTATACTAACATCAATGGGGTCAAGATCATGGATCATATGGATGCGATGTCCGCTGAATGCAGTCATGATGATAACTGAGAGTGATTCAATATAGTTTGCCAATGGGATGCGGTCGAGATTTTCGGATCGGTAAAGATGTTCATGAATGAGTGCTATGGAACGTATGCGCATCTGAATATCGATGATTATTCGTGTAAGCTCCTCATTGCTATTGTTGTTGAGCTGAAAATTCAGCAAGCTGATGACAATGGCCAGATTATTCTTTACCCGGTGATGAATCTCACGTAGCAACACCTCTTTTTGCTCTATGTTTTTCGTTCTCAATTCATCGAGTTCCTTTTCCTTCGATCGGTCTCGGATCATAAGAACCACTTTGATAACATGACCATCTTTTAAAATGGGCGCATTCGTGATTTCAACATGAAGAATTCTGCCATTCACTTCAACTTTTTGTTCATCAAGAGAAGCCTCTCCGGTTTTAAAAACGTGGTTGATACCGTCCAGTGTCTGTTTGTAAATGAATGGAAAATGTTGGTTGAGCTCCTGACCAATGCAATCGGGGTTCATTCCGTTACGTCTGAGCTCCTCTTTCAGAATTGAATTCACCATTACAATTTCACATTTCTCGTCGACAACATAGATCCAATCAGGGAGAGAATCAAGTGTGTCGCGGTATTCAATCTCGGAGCGGCGAACATCATCTTCCATTTGTTTCCGGCTCGTAATATCAATAAAATCCACCGCAATACAACCTGGTATCGTCTTGAAAATGTGAACGTAATAGAACCCTGAAAACCTTGCATCCTCATATTTGATTTCGAATGACTGTGGAGGCAACTCTCCCTTGGCAACCCTTTTGTACATCTCAGGAATTCCAGTACTGGCCAGGTTAGGAAAGGCCTGTTCAATCGTCAGCCCATACAATAATGCATGGGATATTCCTGTTAATTTGTCGGCTGAGGGGTTGGCTCCGATCAGCACCAGCTGGTCATTTTCTCCAATCTGGTACAGATGCATTGCATTGGGTGAAGACTCCACGATACTTCTGAATTTTTCCTCAGAGGCCCTTATGGCCTCCTCCGCTTGTTTTCGTTCGGTTATATCTCGTGCAATGGCCCACATCCCTTCATTGCTTCCCGCTTCATCGCGAACCAGGAATGTTCTGAGTTCCGCCGGGAAAACCGTTCCGTCTTTTTTTCGGTATTGCTTCATGTAAACACCGGAATGTCCATTTATGAGAATCTGTTCTTTTACGATCTGTTGCTCATATGCATGCCATTCATTCGGTGTAATATCCGCGTAGGTTAGATGTCTGAGTTCGTCGGCATCATAGCCGATCATTTTCTGAAAGGATTCGTTGCTGTCAATAATTTTTCCTTGCATATTGACCATGACGAAGCCATCCATCATACTCATATGAAGACTCCTGTATTTCCTTTGCGATTGCAGGATCACATCCTCCTCGCTTTTTTTTAACAGCTCGTTGGAAGTAATTTTCTTGGATGTTTTATTTGTCTTTTGAGTCATATGCAACTGTTAGACAGGTCCTCGCATGGATTCTTTCCAGTTCAAAGATAAATATTTTTTTTCGGATTCTTTTTCTTAAAATAAAGCGCATCCAAATAATACAATATCCTGATTGAAAAGCTGTTTGCCCCTGGTGAATTCACGGTGTTTCTGAAATCATCAAAGAAATTGGGAATAATATTGTTATCAAAGGTAGTGATGGCATTTTTCCACATCAGTGACAGCTGACTTCCCGGAGCAAAATTCCAAATGTAGGTAAGGTCAACGTTGAAAAGGTTGTAATTCACATCCGGATCACCGGAATATGCAGAAGGGAGGAGGGTTCCGTCACGCTGAAGGGAGTAAAATGAGTAGTAAGGGGCGGAAACCCAGTAGTGTCGGGCCCTTAAATCGATACTCATGGTGCTGGTTATCATACAATTTGCTTCCAGGATATTGGTTATGCTTTGGCGATCGCGTCGCCCGAAATAAATACTGAGGTTGCCCAATGAATCTTCGGATTGATCGGCATAACCCACATCATTGAGTATTTTTTCGAAAAAGAGATGGTATAGCACCATGATCCTGTCTGAAATCCTTAATCGCGGCTCGAGTGTAAAGATGAAACCAGAGGTTTTATAATCACTTGCGAGATAGCCAGAAATGGAGCCATCCAGGGCAAATGTTTTGCGATAATCAGAAGAAAACCAGGCGGTCATTTTTCCATATGAAGGGGCAATATACATCCATCCGTCAACCCTGGGCTCGTAATAATCATGTGCCTGAATGGGTTGAACTTCAGTATAAACGCCAAGGGTCAGGTATTTCTTTGTTGTCGCATTGCTTTCTGCACTGAATCTAAAGTTTGAAAATTTCAATCCTTCGTAAAGGAAATTGTAAAATATCTGGACATTGTTATACATGTTTAGTAATTTCCAGAATGGGTCATAGATATTGTACCGGAAGGTCGCTGTGTTGTCGAAACGGTTGTTCCTGATATTGAAGCCCATGTCGTTTGGGTCATATGTATCAGTTTCAAGCAACTGTTGATATGAAAATTGAAAATTTCCGGAGATTTTCCCATAATTCAGCAAATAATGATAGCCGAAGTCCGGCGAATTATGACTGTAATATTTCTGACTGACAAACGCATCTCCACTGAGGGCGTATGTATAGGATTTATTGGCGAATTTGAAGGAGGTTCCGGTTACATTGGCTGTATAGCCTTCGTTGGGCATAAAATAATTCGTATTCAGAAAATCAAGGTAAGAATTGTTTTTAAGGTTCTGATCCAGAACGACCATGTTGTAATTGGTAAATCCCTGTGTCAATATCCTTCTGCTTTGGCCGGTGATGGTATCAAACACAGTGGCCCAGGTATTCGCAGATATGGCATTGAAAATGCCTATGCCAAGCCCGTTGCTTGTTCGCCCTGAAACCTTCGATGCATTGATCAGTTTGGTCTGATTTGGGTTTTCATCTATTATTTCATTGGATTTAAGTTCTTCGTAAGGCTTTTCATAGCCCTTTGGCTGACTCCCGACCCGTCTTGAGTAAAAAACTCCTCCTTTGTTGAACATCTCGGTTCCTTCCGTGAAAAATTGACGGCGCTCATCATAGCGTATTTCAAAAGGGGAGAAATTATAATATTTGTCATCCGACCGTACCTGCCCGAAATCAGGGATCAGGGTCATATCGAGTGTAAAGCTTTGATTGATCCCATATTTAAGATCTGCACCATAATTATAGGAAAGTTCATAGATATTGTCACCCGGGTTGTTCTGAAGGTACGCTGATAAATAGGGCGTTACTGAAAGGCGCAGGGGCGGTTTGATGTTTTTGATCCCAACGAGCAGCCCGCTTTGATTCACATAGCCTGAAATCTTAGAATCAACCATGTTCCATGTGCTGACTTCACGGAAACGACGAATTTCACGCTGGCAGTTGATGCCCCATTCCTGTATAGGCTCTAATGGGAAACGTAGGGCCGAGTAAGGAATTTTCATCTCAACAACCCAACCCTGGTCATTTTTCCTGGCTTTACTGACCCAAACGGCATCCCAACTGAAATCATCATCGGCATCTCCAATTAAATCATCACCGGCCTCGGCACCGGTCAGTTTGAAATCTGCCTGCACATCCGATGCATACACTGAAAAACAAAAGGCATTGATCCCATCATTGAATGGACTGATGATTAAAACGAAATTATCTGCATTAAGATCATTTGCGTCCCGGAGTCCCATCTGGGCCAGAATACTGTCGGGATGCGGGTCGAAGAGGGTTGCCCCGATATAGAGTCCACTGTTGTCATATAAAAACCTCACCTCCGTGCGCAGTGTTGAAGGTTTCCCGTTGTAGGGCATTCTTTGGATAAAATCTTTGGCAACAGGCGCAGATTCCCAAATAATTTCATCCAGGATGCCATCAATTTTAGGGGCTTCAGTTGCTGTAATGACATTGATCCTTTTCTTCTCAACCTGGGCGAAAAGTAAAATTGAAGAGAACATAAGGAGAAGGAGGAGCAGATTTTTATTCATTCACTTGGATGAATTCAATTCGTGTTTCCATGCGTTAAAAAGTTTCAGAAACTCCGGATAAATAAAGCTGTTTGTGGCGATGATTTGTTTTCCAAAGATATAATTTTCTGTACCAAGAAAATCGGTCACAATTCCCCCGGCATTTTTGACCAATAGCCCACCCGCATTCACATCCCAAGGGCTGAGGCCATATTCGTAAAAGCCATCGTACCGGCCACAGGCAGTATAAGCCAGGTCGGCCGCTGCAGAGCCAAGGCGTCGCGCTCCACGGCTGTTTTGCAACAGGTGTTTAAAAATAGCCAGGTAATCATCCAGTCTTCTGTAATCATAGTACGGGAAGCCGGTAGCAAAAAGCGATTCATTGATACCCGGGGTCTCCGAAACCCTGATGATGACGTTGTTGAGATAGGAAGGAGCTGATTTCCAGGTATAAAAAAATTCCTTCAAATTGGGTTCATATACCATCCCCAGGATGGTTTCCTTCTGGTGCATCAATCCAATGCTGATGCAATAAAGCGGCACACCATGGATGAAATTCGTTGTACCATCCAGGGGATCAATGACCCAGGTAAATTCACCCGGTTGAAGTTCAGCATTTTCTTCGGCGATAAATCCACTTCCGGGTATTAACAACGACAGGCGATCAACAATACGGCGTTCCGACTCCTTGTCAACATAGGTCACATAATTATGCAGCCCCTTTGATTGTATATCAGTGGATTTCAGTTTTATAATCTCCTGCTTCAGGAATTCACCCGTCTCTTTTGCAAGATCGCAGACACTGTATGTCAGTTTTTCTAAGTTCATATTGTCTCTTTTCAACCTGCAAGGTTAAGCTTATTTAAGTCTTTCAGAGTTAAATTATTTCATTGACAAGATAACCATCCCCGGTCAGGTTTTCTAGTTTCACCCGCATCACCTGATTGACAAATTCTGTGTTATAAATCGTTCTTGCTTTGACATAATTTTCCGAAAAACCATGCATGAAACCCTTTGAATTATCTGATTCAAATAACACGCTTACCTCTCTGCCCTGATTTTTCAAATAGAATTGATGCTTTTTTTCTTCCGACAATTGATGCAACCGGTCGCTGCGATCTTTTTTGACCCTATCCGAAACAAAAGTCTCCATTTTTGCAGCAAGGGTATTCTCACGTTTCGAATAGGTGAATACATGCATATAGGAAATATCGAGATGTTGGAGGAAGTGATAGGCATCGTCGAAGTCCTGATCTGTTTCACCAGGAAAACCAGTAATCACATCGGCTGCAATACATGCATAGGGCAGGAGGGAACGGATTTTCATGATACGATCGGCGTAAAGCTCCCTGTTATACTTGCGATGCATCAATTTAAGAATCCTGTTGCTTCCCGATTGGAGCGGGATGTGGAAGTGGGGCATGAAGTTTTGGGAGGCTGCCACAAATTCAATGATATCATGCGAAAGCAGGTCGGGTTCAATGGATGATATCCGGATGCGGCTCATCCCTTCGATCTTATCAAGCGCCTGGATGAGCTGGAAGAAGTTCTCCCCGTTTTGCCTGCCAAAATCACCGATGTTTACGCCGGTTAACACGATCTCTTTGACGCCATGACCTGTGATTTCCCGTGCATATTTCAGCGAATTCTGAATGGTGTCGCTCCTGCTTCGTCCGCGCGCCAATGGAATGGTGCAGTATGAACAATGGTAATCACATCCATCCTGGATTTTTAAAAATGAACGTGTACGGTCACCATATGAAAATGAAGGTATAAACGATTCATGTTTACCAGGCAATTCTTTTCCATGTTCGGGAGGTTGATCGAGCAGGGCCAGCTCTTCAAACAAACGGAACTTCCCGGTATGGCCCAATACAAGATCGACACCTTCCATCTGGGCCAGTTCACCAGGCTTAAGTTCAGAAAAACAGCCGATCACGGCGATCCGCGCCTCCGGGTTGATCTTGTGCGCCTGGCGTATGGCCGCTCGGCACTTTTTCTCGGCAACAGCAGTTACAACGCAGGTGCTGATTACATATATATCAGCCGGGTTGTGAAAATGGGTGACTTCATATCCATTTTCCAGAAATTTCCTTGATAGGGAAGAGGCCTCAGCGAAATTTACTTTACATCCGAAATGGTGGAACGCAATGGTTTTCGATTTCATGTGACAAATTTACAAAGGTTGCCTGGAATAAATATTAAATTTGTATATGATATCTGCCTGGGTAATCCAGGGAAATGATTTTTCAACATACATCTGCTGGAAGGAAACGAAGATGGATCATACCAAGCGAACTACAATGCCCGTTACAGGAATGTCCTGTTCAAACTGTGCATTGAATATTGAGCGCAACGTTGGCAAATTATCAGGCATCGAAGAGGTCAATGTGGATCTTGCTGGTGAAAAACTCTCTGTATCTTTTGACAAAACGAAAATTAATGAAAATGAGATCATTGCGTCTGTCAAGCGGATTGGGTTTGGTATTGCGACCGGAAAGACGGAACTGCCTGTTACTGGCTTGCATGATAACTCAGATGCACTGGCACTTGAAAAAATGCTCCTGCGGATGGATGGAGTACTCGCAGCCAATGTGAGTTATGCCACTGAGCGGGTTGCAGTGGAGTATATACCGGGGATGACCGGAATTGCTGAAATTGCAGGGGTAATGCGTAAAGCAGGCTTCGATCCTGTGCAAGTTGGGGAGACTGATCAACTTGAGGATGTAGAGGCCAGGGTGCGTGCTTCCGTGCTGAAGCATCAGAAACAGATGCTTGTTGTGGGTTTGATTTTTACCGTGCCACTGGTCATATTCAGCATGGCCCGCGACTTTGGCTTCTGGAGTTTTCCACATGACCAATATGCCATGCTGCTATTTGCCACGGTGGTTCAGTTTGTGGTCGGCTGGCAGTTTTACATTGGGGCATACAAGAGTTTACGTTCTGGCAGTGCCAACATGGATGTATTGATCATGCTTGGCTCTTCCGTTGCATATTTTTCGAGCCTTTTAGTGACTGTTGGCTTGATCGGCAGTCCAAATGTTTTCTTCGAAACCGGTGCCGCTATCATAACACTCATCAGGCTGGGCAAGTATCTCGAAGCCCGCGCAAAAGGCCGCACATCAGAAGCACTGAAGGCCTTGATGGGTCTTCGCGCCAAAACCGCCCATGTCATCCGCCATGGGGCGGAGGTGGAGATAAACATAGAACAGGTTGTTGTCGGGGATACCATAGTGGTTCGCCCGGGCGAAAAAGTGCCGGTCGACGGCATCATCTGTGAAGGACGTTCCGCTTTTGAAGAGTCTATGATCACCGGCGAATCGATGCCAGTCAGCAAAGGCCCGGGTGATGATGTGATCGGGGCCACCATCAACAGGGAAGGATTGATCAGGTTTGAAGCAACCAAGGTAGGTAAAAACACCACTTTGGCGCAGATTGTAACGTTGGTCCAGGCCGCGCAGGCAAGTAAGGCACCCATTCAAAAATTGACTGACGAGATCGGAAAATATTTCGTTCCCATCATTGTTGGTCTCGCAATCATGACTTTTTCAGGTTGGGTCTTTGTAGCTCAGAGTGATTGGACCATGGCCATGATGAACGCCATCGCGGTTTTGGTCATCGCATGTCCCTGCGCGATAGGTCTGGCCACTCCGACAGCCATTATGGTCGGAACATCAAAAGGCGCTGAAAACGGAATTCTCTTCAGAAACAGCGAAACCCTTGAAAGAGCAGGCCGTGTGAATATTGTTGTGCTGGATAAGACTGGTACGATCACCAAGGGGCAGCCGGAAGTTACAGATATTTATACTGTCCCAAGCCTGTCAATGGATGAAATGCTGTGCATGGCAGCCAGCGCCGAACAGGGATCTGAGCATCCTTTGGGCCATGCCATCGTGAAAGCAGGGCAGGATAAAGGCCTGGTGCTTACAGATCCATTACAGTTCAAGGCTTTCAGTGGTTTTGGTGTCCGGGCTTTGGTGAACGGACAAATTGTGATTATTGGGAACCTGAGGTTAATGCAAAATGAGCAGATTGACACAGTAACACTTCAGCAGGATATCGGAAGGTTGCAGGCCGAAGGAAAAACGGTGATGATCGTAGCCATTGCATCCAACGGCGAATCAGCCCGCGCTGTTGGATTGATTGCAGTAGCAGATACTGTAAAACCAAGTTCCAGGGAGGCCATTGCCGATTTGCACCGGCTTGGTCTTGAAGTCGTAATGGTCACCGGGGATAACAGGAACGCCGCGGAAGCAATCGCTGTCCAGGTTGGCATCGACAGTGTAATAGCAGAAGTTTTGCCCGGGGGCAAAGCAGAGGTCATAAAAAATCTTCAGTCAGGCCATGTTTCAGGATATCCTCGACGAATTGTGGCCATGGTCGGCGATGGCATCAATGATGCACCGGCGCTTGCACAGGCCGATGTCGGCATTGCCATCGGAACCGGCGCTGATGTAGCCATGGCAGCCGCTGGGATTACCCTTATCAGCGGTGACCTTCATGGGGTGGGCCGTGCCATTTCCTTGTCCCGGGTCACTTACCAGACCATAATCCAGAATCTTATTTGGGCCCTGTTCTATAATGTTGCCCTTATTCCGGTTGCTGCTTATGGACTGCTGAGCCCCATGTTTGCTGCTGGAGCCATGGCCTTCAGTTCGATCTTTGTGGTGACGAACAGCTTACGCCTGCGTGGCTTCAAAGTTCAGACATTTGCCCCAGCTAAATCCATGATCCGGCAAGTACTTGAACTGGTGCCGCGGATTCTGGCTCCTGCCATGGCCCTGGCCATACTCATTGTATTCCCGTTAATGACCATGCCAGGTGGAATGGAGGTCAAGGGGGCCAATGCAGGAACCATGTCACCACTCCTGATGATGGTCATGGCCATTGCCAATGGACTAATTGCCATCTCTTATGCATCGATCCCTGTCTTTCTCATCGTTTTTATCAGGAAGCGTAAAGATCTGCCATTTTCCTGGGCCATTGTCCTATTTGGCGCATTCATCCTGGTTTGCGGCACAACACACTTTGTACATATCATCGGACTTTGGTGGTCAGTTGACTGGTGGCAGGCGTTGGTCGATTCGATCACGGCCATTGTTTCGCTGGCCACCGCTGTCATTGTCTGGCCAATACTCCCTAAACTTCTGGCTATTCCAAGCCCGGAGCAATTAAGGTTGATCAACAGCGAGCTTCAAAAGGAGAAAAATAACCTCGAGCGCACCCGCGATGAATTGCGCCGGGCATATGATGAGGTTGAACTTCGGGTGAAGGAACGTACAACTGAACTCGAGCTGGCCAACATCTCTTTACAAACTGAAATTACTGAACGGGTGAGGGTTGATTCTGCCTTGCGTGAGAGTGAAGCAAAATTCAGGGCAGTCTGGGAAAGCTCCACTGATGCCATAGGCGTTTCCATCAATGATTTCCTGGTGTTTGTAAACCCGGCCTACATAAAGCTTTTTGACTTTACAAACGAAAATGAAATATTAGCGTTGCCGCTGCTGGGTTTGATTGCTCCGGAAGAGAAAGAACGAATTGCTGAATACATTAAACTCCGTCCGGTTGATCCCGGAATACCCACTGAGTATGAAACCATTGGTATGAAAAAAGATGGAACGACCTTCCACATGGATGTGAAAGCCTCTATCTTTGATTATAAAGATAAAAAACACACGCTGCTCATACTTAGGGATGTCACTGAACGCAAACGGGCGGAGGAGCGGCTCAAGGATGAGCTTGCGATCCTGACCAGGGCTGAAAAGCTGGCTGAAGAGTCAAATCTCATGAAATCTTCCCTGATGATGAATATGAGCCATGAAGTGAGAACACCGCTCAATGCCATCCTGGGATTTTCCTCCATTATCAGTACTGAATCAGCCGAAGATGATATCCGCGAAATGGCTGAAAGGATAAGGGTTTCAGGTGACCGGCTTTTAAAAATGTTGGATGATATACTTAAGCTTACACAGCTTCAATCAGGAACCGAACTATTAAATTTGAAAGAGGTTGACCTTGTATCAGAATTAAATCGCATGGTTTCGAACTTTCAGCCATTGGCCATTCTGAAAAACCTGCATTTGGCATTTATGCCAATAAAGAAAGTCAAAGCCTTCACCGACAAAGGGTTAATCACCAAGGCGATCGGGGAACTGCTGAATAATGCCATTAAATTCACTGACCAGGGGCGCATTGATATCGCGTTGAATGGTATTTCAATTGAAGGCCGATCCTGGATTGAAATCAGGGTTTCCGATACAGGCATCGGAATCGACAAAGAATATCATCAGCTTATCTTTGAGTCGTTTCGCCAGGTTAGCGGAGGTTATAACCGTATTTATGAGGGAACCGGGCTGGGCCTTACGATCGCCAAGAAAATCGTCGAACTTTTGAATGGTGAACTTCTTATAGAAAGCGAAATTGGGATAGGCTCTGTTTTTACAATCAGGTTCCCCGATGTTGAGATGTACTCCGGCAGTGTGGAAAACCCAATTCATGATTCGATGCCGCAGGATAAAATGAAACCAGTCATTCAGGGGAGTAAACGAAAGCCGATCATTTTATTGGTTGAAGATAATGAAGACAATGTCAATTTAGCCACCCAGTACTGCAAAGAATATTATATTCTCGACGCAGCAATGAATGGTGCCAATGCAATTCAGATGGCCCGGGAGAAAGCCTACGATGTTATCTTGATGGATATAAATCTTGGTTTAGGAATGAGCGGGCTTGAAGCAGCAAATGCAATAAAAAAGCTGGAAAACAACAGCCAGACTCCGATTATCGCCATAACTGGTTTTACATCAAAAGAGGAACAGAAACGCATTTTGGCCCATGGATGCGATTATTATTTAGGCAAACCGTTTACCAAAAGGGAGATTCTGGAAATGCTCGAACGCACATGCCGATAAGCCCATCTAACGTTTCAGGTACTGCTGGAGAATGATCCCGGTCACAATGAACATCAATCCGACGAATGTTGAAAAAAGGATTGGTTCACCTACTGCAAAGTGAATGATGATCAGGGAGATGAACGGAGAGAGGTAAATCAGGTTTGAAACCTTCGCCGTTGTAGAAGAAAACCTGAGTGCGTTCAGCCAGAATACGAAGGTGATGCCCATCTCAAACAAGCCGATGTATACGGCGCCGGTTAATGCTTGCCATGGCGGGATCTGGAATGTTCCTGTAATGACAATGGCCAGAAAAGTGTATATAAAACCAAAGCAAAAATTAAGGAAGAGTTTGCTAACGGCTTCACGCTGGTCCCTGACATTAAATATCCAGTAGAGTGCCCAGAAAACTGCGCTGCCGACTGCCAGGAATATACCCATCACCCTGTCAGAGTCAGGGATACTGACAAGGTGGTGCGAGGTCAGGTCGGGGTGAGTAGAGATGACAATGATACCTGTAAAACTAATCAGGATAGCGAAGATGCTGCTGAGGCTGATTTTTTGCTTTAACATGGGAATAGAAAGCAATACAAGAAAAAGGGGCCAGATATAGTTCAGGGTTCCGGCCTCCTGTGCTTGCAGCAAATCATAGGCTCTCAGCAGTACCACATAATAGAGGAATGGGTTGAGAAACCCCAGCAATGCAGACAGCAGCACATCCTTGATGGAAAGGCTTTTCAGGAGTGTCAATTTGCCCTGGGCCAACAGGATAAAAAACAGAACCAGGCAGGCCATAAATGATGAAAAAAACAACAACCCGAGCGGATCGAGGTAACGTAAGGAGATTTTAAAGGCCGATCCGATGGTTGACCAGCATGCGATAGCTGCAAGCGCGAATAAATAGGCTTTTTTCTGTGATTTCATTGCAATGCGAAGGTACTCAAAGATCCGAAAAAATTTCTAAATTTGCCATCTAACCGATCAATCCTATGAAAAAGCTAGCCGTAGTTGCCCTTGGAGGAAATGCACTTTTGCGCGGAGACCAAAAAGGAACCATTGATGAGCAGGAGGCGAATGCCTTTGCAACCGCCGAAAGCCTGGTGAAGTTAATCAAACGTGATTATAACATTGTGATTACACACGGTAACGGTCCACAGGTGGGCAATATCATGCTTGCTAATTCAGCAGGGTATAAAATGTTTGGTCTGCCCGAAATGCCCTTGGATATCTGCGTGGCCTATTCTCAGGGATTTATTGGTTATATCATTGAGCAACAGCTTAAAAATGTACTGGAAATCCATGATATGGAGCGGGATATCATTACCATTACCACACAGGTTTTGGTAAATAAAGATGATCCCGCCTTTTTAAAACCCACGAAACCTGTCGGTCCATACTATACAAAAGAGGAGGCTGAAAAAACGATGAAGGATACAGGATCCATTTTCAAAGAGGATCCGCGTGGACGGGGCTGGAGAAAAGTTGTTGCCTCCCCGACACCCTTGGTTATCATCAATAAGAAGACCATCGAATCGATTGCCCGAGGCGGGCAGATCGCAATTGCAGTGGGTGGTGGAGGAATACCCGTATTCTACGTTGCACCCAATAAACTCCAGGGAATAGATGCGGTAATTGACAAGGACCTCGCTTCTGCTTTGCTTGCCTCACAAATCAATGCTGATAAATTTTTCATCCTCACAGATGTTCCCAAGGTTTGTATTAATTTCAATACGCCGCAGGAAAAGGCACTCGACCGCCTGACAATTGCTGAAGCCAAGCGATATCTGGAAGAAGGTCAGTTCCCTGATGGCAGTATGGGCCCCAAAGTAAGGGCAGCAATTCATTTTGTTGAACGCTCAGGAAAGGACACCATTATCACGAAAACGACCATGCTTGGAATTGACAACGGAGGTACAAGGGTAACCCTGGTCTAATCATTTGTCACGCGTCACGCGTCACCTGTCACGTTCTTTGGTCACACGTCAAAAACCATCTTCTTTACCTCAAGGCCATCCACCTTTAGTAATTCATTTTCCAGTTTTACAAATTCATCGCGGGTTCCGGTAAGTTCAAGGATGATCATCCCGCTTCGGGAACAAAAATCATCCTTGACTTCATGAAGGCCCAATCGTGTTCTGATCGAACATCCGAATTTTGTTAAAATATGCTGAACATCTGAGACTTTTTTAACCCTGTCGGTGATGCGAATACCGAGTATCCAGATTTCTTTCATGGTTTCTAATTCAATGAAATACTTGATTTGGTCACGATCATCTCCTTGAAACAGATCGTAAAGGTTGTTCCGTTTTGCCGGGAAATGTCGATCTTCCCGTTTATTTGCTCTACCAGCAAGCGCACGATAAACATCCCAAGCGATTTGTCAGAATCCATAGAGAAAGAAGGAGGTAGTCCAACGCCATTGTCTTTGACAATCAAGGTATAACCATTATCATGTGCCTTTCGTAAGTGAATTTCAATGTCCCCGGTATGATATAGTGGGAAGGCGTATTTGAATGCATTTGTAAGCAGTTCATTTGCAATAAGTCCAAGTGGAAGTGCAAGTTCAATATTGACATCCAATGGATCAAAACTTGTGATCAGGTTGATCCTGCTTCCGCTGAATGTACTCAATATGATTTCTGAAAGGGATTGCAGGTAGGAGGCCAGCGGGATCATATCGAGATTTTCAGAACGGTAAAGATGCTCGTGAATCAGCGCCATTGAACGAATGCGCATTTCAACGTCGCGAATGATACGAATGAGTTCAGGATCAGAATTGTTCCGAAGCTGAAGGTCGAGCAAACTGACAACGATGGCGAGATTGTTCTTTACCCGGTGGTGGATTTCCCGGAGCATAATCTCCTTTTGCTCGATGTTTTTCTGTTTCAGCTCCTCAATCTCCTTTTCCTTGGATCGATTACGCATGATGATCATCACCTGGATCACTTTATTGTCTTTGAAGATCGGAACCTTGCGGGTTTCTCCATAAATTGTTTTGTCCCCCAGGTAGAATTGTTGTTCTCCGATCACGATCTCACCCGTTTTAAATACAAGGTTTATTTCATCCAGGGTAGAGGTCTGTATAAATGGATATACCTTGGTGAGTTTTTTACCGATGCAATTGATCGAAAACCCTTGTCGGAAATGCTCCTCCTGCAGGGAAGAGTTCAGCATGACAAACCGTATTTCCTTATCAACGACATACAGCCAGTCAGGGATTGAATTTAATGTGTTAATATATAGAAACTCCGATTGTTGAAGAAGCTTGCCCGCTTGTTTGCGCTCATCGATCTCATTCAGCAACTTCCGGTAATTCTCGGAAAGTGCTTTTTTGTGAAGGAAATTTTTCCAGTATAGTCTTCTGAACATCAATGCCATGATAATTCCGATACTGTATACACCGATTACAAAGAAGAGGTTATTGAAAAATATAAATGGATTCAGATTGTAAGTACGGTTAAAAATATTAGCCAGTATAAAAGCCATGACCTGGAAGGCGCCAATGCTGATTAAAGTAAAGAATGGCAATCTGAAAAATGAGAATACCCCAATTACTACGAGCATGACCCAGGAATAATAGTATACAGATCCTTCAGTCAATGGGCTGGAGTATAATCCGACAATAAAAACGCCAACACCCGCAGCAAGGTTCAGAAAAATAAAAATAGTCTTTAGCCATTTATACAAGGGGCGAAAATAGGTCACAACAATGGAGATGACCATAACCGGAATAATTATGCCAAATCGGGTAAAAAAATGAAATTCAGGGGTGTCGTGAAATACCAGTAAATTAAAGAGGGCAAAACATAAAAAAAGGATAAGGGTAACATAAAATCCAAGCCTCATACTCGGAAGAGAGGAGATTAGATAGTGTCTTTGAAATTCTTCTTTAATGACTTTTTTGGAAATCTCACCCATATCTCACCAATTAAAAAGTGAAAACCATGCGTTGTACTTCAAGTCCCCGAATTTGGGCAAGTTCTTCCTCAAGGGATTTACATTCTGCGGCATCGCCGGCGAGATGAAGAATGATGATACCAACCCGGCTGCACACCTCTTCAGAAACCTCGTGAAACCCCAGCCTCGATTTAATCACATGGGCATATCTCGTAAGCGCCATCTGTGTCTGTCCTGCCTCCTTAATGCGGTCGGTGATCAATAAACCAATGATTCTGACTTCGCTCATGGTGAATCCAATTTAAAAATAGAGGTCACGTTGACCCTCTTTTATCTGATTAATTTTACCTATCAGCTTCTCCCTGAAGGCTGCATCATCGATTTCATCCAGTTTTTCCTTCAGCAACGCGTATCCCTTTACCTTTGTTTCAGCAGGAGCGTAGTCTTCCAGGTACTCAACCATGGTCATCAATGCATTGGGCTGACAGAAACGTTTGATAAAGCCAGGGACTGAAAACTCCATAAAATGTTCGCCGGTTCTTCCCAAACGATAACATGCAGTGCAAAATGAAGGGATATATTTTTGATCCATCAGTTCATTCATGATCTCATTCAGGCTTCGGTTGTCATTGATCTGAAATTGCTCAAGATCAATGTCCTGTTCCGCGTTATTCTTCTTCTTGGCATACCCGCCCAATTCGATGTTGGTACCTCCATCAATCTGGGATACACCAAATTGCATTATCTCATCGCGGATGTTTGCCGGTTCCCGCGCAGTTAGGATTAATCCGGTATAGGGAACTGCCAGCCTTAAAATAGCAACGAGTCTTGTGAATGCGTCATTACTTACTAAATGTGACTTGTCGATGTTCAGTTGTGATGCATATTGTATCCTGGGAAAGGATATGGTATGTGGCCCGACATTGTAAACGGCTTCAAAATGATTTGTGTGGCGCACCAGCCCCAAAACTTCAAATCGCCAGTCGTAAAGTCCGAATAAAGCACCAATTCCCACATCGTCAATCCCTGCCTCCTGCGCTCGATCCAGTGCGGTCAGCCGCCATTCATAATTTCTTTTTAAGCCACCCAGGTGGACTTTTGCATAGGTCTCCTCGTGATAGGTCTCCTGGAAAATCTGGTAGGTCCCGATTTTTGAATCTTTGATGATGCGGAAACCGTCAATATCGAGTGGTGCTGCATTGATATTGACCCGCCTGATTTCACCGGGACCACTCTTAACAGCATAAACCGTCCTGACACTGTCGGCAATGAATTTGGCATCGTATTGCGGATGTTCACCAAATACCAGGATTAATCTTTTCTGGCCTGAATCTTCCAGCGCTTTAACCTGGCAAACCAGATCATCATGGTCGAGTGTAACCCGTTTTAATTGCTTGTTAGATGCTTTAAATCCGCAGTAAGCACAATTGTTAGTACACAGATTCCCGATATATAAAGGGGCAAAGAGCACGATCCGCTGACCGTACACTTTTTCTTTCAATTTACGCGCTCCCTGTTTGATTTCTTCAATGAGATCCTGATCTGTTGCATTTATTAGAACAGCTGTTTCGGCAAGAGTCAACCGGTTTTTATCGAGAGATTTTGCGATGATATCCCTGACTTGCTCCTTTGTTGCCGGACGCGTACGAATGAATTCCCATATTTCATCCGGATCGATGAAAGGTTTCATCCGCAGATCTTTTATTTTCAGTTTCTCAGGTCTAAAAATCATCTGTTTTGTCAAATATAGTCAAGCAAAGATAGCATAAAAATGGGGAGCTAAATTCGCCTTCTTGTTCTTTCCGAAAGGTAAACTCCGCCAATTACCAGTGTGATCCCTGCGACTTTTTGGAGGGTAAACTCTTCTGATAGCAGAATAAATGAGAATATGGCCGTAAATACAGGGATCAGGTTTGAAAAGATATTTGATTTGCTGATTCCCAGTAGTTTAACTGAATGTGCAAAAAAAACAAAAGAGACTGAAGAGGCAAGGATTGCTAAAAGTAGCATGGATGTGATGATCTCTCTGTTCAGGGGAACATCTATGGCTGATTTGAATTCAAATACCAAAAAAAGAGGTAAAAAGAGAAAAATACCGATCAGGTTTTGCCAGGCAATCAAAGTCAGTGCCGAATATTTGACAGTGAGTTTTCTCAATGTGACCGTGTAGAGCAAGGCAGCCAGAACAGCCCCGAATAAACAAAGAATCCCACGGATATCAGCTGCGAGGGAAAGATTCCCGGTGACAAGCATCATGACTACACCACTAAAAGAGATGGCAATTCCAACAAAATTAATGGGGGTTAGTTTTTCTCTGACACTCAGAAAAGCTATTACTGGAGAAAAAACAGGAATGGTTGCAATGATTACTGCAGAGATGGAGGGCGTGGAAAATTTTAATCCGTAATTCTCCCCAAGAAAATAGAGGAATGGATTGAACAATGCACTGAGAAAAATCAATCTGTAGTCTTTCAGGCTGATCTTTTCACGTTTCCAGAAAAAATGAATAATCGTAAAAAGGAAAGCAGCAGAGATGATAAGCCGGATAAAAATGATGGTGACAGGTTCATAATATTTCAGCAGGATGGAGCTCCAAATAAAGGAAAGTCCCCAAAAAAGCATGGCTGCAAGGGGAAAAAAATATACAGGTATGTGAAATTTTTTCAATCTGGCGCAAAAGTACATCTTCTCTGCGATTTACCTATAATGAATAACGAATGACCATGGCGGAATGGATGATTTTTTTAATAATTTTATCTGTGAACTGTAACATTTTAAATTCACCTCAGTCCATTGTCAAAAATCCGATAGATTGGAAGGCGCTTATATACATATTCATCAGAAATTGATTGATGCCTGTCGCAATGGCGACAGAGATGCACAATTTAAAATCTATAAACTCTATTATAAAGCCATGTTCAATACCAGTCTCAGAATTGTCAACGATATGGCCGAAGCTGAGGATATCATGCAGGAATCTTTCCTGGATGGATTTCAGCAGTTGGATCGCTATTCGGGTGCGGGCAGCTTCGGTTCCTGGCTGAAACGGATTGTGGTCAACAGGTCCCTTGATTATTTAAGAAAACAGAAAAATACCGTTTCTCTTGACGAAGAGGTGTACGATGTGCCCGATACCGCCGAAGAAAACAGGGAGGATGAAATCCAGTTTCAGGTAGAAGAGGTCAAAAAAGCAATGTTTTATCTGCCGGAGGAGTACCGGGTTGTTTTATCACTTTTCCTTCTTGAAGGATATGATCACGAGGAGATCTCCCAGATATTGCATATTTCAAATCAGCTTTCGCGAACCCGCTACTTTCGTGCACGCCGGAAATTACTCGGATTATTAAAGAAAAATAATTTTCACCATACATTTAGCGCAAATTAACCATGCCGGAACTGGAAAAGTATATCAGGGAGCACCTCGGAGAATTCGATTCATTTGAGCCAGAACAGGATCATTTCGGGAGATTTCAGAACCGTATGAGCAGCCAGCCGGTCCTGGCAGTAAGTCACACACGCAGCCGTCTGCTTAAGGTTGCAGCTTTGATCGTCATCCTGATCAGTGTAAGTGTTATTGTAGTCGAATTTGTCACCAGGGAGATTGGTGAACGATTTGTGTTATTAAACCAGGGATCAGAATTGCCACTTGAAATAACGGAAGCGATTCAGTATTATGACAACCAGGCCATGGTGCAAATGGGAACCCTGAATACCCTGGCATCATGCAATTCGGAAGCCATTTCATTAAACGAGACTGCGTTAAGCGAAATTTCAAAACTGAACCTGTCAACAGCCGAACTGAAAAACACCCTGCTGGTCAATCCCGGTAATGAACACATTCTGGATGCCATTATCCAGAACCAGCAGATGAAAGAATCCATTCTGAACAACATCATCAAGCAACTTTCACAATCCAAAAAATAGTTTGTCATGAAAACAATAATAAAAATTACCTTCTTTACGCTGGTTTTCCTTTTCCTGCTTTGCATAAAAGGGGTGAAGGCCCATGATGAATTTACCAAGGTGATTAAAAAGGAATTCACCGTCAATCCTGATGCACAGCTTACTGTTAACAACCGTTTCGGAAAGATACACTGTGCCAACTGGGATAAAAATTCCATTTTAATCGAAGTCACCATCACAGTTGATGCCAGCGACCAGGAAGAGGCTGTCAAACGCTTCAACAGGATCTCGATCGATTTTACCGATTCACCATCCTCCGTGAATGCGGTTACAAGTATCCAGGATGGAAAAGGCTCAGGAAAAGGGAGCTTTTCAATTGATTACATCATATCGATGCCGGTTACCATCAGTCTCGACCTGACAAATAAATTCGGCGATATCTTCATCAATGAAGTACAGGGAAAGACGAAGATTAACCTGGGATATGGAAACCTGGAGGCAAAAAAACTTGGAAGTTCAGATAATCTGCTGGACATTAAGTTTAGCAAAGCAAGCTTAAACTGGGTTAAAGGTGCAGTGATGATGTTAAAATATTCTGAAATGAACCTGGATTATGCTGGCAGTTTAAGGCTCGATTCAAAATTTTCAAACCTTGATGCTGAAAAAATCATTGCACTCAATGTGGTTTTTGAAGGCGGTAAACTGAATTTGGAAAATTCATCGGCCTTGCAAAGTAAATCGAAATTCTCTGATATTGATATCCAGCGCATTGAACAGAGCCTGAATCTTGATATTCAATATGGGAACTGTGATGTTCATGAAATGGCTGCTGATTTTTCATCTGTAAATATTCAGAATAGATATGGCGATGTCTCAATCGGATTGAATGAACAGTCCAAATACAGCCTGGATGCTGATGTTAAATATTGCAATCTGAATTTCCCGTCAGACAAAGCCAAATTTTCATTCCGCTCTACGACGCCTACTTCCAGTGTGTATAAAGGAACGGTAGGAGCGACAGAGGCTCCGGTAAGCAAGGTGGTTGTTCATAGTGAGTACGGGAATGTAAGTCTTGAATAAAGAAAGTTTGTAACCAATATTTTTTCCTTCGTCCAACAATTTAAATTTTAACCTATGAAAACAATGAAATTATTTTCAAAAATCATGTTTATCAGCCTGTTTTTAGGGATGACGAGTCTTTTTGCCAGTTGCCATGTCACCGGAGGAGTTCACGGGGATGGAAATGTGCTGAAGGAGATTCGTAAAGTCCCCTCATTTGATGGTATTGAAGTGTCCGGGGCTTTTGATATTGTTCTCAAACAGGGTGCAGTCGAAGAGGTTACCGTAGAAACCGATGCAAACCTGCTTCCAATCATCCGGACCGAAGTTGTGGGCGGAACGCTGAGAATTGAAACCCGGAAACCGGTGCACCATGTTACAGTCATGAAAGTTTATGTGACAGTTAAAAATCTGAAGAACATAGATGTGAGTGGTGCTGTAGATATCAGTACCGAGGGCCGTATTACCGTTCCCGAACTCAGCATTGATGCCTCAGGGGCCTCAGATTCAAAACTTGAGATAGCGGTTCAAAAGTTAAAACTCGGTTGCAGCGGCGCCAGCAAGATGAAATTCACGGGAACTGCTGTTGATGTAACCATGGATCTCTCCGGAGCCTCAGACATCTTTGCTTTTGATATGATTGCGGAGAACTATGATATTGATATCAGTGGTGCTGGCAATGCCCAGCTCAACGTTTCCAAAAGGATCCGGGCTGAAATTTCGGGTGCCGGCAGTGTAAAGTACAAGGGTTCCCCTACAGAAATCGATCAGCAGGTTTCAGGCGCCGGATCGGTCACGAAGGTACAGTAACCATCAAATCATCGTTAGAAAATGATCCTCAGAAATGATGGGAACACCAAGTTTTTCAGCTTTTCTGCGCTTTTCAGGACCCATGTTTGAGCCGGCCAGAAGATAGGAGGTTTTTGAACTGATCGATCCGATATTTTTTCCGCCATGGGCTTCAATAATCTTTTTTAGCTCGTCGCGGGAAAAATTTTCAAATATGCCGCTCACCACAAAAGTCAATCCTGAAAGTTTTTCACTGAGTCGCATGATAAGCGATTCGTCCATGCTGAATTGTATACCGGAAAGCCGGAGCCTGTTAACGATTTCGATGTTTTTTTGATCTGAAAACCACATGAGGATGCTCTGGGCAATTTTTTCGCCGATCTCTTCCACTTCAATCAGCTCGTTGAAATCAGCATGCATAAGTTTTTCCAGTGAGATAAAATGGGAACCTAACTTTTTTGCTACGGTTTCCCCAACAAATCTGATTCCCAGGGCAAACAAAACCCGATCAAAGGTTACTCTTTTTGATTTTTCGATCCCCTGAAGAATGTTGACTACAGTTTTATCACGGAAACTGATCCTTTTCTCCTTTTTTTCTTCAGTTGATTCATAGGTTTTCTCCAAACCGATAAGACGGTCGTATGTCAGGGCATACAGATCAGCGCAATTGTAAACAAGCCCGTGATCAAACAGGATTTCAACTTTACCTTCACCAAGACTATCGATATTCATCGCCTTGCGGGAGATGAAATGCTCAAGCTTTCCCTTGATTTGAGGAGGACAGACGCTTTCATTCGGACAATACCATGCCGATTCACCCTCCGTTCTGATTAGCTTGGAGCCACATTCGGGACAATGGCTTATAAACGAAAGCCGGTTTGCGGCATCCGGTCGCTGTTCAATGTCCACACCGATGATCTTGGGTATGATTTCACCCCCTTTTTCTACGAAAACCATATCGCCGATGCGAACATCAAGGGCGCTGATAATATCGGCATTGTGCAGAGAGGCCCGTTTAACCACGGTTCCAGCAAGCTGCACCGGTTCAAGATTGGCCACTGGCGTCACAGCTCCTGTGCGTCCTACCTGAAAATCAACAGATACCAGCCGGGTGGTGACCTGTTCAGCTTTGAATTTATAGGCAATGGCCCAGCGGGGTGACTTGGCTGTGAAACCCAGCAAGTCCTGCTGCCGGAGATCATTAACCTTGATTACAACCCCATCAATGTCAAAGGGAAGTTCGCGGCGCGACGTATCCCATATGCTGATGTAATCAAAAATATCTTCTATTGTTTTGCAGCGAACCGTATATTCTGATATTTTCAGTCCCCATGATCTGGCCGCCATCAGGCAATCATAGTGTGTCTGGAGGGGCAGCTCCTTGCCCGGTAAATAATAGAAAAAACCATCCAGTTTCCGCCTGGCGACCTCAGTGGAATCCTGTGTCTTCAAACTGCCTGACGCGGCATTGCGTGGATTGGCAAATGGCTCATCTCCCTCTTCCATTCGTTGCCCATTCATCATTTCAAAGCTGGCATGGGGAAGGATAATTTCACCCCTGATCTCGAATTCTTCAGGAAAACCATGCCCATGAAGCTTCAGGGGAATACTTTTGATCGTTTTTACATTGGTTGTTACATCGTCTCCCCGGATGCCATCGCCCCGTGTAACCGCCTGTAAAAGGCTTCCGTTGCGATAGGTGAGCCCGATGGCAACACCGTCGAACTTCAGCTCACACACATATTCAACCTCGTCTCCGATGATTTTATGTATGCGCTCTTCAAAATCGCGGATCTCCTCTTCGGAATAGGTGTTCGCGAGCGAAAGCATCGGATGTTTATGGATAACCTGCCTGAAATCCTTGGTGATGTCACCGCCAACATGCCTGGTAGGGGAGTCAGTTTCGGAAAATTCAGGATAATCCTTTTCAAGCCTGATCAGCTCTTCAAGCAACATGTCGAATTCAAAATCGCCAATTTCTGGTTTTGAAAGAACATAATAATTATAGTTGTGCCGGCGTATTTCGTCCGAAAGACTGATGATCCGTTGCCTGGCCTGTTCTGCATCCATGAGGGTCATTTTTTCTTCCGGTTGCAAAACCGAATTTTGAGCACTGATCCTGTATATCTGATCAACTCATTTTTCAGGTTGGTCTTTGAAAGTCCGCCCTGACGGTCTTTATAAACTACGGGAACCTCAAGGATAAATTTCTTTTTTTTCTGCATGGTATAGAGAAACCGGATAAAATAATCCCCATATCCGTAAAAGATGGTAGCGGGATCAACTCCGTCAAGAATTTTTTTGTTGAATGCATAGTATCCGCTCAGATTATCTGTGGTTTTGACCTGTAGGGTGTAATGAATAAACTTGTTGAATATTTTGCTGCCGAAATAGCGCATGCGTGAAGTCTCCATCCCTCCGCCAATAACATAACGGGAACCTGAAGCGATGTCAAAATAATCGGTGATTTTTACCAAAAGAGGGATCAGCCCAGGAGGATGGTTGAAGTCCGTATCCATCACAACTACCTTATCCCCGCTGCAATGGGAAATCCCATGGTAAATGGCTGAGGCAAGTCCTTTCTCTTTGGTTCGCAATATTGGAACAACAAGGGGGTTCCCGGTAAACACAGTCATAATTTCCTGATAGGTGCCATCAGGACTGTTATCATCTACAATTACAATTTCATGATCGATTTTTTCCCGGTCAAGAATTGATAAGATCTCTTTAATGAGGAGAATAATGGAATCTTTTTCGTTAAAGGTCGGCAGAATAACAGATAGCTTCATCTCGGGTTATTTATTGACATGGATGGCCAATGACTCTTTCAGGGTCTCCGCAATAAAGCGTATGTCGCTTTGATCGAGACCAATGTAAGTTGGCAGACTGATTCCTTCCTGCGAAACGAGGTTGCTCCCTGAAGGAATCATCCGGCAAAACCCCCCGTTTTGGTAGAAATCCATTTTGTGAATGGGGTAAAAAACAGGTCGTGAATCGATGTTTTTAACTTTCAGATCGGCCATGACAGCATCCCTCTGTGCCTCAGATAACCCCTGCATCCGTATGGTGAATATCCAGTTTACGCTGCGCTGATGATGTGTTTCCTGAAGAAGGATCCCCGGGGAGTCCTTGAATGCATTTTGATAGGAGAGGTAGATATCGTCGCGTGTCTTTAAAAGGTCATCAAGTTGTTCCAACTGGGCAACCCCGACAGCTGCCTGCATATTCGTCATCCGGTAGTTGAAACCCAGCAGATCATACCAGTATTTTTTCGTCCTGTTCATGCCATGGTCGCGAAGAATGCGCATCCGCTCTGCCAGTTCATCATTGTTGGTGATACACATTCCCCCTTCACCCGTGGTGATAATTTTATTTCCAAAAAAGGAAAAGCAGCCAATATCTCCCATAATACCAACCCTCTCGCCATTGTATTTGGCGCCCAGCGCCTCAGCACAATCTTCGATGATGAGGAGCTTATGCTGCTTGGCAATGTCGCGTATTTCGTCCATCCGCGCAGGATTTCCATAAAGATGAACAGGAATAATGGCTTTCGACTTTGACGTGATATTGGCCTTGATTGATTCCGGGGCGATATTCCAGTCCCCCGGATCAACGTCGGTAAGTACCGGCGTGGCATTGCAATAGCGAACGCTGTTGGCAGTAGCAACAAAGGTGAAGTCTGGAACAATGACCTCATCTTCGCTTTTTATACCGGCGGCAACCAGTGCCAAATGAAGGGCAATGGTTCCATTGTGGGTTGCAATGGCATGTTTAACCCCATGGTACCTGGCAAATTCATTTTCAAACTTCTCAATATAGGGGCCGATGGAACTGATCCAGCCACTTTCGATTGTATCGAGCAGATATTTTTTTTCGTTCCCGAGAAAGGAGGGTTGGGCAATATTGATCTTTTTACGGTCGTTCATCTCAATTTTCCATTCGTTGCGGAATAACTTCGCTATTCCGGTAAATAAAGATCCTGCGGTTTTTGTTTATAGGGTTAAGCCAATGAACAAAGCGATCGATATATCCGGGCTCAATGGTGGTCTCATAAACCAGACGGGGGAAATATTGCCTGGCTTTGATCACCATCGGCTTGATCCCTTTATCTCCGGTGAACAGAATAAACCGCGGAGGATCATGCATACGATTGCGGTAAGCGAGGGCAAGGATGGAATCTGCACTCGGATCGCGCGAACGTTCATTATAGGAGCCGGGCCATTGATTCAGGTAAAATTTAGGCATCTGCTCCGGGCTGCCCTCTTCGTCGACCACTGCAATAATCTGTATATTAGGGTATTTGGAGAGGTAGGTCATTGCTTCAACCCGCGCTTTTTTTGAATAGGTAAAGGTAAAGGTAATCAATAAAATCGCATTGATCGTCCAAAAGAAACCCCAACTCCAGGCTGAAAGTTTCGGCCGTTTTTTCCAGAATTCAGAATTTTCAGCAAACAGGGTCCAGCCCATTGTTCCGAAAACAATCAGCAAGGGGATCATTGGCAGGATAAACCGTTCCTGTTTATTGGGGAAATAGGAATGAAATATAAAATACAGCAAGGTCGGCAGAAAAACAAAAAGGTACTTTTTCCAGTTCTTCAGAAATCCAAAGAATAGGAAAAAACTGACCGGGGGAATCAGCAGGGCAAAAATAGTCAGAAAGTAGTTGTACCACGGCAGTGAAATGTAATCATTGCGTTCAGTTACACAAACGTTTACATATTCAAGGAGCTCTGCAAATGGTTTGCCCCAGATGATAAAATCAATTCCTCCCTGGAACAGGGAGAAACAAACAAGCGAACCGATTGAAAGTGACAACAATTCCCCCCATTTTCGCTGAAACAGGATAACCAGTCCGATCCCGATTGGAAAGAATACAGCCTGCGGTCGTATATTGACAGCCAGACCAAACAACAAGCCTGCGAACAGCCAATCCAGCAACATAGGTTTGTTGAGTTTCTTGCGGATAATCAGCCAATAACCGGCCATCAGAAAGGGGACGCAGGCCATTTCAACGAGGTTTCGAACACTCATCCATGGCATAAACCAAAAGACCGCAAGCAATAATCCGGCCAGGCGTGCTGCCTTTCTATCCTGCAGGGTCTCCGCTATTCTATATCCAAAGTAAACTGTTAACAATGATAAAGCGCCATGGATCAGTCGAATGAAAAGCATCTTTGTCTGCGGATCTGTGATCCCGATCCAATGAAAAATGGTGAAAAGGATGAAATGAACCCCTGGATAGAACAGGTTGTGTCCGGTGGGGCCATGGTTTCCAGGGCTGCCTGGGAGCCAGTCATTGTAGTCAAGGCCCGCTACCCATGACCCGGCTGCTTCAATTACAATAAAATGGTCATCGAACATCCCCCAGCCTTTGGCGAAAATTGCCGCCAGCAGCCGAAAAAGCACAGCCAGGGAAATAATCAGAAAAAGTGGTTTTGTATCCCAATATCTCCGGATCAGCTTCATCATAAAAGTTTGTTACCTCTTTTCTGCATTTTCGGCATCGTGGCATTGCCTGAATTGCTACGCAAGCATGGCCCACTCGTAATAGTGATAACCGAGTTCAATAGGATTGATACACATAACAGGAATCTGTGCTTCATTGAACATCAGCTTTTCATCCCAGGCGGAGAGGCTAAAGCCGGGAATATCCACATTTGGACGAGTCATAATCATCATGAGGTCAGCATGCTGGGTAACAGCATAGGAGATCACCTCTTCAGCAAAATTCGAAGATTTATATGCCGTTGTAACACCATAAGGAATCTTTTCCTCGTCAAATATATCCGTGATCTGCTTGGTGATGATCATCAGGCGGCTCTTTAGTCCCGAATCTTTTTCGGGAGAGAGGAGAATATGGATTTTTGCATTGAACAGTCTGGCAATAAGTTTTGCCCATTGCACAGCCTGGCGCGATTCAACATCATTGCTAATAGGAAAGATGATGTTATTATAACCCTCCCGGAACGAACGTTTTTGCACAACGACCACAGGAATGGGTGATTCAATAACTACTTTCAAGGCATAACTGCCGAAAACATGCTGCAACCCTTTTTTTCCATGGGTTCCTAAAACCATGAGATTGGCCTTGATCTTCGTAGCCACTTCACTGATGGTAGAAAAGATACTCCCTTCGACAGACAAGGTATCGATGTCGACGTCATATTTTTTTTCATAATATTTTTTGTACTCCTTGAGCCGCCATTCTACATAATCAACGCCAACATTTTTCTTTTTCAGGACTGCTTTCGTTTCCTTGTTGATGATGTGGAGGATGCACACCTTGTATCCCAGAAATTTCGCCAGTTTTACACCATGTGATATGGCATTTCCGCACACTTCAGAGAAATCGGTCGGAATTAAAACTATTTTATTATACTTTGATTCCTTTTGTTCTTTTGCCATGATAAAAAGATTTATGGTTTTTGATTGTTGAATGATTAGCTTGCAAGTTCTTGTTATTGATGTATATAACCAATCAGTTGCTTTAATTCTTGCAGGTTTAAGTTTTTTTGCTCATCTCTTAAAGCTACGGCAGATTTTGTAAAATATTGATGATTAGATAAAAAGGCGACCTGGGATTTGAACCAATCATACAGCGGCAAATTTTTTACCTCATTTACCTGCCATTCTAAACGGAGTTGAAATGAATGAATGAAAAAATCTTCACGGCCCAGGTAATCAAGATCAGCATCACACAGGATCTTTTCAACCAGGGATACCGGGCGCTGTGGTAGTTTGGTGACCATGATCAACCCGGTAATGTAATCGATTTCGCCTTGGGTATATCCATAGCACGGAAGTATTTCTCTTGCCATGGTAACAGAGGCCCCTTCATGATCAATGTATTGTACGATTATTCCTGCATCATGAAAAAGCGCGGCTGTTTCCAACAGGATGGCATATTTCTTTTCTATATTTTCTGTTTCAATTAGGCGGCGGGTTGCTTCACCAACATCAAGGGTATGTTCAACACTATGATAATAAAGTGTTGGGTTAAGTTCAGTTTTCAGTCTGTGAAGGATAAAATCCCTGACGCCGCAGAAATCCATTTCGAAGAATATTTTTTGTAAAAATAGGAAAAAAACGTGATGCTGAATCGGGAATAATAAAAAGTAACGGGTAAAATCAACGGATCGATTTCAGCTGATGGATGGTTTGATGCGGATTTTCAGAAGAGAAAATGGTATTGCCTGCCACCAAAATATCAACTCCGGATTTTATCAGGGGAGCTGCATTGTGAAGATCAACGCCTCCATCTACTTCAATCAGGACCTGAAGGTCAAGATTGGTAATCATGGTTTTTAGTGTTATAATCTTTTGAAAGGTCTGCTGAATAAAAGATTGTCCGCCAAATCCGGGGTTTACTGACATGAGGAGAACCATATCCGCCTCCCTGATCACATCACTTAACACATCGACAGGGGTGGCTGGATTGATGACGATACCAGCTTTTGCATTCAGTTTTTTAATGGCCCTTAAGGCTGAAACAGGATCCTTGCTGGCCTCCATGTGAATGCTGATGATATCTGCGCCGGCTTTCCTGAATCGTTCAAGATAACGCTCAGGCTCCTCGATCATCAGATGAACATCAAGTGGTTTGTCTGTTGCCTTTCTGATTGTTTCGATAATGGAAAACCCAAATGAGATATTGGGAACGAACATTCCATCCATGACATCGAGGTGCAACCAATCAGCTTCACTCTGATTGAGCATCGCAATGTCTTTCTCAAGATTCAGAAAATTGGCTGAGAGGAGAGAAGGCGCAACAAGGTGAGACATAGCTACCCCAGGTATGTTTTCAAAATCTTACTCCGGGAAGTATGCTTCAATCGGCGGATGGCTTTTTCCTTGATTTGTCGGACACGTTCGCGGGTAAGGTCAAATTTCTCACCAATCTCTTCAAGGGTCATCGGATGGCTGCCATTGAGTCCGAAATACAAACGGATAACGTCAGCTTCGCGCTGTGTGAGCGTGGATACAGCACGTTCTATCTCCTTTTTCAGGGATTCATAAAGCAATCCATTATCAGGAGTGGTGTTTTCCTCGCTGCGCAGAACGTCGTACATGGTATTGTCTTCGTCCTGTATAAGTGGTGCATCCATGGAAACATGACGACCCGAATTCCGCATCGATTCCTTCACTTCATTTTCAGAAACTTCGAGCAAAAGAGCTATTTCGCCTGCGTTCGGTTCCCGCTCATACTGCTGTTCAAGCTGCGCGTAAGCCTTGTTGATTTTATTGATCGATCCGATTTTATTCAGGGGCAAACGAACAATACGCGATTGCTCCGCCAATGCCTGAAGAATCGACTGACGGATCCACCATACGGCATAGGATATGAACTTGAAACCACGGGTTTCGTCGAACCGCTGCGCCGCTTTGATGAGCCCCAGGTTGCCTTCATTGATAAGGTCAGGTAGACTAAGTCCTTGATTTTGGTATTGTTTGGATACCGAAACCACGAAACGTAAATTGGCCTTTGTCAATTTTTCGAGTGCAGCCATGTCGCCCTGCTTTATACGTTGGGCGAGAGCTACCTCTTCGTCGGCTGTTATGAGTTCCACCTTGCCAATCTCCTGAAGATATTTATCCAGGGATGCGGTTTCGCGATTGGTAACCTGCTTCGTAATTTTTAACTGCCTCATGCGAACGCAATTTTTTTGACCTTACATATGGGTCGGTTTACGTAAAACTTAGGTTAAGGTTACAATATTTTATCTCCTTGGGCCACGGTGGTCGCCACCACGGTCACCTCCGCGGTCATGACCACGGTCACCACGATCCCCACGGTCAGGACGGCTGTCCGAACGCGGTTCCGGTTTACGTTCAACATAGCCTTCCGGTTTTGGAAGTAAGGCGCGGCGTGATAATTTCAGTTTTCCGGTTTTTGGATCCACCTCTATCAGCTTAACTTCAATTTCATCGCCAACCTTCAGTGCATCTTCTACTTTTTCCAATCGTTTCCAGTCAATTTCTGAAATGTGAAGCAACCCGTCCTGATTGGGAAGGATCTCCACGAAAGCGCCAAAAGACTGTATGTTCTTGACTTTCCCTTTGTAAACGGTACCAACTTCTGCTACAGAGGCAATGCGTTTGATCTTTTCAATCACCTTGTCACGGGCCTCCATGTTATCGGCAACAATGTCAACAATCCCGAATTCACCCACCTCTTCAATAACAATGGTGGTGCCGGTTTCGCGTTGCATCTCCTGGATCACCTTGCCACCGGGGCCAATGATTGCTCCGATGAATTCCTTGGGAACCTTCATCTGGAAAATGCGGGGTACAAATGGTTTGAAATCGGGACGCGGTTCCGAAATGGTCTTTCCCATTTCACCGAGGATATGCATGCGTCCCTGGCGGGCCTGAAGCAGGGCTTCACGCAAAATATCAAATGATAACCCATCAACCTTTATATCCATCTGGCATGCAGTAATCCCGTCGCGGGTACCACAAACTTTGAAATCCATATCGCCCAGATGATCTTCATCTCCAAGAATGTCTGACAGCACCACATAGCGTTTGTTGTCCGTGATGAGTCCCATCGCAATTCCTGAAACAGGCTTGGTGATTTTAACCCCGGCATCCATCAGCGCCATGGTACCGGCACAAACCGTTGCCATGGATGAACTGCCATTCGATTCAAGAATATCTGAAACGATGCGAATCGTGTAAAGATTATCTGCTCCCTGGGGAATCATGTTTTTCAAGGCACGAAGCGCCAGATTTCCATGTCCGATCTCACGACGGCCGGTACTGCGGATTGGTTTGACTTCACCGGTGGCAAAGGATGGAAAGTTATAGTGCAGGATGAAATTTACCTTCCCTTCGATGATGGCGCCATCAATCGCCTGCTGATCAAGCTTTGTTCCCAGTGTGACGGTAGTGAGTGACTGTGTTTCGCCACGGGTAAAAATGGCTGAACCATGTGCAGCAGGGAGGTAATCGATCTCAGACCAGATCGGGCGGATCTCATCGAGTTTACGTCCATCCAAACGCTTGCGGTTATCCATGGTGGCGTTACGGATGGCCTCTTTTTCAACTTGGTGATAATAACGTCCGATCAGGTTCTTGTTGGCCTCCTTTTCCTCTTCGGTGAGGGTGGCAACAAATTCCTCCTTGATGGCTTCGATGATCTTCTTGCGTTCATGCTTGTTTGCATTGCCGCTGGCCGCCATATCGTAAACCTTCTGGTAGGTGGCTGCTTTGACCTTTTCCCTGAATTCAGGGTTGTTTGATTCGTGGCAATAGATCCTTTTTACTTTTGATTTTTCAATCATCGATGCAAGCTCGAGCTGCGCATTACATTGATCCTTGATGGCTTCATGCGCTACGCGGATGGCTTCCAACATGTCATCTTCTGAAACTTCCTTCATCTCTCCTTCCACCATCATGATGTTGTCGATGGAGGCAGCAACAATGATGTCGATATCGGCTTCAGCCATCGCATCAATGTTCGGATTGATGACAAATTGGCCGTTGATCCTGGCAACCCTGACCTCTGAAATGGGGCCGTTGAAGGGGATATCGCTTACAGCAAGGGCGGCGGATGCGGCCAGGCATGCCAGCGCATCGGGTAAAACATTCTTGTCAGCCGAGATCAGGGTAACGATCACCTGCACTTCAGCATGGTAATCATCGGGAAAAAGAGGACGCAGCGCCCGGTCAATCAACCTTGAAATAAGAATTTCGTAGTCGGATGGACGTGCTTCACGTTTAAAAAAACCTCCCGGAAACCTGCCAGCAGCGGCATATTTTTCACGGTATTCGACTGATAAAGGCATGAAGTCAACGTTTTCCTTGGCTTCCTGCATGGCTACAACTGTAGCAAGTAACATGGTGTCGCCCATCTTAACAACTACAGACCCATCGGCCTGCTTGGCGAGCTTGCCGGTTTCAATGCTGATCTCGCGACCATCGGCAAGGGTAAAAGTTTTTGTTATTCCATTCATTTTTTTTGTCTCTTTCAGATATTAAAAGAGGCAATAATCACATTGCCTCTTTCTTGATTTATAATGAAAATAATTTGTTTATTTACGAATACCGAGTTTCTTGATAATGTTACGATAACGTTGAATCTCTTTGCTTTTCAAATAATCCAGTAACTTCCTGCGTTTTCCAACCATGATTACCAGTGAACGTTCCGTCACCATGTCTTTCTTGTTGATCTTCAGATGTTCCGTGAGATGCTGGATTTTCATGGTAAACAGTGCTACCTGTGCCTCAGCGGAGCCGCTGTCAAATTCTGATTTTCCGTGTTCTAAGAATGCTTTCTTTTTTACTTCAGGTGCTAAATTCATTGCTGTACGTGTTGTTTCTGATTAACTTAATAGGCCTTTTAAACGGGCTGCAAATGTACTAATTTCTTTTATTATCACCAAATAAATCTTTGCCCGGAGTTTTATTTTCCGTGTAAAATGAAAAAGTGTAATTTTGAATTAAATCAAAATGATTATTAAATGATATGACAGAACAGGTGAAATTGGCAGTTGAAAGCCAGAAATTGTTTTTTAATACCCATAAAACGAAGGAGATCGATTTTCGGTTATCTCAGCTAAAAAGATTAAGAAGTGCAATCCTGGCTTATGAGGAGAGACTGTATGAGGCGCTATGGAAAGACCTTCATAAATCAAAATTCGAAGCCTACGGAACTGAGATTGGATTGGTACTGGCTGAAATAAACAGTCACATACGCAACCTTCGCAAATGGTCGAAGCCCCGGTATGTTTGTACAAACCAGATGATCCATTTTTGGTCGACCAGCAGGATTTTCAAGGAACCATACGGCCGGGTACTGATCATCGCCCCCTGGAATTACCCCTTCCAGCTATTGATAAAACCGCTTGTCGGAGCAATTTCTGCAGGGAATTGCGTCGTACTGAAATCGTCAGTATACAGTCCCAAAACAGCAGCGGTAATGGCCCAAATGATCAGGGAATATTTTGCCCCTGAATACATCACCATGTTTGACGGCGGAAGGGAGATGAACACCGCTTTGCTTGCCCAACCATGGGATTATATTTTTTTTACAGGAAGTTCGGAGGTTGGCAAGGTTGTCCTGGAGGCAGCCTCAAAACACCTGACCCCCGTCTCCCTCGAACTTGGTGGAAAAAGTCCCTGTATAGTCGATCAGGATGCCAATCTGAAGGTCGCTGCCAGCCGGATTGTCTGGGGTAAATATCTCAATGCAGGACAAACCTGTATCGCCCCCGATTACCTTTTTGTTCACCGGAAGGTGAAGGATGAACTAATGCGGTTAATGAAACAGAAAATCATTGAATATTTTGGTGAAAATCCCAAAGACAGTCCTGATTTTGTTCACATTGCCACAAAAGCGAAAACAGAAAAACTGGCTGCCTATCTGAAAGGAGCACACCTCGTGGCCGGAGGGGAGGTCGATGCAGACGCATGTTACATGGCCCCCACCATCATTGATGGTGTAAAAACTGATGATCCCATCATGCAGGAAGAAATATTTGGTCCAATCCTCCCGGTGTTGGAGTTCGATAACCTGAACGATGTGATAAACTATGTCAATGCACACGAGAAACCTCTTGCATTGTATTATTTCTCAAAATCAAGTTCGAAACAATCCGAGGTGCTTGGCAAAACCTCGTCAGGTGGCGGATGTATCAATGAGGTCGTCATGCATAATGCAAATGATAACCTGCCTTTTGGCGGTGTTGGATACAGCGGGATGGGTCAATACCATGGCAAGTTCAGTTTTGATGTATTCTCACACTCCCGCTCGATTATGAAAAAATCGAATTTTATAGATATCCCTGCCAGATATGCCCCTTATAAAAATAAGATCAGATTATTGAAAATGCTGATCCGTTAATCAACAAAATGAACACTAAAGTCTCCCCAAATGGAAAATATAAAAGAAGAATTCCGGGTAAAGGGTGAAGAGTTGGTTGAAAAGATCAAACAACTGATCCATGAAGGAAATGTCAGAAAGCTGATCATCAAGGATGAAACCGGAAAAGTGTTTTTCGAAATTCCCGTCACATTTGGTGTGATCGGGGCCCTGTTTGCTCCAATGCTGGCTGCAGCCGGGGCGGTGGCTGCCATGGTTGCTGATTTTAAGATCGAAGTTGTAAGGGATGATGAACCTGAAAAGGAGGATAAAAAAACTACCTAGCTTCGAATATCTGATAAGCCAATTCCGCCTGATTGATCAACATCTGCATGCCATTCATCGTGCTTGCATTCCTTAATTTTCCCTGTTTTAAGAAACCGGTCTCATCAGGATTATAGATGAGATCATATAAAAAATGGTTCTCAGTAAGACCCTGATATGGCAGGGGGGGGATTTCTGTAATAAGTGGATACATTCCCAACGGTGTTGTATTGATAATGAATTTATTGTCATGAATTACTTCAACTGAAAGTTCATCATATAAAATGATCCCTGGTCCCCTGTTATTCCTGGAAACAAATGAGAATCCAATACCCAGGCTCTTCAGTGCGAAGGCCACCGCCCTGGAGGCGCCGCCTGTTCCAAGAATCAGTGCATGGCTGAGTGGAATTTGTTCCGTCAGGGTCTCAAGAAATCCTCCCGCATCTGTGTTGAACCCCTTTGTAATGATTTTTCCGTTTTCATGGATGATTTTGATGGTGTTGACAGCCCCGATCTGACGGGCTGTCTCATCGAGATCATCCAGGTATGGGATGATCTTTTCTTTGTAAGGAATGGTTACGTTGAGTCCGGAGAGTTGAGGATGGGATTGGAGGAATGCGGGAAAAACATCAAGGCTGATAAGCGGAAACAGCTGATATACGCTATCAGTTCGTCCTTCCTTCCTGAATTTTTCGTTGAAATACCTGGCTGACCATGAATGATCCAATGGATATCCTATCAAACCCAGTAACATGGTTCCCTCCTTCCTTTCGTAACCACATGCTCCATTAGATTGGCTGGAACTTCTTGTATGTGTCAGGCAGAAAGCTGAAAAAAGTGTCTCCTCTTAACCCGAGCCGCAATGTTTCGAGCGGAATAAGTTCAGCCGGGGCTATGTTCCCAAGGTTGACATTGGCGCCGAAATGGTTGATAAACCAAACTTGCTGAGACTTCAGCGGAGCTTCCCACAAGAGTTTGTCTGCCTGTATCTTGGCAAGGATTTTATTGATAAGCGCTACATGGGCCTTTCCTGTTGTGCGGTAAATACCCACATTTCCGCTTTCGCGTGCTTCACCAATTACCTTAAAGCTGCCGGCTTGCAACTCTTTTTGCATCATCTGGATCCACTGGCCCGGCGCGATTATGATTCCAGATTCCTTTGAGCCGACCTCGGAGAGAACAGTATATTTTTTTGCAAGCTTGTGAATGTACTCGCACTTAACATCATGTTCCATCACCATTGAACCATCGGAGACCTCGACAGTGTCAAGCCCGAGTTGATCAATGTATCTAAGGTAATCATCGAAGAGATTACGGATAACAAAGGCTTCGAACAGGGTCCCGCCGACATACACCTTGATGTTTGCCTGCTGGTAAGCCTTTACTTTTTCCTTGACTTTATTTCCGACGAAGGATGTTCCAAAGCCAAGTTTGACAAAATCGGCCAGATGACCGGCTGATTCTATGAAATCTTCTGCTTCACGCACACTCAGGCCTTTGTCCATCACCATGGCTATTCCGTTTTGCCTGGGCTTGGTAGTGCGGTCAGGTAGGAAGGGAAGGTTAATTTTTGTCATAATTTGCAGCTTAACAGTTAGGCGAACTTTATTATGCAATCCAGCTATTTCTTGAAGGATTCAATTAATTCTACTACTTCAGGATGGTTCCTTGCCTCGGGAAATGTAGTAAAAAGGCGCTTGTGTCCATCATAATCCATCTCCAGGGCTTTAATCATGGTCTCATTTCCCTGCTGAGATCTACCCAACATAAAAAGGTAATAAGCCATGCCAAAGTAAAAATCGGAATGCGAGCCGTGGTGCCGCAAACCATCCTCCAACACGGAGTATCCCTTCTCATAGTCTTTCTGGTCGGCATAAACAACAGAAAGATCCAGCCAGATATCCGGATCATCCGGATCAAGTTCGATCACTTTACGATACGAGGAGATGCCATCTTCTATCTTTGAAAGCTTGATCTGGATGTCTCCGAGGATAAACCAGTACTCAGGTATGGCCGGCGTAAGTTTTATTGCCTTTTGGATGTATGGGAGCGCTGATTGAGGCCTTCCCAATTCATCCTGCGAGATGCCAATCCCAAGCCATGCATCTGCGAAGTCAGGATCAAGCGAAATAGCTTTCTGGTAATATTCAATGGAAGCGTCAAATTGTTTAAGCTTTTCGTAGCACTCTGCAATATAGTAATATGTAACTGGCTCAGGATCTTCGTAAAAGAATGTTTCGAAATAGGTCTCAATGGCTTTATCAAACTGGTCGACGTTTGCGTAACAGTTTGCCTTGTTAAAATAGGCGGATGAAAAAGTATCGTCAATGGCAAGGACGTAGTCGTACGCTTCGATGGCCTTTTCGTAAAGATCGGTATTGCTGTATGCAATGCCAAGGTTAAACCAGGCGGCTACGGAATAGGGGTGTTGATTAAGAAAGGAATGCAAAAAACCGATGCTGCGGTCCGATTGCTGAGAGACTTCGCAGCAAAATGCAAATTCATACAGTGCCGCATCATTATCGGGATTCAATTCCAGTGCGTTTAATAAAAATTCAATGGCCTTATCGTATTTTCCCAGGGATTCATATTCAAATGCAATGCTTGAATAGATATCATCAACAAAATCAGCCCCGTCAATGGCCTTTTTATATTCTTCAATGGCCTTTTCAGGCTTCTCAAGCTGGCTGTATAGATTGCCTTTTGCAAGGTACAGATCACTGTCGGCAATTTCAGCATGTTCAATCTCCTTTAATATTCGCATCGCTTCATGATCCTTTTTAGAATTGACATGAAACTGGGCCAGTTTGATCAGGATGGAGGCGCATTCAGGATGCTGTTCCAAAGCCTGGTTGATGGTCATGAGGGCTTTGCGCTGTTCATTTTTGAAGAAATAATACTCAATGATCTCCTCATATTCACCAACATCAAAGAAATAGTGCTGATCCTGTTGGAGCATTTTTTCGAAACGTCCAACCAGGGACAAGGTTTCGCGGTCAAAATAGGATTCAAATGGTTCTTCCATCAGCAGTCAGAGACACCTGTTAAAGGCCATCATCTGTATTCAGCAAAATTACGAAAAAATCAGATGACATGGGAGAGGCAAGCACGCAGTTTTCAGTTTTTTTTAACAGTTCTGACAGTCAATATCTAAAACCTTTACATTTGCGAAAAAAAACCAAATGGCGCTAATCAAATCCATTTCAGGTATCAGGGGAACCATTGGCGGAAAGTCGGGAGATGGACTTAATCCCGTTGATATCGTTCGCTTTACCGCATCTTACCTCACTTTCTTAAAACTATCACACCCCAAGGCAAGACTAAAGGTGGTGGTAGGAAGAGATGCCCGTATTTCAGGGGTCATGGTAAACCACCTGGTGGTAGGTACGTTGATGGGAATGGGAGTTGACGTGGTAGATATCGGACTGACGACCACACCCACCACCGAAATTGCTGTAGTTGATGAACACGCCCATGGGGGAATCATCCTTACTGCAAGCCACAACCCAAAGCAATGGAATGCCCTCAAACTGCTCAACAGCAAGGGCGAATTTCTATCGGCGGCCGATGGCGAGGAGGTGCTGGCCATCGCCGACAAAGCGGACTTTGTTTTTGCTGAGGTTGATAAGCTTGGCAGTTATAAAAGCGACGACACATACATTGGAAAGCACATAGAAAAGATACTTCTGCTTCCCCTTGTGGATGTGGAAGCGATTAAAAAAGCCCATTTCCGGGTCGTAATTGATGCGGTGAACAGTACCGGGGGAATTGCCATACCACTGTTGTTAAAGGCATTGAATGTAAATAAAATTGATCTGCTTTATTGCGATCCTACTGGTCATTTTCCACATAATCCTGAACCGCTGCCCGAACACTTAGGAGATATTTGCGATGCCGTCGTAAAAAATAAAGCGGACCTTGGATTTGTCGTTGACCCCGATGTGGACCGACTGGCTATTGTCAATGAAATGGGGGAGACCTTTGGCGAAGAGTACACGCTGGTGGCTGTTTCAGACTACATTCTCCAGCATAAAAAAGGGAATACCGTATCCAATTTATCTTCAACACAAGCTTTAGGTGAAGTAACCGAAAAGGCTGGTGGTAAATATTTTGCTTCGGCTGTAGGAGAGGTGAACGTTGTTGAAATGATGAAGTTGAAAAATGCAGTGATCGGTGGAGAAGGTAACGGCGGGATTATTTATCCTGAACTCCATTACGGTCGAGATGCATTGGTAGGGATCGCCCTATTTTTGACTTATCTGGCAAAATCCGGAAAAAAATGTTCCACACTGCGCGATCAATACCCGAATTATTTCATCTCGAAGAACAAGGTTGAATTTGCTCCGGAAATGGACATTGAGAAAATTCTTAAAGGGATTATTGAAAAATATAAATCGCATAAGGTTACGACCATCGATGGGATTAAAATCCATTTTAAAAACGAGTGGGTCCATTTGCGCAAATCGAATACGGAACCCATTGTCAGGATTTATGCTGAAAGCGACATGATGAAAAAGGCAGAAAATCTAGCGAATAAAATAATCAATGACTTCAAGGATATTCTAAAAGACCGCTGATCACATGCCTCGAAAAAAAGCAAAAAAGGGACGAAAGCCGATTAAATTTAAAACTATCACGATCAAAGTTACGGCGCGTCAGAAAAAGTCGCTGATGAATTACAGTAAATCACGTCGCACAACGCCGAATAAATTGATCAAAAAAGCCATCCGGCCGTTATTGCAGAATTATGCCGGGCTTGAGGTGGATAACATGTTGCCGGTAAAAGTCAACCAACTCGAACTTTTCTAGAAAAATGGAGCTATTTCCGGGTGAGGCCTGATTCATAGGGTGTGCGGTTTAAAATAGAGCGACCCAGTGTGACTTCATCCGTGTGTTCCAGCTCATCGCCAATTGAAACCCCGCGGGCGATGGTGGTTAGTTTTATCTGAAATTCATTAAGCTTTCTGAAAAGGTAAAAATTTGTTGTGTCTCCTTCAATGGTGGTCGGAAGGGCCAGGATCACCTCCGTAATGATTCCAATCTTCAACCGTTCAATTAAATCATCGATATGAAGATCCTGTGGGCCAATGCCATCCATCGGGGAGATGATCCCCCCCAGTACATGATAAACCCCGCTGAACTGACCCGTGTTTTCGATGGCCATCACGTCGCGGATATCTTCGACAACGCAGATGAATGAATGATCCCGTTTGGGGCTTGCACAGATGGCACAAAGCTCCTGATCGGATATATTCCTGCACGCTTTGCAATAATTGATCTCATTTCGCATTTTAATTACAGAGGTACCCAGCGCCTCAACTTCTGCAGGGTTGCGTTTAAGAAGATGCAAGGCCATGCGAAGGGCTGTTTTTCGTCCGATTCCGGGCAGCTTCGACAGTTCATTTACTGCCTGTTCAAGCAATTTCGAAGGATAGGTTTGCAAGTGAAATTATTATTACTTTGCAAAGTTAATTTTTTCGGGATATGCCACGAATTTTCATCCTTCTGTTGTTTGCAATTTTTTCTTCATCCATGTTTGGCCAGGATACCTTGAATATGTTGGATGACAAGGGCCTCAAGCAGGGATTTTGGTGTAAACGCGATTCCGCGGGTAGAATCATGTATGAAGGCCGGTTTAAGGATGGGCTCCCGGCCGGAGAATTCAGGTATTATTATAAAAACGGAAAAATAAAAACAGTTTCCATCATATCAGATATGGGAAAAAGGGCAAAGACGATCTCCTACTTCCCAAACGGTCGGAAAATGGCTGAAGGAAATTATGTCAATGAAAAAAAGGACAGTATCTGGCTGTTTTTCAGTGAATCCAAAGGCACCCTGGTGTCGGAGGAACGTTACTCTGACGGCCTTGCAGAAGGGCCATCGAAGGTATTTTATCCTGAAGGTGGGTTGTCTGAAATCCATGATTATAAAAAGGGTGTGCGTGAGGGACTTTGGGAGCAGTACTATCTTGACGGCAAAATTAAATTGCGTGGAACTTTCATGGCCGGGGAGAAGCAGGGGCTTTTTCAAACATTTTACACCTCCGGAAAGCTGATGATTTCAGGCAATTACCATTCCGGACATCAGGATGGCACATGGATTTACTACCTTGAAAACGGGGTGGTCTCAAAAAAGGAGATATATGACCGGGGCAGCCTGGTAAAGATCCAACTCCAGGATTCCCGATAAGGATTGGATTGTTTTTTGTTTACTTTTGTCCTGTTGTTGTGAATCAATTAACACGTGATAAAAAAGACCCTGGTTCTCGGTGCCAGCACAAATCCGGAAAGATTTGGATACATGGCCGTCAGGAAGCTGAAGTACAGCAATATCCCTGTAGTGGCAGTTGGTTTGAGGGAAGGCGAGATCAGTGGCGTACGGATTGAAAAGCCCTTTCCGAAATATGAACATATCCACACGGTTACCCTCTATATTGGCCCGAAAAATCAGCCAGCATACTACGATTACATCCTGAGTTTGAAACCAAAGCGTGTGATTTTCAATCCGGGCACCGAGTCTCCCGAATTTGCTGCCATCCTTACCGAAGCTGGAATCGAAGTGGTTCACGCTTGTACCCTAATCATGATCTCCAATAATCTCTATTAGACATACCAAAAACGTTGCCCAAACGTTATTGAATTGATGGCGATTGAAAGAATTTCTTACTTTTGTGGCCGTATTGCAACTCCTGATGAAACATCTCCTCTTTATCTTATCTTTTTTTTCCTGCCTTTCGGTCGCTAGCCAGGTAACTGTTGTTGTAAATCCGGCTGATACAATAGTCTGCTATGGAGACAGTATTGCCTTTACTACTGTTATTTCCGGGACCCACACCGGAACAGTTTCATTTCGCTGGCAAAAGAATTTTATTGATATCACCGGCGCAACAGACTCAATTTATCCCATTATCAAGGTCAAAGGCAACTCCCAGGGCTATTATCGGTGTATCATCATGGTGGATGGGAGTGCAGACACGAGCAACGATGCACAACTGCGCATGCATCCAAAAATGAAGATCGACACGCTTTACCGTTACAATCCCCTCGGTTGTCCCAATGATTGCAAAGGACAGTTTAAAACCCGTGTGTCGGAGGGAACCCCCTTTAAAAATTATCCTCCTTACATATATGACTGGAATGGAGGTTTTTCACAAGATACCATTGTCTTTGGCCTTTGCCGCGGTCATTATATCCTTACGGTTACAGATTCGCTGGGGTGTTCGCTCGACAGCGCCTACTTTGTTGATGTTTTGAAAGCACCTAAAATCGATTTTGAATTTCTTCCAAGAGACACGATTTACCTTACCAATCCTAATATTCAGGTTATTTTTCCTGATTCCATGCAAAAGTACCTGACCAATTGGACATGGGATTTTGGTGATAGTACAAAAATTCCCAATCGAAATCCTGCAGGTCATTCGTATACAGAGGAAACGATCCTGAACAATCCGAACAGCAAGTTCCTTATCCGACTCCTCTTCACCGATATCAACGGATGCGATACCATTATCAAGCATGATCTGATTGTTAAAACGACTGAACTCAAGATCCCCAATGTGTTTACCCCAAATGGAGATGGGATCAACGATAAATTTCAGATAATGCTCGCCGGGGAACCAAGGGAAAAAGATTTCAGGGATGCCTATCTTAGCAATGAGTTCATTGCATTTGACCGATGGGGCAGAAAGGTTTATGAAAAGTCTGATTACAGAAGCGGGGACTGGGATGGAGCCAATCTCTCTGATGGAACCTATTTTTACATCTTAAAATGTCAGGGCCAGTTCAGGGATGATATTTTCAAGGGATCTGTGGCCATTCTCCGGGGATCGAATTAATTTCTAAAAGTTTCTATCTGATTTCATGCGCAAAGAAGAACGATTCCGGCGGGTTATTGAATATTTTAAGGAACACCGGCCCCAGGCTGAAACTGAACTTATTTATGCAGATCCTTACGAGCTGGTGGTTGCAGTTATCCTTTCAGCGCAATGTACCGATAAGCGGGTCAATATCATCACGCCGGACTTCTTCCAAAGCTTTCCGGATGTGACATCGCTTGCAGTTGCTGATCCTTCCCAGGTTTTTGCATTGATCCGCAGTTGTTCCTATCCGAACAACAAGACTAAAAATCTGATAGGGTTTGCCAAATCACTTTTAGAACAATTTGGCGGCGCACTCCCATCTGATGTGGAGGAACTTCAGAAACTACCGGGTATTGGACGAAAGACAGCAAATGTAATTGCATCTGTGATCTTCAATCAGCCGGCGTTGGCAGTTGATACACATGTTTTTCGCGTTTCAGCCAGGCTGGGGTTAACTACGGGTGCTAAAACCCCGCTTCAAACTGAGCAGCAGCTGGTCCGGCATATCCCCGAAAACCTTCGTGCAATCGCACATCACTGGTTAATTTTACATGGCCGGTATGTGTGCATTGCCCGTAAGCCCAAATGCATCGAATGTGGGTTAAATGCCATTTGCAGATTTAATCTGACGAATCAAGCAACAAAAAGTTGTTGATAACTCAGCAGGTAATCTGAGGAGTTTTCCATCATTAATGCATAATTTTGAATGTCATAAATCAACCGGTATGGGCAGGGAAAGCCCTGATAAAAATTTTTCTGAGAAATACGTATTACCTTTTGCCCTCATCTCCGATAAAGCAATAAAAAACATGGATTATGGCATTTGGGGCAAGAAGATACCAAGAACCATACTGTCCAGATCCTGAAAGAAATGGGGTATTAACAGTCAAGACACGCCATCGCGTGTTTTCAAAAAAAGGAGGAAATAATCATGGCAAATGAAGTGAATAAAGAAAAGGTGAAGGCGTTGCAGCTTACGCTTGATAAACTTGAAAAGACATACGGTAAGGGAACCATCATGCGTTTGGGCGACAATGCCATTGAAGCGGTGGATGTGATCTCGACAGGATCGATCGGGCTGGATGCCGCCCTGGGGATTGGCGGGTTGCCGAAGGGCAGGGTAATCGAGATTTACGGCCCTGAGTCCTCGGGTAAAACCACCCTGGCGTTGCATGCAATAGCAGAATCACAAAAGGCCGGGGGCATTGCGGCATTCATTGATGCAGAGCACGCGTTTGACCGGTTTTATGCTCAGAAACTTGGCGTGGATGTCGAAAATTTGCTCGTTTCGCAGCCTGATAATGGGGAGCAAGCACTTGAAATCACTGAAAACCTGATCAGATCGGGTGCCATCGACATCATTGTAATTGACTCTGTCGCTGCACTTACCCCGAAAAGTGAAATTGAGGGAGAGATGGGCGATTCAAAAATGGGGTTACATGCACGCCTCATGTCGCAAGCCCTCCGGAAATTAACCGCTACCATCAGTAAAACAGCAACCTGCTGCATTTTTATCAACCAGCTTCGCGAAAAGATAGGTGTGATGTTTGGCAACCCCGAAACTACGACGGGCGGAAATGCCTTGAAGTTCTATGCCTCAGTCCGCCTTGATATCAGGCGGCTAACCCAGTTAAAAGAGGGTGATGATGTCGTTGGCAACCACGTAAAGGTGAAGGTGGTTAAAAATAAAGTTGCCCCGCCATTCCGCAAGGCTGAATTTGACATCATTTTTGGAGAGGGAATTTCCCGCCCATTTGAAATCATTGACATTGCAACGGAATTGAACATTGTAAAAAAGAGTGGTTCGTGGTTTAGTTATGGCGATACAAAACTTGGGCAGGGTAGAGATGCCGTTAAGAAAATACTTCAGGATAATCCAGAACTGGCCGATGAGCTGGAAGCAAAAATCCGGGTAGTCCTGACGCCACATAAATAATGCGTTGCCATTGTAATTGAAACTTATTTGTCCATGAGAAATTTTTTTGCTTGCCTCCTGCTTGGCCTGTCGGTGTTGTCGGCTTGCCGGAGCGGAGGTGATGGTACCGGGCAACAAACAGAATCTGATACGACCCGCATTCGCCTGGAGGTGTTGAACCAGCAGGTGGAGGACGATGCGGAAAATCCGGACTTGTATAACCGGCGGGCAAAATACCTGCTGAGTGACCATCAGTTTGATAAAGCGCTGAAGGATATCAACAGGGCCATCTCCCTCGATAATAAAAAGACGGGTTATTACATCACATTGTCTGATATTTACCTGCTGATGGGCCAAACAGAAAACAGCAGGGATGCGCTCACAAAAGCGGTTGGTATCAATCCCCGGGAAAAGGAGGCCTTGCTGAAACTGGCAAAATTGTACCTGATTGTGAAGGATTATGCGAATTGCTTCGCAACAGTGAAACAACTGCTGGAGGTTGACAATGGTTATTCAGCGGCCTATTATACGAGGGCCATAGGGCTACTTGAGCAGGGAGACACCCTGCATGCTGTCAATGACCTCATGCAGGCCGTTGATAAAAACCAGCAATATTATGATGCGTATTTGCAACTGGGAGAACTTCATGCAATAAAGAAGAGCCAGCTGGCTGAATTGTACCTTAAAAATGCGTTGAATATTCGCCCTCAAAGCAAAGAGGCCATCTACATGCTTGGGTTGTTTTATCAGGAGAACGGACAATTTGATAAAGCCATTGCCACCTATCAGAATCTTGGCAAAGTGGATACTGCGTTTCGTGAAGTTCCGTATAACATGGGCTATATCTACCTTGTATATCTAAAGGATTTTCCGCGCGCAATTCCTTACTTTACTCAATCGTTAAAGCTGGATCCGGATTATTATCAGGCTTATTATAACCGGGGATATGCCTATGAGTTGATGGGGGATTACAAAAACGCATACATTGACTATCAAAAATCACTCAAGATCAAGGTGAACTATGATAAAGCTGTGGACGGACTGAATAGACTTGATAAAGTAAAGTTCAGGAAGTAAGTTCCTGCTTGATCTGCTGCAACTCGACCATTAACTTCCCGGTGCTTTTCTTCAGGTCATCAAATAGCTGGTCAAGACCAGTTTCATCCTTGCTCTTCGATGCTTCATCCAGTCTCCTTGAAAGGTCAATTGTAACAGGATCCATGAAATTTGCAATAACACCCTTCAGGCTGTGTGCATTGAATTTCAACTGAGGAAAATCCCGGTCAAGAACGTTTCTTTCTAATTTGGTGAAACGTTCATCATATTCAGAAAAGAAAATGTCAATGATTTCAATAATTATTTCTTTATCAAAATACTGAAAGTTGTCGTTGAATCTTTGACGATCTATCATGTGAAATTGTTTTTACAAAAGTATTAAAAAATCATTTCGCGGTCATCCTCCGGAAATTGAATACAATGAATGGCAGCCTGGGCGTTGATAATGCGATAACCATAACGGGATTCGAACAATCGCTTACATTCTTTAACTGCGTTTTCCTTGAATGTCTTTAACGGGTTTTGGTAAAGAAGAACAAAATCTTTCAAATCCTGGTATATGTCAGTATAACACTCGGCCAGGCTTCCTTTGATTGGATCATTGTGACTTTTCTCATGAAGGTCAACAAAATAGAACTGATCTTTTTCTCCGAATTTATTATACAATAGGTTGAAAAGCGCCTCCCACTGCTCTTCATTTACATAATGTTCGACAGCAGTATCATCGGTTACATCGATTTCAGGCAGGAGCACACTCTTCAAATATATCAGCGGAGCAATTTTTTGAAGAAAATTCAGCAACTCCTCCTCCGTGTAATCATCCGCTTTTTCAAGAAATAGGCAATATTCATTAGCAACAGTGAGCATCTCCAGGACTTTTCTGGAATATACCGGGTCATCGCCGGTGTTCAGGATTGTTTCATTCATTCGATATGTTTTATTGAAAAGTAAAACTACGTTTTTTTTGTTTACATCAGTTCCCCAGATTTTCTTCGTGTGGCGCATTTACGTTGAAATCGTAATAATCTACATTCAAATTGGAATTGATCATAAACTGGAATTGCCTGAAATCAGCTGAGGATGAAGGATAAAAATACCCGGAGATGAGGAAAGCTGGAAAAATGAGGTTGTTGTTTTTAATGATGAGGCTTAGCCCGATACTGCTAAAAAAAGGTGCATTGTAGAGTGGTTCATTCTTTTTTGCAACCAAACCTGATTGTAATTCAATCATGGCCGCAAAGCGGAAGCCATAAAAATACCATGGACTGAAGCATACAGTAGCAAGTCTGCCTGAAATAATATTCACCCCGTTAAAATAATTACCATTGCCAACCTTATCAATTTTGAAATCAAGGTTAGCATCATAATAGTCCAGGTTGTTTGATCTTGAATTGATGGCATAACGGTAATTGGCCGAATAAAAAACACGAAATTTGAACCTTTTGTCCGGGGTTTTCAGAAGTGGAGTGAAATAATTGAAGTTAAATTTGAGAACTGCATCTTCAAATGATGTATGGTAAAAAAAGCCGCTAAATTTTATATAGGACGAGATATAGCCAAATTTTTTAAAAAAATTACCTGCCGCGAGATGGATACCGGTATAAACACGGCTATAAAAATCACAGCGGTCGGCCCCGACAGTTATTTGAATCAAATGACCATATGGAAGGTTTTCTGTTTTTCCAAAATCCATGATATAATCTGTCAGATAATAATTATTTCTTGAAAAGGAAAGGGCAGAGAGAACTTGCAATCCATTATAATAACCTCTGTTTGAATCAATGGTGACCTCCGGACGGGACCCAAAATCCCTGCGGTATACAGCGGCGGCAACCACAGCCCTGGATAACTCCTTTTGCCCCTTGAGCAAAAATGCCCGGCCCAGCCAGATCCCTTCATAATTTGAATGGGATGTAATAGGTGCAGTTTCAACCATATTATTGACATTGGTAATATAGGAGGCCGCGGCCCCTCCGGCCCATTTTGTCTGATTGGTCAGGAATGACCGGTCGAAACGTAACAGCATAATCATATTTCCCAGGTGGTCAGCCTCATAACCGATGGTTGCGTCAATAAGCGAACCTTCGATATTGGCATAGGTATAAGATAATCCTTCATACAGGAAAAACGGGGCTCGGTACAAATCCATTGACATGCTGTTTATCAGCTGATTTCCCTGTCCAAGAAAATTGGCATCATAGATTCGGAACCTGACTTTTTGTGGGGTCACCACCGGAACATCAATACCAATGGACCATACATCTTTGGCGACCACGAGCAGGTCAACAGAATCGCTCTCAGGGCCGGTTGGGGAGATGATGATCCGGGCATTGTCAATGGCTGCAAGGTCTCTCAATATCCTTTCATTGTCAGCCAGAACAGATGGATCCACCCTGTCACCGTTCTTAAAAAGAAGATTTTTGCGGATCACGTGTTTACGTGTATTCATGTGTACACTATTCAGGGTCTTTCCGATTCCGGTTTCCGCCACCCTGGTAGTGTCAAAAATATTCGCCCCAAATGGCGGTAAAATTTTTACATCGATTTTCCGGATAATTTTTCCCTGAAATCCTTCATAGGGCTGTGCGCTCCTCAACACCTGGGTCGTATCAGGCAGATCAGTTTGTTGGGGCTCAATAAAGGCCAGATTATAGATTAATTTTGTTATTTTTTTTCGGGAAAATTTTTTGTACATCGTATCATAAAAAATTTTCGAATTCTGATACGAACGGGCATCTGACATGTCTCCTTTCCCGTAGGGCAAAATATAAAAGGTGTCACGTGGGATTGTAATGGACATGTTTTTAAGCAGGATGTAGGTTCCATGCCTGATATAGACGGTATCACCATCACTGACAACGCTTTCCGATGGAGGAACGCTTACACTTTGGCTATACCCAACGGAAAAAAATAAGATGAATCCTGAAAAAAGAAGAGAGGTTAATCTGATTCCGGACATTTATTTTAGCTTCATTGAAGCGATGATGCCAGCTATTTTTTCATTCAGTCGATATTCCGTTTGCTCAAAATCGTCCCTGGTGCTGAGTGGTTCACGAACCCCAAAGTAAAATTTAATTTTTGGTTCGGTTCCGGATGGTCTCACACTGATCATGCTTCCATCTTCAAGTATGAATTGAAGTACATTGGATTTTGGCAAGTCTATGGCTTTGGAAAATCCAGCGAGAACATCTTTCTCAATCTGTAAGAGGTAGTCCTTGATTTTGACAACGTTAGAATTGTTGATCGCTTTTGGAGGTGCATTTCGGTAATCTACCATCATTTGCTGGATTTCTTCGGCGCCACTTTTCCCTTTTCGTGTCACAGAGATCAGTGACTCTTTATAGAAACCGTATTCCTGATAAATATCGAGGAGCAGATCAAAAAGCGATTTGCCCTGATCAGCCATCCAGGCAGCTGTTTCAGCAATCAATGCACAAGCGCTTACAGCATCCTTGTCTCGAACAAAATCTCCAATGAGGTATCCATAACTCTCTTCACCGCCCACAATGAATTTTTTTTGGCCTTCATTTTGCCTGATCACATCCGCAATATATTTAAATCCGGTCAGGCATTCGAAATAGGCAATTCCAAATGAGGCTGCAATTTCTGAAAGCAGTTTTGTCGTGACAATGGTAGAAACGATGAATTCAGTGCCTTTCAGTTTCCCCAATCCTTTCCATCTGTTGAGAATATAATAGAAGAGCAGGGCCGCGGTTTGATTTCCATTGAGGAGAACCATTTCATTCTTATGATTTCTTATGGCGATACCAACACGGTCTGCATCAGGATCGGTAGCCATAACAAGGTCGGCATGGAGTTCGTCAGCCAGGTTGATGGCCATGTCTAGGGCATTGTGCTCTTCGGGATTAGGTGAATGCACCGTCGGGAAATTTCCATCGGCAATGGCTTGCTCCTTAACCATATGGATGTTTTCAAAGCCAAACATGGAAAGTGTTTTCGGCACCAGTTCCCTTCCACAACCGTGAAGTGGGGTATAAACAATTTTCAGATCCTTTTGATGCCTAATGCTTTCAGGAGACAGGGATAGCGCCAAAACCCGGCCAAGGTACTCCTGGTCAATTTCTTCACCGATGTTGATGATGTTTTCAGGCAATGCAGCCCATTTCACGTCATCGATTGAGGTGATTTTCTGGACCTCCCTGATTACGTTTTCATCATGGGGCGCAATCATTTGGGCCCCGTCGTCCCAGTATGCCTTATATCCGTTGTATTCTTTTGGATTATGTGATGCCGTGACCATGACCCCACTCTGGCATCCCAAATGCCTGATGGCAAAGGAGAGCTCTGGCGTTGGACGAAGGTCGGTGAAGAGATATACAGTGAAACCGTTCGCAGAAAGCACCTCTGCGACAATCCGTGCAAAAAATTTACTGTTATTGCGGCTGTCATACGAAATAGCCATTTTTACCGGCTTTTTATCCGGGAACATTTGCTTCAGATAATTGGCCAGCCCCTGGGTTGCCATGCCTACGGTGTATTTGTTCATCCTGTTTGTTCCTACCCCCATGATCCCTCGCAAGCCCCCGGTGCCAAACTCAAGATCCCTGTAAAATGAATCGGTCAACTCAACCGGATTTGAATTTATCAGCTGCTTCACAGCAATTTTAGTATCTTCATCAAAACTGCCCCCAAGCCATCTGTTTGCCCTTTCCAGTATTGTATGCTCTATTTCCATAACGTAACCTCTTTGATTTTCATAAATATTTCGTCACTCGTCACTCGTCATTCGTCACTCGCTCGTCATTCTCTCCATGCACTTCCTCAGGCTGTCGCGCCAGAACGGGATCTCAATTTGAAATCGTTCCTTGATCTTTGATTTGTTGAAAACGCTGTAATACGGCCGTGCTGCGGGCAGGGGATAATCTTTTGTTTCAATCGGATTAATTCTGCAGTCTATGCCGCTGAATTCCACAATGGCCTTGGCAAAATCGTACCAGCTGGTAACACCTTCATTTGAAAAATGAAAAATTTCAACACCGGAGGAAATGGTTTTTTTTTCAACGATATCAAGGATGACTTTAGCAAGGTCATGGGCATAGGTAGGGGTGCCAACCTGGTCGAAGACCACATTCAGCTTACCACGCTCTTTCCCATATTTCATAATTGTTTTCACGAAATTTAATCCAAATTCTGAATACAGCCATGAGGTTCTGATAATCAGGGCATTGTTCGCAAAGGAATGAATCTGCTGTTCCCCGGCGTGCTTGCTTTTAGCATACATAGAGACCGGGTTAGTCGGGTCATTCTCCACATAGGGTCTGTGGTTTTTACCATCAAACACATAATCAGTGGAGATATGCACCAGCAGCGCATGGTGCTTAGATGCAGCCCTGGCCAGGTTGCCTACTGCACTTGAATTGATCAGAAACGCAATTTTTTCCTCCTGTTCTGCCTTGTCAACAGCAGTATAAGCCGCACAATTGATTACAACCGCTGGTTTGTATTGCGAAAAGAGTTCATCGATGGCTTGTTCATTTGTAATATCCAATTCTGCCAGGTCAGTTAAAAGGAACTCGTATGATGGATAGGCAGATCTCAGCATCCCTATTTCATTGCCAAGCTGGCCGTTTGATCCGGTAACTAATATTTTCATGGCGTTGTGTTTGGAAGCAATCAAACGATGCTTTTGAAATAATCAATCGTTTTAACCAATCCCTCCTCAAGCATGACCTTGGGCTCCCAGCCCAACTCCTTTTTTGCGAGTGAAATATTGGGTTGGCGTTGCGTTGGATCATCTGCCGGAAGCGGCATATATATGATTTTAGAGTCAGTTCCTGTGAGTTTTATGACTTTTTCAGCAAGTTCCAACATGGTAAACTCATTGGGGTTGCCAATGTTCACGGGTCCCGTGAAATCTTCCCTGGAGTTCATTAAACGAATCATTCCTTCAAGCAGGTCATCCACATAACAGAAACTTCGGGATTGAGAACCATCGCCATAAATGGTAATATTCTCCCCCCTGAGCGCCTGCACGATGAAATTTGAAACCACACGGCCGTCGCTGGGATGCATACGGGGCCCATAGGTATTGAAGATCCGCATTATTTTGATCCGGACATTGTTTTGCTGATGATAATTGACGAAAAGGGTTTCAGCGATGCGCTTTCCTTCATCATAACATGAACGGATGCCTATCGGATTAACATGGCCCCAGTAAGACTCCACTTGTGGATGAACTTCAGGATCACCGTATACTTCGCTGGTTGAAGCCTGCAGGATGCGGGCCTTGATGCGCTTGGCGAGTCCCAGCATATTGATGGCGCCCATCACCGAGGTTTTAACTGTTTTGATCGGATTGTACTGATAGTGAATGGGAGAGGCCGGGCATGCAAGGTTGTAAATCTGATCGACTTCGATGTAGAAGGGCATGGTCACGTCGTGTCGGATCAATTCAAAAAAGGGATTTTTTAACAGGTGAACGACGTTTTGCTTTTGTCCGGTGAAATAATTGTCCAGACAAACCACTTCATTTCCTTCGTTAAGCAATCTTTCGCAGAGGTGGGATCCTAAGAAACCGGCGCCTCCCGTGACTAAAATCTTTTTTCTTATCATTTCTCCGGATTTATGAATTCTAATTAAAAAACCTAACGGTACTTGATTGAACTGTTAGGCTTTTTTTGGATGAACAAAGAGATTTTATTTAGAAGTATCAACACCAATGCAATAATAAGCGAATCCTTTGCGCTTCATCTCGGCAATTTCGTAAATGTTTCTTCCATCAAACACGACGGGATCTTTCAGGAGTTTCCGGATGACGTTAAAATTTGGGAATTTGAACTCCGGCCATTCCGTCACGAGCATCAGGCAGTCTGCATCAATGAGGGCATCGTATTGATCGGGGGCATAATAAATTGTATCGCTCAGGATGCGTTCGGCTTCATGCATGGCCACAGGATCATATGCTTTAATTTTTACACCTGCCTCCAGGAGTCTTTTAATGATGGTCAGGGAAGGAGCCTCCCGCATGTCGTCAGTTTGTGGCTTAAATGATAATCCCCAGATAGCCACTGTTTTGCCAGCCAGCTCCCCGCCATAGTGCTTCATCATTTTATTAAATAATACGGATTTCTGATCGTCATTTACCTCTTCCACCGCTTTCAGGACACGAAGACTGTAGTTGAAATCATCGGCTGTGTGTATCAGGGCTTTCACATCTTTCGGAAAACAGGAGCCGCCATAGCCTACCCCGGGATAAATAAATTTGCTGCCAATGCGGGAGTCAGATCCAATGCCCCTGCGGACCATGTTAATATCTGCACCGACAATTTCACAAAGGTTCGCAATATCGTTCATGAAGCTGATTTTGGTGGCAAGCATGGAGTTGGCTGCATATTTCGTCATTTCAGCCGAGGTGATATCCATAAAAATAACAGGGTGACCATTTAATGTAAAGGGTTTATACAGTGCTTTCATCAACTCTTCGGCTCGGGGTGAATTACATCCAACCACAATCCGGTCGGGTTTCAGGAAGTCATCAATGGCTGCGCCCTCTTTGAGGAATTCGGGATTTGAGGCAACGTCAAATTCGATGCTTACGCCGCGTTTATCCAACTCTTCCTGAATGGCGGCGCGCACTTTTTCAGCGGTTCCAACAGGCACGGTGCTTTTTGTTACGATCAGCAAATAATCCTTCATGTTTTTGCCGCAATCACGCGCTACACTGATAACGTATTGGAGATCAGCGCTTCCGTCGTCGTCAGGAGGTGTTCCTACTGCGCTGAAAATTACTTCACAATCTTCCAATGCTTCGGCAATACTGGTCGTAAACTTAAGGCGGTCTTTTTTCATGTTCCGGTGAACCATCTCCTCCAGGCCTGGCTCATAAATAGGAATAATGCCGTTTTTTAAGTTTTCAATTTTTTTCTGATCGATGTCAACACAAGTGACCTCAATCCCGACTTCAGCGAAACACGTACCGGTAACCAGACCGACGTAACCAGATCCAACGATGGCGACTTTCATTTTTTTAAGCTTTGATTATTGATTGATAATTAGAACAAACATACATAATAAATATTCTTCTTGTACGCAATTGAGGTAAATCAGTTTCGATTTTGCGGTGAATTATGTTAAAAAAATGTAAACCATATTGCTTTTTCAGTTTTTTATTCAGATGTTGAGCTTGGTTTGAATGGCCAGGATGTCATGCTGCAGCTTTTTTACGGTCTCTGTAAGATGGTAATTTTCGCTGGATATGTTTTCTGGGATTTTTGGACTGATGTAGTGCACAAATTGCCATATTTCGCGAATATCACGTGTGTTGATATCATATACCGGATAAAGCGGATTCAGCGAATGTAACACAAGTTTACCCTCGGTCTTGATCCTGTTCTCGACAACTTTGAAAACGATTCCTTCATCCATGGTCAGGATAATGTAAGCATCCCTGTCACGGAGCGACGTCCAGTCCTGGATGAATACCCCTGTTACCCATGCGCCGTGCGGGATAGGGAGCATTGAATCGCCACTGATCTGAAATGTGCGGTATTTTTTCTGCCGGGATAAAAAGGGCAGCCGGAAGGTTGGCAAAATGCTGATGTATTCCGGATCGGCAAATCCACTGGTATAGCCCGCCTTTGCTTTTTCTGAAACCAACTCGATATTGTCTTCATTTTCTTTGTTTACTGTGGTTGCGAGAACCCTGAGGTTACTGCCCTTCAGATATACATCATATCCCCGCTCTATCTGCCTCAGCTGGCTTTCAGGGAGTTTGGTCAAATCGATCTTTATAAGGGTATCGATGGCAATGTTGAAATAATTGGAAAACAGTATCAGCGAATCCATGCCGGGATGAGCTACGTTGTTCTCATAACCGCTGAGGGTTGACCGTTTCATATTGATGGCACCTGCCACATCGTCTTGCGTACGCCCGCGGCGCTTCCGCATGAATTTTATATTGCTGCTGAAAAACATATTTAAAAATTTTGGTTTTGCAAATATAATGATTATATTGTAATCGAAAAAATGATTAAAAAATAATCATTTTTGTTTTGTTGATAAAAATTTATCTTTTGGCTATTACCTTTTCCCGTGAAATCGGATAAAGCAGAAAAAACAATGGGAACCAAGGTTCAGTTAAACGAAGAGATCATCTCACAGATTTATTTTATCCGGGGAAGAAAGGTTATGATTGACAGTTCTGATTTTATGTTTGAACTTTCCTTAGAGGAATATCGGAACTTGATGTTGCAAATTGCAACATCAAGTTCGCAAACTGCTGATAATACTGGCGATCCTGATTTGCTGCCGCAAATTGTGACTTCAGATTGGGGTGGACGCAGAAAGCTCCCATTCGTATTCACGGAGCATGGTGCCTTGATGCTGGCGAGTGTATTAAACAGCATGGTAGCCATTCATGCAAGCATTTTTGTCGTCCGGGCATTTGTTAAGCTACGGGAAGTCCTTGCTATGCATCACGAATTGTCGGAACGGATTAATGACCTCGAGAAAAGAACCTGTGAAAAGCTGGACCAACATTCTGAGCAAATAATGCTCGTTTTTCAGGCGTTGAGAGAATTGGTCCGGCAGAAGGAGGAACCCCGGAATCCGGTTGGTTTTAAAATTGAAAAAAGCAGATAATTAGTTATATGCTGACCCTTTCCCGCAACATAGTCCACTTCGATCTGGATACCTTCTTTGTCTCCGTTGAGCGCCTTATTCGCCCTGAGCTGAAGGGAAAGCCGGTGATTATCGGCGGCACCTCCGACCGCGGCGTGGTAGCCAGTTGCAGCTATGAGGCACGGAAGTTCGGCGTCCATTCAGCCATGCCCATGAAGATGGCGCGGGCGCTGTGTGGAGATGCAATCCTCGTGAGGGGGGATATGGAGCTTTATTCAAAGTATTCGCACGCGGTTACAGATATCATTGCCGAAAAGGCGCCGGTTTACGAGAAGGCCTCCATCGATGAGCATTATATTGATGTTACCGGGATGGACCGCTTCTTCGGATTACAGAAATGGACCCATGAACTGAGGGAGAATATCATCAAAAACACCGGACTGCCAATTTCCTATGGGTTGTCGGTGAACAAGACCGTGTCAAAGATCGCCACAGGCGAAGCCAAGCCCAATGGAGAACGTTACGTGGAACGCGATGCGGTGCAACCTTTCCTCGCGCCGCTGTCGATCCGCAAGATCCCGATGATCGGGGAGAAGAGCTACCGGCTGCTCCGTTCTATGGGAGTGGTTACGATCGACACCCTGAGCCACATCCCTGTCAACATGATGGAACGGGTGATGGGCAAGAACGGCATCGTAATCTGGGAAAAAGCCAACGGCATCGACCGCACACCGGTCTATCCTTACCATGAGGCCAAATCGGTGAGCACCGAAACCACCTTTGAACAGGACAGCATCGACATCATCCGGATGAAAGAGATCCTGGTTAAGATGGTGGAAAAAATCTCGTTTGAACTGCGCGACAAGCAGAAGCTCACCTCCTGCGTCACGGTGAAGATCCGCTATTCGAATTTCGATACCCATACCCTGCAGAAGCAGGTCCCCTACACAGCCTTCGATCATCAGCTTATCCCGGTGGTGAAAGAGCTTTTCGACCGCCTCTACCAGCGACGCATGCTGATCCGCCTCATTGGCGTGCGTTTCAGTAACCTCATCTCGGGAAATCCGCAGCTGAATATGTTCGATGACAATGTGGAGATGGTCAACCTGTACCAGGCCCTCGACCGGATCCGCCTTAAATACGGGCAGAAGATTGTAAGAAGAGCACTCTCAATTACGTAATGGCTCCCAGCTAAAGAATGATTAACAGTTAGGCAGATGGCCTGAAACAAACAGGAAAACATTTATTATTTTTTTTGTTTTTAACACTTGATTTTGATCAGTAATTAATATATTTGTATAAATAAAAGTCAAACTAAAAACTAAATCCTATGAAAAAAATTTTACTTTTTAATGCTCTCATGATGCTATTCGTCTTGAATAGTTATTCCCAGGCATCATTTAACACGGGAGCAATAGAGGTTGATGTGAACGAGTACGGCAGAATCCGGCTGTATACTCCTGATGCTGTCAGGCATTTACAACGGGCATCGATTTTAGTTGAAACCTCAAGAACAGCTGTTTTTGATTACACCAATGATGCGGAGCAATTGGAACCAACAGTACTGGTCAGTAATCCAACAAAGAGTGATTTTGAAATCTACGGAGCCTACGACAACTCCTACTCATCATTACCACCTGCAGTACAGGTTAGATTAAACGCTTTTGGGTGGACCAACGGGAGTTACACCATCATCAAATTCAATATCAAGAATATGCAAACGGATGCCATGAATGCTTCAGCAGGCTTGGACATCATTCCTGAATTAAACCAGGAGTACGGATTTGATACCGTGACTTACAACAGTTCAGCTGGCGTTGTTCGTTTTCACAGAGGTAGTCAGGAAAATATGGGGATTAAACTCCTGTCAACATCCTTATCATCCCTCTATTCTTTTGAATGGTATGATGCTTATCCTGTTGATACGAGTTACTGGAATTGGATGAATCATGGCGAATTGCAACCTCGGTATGTTTCCACTACCGCTGACGGTCCGGTTACAATTACTGCTCAATTGCCCATTGTCTCTGCTCCGGCAGGATCTTTCAATGTATATTATGCTTTTGCACTTGGCGCAAATGAACAGGCCATGTTGGCAAACATTGCAGCAGCAGAAGAAAAGTACCAGGGATTGATCACAGCCATCGATGATAATAAACTTTCTTTACAAGGGCTTAACCTTGGCCAAAATCATCCCAATCCATTTAAACAATCGACCACCATTGGCTATCAGATTCCGGACAACGGATTTGTGAGTTTAAAGGTTTTCAATACCATGGGAAATGAAGTGGCTACATTGGTCAACGAAACTCAAACACCGGGTTCTCACACCATTCAATTCGATGCAAATGATCTATCCAGTGGTATCTATTATTGTAAACTGATGTTTAATGATCAGATTAAATCAAATAAAATGGTTGTGATCAAATAATCAACCATTTCAGATTATTGCGCTCATGCGGAAAAAGAAGAGGCTGTCTCAAAAGGACAGCCTCTTCTTTATGTTACAGCTTAATCCAGGTACAAGTCATTGCATGCGGACTAATGTTTGTAATCCAGTCTTCAGGATTTGATCCATCGAGGTTAGCCCGGATTATTTTACCATCGGGATCTGCATTCGAATTTTTGATTCCCCAGAAGAGTTTATTGCGCTTGGTATCGAGGGCAATGCCCCAGGTGGCTTTGACTCCAAAATCGCCGATACGAGTAAAGCTGGTGCCATCGATGTTGCACATGAATACACCGTTTTCCGGCGCTACCGTTCCTGCTGAACCATAGAGGACCAGGTAAGCTTTGCCATTCCTGAAATCCATCTCGATGGCCGTTCCGTCAACATCAGGGATGATTTCTGTCATGCCTGTTCCATCGAAATTCACCGACCAGTATCCGCCGGTGTAATCTGTTTTATCGTTGACAAAATAGATCTTATTGGTGGCGGGGTCGTATTGCATATCGATCGGAAATTCGGGTGGTCCTGCGCCGAAAGCAATATGTGTTTCCGGATTGCTGCCATCCAAATTTGCTTTGTAGATTCCACCCGGACTGCCCCAGTAAATTTTATCACCCAAAACAAAAATGGCCTCAGCACTAACCACCATTTCCTGTCCCGGAACTGTGCCATCCAGTATTTTAGATCCTTTTTTGCCATCTGCATCAAACCGATATATCGCGTTGGTCGAATAATCGGTGATGTACACTTTTTTATGGGCCGTGTCAACAGCAATACCATACGGCCTGTTCATGTCCATGGGTGGTTCGAATTCCTGACTCAGCGGCGGTGTGTCCTGCAGAATCGCCAAATGACCATTCCCGGGAACACCCCTTGTGGTATAATACAATACCTGGACCAGCCCGGCATTCGGATCTTTGGCATTCACAATCATACTCTTGACAGCCTGATTGTAATAAACTACCGCTCCGGGTGTACATGTAAGTTTGACAGTAAATAATCCTGCGGTATCGTAGGTGATTTTTGGGTTTAATTCTGTCGAAGTTCTGCCATCGCCAAAATCCCATAAATACCCTGTAGCATTCAATGAGAGATTGGTAAATTGGACTTCGCACGGCGCGTATCCCTGGTTGGTAGCAATAAAACTGAAATTGGCTACAGTGCTGGCAGCAGGGGTTCCCATGTCCTTTTTGGTGCATCCGGCTCCCAACGTAAGGATGAGCAAGATAGCGATGAGAGATAAAATATTTCTTTTCATAATTTTTTACATTTAAGATTGATAAATGATCAGTAACCGGGATTTTGGGTCATCAGATTGTTGGTTTGCATCTCGCTGAGCGGAATTGGGAAGAGGGTGTATTTTTCATCAATTCCCACTACGGTGGTAGCTCTTTTGGTTCTTACAAGGTCTGACCACCTTTGGCTTTCAAAGGCAAACTCATGCCGGCGTTCACCTTCAATCGCCAGTTTCAGTTCATCATAGGTGTTTGCGGTTGTGGCAACCAGGCCGGAACGCAGCCGCAGGGTGTTAATGTCGGTGCGGATCTCCTCGATATTCCCGTTGGTATATGCCTGCGCCTCTGCACGGATCATGTACATCTCGGCAAGCCTGAATACGTAAACGCGGTCAGTTCCCGATGTGTAATCCTTGTATTTGATACCGTATGGCAGATTTTTCTCATCAAAGGTAATGGAAGCATCAAACCTGACCGTGTCGGTAGCCTGGAAACTCTGAACGAATGCGGAGGGAGGAGATACCTCATATCGGCCGGTAAGGCTTACAGGGAAGAAATACTGGGCGAGGCGGTTATAATTCTGGGCATCAAAAATAACTTCGAAAATGGATTCGGTGGTATTTCCGTTGAACAGGTCGCCATAGGCCGGAGAAAGAATAAATCCTCCATGATTGATAACCTCATCAGCCTTTCCTTTAGCAAGCTCAGCGATGGCCGGATCGTTGGTGTAATGAAATTGTGTCAGGTAAACCCTTGCCAGTAAGGCAGTTGCACTAAAAGAGCTGGCCCAGCCCAAGGATCTTGAGGCAGGTAGTATTTTTTCTGCCTGAATAAGGTCCGCAATGATCTGTTTATAAACTTCTGATACAGGATTACGAGCCTGGTTTATATTGCTGAGGTCGAGGGTAGGCTTCGTTTTGATTGGGATTGCCCCGAAATAGCATAGCAGGTTGAAATGGGATAAAGCACGCAGAAACAGTCCATCTCCTGTATATAAATTCCGTTTATCACTCCCCATATCAATGGCGCCAATGCGTTCGAGAACATTGTTAACCCTGTTGATGCAATCGTAATTGGATGTCCATATACCATCAATAATGGCATTATCCGATGCAATGATATTGTCGGCAACCTGCTGATAATCACGCGTCGTTCCTGTCCATACGAGATTATCCGCGGCAAGATCTTCAACAATGACATGGTTGCGTCCGTAATTGCCTACATCGTGCAGGGAATAATAGGCTCCTGTAATGGCCTTTTCCACGCCAGATTCATCCTGGATAGCCTTATCAGCAGAGACCGATGCAGTCGGCTGTACATCCAGCATCTTGGTGCAGGAGATTGTCGCAAAGGTGAGGACAATCAGTATAAAAAATATTTTTTTCATTTTTTTCAGAATTATAAGTTAAAAAACAAAACTCAAACCAACCAGGATGGTACGTGATTGCGGGTAAGTGAAGAAATCGGTCCCGATGATGATGTTGCTGGAACCCCCATAATAATTAACCTCTGGGTCCATGCCTGTATAATTGGTGAAGGTGAATAAGTTTTGGACAGTGCCGTATACTTTCGCCGATTTCATGCCGATTTTTTTGATCCACTCTTTCTTAAAATTATAACTCAGTGTAATATTCTTCACCCTGAGGAAAGAGCCATCTTCAATAAACCTTGATGATTTATATGAATCACCGGCCTTCGGAAATTGTGTAATATCGCCCGGTTTTTGCCACCGGCCGTTCATACGTGCTGTCTGGTTATCTTCGCCGGTACCCGATTCGAGGTAGATCAGTGTTCCATTGAAAATTTCGTTCCCATATACTGCCTGAAGAAAAACAGTGAGTTCGAAATTTTTATAACTGAACACATTTGTAAATCCAGCTGTGAAATCGGGATTCGGATCGCCTGTTTTGATGCGATCAGCAGAGGTGATAATGCCATCATGATTGACATCTTCATAGACCAGGTTCCCCGTCGTCGGGTCAACACCCAAACAATTAAGTCCGTAAAAGATACCAATTGGCTGGCCTACTTCAACACGGTTTCCCCCGCGGCCCATATCGTCAATCGGCTGATCTTCATAAAGGCTCAGCACCTTGTTGCGGTTCATGGCAAAATTGAGAGAGGTGGTCCAGACAAATGCCTTGTCGATATTCACCGTGTTCAGCACCACTTCAAGCCCCTTGTTCTGAAGTTGCCCGATATTGGAGGAGATGAGATAGAAACCGGATGAACTGGGGATTGGTCTCTCAAGAAGAAGGTCTTTGGTGTGATTGTAATAGAGATCAAAACTGAGGCTAATCCTGTTTTTGAACAACGAGACATCAAAACCCAGTCCGGTTTGCGTAGTTGTCTCCCATTTCAGGTCAGGATTGGGCAATTGAGTGGGTGCGATCCCTGAACCGCCCCCGTAATTGTATCCTGCGCCATAAAGACCAAGAGAGGCAAAATCACCAATGCCGTCATTCCCGGTAAGTCCATAAATGGCTCTGATTTTCAGCTCATTGATCCATTTAACCTTCTTGAGAAACGGCTCTTCCGACATTCGCCAGGCAAATGAACCTGCGGGGAAATAACCGTACTTGTTATTTGTGCCAAATTTTGAGGAACCGTCGGCACGTGCGGTCAGGGTGAAGATGTATTTGTATTTGTAATTGTATTTGAATTGTCCGAAGTAAGAATTCATAACCCGGTTGAGGGCAGTTGCGGAAGCGGCTCGGATGGTGCCTGCCGAGGTCATATATTGGAGGTTGTCATTTGGGAAATTGATGCCTTCAATGTAGGTAGTCCGGCTTGCATATTTCTCAAAACTGTGGCCGATCAGAATATCAATGTTGTGTTTTTCTTTAAATTCATTGATATACTGGAGTACGTTGTTGGTAGTGAGGTTGCTGGCATAACTGGTTCCTTCGATACCCAGGCCGTTGTACTTTTTACCCTGGCGTGTGGTTGTGGGATCATAACTGTGTTCCCTGAGATTGTATATATCGATCCCGAATTTGGATGTGAATGTAAAGCCTTGCAAAAATTTATATTCGACATAGGCATTTCCGTTGGTTCTGTTGGTATATGCATTGTTTATCGAATTATTGGCAATGGCAACGGGGTTTGCATAAAACATGCTCTCATCATATTTGCCATTTGCATCATAAACAGGGTAAATGGCCGGTATCGACATCGCATTGGGCAATGGACCGTTCAGGGTTGCGTCGCCCTCCACCCTGGCGTTTTTCGAATAGGTAATACCTACACCGCCTCCGATGGTAAGGTTGGGGAGGATCTTATAATCCGAGTTGATGCGGCCGCTGTAACGCTGATATGAAGTACCCATCACCACGCCACCCTGGTCATAATAGTTTCCGGAGATGAAAAGCCTGTATTTGTCATTTCCGCTGCTGACAGATAGTTCTGTGTTTGCTGTCGGAGCCGTCACCAAAATTTCCTGCATCCAGTCGGTATTGATTCCCTGGACATTGGTCCCTTTGTAGGCATTCCAGTCCGAGGCGCTCATCATGGGGATCATGCGCTCTTTAGGCAGGGTTTGCCATCCGTAGCTAAGGTTCAGCGACACATCTGTCTTATCACGGGTTCCCTTCTTGGTAGTGATCAGGATAACTCCGTTAGAAGCACGTGCACCATATACTGAAGTGGCAGAAGCATCTTTCAGAATGGTCATGGTCTCAATATCATTGGGGTTGATGTCACTCATGGCATTGATTTCCTGACCACTCATCCCTACCTGGGAATATTGGCCGGTAATTGCAGGTATCCCGTCGATGACAACCAGGGGCTGATTGCTTGCATTGATGGAACTCCCCCCCCTGAGTTTGATCATGTTCTGACCACCGGGTGTTCCCGACTGTGTAACGACAGTGAGTCCGGCAGTTTGACCCTGAAGAACTCCATCGAGGGTGCGGATTGGCATATTTTTAATCTCATCCTGGTTTAAAAGTTCAATTGAGCCGGATATCAGCTTCTTACTGGTGGTGCTGTACCCCACAACAACCAGCTCGCCAAGTGCAATATCCTGGTCGCTCAATTTTACATTGATCACCTTCTTGCTATTTATCGAAATCTCCTGGGTCTGCATGCCAACATAGGAAAATACCAGCACTCCTTTGGCAGGCGCCAGAAGCGAGTATTTTCCGTTAATGTCGGAAGTAGTTCCTTGTGTGCTCCCTTTTATCAGCACAGTGACTCCCGGAATCGGAGAATTATCATCAGTGGAGATGATCGTTCCGCTAACAGGAATGTCCTGCGCCAAAAGTTGCTGAAGCAGCACACTAAACAAAAACAACAAAAAATAAGTTTTTTTCATATGTGTAGTCTTGGGTTAATATTTATTGTTCACTGGAGTTGCAGAGATATGAACCGGTGTAATATCCATCCTGATACCGGTCACCGTGTAACGATCATCGTGCCGGGGCATTTCGGTACAGAAGCCTTCTGTTGAAGGTGTTTTGAAAAGAGTGACCCGAAATCCTGAAGTAGGATTGACAAATGTGATATTTTGAATGGTATCTGTCGCCTTGTTATCAGCCAGATGAATGGTGATGAGGTCGCGGAATGTGGCCTGGCTCGGTGATAAAACCCCGTCCTGCGATGTATAAGGTTCCTTGTATCGTTCTTTCCCCCGGGTTGATCTCTTTCCCTCTGCAGGAGTGGTTATGCCCGTTGTGAAATCATAGCAATCGCCCTCTTCGAGATAGCTGAGAGAGATGTTTTCAATAACGGGTAGTTTTTGAGCATAAAAAAATCTGGCACCGGAGGTATTGAGAATGGTAACGCCAGCAGCTCCTGCGACATGCATCCTGTTTTGTTTACCGCTATACACAAGGGCTGTGTTTTCATCAACACCAAAACCCAGGTCCCGGCCTTGTTGTTCAATGGATCCAGGGGCATTGACTTTTTTTTCATGCATCAGCGTCACGGTGAGCCTTCCGATGCGGGCCCTGGCATGGAAATGCTGATCAACCAAACCGTGAGGGAAAAAACCAAGTCCTTTGGTTACCATGACGCCCTGTTCTTCAGGGAAATCATCACCGGTATAATCTTCAATCACACCGTTACTCAGGGCTGCGATACTTGTACCTCCCCCGATCATTGCTTCACTCATGATCGCTGCGCCGGCGCTGGTGCCACCAACGACACCTCCGGAACGGTAAACATCCCACACAGCATCCAGAACGGGAGTACGGCTGCCGCCGGCCCTTACAAGCGTTTTCATTGTTCTCGCCTGGTCACCACCCGAAAACCACACGGCAGTGCATTGCCTGACACGTTCTGCTACCTTCGGATCATTGCCATTGTTTTTCCACTCAGATTCATTCACATCTTTGGTGCTGTCATCATCCAGCACAGCCACCGGAGCCAGGTATATGTTGGATGGTTTAATGCCATAGGATATCAGGATGTTCCTGAAATACACGTAGGACTGCATGGGTGTTCCACTGGCAGAAGGAATAATTGCAAAAGAGGCTTTTTCAGTTCCGCCGGCGAGATTGATCAGTTGGTTGAAGATGTTCTTGTTGGAGTGTTCAAGTCCTCCTCCCACAATCACGAGACTTCCAAGGTTTGATGGTTGACTACATAAAGTGATTGGAAACAATAGGGAAGACACAACGAGGAATAAGGTTGCCTTGTTCATAGGTGAGTATCAGTCGGATGGTGTTAATGTTCCCATTTCAAAGCCCAGGTTGATAAAATCATCGAACGAAAATAAAAAAAAAATGATTGCAAAACGCAACAGGGTTGTTTTTTTCGCCAATTTTGCTGAAGAAATTCGGACCTATGATTACACTATTTAAAAATGCAGGATTATATGCACCAGAATACTTAGGTATAAAGGATGTGCTGACAGGCGGGAAGAGTATCCTGGTCGTTGCTGATCATATTGACATGCCTCAGGGTCTTGAGGTGATAACGATTGACTGTGACGGTCTCAGCCTTGTGCCAGGGTTGGTTGATTCTCACGTTCATATTACCGGTGGAGGAGGTGAAGGTGGTCCTGCCAGCCGCATGCCTGAACTCCAGTTGAACATGATGTTTGAGGGAGGGGTTACAACAGTAATCGGTTGCCTTGGAACTGATGGAATCACCCGGACAGTGGAAAGTGTGTTGATGAAGGTTAAAACATTACGTGCTTTGGGTGTGTCCGCATGGATGTACACCGGTGCATATCAGGTTCCATCTCCCACGATCACAGGTGATATTGCAAAAGATATTGCCTTGTTCGAAGAGATCATCGGGGTAGGAGAGGTCGCCATCTCTGATCACCGTTCTTCGGTCCCTTCTGTCGCTGAATTGGCGCGGATTACCGCACATGCCCGTGTGGCAGGGATGATCGGGGGTAAAGCCGGGATCGTGAATATGCACATGGGCGATGCCAAAGATCCATTCAGGCCGATCCATGAGGTTGTTGCCACCACCGAAATGGGATACAGGCAGTTCATTCCGACCCATTGCAATCGCAATCCATACATTTTCGAGGATGCTAAAGCGTATGGGAAAAAGGGCTTTGTGGATATTACCACCAGTTCATATCCTTACGATATGGATGTAGAGATCAAACCATCAATCGCATTGAAACAACTCCTTGAAGCCGGAGTTCCGATAAATCATATCACATTTACCTCCGACGGCTGTGGTTCACTCCCTAGTTTCGATCAAGAAGGGAGACTGGTGAAAATTGATATGGGGCTTCCCTCCTCTATATTACGGGAGATCAAAGAAGCAGTACTGGAAGACCAGATTCCGCTGGAGATAGCATTACAGGTTGCTACATCCAGCCCGGCAGATATCCTGAAATTATCCGGCAAAGGCCACATCAGGGAGGGCTACGATGCTGATCTGTTGTTGTTGGACGCAAATTTTAATATCGTGCACCTGATGGCCATGGGAAAGTTGATAAAACGGTGATCTATGTTCAAATTCTACATCCTTCTGCTGTTTTTGTGGTTTTCAGCGTTGACCCTTCGGGCGCAAACAACTTCCGGTCCGGTTCCTGATGCGTTAAAGTATGATTTTGAAGGCATCCAGTCGTTTCTCTCATCCGACTGGATGGAAGGTCGGGAAGCAGGTTCCAGGGGCGGCTTCATGGCTGCGGATTTTGTTTCCTCGCTGATGCAGCTGGATGGATTGGCGCCATTCGGTGACCAAAAACATACATATTTTCAAAATTTTGATTTGGTGCGCTATCAAGCGGAAAAGGTGCGCTTCGCCGTTATCAGCAAAACGCCCTTTTCTGAATCTGCGCTTCAGCTGACCTCAGGCATCGACTTTGAATTGACCCCAGGCCCGTATGGCCGCGATGCTGAAGCTCCCCTGGTATTTGCAGGATACGGTATTTCAATGGCGGGAAAGGGGTATGATGATTATAAAGGCCTTGATGTAAACGGGCGGATTGTCGTTGTTTTAGATGGATTTCCTGGTCATACCGATACTACTTCTCATGCCTGGCAGAAACTTGGAAAGTCACCGAGAGAGACGTTGAATTCTGATGACAATAAACTTCGGAATGCTGAAAAGCACGGCGCTGTAGCCTTGATTGTTATATCCGCTGGTGGCCGGCAACAATCATTTACTCAAACCCCAGGCAATCAGGATGTCGTGCAGGCAACAATGAATTCTACCGAAGTCGCTGAGGCCGAATATGAAGATCCTTATCATGCATTGCCAGGTGATACCTCGGTTTCCAGGGTACCCCTCTTCAGGCTTGGCCCACATGCCACCAGAATGCTTTTTGACGGGACTGGGATTGTGCTTTCTGAGATTGAGAAGAAAATTGCACAGGATTTTGCACCTGCATCAACACCGCTTAAGGATAAAATAATCCGGTTTTCAATTGCAGTTAAATCGGAGCAAATGCGCGTTCGCAATGTATTGGGTATCATATATGGCAAAGACACGACAAAAAGTATTGTGGTCGGCGCGCACTATGACCACCTGGGCATGCGGGGTAAGGATATATACAATGGGGCCGATGATAATGCTTCCGGCGTTACAGGAATCCTTGCCTTGGCTAAAGCCTGGAAGGAATATGGTGAAAAGCCTGCCTGCAACCTCCTGTTTTCAGCCTGGACTGCCGAGGAAAAGGGGCTCCTGGGAAGCAGCTATTTTGTAGCGCATACCAAGGCGGATCCGGTTAAAATTTTGCTCTATATCAATCTGGACATGATTTCACGCAGCGCTCCTGAAGATACAGCAAACAGGCAAGTCAGCATCGGGACGATGACGGGAAGTGACTCACTGAGAGATCTCGCCCGGAAACTCAACCTCAGGCTTTCAACCCCTTTTGAACTTGATCTATGGGATGTGACTGGTCATTCCGGAAGTGATTATGCCTCATTTACCGCACAAAAAATTCCTGTTATGACCTTCTTTTCCGGGTTTCATGCTGACTACCATACACCGGGGGATGTCATGGCAAAAACTGATCCCGGCAAGATGAAAAACATCCTGAAAATTGTAAGCGATTGTATCAGGGAATATGCGGTAGGTCCCAGCGAAAAATAGTTACATCTTTTGCACCTCACTCCTGACTGTAACCTGATCCAGCATCTTGATGTTAACATCCACACCGATCCCGGGTTTTGTAGGCACATCCATCGTGCCATCAGGATTTACGACAAACTCCGGGTCTACAATGTCATGTTTATAATATCTTTTACTGGCAGAAATATCACCTGGAAGGGTGAAATTAGAAAGTGAAGCCAATGCCACATTCCCGGCACGGCCGATTCCCGATTCCAGCATGCCGCCACACCAAACCGGAATGTTCATTGAGGCGCAATAGTCGTGAATGCGCTTTGATTCGGTAAACCCACCAACACGCCCTGGTTTGATGTTGATAATCCTGCAACTGTCCAGTTCGATGGCTGCACGGGTATCATCAAGAGAATGGATACTTTCATCCAGGCATATCGGCGTTTTTAGTTCTCGCTGCAATTTTGAATGATCATAAATATCTTCATAACCCAACGGCTGCTCGATCAATGACAGGTTGTAATGATCCATCTTTTTAAAGAGATCAATGTCATCAAGGGTATATGCCGAGTTTGCATCTACCTGCAGCAGCAGGTTTGGAAACTCTTTCCGCAGGGCCTCCACAAATTGCATATCCAGTCCCGGGGCAATCTTGATCTTAATCCGTTTGTATCCTTCCGAAATATAACCCTCAACCTTTTTGATTAGTCCGGCAACAGAATCCTGGATGCCGATACTCACACCCACATCAATTTTTTTTCGGGTTCCGCCGATCATGCTTGACAGTGAAATACCTTTGGTTTTCGCAAATGCGTCCCACAAGGCAGCTTCGATGCCGGCTTTGGCCATCATATGCCCGCGAACCTTGGCATAACCTGCAATGGCTTCGTCAATACTTTGAATATCTTTTCCCAGAACGGATGGGATTAAAAAATCCTTGAGGATATGCCACGCGGTAGGAACAGTTTCATAAGAGTAAAAAGGGGTGCCTTCAGCAACGCTTTCACCCCAGCCGGTAACCCCATCTGCATCAACCCTGACGATTATATGCTCTTCGTCATACTCCGTTCCCATGGATGTGACAAACGGGCTAACCAGTACCATTTTAACGTGTCGAAGTTCAATTCTTTCTATACGCATATCGATAAATTTAAGTTAAAGTTGAATATTATTTGAACTGTCTATTTTGCAATAACCCTGAGAATGGGGAAAACTTCGCCATGCTTTAACAGATTAGCATAATGGGTATATGTGATCAAGCCAACCATTGACTTTGGCTCCAGAGCCAGTACCACCATATTGCCCTTTAATTGAGCTGTTGATATGAAAAAATAAGCGCTATCCGGAAAGTTTTCCTTGCAATTCTGCACGACAATCCAGGGATCAACAGTGCGATCTCCTTCAAAATCGATGGAGTCGATCTTATTGATAAAATATTGTTCTGCTTTGAAGGTACTTGATATTTTAAATTGAATAGGTTTAAGCGATTGACTTTCAGCCCATTCAACAAGTGTGGTCAATTCTCGGGGAATTAAATAACCAACCGGTTTTTTTATATCCAGCAGCGATTTTACTTCCGGACGATAATCATATACGGTGACGACAGTGTCATTTCCTGAGAAGTAGGAAAGTAGCGGGAGTATGAGCTTCTGCCCGTTTCCGACATGAACTGATTGAATAGATACATCTTCACCGGGACCAGCGGCAACCATTTTAATTCTTTCGGTCGTGACAAGATCTTTAACCATATCCTTGTTAAGATAAACATATTCAAGCAAACCCCGCATGCCGGTCATTTGCCCTTCTGCCCGGTGCTGAAGGTTTTCAACATAGCCATCCTTCCCGTTCAACCCTTCCTGGATAAATGAAAAGGTGTTTTGAATCCCCAGACTTTGTCGTCCGTCATTGATATCAAAGGTGCTGTGTCTGATGTAATCAATCTCAGGAGGACCACCCGGGCAATATACAAAGGATGAAAATTTCCGGTCACTCAAATATTTCAAAACGAAGGGAAGGTAATTTTTACCAGATACTTCCCTTATCTTGCTGGAAACATTGAGATTGGTCGTTGTCCCAACTGTAACATCAGCATTTTTGCGGTAACCGTATTTAATCCAGTCCTCCCCGTAGGGCGAATATTCATGCACATCCATGGTGACTTCAAAAAGATGCTTATCGAAAAAATCATGCACAGCCTTGGTCTCTGGTTCTGTTAAGATCAGATGATTGCGGTTCAGATCCATGTTGTTTGCATTCCGCCTTTTATTTACCTCTGATCCATCGGGATTCACCTGTGGGACCAGGGCAAAATCAATCTTGTCAAAAAGATATCTGTTTTCCGGATTCAACAGTTCCTTCGCAAGAAGCAGGGCACCTTCCTTGCCTGATTGTTCATTTCCGTGCTGCTGTGCAAACACAAGCACCTTTATTTTTAACGGATCCTTCCCGAATTCCGTCGAAGAAAATGTGAGCGCGTAAAGATTTCTTTTTTGTACAGACTGTCCGATAAGTTCAACATGCAGCAAGTCCGATTGCGCATCAAGCTGCTGAACAAAGGTTGTCAATTCATTATAGGAGGTTGCCTTGTTGAACTCATTCTTCTTTAGAGGTGCAACGGGCTCCTGCGAAAAACAAGATACTGTGAGAACCAGAAAAAGAATTGATATTACCGTTGCGTTCATAAACTTGTATATAGGAGATTCGGCGCTCAAAAGTAATTAACAAAATCGATATACCGTAGCAGTAAATTTTCTAAAACTCAAACAGCCGAAGTGCAATTTGATTTTTAATGAAAAATGATTAAATTGTAGCCATTAAAATGATTAAATATTAATCAATTGGTTTTACAATCCTGCCATGTACCTAAACTGCCACTCATACTACTCCCTTCGCTATGGAACCATCTCCATGGAAAATCTTGTCGACGAGGCGGTAAAGGCCTATGGTATGGCGGGCGGGGTACAACCCGGACCTGTCAATCCCGTGATGGCCCTTACCGATATCAACAATTCCACCGGCATCATGGAATTTGTTGCAGTGTGCAAGGAAAGGGGCATCAAACCCATCGCCGGGATCGAGTTCCGCCGCGACGATCAGCTGCTTTACACCGGTCTGGCTAAAAACAACGACGGCTTCCGTGAACTGAATGAATTTTTAAGCGACCACAACCTTCACAACCTGCCTTTACCCGACAGCCCTCCGGAGTTTAACAATGTGTTCGTAATTTGTCCGTTTCCCGGTTTCGTCAATCGTCAATCGTCAATCGTCAATCGTCATTCGTCATTCGTAAATCGTCATTCGTATATTGGCATCCGCCCTTCCGATCTCAGTCCGCTCATGCTCGCCCGCCACCGCGAACTCATTCCTCGAATGGTACTCATGGCGCCGGTCACATTTCGCAACGGCCAGGAGTATGAACTGCATCGGAATTTTCGCGCCGTTGACCACAACGTGCTGCTAAGCCGGCTGGAACCTCATCAGATCGCAGCATCTGATGAGATAATGCTTCCTGCAGATGAACTGCTGGAGATCTGCCGCGATTTCCCGGAGATCATCAACAATACCAATAAACTGATGGCAGCGTGTTCCATTGATTTCGATTTCAAAGCCTGCAAAAACAAGAAAACTTTCACAGGAAGCTGCTATGATGACCTGATATTGCTGGAAAAATTGGCCATGGATGGGCTTGAATACCGTTATGGAAAAGACCATGAAGAGGCAATGCGTCGCATCCGGCATGAGCTGGATATTATCGACAGGATGAAGTTTTCTTCCTATTTCCTGATTACCTGGGATATTATCCGCTATTCCATGTCCCGCGGATTTTATCACGTGGGGCGGGGGAGTGGCGCCAACAGCATCGTGGCTTACTGTCTGAGAATCACTGATGTTGACCCCATTGAGCTCGACCTTTACTTTGAGCGTTTCATCAACCCCAAACGCACCTCGCCACCCGATTTCGACATCGACTATTCATGGAAGGAGCGCGACGAAGTGCTCGACTATATTTTCAAACGCTACGGGCGCAAACATACGGCCCTGCTCGGCGCCATGTCAACCTTCCGCGATAAATCAATTTATCGGGAGTTAGGGAAGGTTCACGGTTTGCCAAAGGGGGAAATTGATGCCTTCCTGAAACATCCCGAAGATGCGATCAATAAAAATCATATCATCCGCAAGATCAATGAGCTGGGAGAAATGATGGCCGATTTTCCCAATATCCGAAGCATTCATGCCGGCGGGGTGCTGGTCTCCGAGGAGCCCATCACCTGTTACACGGCGCTTGATATGCCCCCGAAAGGCTTTCCAACCACGCAGTTCGACATGTACGTGGCGGAAGACATCGGTTTTGAGAAACTCGATATTCTGAGTCAGCGGGGCATCGGCCATATTTACGAGGCGGCGGAACTCGTGAAAAAAAATCAGGGGATCAGCGTAGATGTGCACCATGTACGTGCCTTCAAGGAGGATGAAAAGGTAAAGGAGATGCTTCGGAATGGCCGGACGATTGGATGCTTTTATGTGGAAAGTCCCGCCATGCGCGGATTGCTGAAGAAACTTCAATGTGAAAACTACCGCACCCTGGTGGCTGCAAGTTCGATTATCCGCCCGGGCGTAGCGAGGTCGGGCATGATGAAAGAGTACATTTTTCGTTTTCATAATCCTGATAAGTTCAAATATCTGCACCCGGTGATGGAGGAACAACTGAAAGAGACCTACGGAGTGATGGTGTACCAGGAGGATGTGCTGAAGATCTGCCACCACTTTGCCGGTCTCGACCTGGCCGATGCCGATGTAATAAGGCGTGCCATGAGTGGAAAATACCGGTCAAAAAAGGAGCTGCAGCGTATCATCGACAAATTTTTTGAAAACTGCCGGACATCCGGCTATCCCGAAGAGGTCACGAAAGAGGTGTGGCGGCAGATTGAATCGTTTGCCGGCTATTCCTTCTCCAAAGCACATTCTGCCTCCTATGCCGTGGAGAGCTACCAGAGCCTCTACCTCAAGGCGCACTATCCGCTGGAGTTCATTACCGGCGTGATCAATAATTTCGGCGGGTTTTATTCCTCCTGGGTCTATTTCAACGAAGCCAAAATCTCCGGCGCCAACCTGCATGTACCTTGTGTCAACCGGAGCGAATACAAGACCTGCATCAGGGGGAAGGACATTTTCCTGGGATTTATTCACGTGGCAGGACTGGAGGCGACGGTTGGAAAGACGATTTACCCAGAGAGACCCTATGCCAGTCTGGAAGATTTCATTCAAAGGGTTCCGGTCACCCTCGACCAGTTGATCATTCTCATCCGGGTCGGCGCATTCCGTTTCACCGGCAAGCCCAAGGCCTCACTGCTGTGGGAGGCGCATATGCTGCTGGGAAATGATCAAAAGTCAACCGATCGTCACGCGTCACGCGTCACGTGTCACGTATCACAAAAATGTCCTTTGCTCTTCCCAACGACAGTGAAGAGATTCGAACTTCCGGTACTTGAACAAAACCTTCTCTCCGAGGTGTACGACGAAATCGAACTGCTTGGGTTTCCCATTACCCATACCTATTTCGACCTGCTCGGGACAAAGTTCCGGGGAGATATCCTGGCCCACGACATGGGTACCCATGTTGGTAAAACCATACGCATGCTGGGATTGCTGGTTACCATTAAATATGTGCGCACCATAAAACGGGAGTGGATGCATTTCGGTACCTTCATCGATGCGAACGGCCATTTTTTCGACACCGTCCATTTTCCAAAGGCAGTGACCCAGTACCCTTTCCGTGGCGATGGGATCTATCTCGTCAAGGGAAAAATCGTTGAGGAGTTCGGTTTTCCAAGCATGAATGTGGAGAGAATGGCAAAGATGCCGCTGCAAAGTGATCCGAGGGGATAATGCAGTTTTATCAATTCGCATTCCATATTTTTTTCCTCTTTCAGGGATAAACATGATCGTATCCGATTTATTCTTTTTACATTTACTCCTCCTTTTCCCAATCTTTTTAATTATGATTATTGACGACACTCACGGAAAAGTTCTTGTCTTTGATGATGCCCTTGAGAATTTGTCACTCCTCCAGGCTATACTGACCGAGAACAGATATCAGGTTCATGTTGCTGATGCCGGCAAGGATGCGATCCTTGTAGCGAAGGAATTAGTGCCTGACCTGATCCTGCTCGATACATCACTGCCAGACCTGAATGGGTTTAACTTATGCGCTCAAATTAAATCGGACCATACGATGCAGGATATTCCTGTTATTTTCATCGTCGGATCTGGTTCAGCCTGCGATATGCTTGAAGGTTTCAGGGTTGGAGGGGCAGATTATATTACCAGGCCGTTTCAGGCAGCTGAGGTGCTGACCCGGATTCGAACCCACCTGACCTTGCGACGGATGCGTGCGCAGATTGAGCAGCAGCAATCATTGTTGCAGACTTCAGAAATCAGCTACAGGAATCTGTTTGAAAATATGCTGGATGGTGTTGCACTTCATGAAATAATATACGACGACCAGGACAAAGCTGTTAATTACGTTGTACTCTCAGTAAATCCGGCTTTTTTGCGCCATACAGGATTGAAGCCTGAAGATGTTACCGGCAAATTGGTCACGGATGCATTCGATACGGAGGTGCCTCCCTACCTGGATATTTATGTTCAAACAGCAGAGTCAGGAAAACCAAGCGCCTTCGAAACGTATTTTGAACCCCTTGGAAAGCACTTTAAAATCTCTGTCAGTTCACCGGCAAAGAAACATTTCGTTACGGTGTTTGAAGATATCACCGAACGAATAAAGTCAGAAGAGGCGCTGCGTGTCAGTTTGGCGATGTATAAGTTGTTGTTCAATTCATTCCCGATAGGCCTTACCATTTCAGACTCCGACGGAAAGATTGTCGAGTCGAACAAAATTGCCGAAGGTTTACTTGGAATTTCGCGTGAAGAACAGGAAAAGCGCACCATAAGCGGCATAGAGTGGCGCATTGTGCAGCCCGATGGCACACCCATGCAGGGTTCGGAATTTCCAAGTGTCCGCGCACTCAAAGAGAAATGCCAAGTCAATAATGTGGAAATGGGCATTGTCAAAGGTGAGAATCAGATCACATGGATCAACGTCTCAGCTGCACCCATTCCTCTTGAAGGTTTTGGGGTTGTTATCACCTATAACGATATTTCAGATCGAAAACATGCCGAAGATGCACTGCGTGAGAGCAATGCCTATCTTGAAAATCTGATAAACTATGCCAATTCTCCCATCATCGTATGGGATCCAACGTTTCGAATTACGCGCTTTAATCATGCATTTGAATACCTTACCGGACGCAGTGAGGCAGAGGTAGTGGGAAAATCGCTGGAAATTTTATTCCCATCTTCTCTCGTAAATGAATCTATGGCGTTGATTCACAAAACCCTCAGTGGTGAACGTTGGGAGACAAAAGAGATCAAAATTCTGCACCTCGATGGTTCTGTACGGACCGTTCTGTGGAATTCAGCTACATTGTTTGCCCAGGATGGAGTTACCCCAATCGCTACGATCGCTCAAGGTAAAGATATCACATCCCGTAAACTGGCAGAAACAGAACTTAGCCTCAAGAATGAAGAGCTCGCGAGAACTATTGCAGAAAAAGATAAATTTTTCTCCATTATTGCACATGATCTGCGTAGCCCTTTCAGTACATTCATGGGTTTTACACAGCTCATGGCTGAGGAGTTACCAACCCTGACGTTGGATGAAATTCAGAACATTGCTGTGAAGATGAGAAAATCTGCCTCAAATCTCCACGAAATGCTCGAAAACCTTTTGGAATGGTCCTGCATGCAGCGCGGGATAACCTCCTTTGACCCATCTGTATTCATGTTAAAAAACAAAATTGCAGAAAGCCTGAAATTGGTTTCGGATGCTGCCCTTCAAAAAAATATCACGATCAGGCTGGAAATTCTGGATGATGTTAAAATATTCTCAGACCCGAATATGTTTGATACGATCATACGCAATCTGGCTTCCAATGCCATCAAGTTCACTCCCAAAGGCGGAGCTGTAACCATCAGTTCACGCCGGACAAAAGACAATTTGGTTGAAGTTGCAGTCAAAGATACCGGTATAGGAATGTCAGAAGATATTCGTTCCAACCTTTTCCATATTGATAAAAATACCAACCGAAAAGGTACCCAGGGTGAATTAAGCACCGGTCTGGGTTTAATCCTCTGTAAGGATTTTATCGAAAAACAAGGCGGAAAGATTTGGATGAAAAGTGAGGAAGGAAAAGGCAGTACATTCTATTTTACAACACCAGGTGTAGACGGATCTTCCGAAAAAAACTAAAAAAACATACAACAATTCCTATGGAAATTAACGAATCAATCAAAATGACCTTCCCAAATAAACTGGATTATTCCTTTATGATCCAGCTGTTTGTGCGTGAAATTGCAAAAAATATCGGATTCTCCGGTGATGAGCTGGACCAAATCGATATCGCTACCGAAGAATCGGTATCAAACATCATGGTTCATACCAGTGATGAGGAAAATCCAACATTTGACATCATCTGTGAGAAAGTCCGGGGCGGGATAAAAATCACCCTGAAGGAAAAGGGAATTCCGTTTGATCCTGCACATATTAAAAAATATGAAGTGACTAAAATCCTCGATGATCTTTCAACCAGCGGATTGGGAATTTATCTCATCCAGAAGGTGATGGATGAATTATCCTTTCATAACCTTGGCCCTCAGGGGAAGGAGACTGTTATGGTCAAATACCTTCCGGGTGTTGAAATCCGGAAAGATCAGGATGCAGGTCTTGAAACCCGCCAGACTGCAGCTGTCATCACCGAAAAAATTGAATACGATGTCAGGGGGCTGGATGAACATGAAGCAATTGAAGTGTCGCGCTGTGCATATAAAACCCACGGATATACATTTTTTGATGATCATATCTATTACCCGGAACGTTTGGTGGAGATGAACAGAAGATCAGAGATGATCTCTGCTGTTGCTGTAACCAAAGATAATGTTTTCATGGGTCATTCGGCGCTGCTGTATCAATATCCCGAGGATACGATTGCCGAATTGACGTTCGTATTTGTGAATGTGGAATACCGGGGACAGGGAGCTTTGAACAGACTGGTTGATTACCTGTTCCAGGTGCCGAAAAAGCGGGAACTCCGCGGAATATATGCCTATGCGGTTACAAACCACATTTTTACCCAAAAGTCAATGATTAAATTCCAGATCAACGATTGCGGAATCCTCCTTGCCACCAGCCCGGCTTCATGGAAATTCAAAGGAATTTCAGATGATGCCTCCCAGCGAATCAGCGTGGCCCTGGGATTCAGGTATATGATGCCACCGGTTTCTTATAATTTGTTTGTTCCTGAACATCACAAGGAGATGGTAGCGAAACTTTATCAGAACCTGGGTGCGAACCACTCCTATATCATTCCTTCCAGTGATTCCCTTGAATTTGACAGTCCTGCTGCATCCATTAAATCCGGGGCGAACGAGTTGGAAGGTTGTGCCGAAATTTTTGTTGTCTCATACGGAACCGATATCAGGCAACAAATCAGAAAACTCCTTCAAAGCTTTTGCATTCAGCATGTTGCATCTATTAACCTCTTTTTGAAATTAAAAGATCCATTGACCTTTTGGCTGACTGCCGAGTTTGAAAAAATGGGCTTTTTCTTTGCAGGAATTTTGCCGGAATCAATGATCGGAGATGCATTGGTACTTCAATACCTGAATAACGTAAGTCTGGATTACGATAAAATTTTGCTTGTCAGTGATGTTGCCAAAGAGCTATTGACCTACATCAAGGCGCATGATCCGAACATCATCGACTGAAAGCGGCGAAAACCATGATTGTAACCTATTCTCCGCATCATATCCTTCACAACCCGCCTAAGGAATTTATCTCAAACCATGTTGTGGCTTATGGAGAATCTCCCGAGAGGGCGGAACTCATCTTCGAGGCATTGATGGACATTCCGCACGCAGCGCTTACCCGGGCTGAACAATTCGGGATGGGGCATTTCTATAAAGTACATGCAGCCGCATATCTTGAATACCTGCAAACAGCCTATGCCGAATGGATTGCAGCTGGATTGTGGCCTGAAGGTATCATGCCGGAGTTTTTTGCACTCGGCAAAATGCGCGATCATCCTCCTTCGAGAAGTCCGGAAGGGAAAGCAGGTTTTTATATGACCGATAGTTGCACCATGATTGTAAAGGGAACCTGGGAAGCTGTGAGGTTTTCAGGATTTACAGCGCTTACCGGAGCAAAATATCTCCTGCTGGGTGAATCCTGCGTGTTCTCATTGTGCCGTCCGCCGGGGCATCATGCCGGATTTGATTATGCAGGCGGTTACTGCTTTGTGAACAATGCCTCGCTCGCAGCGAAATTTCTTCAGGATCAGGGTGTTTTGGAGGCAAAAGGCAGGGTTAAGGTTGGAATCCTCGATATTGATTTCCATCATGGAAATGGCACCCAGGATATTGTTCAGCGCCTGGAGAATATCCTCCTTGTATCCATTCATGGTGACCCGGATTATGCCTACCCCTATCTCACGGGATTTGAATCGGAGAATACATTGAAGAATATCAATTTTCCCCTTCCTCCGGGAATTAGTGATGATGAGTATTTTTTGGCCTTTCGTGATGCAATTTCAAGGTTGAAACAATTCGGCGCCCAATATCTTGTAGTTTCCCTGGGCGTGGATACATTCGAGAAGGAGGAGCTTGGGAACTTCAGATTGTCGTCGGAAATCTATACCGATCTTGCAGAATATCTGATCAGTGAAATGGACATTCCTAAGCTGATTGTGATGGAGGGCGGATATAATACAGCGTTTCTGGCAAGAAATGTCGTATCATTCCTCATGCCTTTTATGAATAAATACGGTTAATTCCCTTTTGATAGCAACGCGGTTTCCATTTCTTATTCTGCGGAGTGACTTACCTGAGAGGAAACTCCATGCGCGGCAGGCAATTCGATGAACACTTTTGTGCCTTCATTTTCTTTGCTCACCAAAGTGATCTTCCCTTTCATCAGATGGATGAACTCCTTGCAGAGGATCAAGCCAAGGCCGGTACCCGGTTCATTGGCTGTACCGCGGCGTTTTACCTTACCGTCGAGCCTGAAAAGCTGCTTCAGGGATTCTGGCGGTATCCCTATTCCAGTGTCCGCGCAGCAAATAAAAACAGATCTTTCGGTGTCATGACAGGTGAGTGTGATGGTTCCTCCGGCCGGTGTAAATTTAACCGCATTGTTTGTGATGTTAAGGATGCAGTTATCAAACAAAATGGGATCTGCAAATGCTTTCATTTCCGGTTTAATCATATTTCGGATTTCGATCCCTTTTTTTTCTGCCCTGGCCTGCAGCAATTCAATAATTTTGTCAACTGCTTGCCTTAAAAAAATTATTTTGGGTTCCGAAGTGATCTGTCCTTGCTGTGAACGAGCCCATTCCAGCAGGTTTTCGAGCAAGTGGTAGGTGTTCTGGCTCGTTGACTGAAGCAACATGAGGATATGTTTGCGTTCATCATCCGAAAAACTATCATACCCTGAATGGAGTTCATCCAAAAGCCCCAATAATGAATTGAACGGCGATCGCAGGTCGTGCGAAATGACTGAAAGAAACTTATCCTTGGTATTGTTAAGCTTTTGAAATTTTTTCCGATTATTGGCAATAAATATCAGTAATACAGAGATCAGGAGTATGATAAGAATGGCAAAGCCAAGGATGTACCATTGATTTTTTATTATGCCTGCTTTAAGTTCATTTTCCTTTTTCAGGTATCTGTTCTCATCATTTTTTCGTTCCATTTCGTACGAAAATTCCTTTTCGGCAACCTTCATCAGGATCTCCCTGTTGTAGAGATTTTTTGTCAGCTCTTTGGCCTGCCCCAGGTAACGGATGGCGGACCGATAATTGCCTTTAACCGAATCGATCTGGAATAACAATTCGTAGCCGATAATCTTCAGATTTACAGTTCCCTGATCATTCAACAGTGCCATGCCTTTTTCCCCATAATATTTTGCTGAATCGATTTTTCCGGAATTTATCATTGCTACGCCATAGCTGATGAAAATAGCGGCAGAATGACTTTTTCTTGTGAACTTATCTATCTTTGACTTGGCCGAAAGTAAATAAAATATAGTTGAATCCTGCTGGCGAAGCATGAGGAACGTACTTCCCATATTCGAATGGATCATGCGTATCTTTTCAGACAGTTTGAATTTCAGTGCGACCTCCTGTGATTTCCTGAACATAATAAGCGCAGAATCTTGGTCCTTCTTCACATCCAGGTACAATGTCCCCAGGTTGTTATAGGTATCAGACCATATCCGTCCATTCATGAATGATTCAGGGGTTATTGCGAGTATCTGGTCATAGTAGGACTTTGCCTTTTCGAAGCTTTGGAGGTTCGTATACATAACCCCAAGCGTACTGTACAAGCTCCTTAATCTCAATGTATCGCCTGTCGTTTTCAACGTATTCATGGCTGGAATCAAAAACTCCAAACTGTGTTTGTAGTCTTCACGTGCTGAATACCATGCTCCAATATCGATCTGGAGCTTCGCATGCCTGTTTAAACCCATATCAGGCCTCCATAGCATTAAGGCCCGGGTAAGCCAATAGATGGAACTGTCCTGCACACCATAATTGAGATACAGGCTTCCTAAGTTATGCGTAGAAAGAAAAAAGCCAAATTTGTAGTCTTGTTGCTTGCTGTATTGACGGGCTATCCGTAAATATTTGAGCGCTGAATCAGGATTTTCCCAATAAAAAATCCCGGTCAGCATGATCCCCCTGGCTACACCAGGGATAAAGCCGATTTTGCTGCTTAATTCTATCAGGGAATCTAACTGATGCCTGGCCTGCACACTCCGTACGCCTGACTCCAGTACGGCAATCATTCCCGGAATGATTGCCGTCGTATCAAATGCACCTGTTTGAATAAGAGATGGTTGTGTTCCTGTTGGCGGAGGTGAAATGGCCTGTGTCAATTGATTCAACATGAACAAAAATAGAATAATTGCCACGAGCCCTATCCTCATACAGACAAATTTTAACAAATTTAGCGGAATTGTCACAATAATAAAAGATTCTTCGAAAATTATTTATCTTTGTCATTACGAACATAAACCAAAATGGAACAGTTAAATTATAGTGGTTATACCATCCTTATTGCAGAAGATGATGATACCAATTTTGAATATATTTTGCGCATTTACAGGGAGACCGGACTGACCATTCTGCGTGCTAAGAACGGTAAAGAAGCCATTGATTGTTCCCGTGATAATCCTGATATCCGCCTCATATTCATGGATGGCATGATGCCTGTAATGACTGGATATGATGCAACACGCGAAATCCGTGTTTTCAGACCCACACTTCCGATTGTCATACTTACTGCTTATGTCAGCCAAACCTCCATCCGCGATGCAGTAATCAGTGGATGCAATGATTACCTTGCCAAACCCATTGGCCGTGATGAATTGTTAACCATGTTGAAAAAATGGTTGGTCATTTGACTTCAATCACGTAGGCTTTCCTTTTTTTTGAATTGATTGATGAAAACGGGTTTGAATTAAGCTACATAATGAAAGACCAAATAACCTTCAGTGAGGCCCGGGTTCTCCGTCTTGTAATCCTGTTTTCAGGCGGAATTGCAGCGTTAACAGGCTTCATTGTAGTGATTTTATGGATGTTTGGAGCAGAGAACCTCACAAGTGTTTTGCCAGGGTACAAGCCCATGTCACCATCTACGGGTATCTTGTCTTTCGTATTCGGAATGATGATGCTCTCGGGAACTTGCCAATTGACCACCGGGTTGAAAAAAAATGCCATACTGCTCGTGGTTGCTGTTTTTTCAATTTATGCCTTTCTCGTTTTCCTTGAATATTTCCTGAAAGCAGACCTTACTTTTGATGCTTATATTTTGCCAGTCCGTGAAACGATCAAAGGTATCCCTGTAAGCCACAGCTCTCCCATTTCAGGCGTGTTATTTTTCCTTACCGGAGTAGCACTGCTCCTTAAAATGTATGGGAAGGAACGAATAATACTGATAAACCTGATTGGCAGCATTGCCCTGGTTATCCTCTTTGCCGGCTTTTCTGGCCTGGTTGGCTATATGAACAATACCCCGTTTTTATATGGAGGAGAGATCACACCGTTATCTTTTCCTACAACCTTTGTGCTCTTTTTATTGGGATTCGGACTGATGGCCATGAGCGGAATGAATAGTATCTATCTCCGCTCGCTATCAGGCGATTCAGGCAGGGCCAGGATTTTGCGCGCACTTCTGCCAACCTTTGCCATCGTTATGATTGTTGACGATTTGCTCGATGCCGCTTTGTCTCATCTTCCCGAGATCAACTTTATCATGATTTCGACTGCTTTTGCAATTATTTTTCTACCGATAAGTGCATGGTTAATCGTAAAAATTACGAAAAAAGTTTTCCTGGAAGCTGAAAAATCGGAAGAGGCTCGCAGAATCGCAGAAGCAACACTGAAAGAGAGTGAGGAACGATTCAGAAATCTGGCAGAGAGTGCCCATGATGCGATCATTGGTGTTGACTCTACCGGAAGTATTCATGTGTTCAACCCTGCTGCCGAACGAATTTTTGGTTATTCGGCGGAAGAGGTCTTGTTTAAATCGATTGATTCGATAGTGCCGGACGCATATGAGAACGATCACCGTCAGGCAATCATTCGCTTTCAGGAAACGGGTCATTCAACGATTATTGGTTTGACCCGCGAACTCCTGGGGAAGCGAAAAGGAGGGGAGGTTTTTCCCATAGAAATGTCGCTCTCAGAAGTTAAGTTGAAGGGTCATTCGACATTTACCGGCATTATCCGCGATATCACTGAAAGAAAGAAAATTGAGTCGGAGCTTGAAAAATTCACCCAGGATTTGCAGGAATCCAATGCCACCAAGGATAAATTCTTCTCCATTATAGCCCATGACCTGAAATCTCCGTTTAATTCCATCCTTGGATTTGCCAATCTTCTGATCAGAGATCATCATACCTATGATGGAAAGGAGATTGCACGTATGCTGAGTACCATCAAGATGGCTTCAGAAAAAGCCTTTGAATTGGTCGAGAACCTGCTCATTTGGGCAAATTCACAAACTGGTCGGATTTTGTACGACCCTGAAAAATTCAGTCTGCATAGCACAATCAATGAAACCATCGCGATTCTTGAAGGACAGGCTGCCCGAAAAGAAATCAGGATTGTTGTAGTCGGGGATGATCATGCCAATGTTATTGCTGACCATCAGATGGTAAAGACCGTTTTAAGAAATTTGATTTCGAATGCCATCAAATTTACCCAAAAGGGCGGGTTGGTGACCATATCTGCCACCAGATCAGAAATCTGCTGGACCGTTTCGGTAAAGGATACCGGAATTGGAATGGCCACTGAAAGTATCCAAAATCTCTTCACCATCGAAAACAAATACAGCACCCCCGGAACTGCCAATGAAACAGGTTCCGGGTTGGGATTGATTCTCTGCAGGGAGTTTATTGAGAAACACCATGGAAAGATTTGGGTAGAGAGTGAGCCAGGAGCAGGCAGTACTTTTTACTTCACCATACCTGACCAGTCGTTCTAAATCCCTGTGCCTCTTATTTCTTACAACAGAATTAATTTATTGCGAACGGATGTGAAGTGACCACATCGATGTTCCGGTGGATCAGCTTATGAATATTCTTCAGGTAAGCTTTTTCATCGGATGAACAAAACGAAAGTGCAGCGCCTGCTTCACCGGCCCGCCCGGTTCGGCCGATACGGTGGACATAGGTTTCTGCCTGTTCAGGAATCTCATAATTGATCACATGACTTAACTTGTCCACATCGATACCCCTTGAAGCAACATCGGTTGCAACCAGTACGCGGATGGTGCGGTTCTTGAAATCTTTCAAAGCCTTGTCGCGTGCACTCTGCGACTTGTTGCCATGGATGGCCTGTGCCTTGATCCCGTTCCTGATCAGATCTTTGACAACCTTATCGGCTCCGTGTTTGGTGCGGGTGAAGACCAGTACATTTTTAACAGATTCATTCTGCAAAACATGGGTTAGCAGTAATTTTTTATTCTCCTTTTTTACATGATATACCGACTGGGAGACCAGGATCGGAGGCATGGTATCGGGCGAAAGGTTTAACTGAACAGGGTTGTTAAGCAAGGATGCTGCAAGTTTCCTGATTTCAACAGGTGCAGTGGCTGAAAACAGCATCGTTTGTCTTTTTACAGGCAGTTTTGCCGTGATCTTCCTGATGTCATTGATAAATCCCATATCGAGCATGCGGTCGGCTTCATCAAGTACAAGGTATTCCACTTTGTCAAGATGTACATATCCCTGGTTCATGAGGTCGAGCAGCCTGCCGGGGGCCGCCACAATGATATCTACCCCTTTTTGCAATGCCTGGGTTTGGGCATTTTGAGAAATCCCGCCATAGATGGTTACCAGGCGAATGTCGAGCCCTTTTGCATAGGTGTTAAATTCTTCGCTGATCTGGGCGACCAATTCACGGGTAGGGGCGAGAATCAAAGCCCTGACTGCCCTGCGTTGATTGCGCTCCTTTTCGGTTTCGAGCAATTGCAGGATGGGAAGAGCGAACGCAGCGGTTTTGCCGGTGCCTGTTTGTGCGCATCCAAAAATGTCTTTGCCCTGCAAAATTGTCGGGATCGCTTTTTCCTGGATTGGTGTCGGGTTCAGGTACCCTTTCTTACTTACAGCATTTAATAAGGGCTGGATAAGATTCAGATTTTCAAAATTCATTTAATTGTAATTAATGTATATAAATTGATTATCCCCGGTCACCACGTTGTAAAACAACTTTGTGACGGAGTGTATTTAAAAAAAAGTACGTTAGGCTGAAGGTAAATGAGGAAGGATTACAAACAGATTGAAATACAATCTTTCAAATGAGACTGCAAAGATACATCTATTTGTTGGATTGAAGAAAAATAATCCGAAATCTGCGATACTAGGTCACATTCAGGATCTCATCGAGCCCCGATATTTTAAACGTTTTCTTTATAAAGGGCTGACAATGTTCAATGGAAAACTGTCCATGTCCTGCCTGTTTGGCAACGCTGACACAAATTCTTATAAATGAGGATGATATGTAATCAACATTCGTGAGATCAAAGATGATTTTATCTTCAGATATTCCATCTTTACCCGGCAGATTAACCTGGAGAATTTCACTGATTTTTTGAACAGCCAATGTGTCAAGCCTCCCGGAAAAATTGGCCGTAAAAATTTTATTGTCGGGAGTATAGTCAAAAGTTACCATGGGTTAAAGATTAATGATTTTTATAATATTCGTTCATAATTTCATCGACACCAATTGATTCATCAAAATATTTTGACTGGTCGCAGCTGAACCACATTTCGTTGGGCTTTCGCCGGCATACCCGCTGAATGTTGAGGAGATTTTTTGCCGTAATATTCTCTGTCGTGATATTTTTTCCGCCTGTACCGCAACCCAGTGTAAGGGAAGGAGAAAGGTTGTTGTAAAAATATCCAACAGCGCCCTGCGAGGTGGGTGTATTAACCAGAACACGGCCGGCATTAAGCATTTCAGCATATTCCTTGATCCGTATCTCATCGTTGGCATAAATACAGGCACTGTGACCGATGCCACCCAGATAGTTGAGGTCGATGCACATATTCACAGCCGAGGGATAATCCCTGGCTGAATAAAAGGCAAGGATGGGAGCAAGGACTTCAAGTGAAAGAGGATAATTTTTTCCAATCCCGTCAAGCTTCGCCAATAAAATCCTGGTACCTTCAGGAACTGTGATCCCCGCTTTGGCAGCAATGACTGAAACCGGCTGGCCGACAACGAACGGGCTCATACTTTTGGTCTCATCCACGATGGCGATCCGCTCTACTTTTTTGATCTCTTCAGGATTGAGAAAATAACAATGTTGTTTCTCGAACTCCGCAATGATCTTGCGTTCCATTGAATCCAAAACCACAATCGATTGTTCACTGGCACAAATGGTCCCGTTATCAAAAGTTTTTGAGGTGATAATATTACTGACAGCAAAAGGGATGTCGGCACTTTCATCGATAAAAACAGGGACATTCCCCGGGCCAACCCCAATGGCCGGGTTCCCCGAACTATAGGCTGCATTTACCAGACCGGTTCCTCCGGTAGCAAGGATCAGCGCCACCTTTGAATGAGCCATCACAATATGGGTGAATTCCCTGCTTCCTGCTGATATCATCTGGATGCAATCTTCCGGGGCACCGGCTTCAAGGGCTGCCTCATAACAAATCCGGACTGTTTCAGTACAAGATTTTGCAGCTCCGCGATGTGCACTGATAATTATAGGATTGCGCGATTTAAGACAGATCAGAATCTTGAATATCGTTGTAGATGTTGGGTTAGTCACAGGAATTACGGCAAGTATAGGCCCCAACGGTTGGGCAATTTCACTGATGCCGGTAAGAGGATCATACGAAATAACCCCGACTGTTTTTTCATTGCGGATACTCTCATAAACCATCTGGCTTGCAAGAACGTTTTTGATGACTTTGTGCTCCCAAACACCCATGCCGGTTTCCTCACAGGCCATTTTTGCGAGTCTTACCCGATTATTGAAGCTGGCTTTAAAAACAGCCTCCACGACCTTGTCTGTTTGCTCCTGATTGTATTGATTGAATTCGGCCGAAGCCATTTGAGCTCTGTCCAGAATTGCATTGGCCTTTTCAATTTGATTTTCTGCCATTTCTAATTTGTAAATTTAATTTAGTTTGATCGAGTAAAGATAGAATATAAATGCTACAGGCCAATTACAGTCAATCCCTGCTCGTAAACAATATCGAGGGGAATATTGGCAGTTTTAAGCCGTTCAAGGTCTGATTGTAGGGTCTCCTTAATTTTTCCGTTTGTTTCAAGATAGGCGCTTGCGCCGGCATAGTCTCCATCTCCTTCAATTTTCAGAATCATGGCAGCCCATCTGTTCATGGCCTCACGGGTTTTTTCAAAATTCACCAGATAGGTTCCATTGGAACTGCGTTCAAATGCTCCCTGATCAGCAAAATAGTTGAAGCACATCATGTTTGCCTTCCCATGTGCACTGGCTGCGCCGAATCTTACCGACCGGATCAATCCTGCCATGTAGGTGACATAACAATCTTCGGCAGTAATATCCTTGACCTCTCCCTTGGCAATCAACTGGGTGGTCATGAATAGTCCGAGGATATCAGCTTTAGCCTCCTCAAAAGGTGAGTATTTTTCCTTTAATGCGGCACGCACATTTCCTTTTCCTGTGATGGTGTTTTTAATACCCAAACCGTGTGCAACTTCATGGAACATTACATTTGAGAAAAATGCGTCGAACTTTACATTGCCACGCTGAACAGAATCGATCAGCACATTCGAAATAGGCATAAGAATGTAGTCGAATTTGGCGCGCATGGCATTTTTCAATTGAAGTCTGCGCGAACCCTTTGCCAGCTGGACTTTTTCATCATTCGGAAGGTTGATGGCAATGGTTTTACTGACTTTATTCGCATTTCCCGACACAAACACCACATCATACGCATTGAGGTCCGAATCAGTGCCGGGCTTCTCCTTTTTATATTTGGCCTCCACAGGCAGATTCTGTTGCAACTCGGGCAGAAATGCAGCAAACTTTGCCAGTTTCTTACTCCAGTCCTGGTCTTTTATAAGCACAACGCCTTCATAGGCTGTTTTATAACCAAAGAGTTCATCTTCATAATTCTCAATAGGGCCAATGACAAAATCAATGGTATTGTTTTTCATATCCATCCAGGCCATGTCGCTGGCAAAATAATCATCGGTGAGGAAGGCCTGTGCACGCAGTTCAAGATATTTCTTCAATCCCGGATCTTCAGCCAGCGTAGATGCCTTCCTTAATAATTCCGCCGCCCTTGTGGTTTTTGCGCTGTAAACTTCATGATACCAGACGGCTTTCAGGGACTTGTCATCATTTCTCCGGATCAGGGTGTACTGGCTGGTCTTGTTTTTATCATCCCATTTCTCAAACTCCTCCTTCGTCATATCCTCAGGATAAAAACAGGCTCCGTCAGGTTTTTCGCCAAATCCGGGTACGAAAGGTTTGTTGCCGTTCAGCCGTTCCCAGGGACCATAATTGATCTCTGCAAATTTTCGCATGAGGGTATCCGGGATGGTATCCAGAAATGCGTTTTTATCACCCACTGTTTGTTCCCAGTATAACCCGTCAATAATTCCAGCCACCTCGATCAATAAAGGAATCATCTGCTTTTCTTTAACACTCAGTTTTGACAGGTCGGTGGTGAGTTTAACAGAAACGTACTCTTTGATCTTTGCATTGAAAAGGGAATCTTCTGAACTTAATACATCCTTTTTGTTCCCGGTTGAAGGGTTGCAACCAGTAATCAGGAATAGGGCAGATGCTGCAATAAGCAACACCAGAATCATTTTCTGTCCCATGGAGCTGTTTTTTATAATTTATGCGAAAATAAGAAAAATAGGGATCGTTTATTCAATTCTATTTGCGTTTGGGAAATGTAAAAAATGTCATGTATATTTGACACAAATATATATAGACAGACCTTAATTTAAAACCCTAAACCAAATCGCCATGAACAATGTCATTATTCTGATCATCATTGGAGCTGCTTTATTGCTCTTTTTTTCGGGGATTCGTATCGTTCGCCCTACACACAGGGGGCTGATAGAACGGTTTGGAAAGTACAACCGTTTTGCCAATCCCGGGTTTCACTGGATCCTTCCTGGAATCGATTTGATGTACCAGGTGAATATTACAGAAAAGATGATCAATGCCGAGCCTCAGGAAATCATTACCAATGACAACCTGAATGCAAAGGTAGATGCCCAGGTCTACTTTAAGATCACCAGTGACGAAGAGAGTGTAAAGAACTCACAGTACAATGTCAACAGCATTGAATACCAGATTGTAAACCTTGCCCGTACCACCCTTCGTAACATCATTGGCACCATGACCCTCAAATCGGCCAACAGTGAACGCGGAAAGATAAATAAGGAACTCCATGGCACCTTGCTTGATGAGACCAAAAGCTGGGGTATTCAGATCATTCGTACAGAGTTAAAGGAGATCGACCCCCCCAAGGATGTACAGGAGACCATGAATAAAATTGTGAAGGCGGAAAATGAAAAAATTGCTGCAGTCGATTATGCCACAGCTGCCGAAACAAAGGCTGACGGTGAAAAACGGGCTGAGATCAGACGGGCTGAAGGGGTAAAACAGGGACAAATTCTCAGAGCCGAAGGCGAAGCCCAGGCCATCGCACTGGTGAATGAGGCAGCCGAGAAATTTTTTATTGGAAATGCGCAGATCCTTCGGAAAATTCAGGCCTTGGAGACCTCGTTGAAAGACAATTCCAAAATCGTGGTACCCATTGGTTCCGACCTGGTGAATGTGCTGGGCGAAATGGCTGGCATCATTCCGATAAGAGATAAGCCGGATACAAAATACGCCCCGGTATAAACCGGAATAAGGTTACTTTGATTTCAGGATGATCCCTTTTTTTGTTATTAATTCCTTGATTTGAGGCATTAGTCGCATGGCTGAAACATATCCGGAATCATACGCATCCTTGTTTTTTGCACCGCTCATATAAGGAATTCCTTTCAGGTCGGGTGTTATCACGAAATCGGCTTTGGCGATGTTTTCGGCCTTAAGTTTCCCGGAGGCGATGGCCAATGAACGCAATAACACCTTTAGCATGTTGTCGATCTCTTCAGTTGTGTCGTTCGTTGCCATGATGTCGACAGCGATGACAATTTGTGCCCCCATATCTCTGCAAATACCGGCAGGGAGGTTGTCAAGCACACCGCCATCAACGAAGGTTCTGCCATACATCTTCACAGGTTCAAAAATGAATGGAATGGCACAGGATGCATTTACAGATGCTGCGATCGGCCCGGAGGTCAATACGATTGATTTCCCTGAAACCAGGTCAGAAACCATGGCACCGAACGGAATTTTCAGATCTTCGATATTCTTTGCCTTGCAGTTTTTAAGCATATATTTTTGGAGCTTTTTCCCGGAGATGAAGCCCTCTGATGACCTGAACAAAGAAAAATCAAAGATCTGTTTCGCCTTGGTATTCACAAAGCGCATCAGCGAATCGGCGTCAGGCTGATCTGCGTACATGGCACCTACAAGGCTTCCGGCACTGGCGCCGATGATCAGGTTGATCGGAACGCCATTCTCTTCCAACGCTTTGATAACACCCACATGGGCCGGACCGTGAAATGCCCCTCCGCCCAATGCCAGCGCCACACCTGGCTTCGTTTCCATTTTACGGGGCTGAGGCATTTTTGCAGGACTTTCGATGATCATAAATTGATTATTACAGGAGGTTAATGTCAGAAAAAAGACTAAAATAATCATTGATTTTTTCATGTGCGTTTGAATATTAATTTTCTTCCTTACGATGCTCTATAGTCAATTCTTGGGATGACCAGATCAAGTAATCGCTTTACCGATTCTTCGATTGAAATCATATCCGTCCGTATTTCGATATCGAAATTCTGCGGGGGGTCAAAAGGGGAATCAATACCTGTGAAATTTTTTATCTCTCCTTTGCGGGCACGGGAGTAAAGCCCTTTGACATCACGCGCTTCACAAATGTTTAATGGTGAATTTACATAAATCTCAATGAAATCATTCCTTCCAATGATCTCTCGGGCTATCTCCCTGATATCCTCAGTAGGGCTGATAAAGCAGTTTATGGTAATCACACCACATTGCATAAAAAGCTTTGATACCTCCGCTATTCGACGGATATTTTCAAGGCGATCCTGGTTTGAAAACCCAAGGTTGCTGTTAATACCCGTCCGGATATTATCCCCGTCAAGAATTTGCGTCAGATAGCCACGGGTGAAAAGCGCCGCTTCAAGATGTTTTGCCAGGGTCGTTTTACCGGCTCCGGAAAGGCCGGTTAACCAGATTACTTTTGAGCGCTGTTTTAACAGCTCCTCTTTCGACTCCCTGCCAAGGATTTCATGATGTACGGGAAATATAGTGGTGTTTGATGCGTTCACGATATCTGTTTTGAGTTCAAAGTGATTATTTTTTAATTTTTTTCTCCATGGCGTTGATCTCTCCCTCAAGTTCCTTCATCAGTTGATCTTCATTATCGAGAAAATCAGTTTTCCATTCCTTTTCACCATAAACAAATGTGAATCTGATTTCATCATCTTTTGGCTGTTGATTTACAGTGACCAGCCAGAAATATATAGCCTGAGGATTTAACAAGTCTGATTCGATCGCTGCCGTTGTATCAGAGAGTGATTTTGAATAAATTTCTTTTACGCCATTTTCATAAATTTTCAGGTATTTGGAGGGGATCCCGGGAGTGGGATGCCAGGCAAACCGGATCAGCTCGGAAGATATGACTGAAGAATCAGCCGGGAGTATCATATCGGTTTTTTCAAAAACCTGCCGGGTCCTGTAAACAGCTCCTTTGATTACCATGGCCGTCAGAGGCTCCTCCTTCTCCGTAATGGTTTGTGCTACATATTTTAAGTATTCGGTGGTAAGGGAGGTCTGGCTTTGCTGGCAGATCGTTTTTATATCACTGTACAGATATTTTCCGGGAGTTTTAAGTCTCAGTGCTTTATCACTGCCGCTAAGCAGAATGACATATCCATCCTGCGGAATATTCAATACAGACTGTTCCTTCAGTTTTACGTTTTTCAGCTCCGTGCCTTTTAAGGGTACTGGAAGAAGCGTTACATCTCCTTTTGTGCGATAAATTTTAAATTCGTTACACTGCGGAAAAACTGCAGTGGAAATTGAAAGCAGAACCAGGGCAAATAACAAGGTACTTTTCATGATCTTTAAACTTTTGGCAGAAAAACACTACGGATCTTGATATGCCGGCTTATCACCAGTAATCCCCGCTCATAATAGGTGAGAAAGGTTTTGTAGAGAAGAATCGGCGCAAGTATGTATGCAGAGTTGATGCTGTAACTGAAATACTTGTAAAGCACAAAGATAATATATACGATCAGCACATTCAGCAATAATAAAAAAACCGGGAAGAAAACATTGAACAGAAGGGGTTTTCTTGAATTGAACCAGGTAATAAAGAAAACATAAAAATAGCACAAAATAAAGGAAACTACAATGCACAGCCATACCGGCATTGAATTAATATAGTTTCGATTCAGAATCATGTTTATAATATTTGCATGGATTACAACCCCATACATATCAGGAATTGAACGTCCGGCAAGTTCAGCGTTCATGGGTGTGAAGTAAATGTCTTCCAAATCCGGAGGAGCTTGAAAGGATTCGCCCATATAGCCCATAAGTACAATTTTGTTTTTAATGACGCCAAGATCAGCCATGGAATCAAAGACTTCCATCGCATCGAAGCATATAAAAGCATCTTTGTTGCCTATGTAGTTGATGATCTCCCGGAGGTCATCCCTCTCTTTTAATGGTGGAATAGAGGTGGGGTTGTACCTTTTGGCGACCTCTACGCTCAATGCCTCCAGTGTTTGGCCTTTGAAGGATTCTGAAGGGCTGAAGTAACGGACTGTTGATCTGGTGGGGTTCGACCCGCCAAGATTGACATAGCCCTCGGCTCCGCTCCTGAACCAGGGATCGGACATCTCCAGTTTGTCAAATTTTGCATCAAGTTCATTTTTACCAGTTAGGTAAACTGCCATTACGATGTTACTTCCCGAAAGTTGCTCTTTTAATGCGGCATCAATCGTTGAATCCCGCCTTGACGAAAAAAAACCATCGAATCCTATCACTTTGGGCTGATGTTTCCGTATGATCCTGATTTGATCTGCGATCTGCGCGCGATCCAAATGGCCGATGTTAACAAGGATAACATTTGTATCAAGTCTTTCCTGGCCGGCTCCCATTTTGGAATATAGCAGATCGAAAAAATTGAAATCGGCCAATGCTTTTTTTACAGGGTCAAAGACGGTGAGGTTAAAAGAGATAAGACCTAACAATGAAACGGTCATAAAAAGCGATGTGGTAACGATCAAATAATCGACCTTGAACCAGGATAGCAAATGCGAACGGCAGGAATTCATCCAATTGATTTTTTAATCATCCATCGAAATTAATAATTTATTAGCACGAAATTTTTTTTATCATGGTTTTATTTGCATTTTATCCATAACATGTATATATTTGTGACAATGACGATTTCTTAAGAGATGCAGCTAACGGAAACCCATTCTTAAAACCCTAAATCATGAAAAAAACTTGTATTGTTGCACTGGTTGCCATGTTCATCACCTCTTTGGCGGTGGCTCAGAAAACAGAAAAAGAGCTTAAAAGTGATATGAAGGAAAAAGCTGTCAAAGAAGCGCGAAAAGAGGCTAAAAATCTTGCCAAACAAGGCTGGAAAACAAATCCGGGATCACTGCCGATGGAAAAAATGATTGAAGAATCCTGGATGAAGCAGTACCAGGTCGATGAAAATGGTCAGGCTACCTATATCATGGCCGACGGAAACGGTGTTGCAGAATCCAAATCAGTGGCAGAAGCACAGGCGATTGAGCTTGCAAAACTCCAGCTTGCAGGCCTCATTGAATCTAATATTGCTTCGATTGTAAAGGGGAACCTTGCCAATACCCAAGAATCTGCAGCAGATGCAACCTCTGTGACAGAAATCATTCAATCTTCAAAGAACATCATTGCCCAGCAAATGGGATATGTAAATCCGAATTTTAAACTTTACCGGGACTTGAAGGACCAAAAGATTGAGGTTCAGGTCAGGATATTTTACGAGGTAAAGCAGAGTGTTGCCATTGCCAAGAAGGCCATTCGTAAAGAGTTGAAAGATAAACTGAAAAAGACCGACGAGCAGGTTGACAAATTGTTACAGGATGTCCCGAAATAATTAGTCCATGAATTGCAAATCAGCCATTCTGATAATCCTGCTGTTTGCGGGAATCAGATCTTTTGGCCAAGCCGACTCTACCTTCGGCGAAGTTGAAAAAGCAATGCAACAGGAATTTGATGCCTTTGCACAGGAAAATCAGCAGGAGTTTGATCAGTATGTTGAGGAAATTGACAAAGAATTTTCAGATTACCTCAGGAAAAGCTGGGAGGAGTTTCACATTTATTCAGGAATAAAACCTGATACCACGCCCAAGCCCAAGGCATTACCAAAATACAACCCGGCCATTCCAAAAATTAAACCCGGAGGGGTCCCAACAGAGATCATCCTGCTTCAAAAACCTGGGGGGATGCCATCACCGGTGATTCTGCCGGTTCCCAATTTGCCCGTTGTGATAAAATCCGAACCAGCGGAGCCTGTTGCCGAACCTGAAGGGAAAGCCCTGAATTTTTATGGCACTGAACTCTCTGTAACCTACGACCCTGGTTTGGAAGGCACCCTCCCTGCTGAGATACATAACACAACCATTGCCGATTTCTGGGACCGCATCAATAAAACAAACTATGCAGGGCTGATCAAGTTTTTTAATGATACCCGGACTAAAATGAATCTGAATGATTGGGGGTATTACATGCTTGTGAATAAATCCACAGGGCTCATCAGTTCTTCGAAAAATTATTCCAGACTGCTATGCTGGTTTTTACTGACCAAATCGGGTTACCGCGTCCGGGTAGCTTATGCCGAGAACCAGATTGCCCTTATGTTCCCATCTTCAAATACCATTTATGGTTTGCGTTACTTTAACATTGATCAGGTGAAATTTTACGCTCCTGATTTCGCCCCAAATCAAATCTATACCTATGAAAAGGATTTTCCAGGTGCTTCCAAAGTGTTCGATTTGAACCTTTACAATGCCCTCAATATCGGGGATGATTTTGCCGAACGAACCTTCAATTTGTCATTTAAAAACAGGGAATGTTCCTTTTCGATGAAATACAACATGAATTCCATTGCGTTTTTCAAGGATTTTCCCCTGTGCGAGCTGAATGTTTATTTTGATGCAGTTCTTAGTCCACAAGCAAAGGAATCGATCCTCGATGCACTGAAGCCTAAACTGAATGGTCTTACTGCTGCCGATGCGGTGGATTTTTTGTTGAACTTTGTTCAGAACGGGTTTCCATATAAAACCGACCAGGATCAGTTCAATGGCGCTGAAAAATTCTTCTTTCCGGAAGAGGACTTTTATTATCCCTATTCAGATTGCGATGACCGAGCCGTTTTTTTTGCATATCTGGTCAGAGAGCTGCTCGGTTTTAAGGTGGTAGGGGTCGTTTACCCGGGTCATATCGCTACTGCAGTCAGGTTCCCATCAGATGAAGCGGGTGATTTTATCATATACAAGAATGAGAAATACCTGATCGCTGACCCAACCTATATCAATGCACCTTTTGGTCTCACCATGCCTGGAATGGTCAATGCAAAAGCTGAAATCATTGAACTGGCGAATGAACAGAACCGGGAGGAAAAACTGATCTCGATTTGGGATAAGGCTGCCACAGGCGGTGGATTGAAAGGGGATAACCGGCAGAATTCATGCGCTGATTCCACCGGGAACCTTTATCTAAGCGGCTATTTTCACAAAACGGCCTACTTTGGCGGTACGACCCTGACCTCATCCAATGGAAAGAATGATGCGTTTCTCGCCAAGTACAATGCTGCAGGGAATCCCGTTTGGGCCATCGCAGCCGGCAGTGATGGAAATTGCATGGGTTACAATGTGAGGCTTGATCCCAAAGGCAACATCTATGTTTGCGGGATTTTTGAAAAAAATATTTCGTTCGGCAGGATCATGACCATGGCAGAAGAGGGCATCCATACATTTGTGGCTAAATTCAACAGCGATGGTCGCCTGGTATGGCTGAACAAGGTAAAACAGGATACGGCCGGTGTAACCGGAGATTATATCTTTTCCTCCTCTTTTACATCTGCTGGAAAACTTATTACTACGAAGCAATATCCTGCGGATGTCAATTTCACAGATTGGGGCCTGAGTTTCGATGGTGAGGAAAATGTCTACTACACTGGCTCATACAATACAACGGCCGGGATGAAGATCGACCGCATTAAACTCAGCAGCACAACCGATTTTAACATCATTACAACCCTGAAGGATGAAATTGACAAACAGGTTGCCAACAACTGCGAACAAACAATAGCCGGCCTCTTTGGCGCGCTCTCCCTGATGAAGTACAACAGCGTTAACATCTCAGGAAAAATGATTCAGGAAGCATTTGAAAAATACAATCCCCGGTTTAAAGAGGTTGCACCAAAGGTATATGAACGCCTCGGACAATTAAAACTGATCAAAAATGAGGAAGGGATTGTGACAATAACCACAGAGGAGGGGAAATCTGTTATAATTGACAAACTTAAAATCCTGAATGATACCCGGCTGAGGGTGACCCCTTTGCCAACCGGGGATACCCGTATCGATATTCTGAACGGGGTGAAGGTCGGAAAGGCTTTTATCTGGTTCACCCTGAATTATGTGCGCCTGTTCAGGGTCAACGGCAATGTGTTGTTTGACTATGATTCCGATCACAGCCAGATAAATTTGAATATGAAAAAGGATATACTGATGTGATCACCACCGTTTGATGATCAGGGAGGAGGATTTATCCTTCAGAATCTCAATTTCTGTTTCATACGTTCGAATGCCTTTGAATACCAGCTGATGTTTCCCAACGGGAATATTGAACAGTTGGGTTTGTGTCAACTCAATAACCGTTTGGTATAAAACGCCATCAATAAAGAGATCTCCTGAATATTCTGAAAGAATGTTCAACTCTCCATAATCGGGCACGACTTTTTTAATGGGGGTCACGACAGGAGTTGCAGGAGGCAATTTTGGGGTGGGTTCCTTTTTCTTCTCAACAATGGTTGTATATTCTTTGCCGGAGGAAGGAATCACAAAAATAAATTCCCCCTTGTCCAGATTTGGATTCCTGATCTTGCCATATTGAGGATGCTGAGATTCCCTGGAGTAATTTGTCACTGATTTCTGCAGAAATGATCCCAACTCAGTTCCGGTTACATAACCATCGCCGTCATTATCAGCTTCCCCTTCAATGGCTGCCAGGAATTGCTGGCAGAAAATACTTTTGTCCGGAACCTGCTCCTCAGAGGTCCCACTGGTAATGAACTGGCGAACAGGCTGAATGGTCTTTTGGCTAATGGGGTAGGGCAGGGCGAAACTGGTTGCGAAAAGGGATCCTGAAAAACAGGCATCAAAAATAAACAGGGCGTGTTTGGAACGAATTCTTTTCGAATAGGTTTCAATCTGTGCCATTTCCATCGCTTTGTTCTGGAATCCAACCTGGTCCTTGGTAGGATTTGGGGCATCTACCGGAATTATGTACCCCAGCTTCTCCCCAAGTCCGGTTTTCAGGGTATACCCATGACCAGCGAAATAAAAGAGCAGTCGATTGTCATAATCCTGCCCATAGGTACTTATAAATGAACTGAAAGCCTCTTCCATACCGGCGAGATCAATATCCAGCTTCAGTATAACCTTAAATCCCTGGGTTTCCAATGCCTGCTTGATGTTGGCCATGTCCATGCTGACACCCATCAGGGAAGGAAGCCCGTTTTCATAATTTGTCATCCCGATCAGCAGGGCAAAGCTCCCTTTATAAACGGTTGTTGATGTGCCATTTATTACGACATTGGCTGGCTGATGCCCAAGTTGCGCATAGGAAGCTGAAGTCAGAAAAAAAACAATGAATAAGCTTATGCAAACAGGGATCTTCTGTATTTGTTGCATTGTTCCAATAAGTGGTATTTTAGGAACTTTATATGTATGAATCAAGCCGTCAGTTTTCAGGTAAGGTGGTTATTTCAAGTCGTTTTTCGGCAATGAAGCTGATCTTTCCAACCGATTTCATTCCCCTGACATTGGCGAGGATGGATCCTACATCATCTACAATGACCTGATATCCATTTTCTGTTTTAACCATCAGCGGTTTAAACGGGCCGGACTGAGCAACCATCTGGATGGTCTCTGAACCAAAGGGCGCATCGCATACAAAGAGATCAGGGAGCAAAATGGCTTGATCTGTTTTATCTTCACCAATATACCGGCTGTCGAGAAGCAATGTTTTGGTGCCATCCGAAAAATAATAGATCAACCTGATATAACATGGTTGGCTCACTTTGATGTAAATACGCATGGTATCTCCCCGGGCGAACATCGGGTTCTCTTTGCCGCGGTTGGTCCACAGTTCTGCCATCAATCCGCCGTTGGTAATTTCATTTTCAGCGAACTGTTTTTGACGGGTCACTGCCTGGTTAAAATTATCTGCAAGGAATTTGATGCCATGATCGGAGCACCATTTTTTTGGAAGAAATTCCTCAACTCCCGCAATGGTCCTGCCCGATTTTATATTGCGGAGATTCCCGATAATCTTGATGTTTTCGCCCTCTTCCCAATAGGTCCCTGAAAAGACATACCCTGAAGTATCTGTGTTTGACGCTTCATTTTTTCGGGATGCGGGTGATTTAATGTTAAAACCCTGGCGAACCATTTTTTGCTCAAGACATGCTGAAAGCCGGGATGAGAATTCGCTTCCTGTGCGGGTGTCCTGGTAGGTGAATGTCTCCAACTGCACACCGCCATCCATACTGGCTCCAGCTACCTGTTGCCTGATGCCATCAGCCATCAAAAGACACACATCATCCATTGACAGGATCCGCTCTTTTCTGAGATTACCGATGGCCTGATTGACTGTCAATTCATAATTTCCTGACTGTCCCGACATGGACTCCTTGCCAATGGCCACGAGCATGGCTTCATCATTTTCGATCTCGCGAATGAGAGGGAAGCAGAGATAATATGAGGTCAGCGCCTGCTCAAGGTTTCCTGAGGCGGCATACGCATTCGCAGCATCTATTTTCTTATTTAACAAAGCGGATTTTTCAGCCAGGTCGGCTTTACAGGCTTTTATCAGCTCTGCAATGCGGACGTGGGCGAATGCGTAGATCGTCTTCTTTTTCTCATCGTACCATGTTTCGGTTTTCAGCCCGGTGAACTTTGCTTCGGCAAATGACACGCTCGCCTGCTTAAATTGCTCCAGACTTTTGGAATTTAAATTTTCAAGATTCAGGGTTGCCGAACTTTTGATGCTGACGCTGATGGATTCGACCAGTTGGGTCTTGGCAAATCCAAGATGTTTTTGCCGCAGTTCATCGGTGCTTTCCGATTTTCGCAGCATTTCTGACGAGAAGCCTGAAAGAAACTGGGTTTCAGGATATAGCGCGCCTCTTTCGACAGGATCTGTCCAGGAAGGATTTTGAGCCATTCCACCGTGGCCACCGAGCAATGCAATGGCTATTAAAAAAAAATATTTTCCCATATTGATTATTCTTCCCTTACAACCCTGAATCCGACATCTCCATAACGCGCAGTAGGGCGAATCCCCATCCGATGGGTCACTTTCAGCCCTTTTGGATTATATTTCCAACTGCCACCCCTGATTACGCGAACTTCACCGGAAGAGGGGCCTCCTGGGTTATTCATGGGACTTATTTTATAATATTTTTCATTGAAATAATCGGCACACCATTCGTAAATATTTCCGCTCATGTCGTAAATCCCAAGTTCATTGGGCTGTTTCTTGCCAACAATATGCGTTGATTTATTGGCATTGTCATCGAACCAGGCAATATACTCAACATCCCTTGCGCCGGCGTATGGAAATCCAATGCTTTTTATGCCTCCGCGGGCAGCAAACTCCCACTCAGCTTCTGTAGGCAAACGATATTTTTTACCTGTTTTCTCACTGAGTTTGAGGAGAAATAATCTCGCATCGTCGTAGCTGATCCGTTCAACAGGGCAGTCGTCACATTGTGTGAAAGCGCTCGGGTTGGATCCGGTAATCTCCTTCCATTGCTTCTGGGTGACTTCGTATTTGCCGATGTAGAAGCTTTTTAATGATACAGGGTGAACATATGATTCTTCCGATCCTCCTTTGCGATCGCCCATCTGAAAGGTTCCTCCCTCAACAAAAACCAGGGGAATGGTTTCCGCAGCGCCCAAACTTGCTTCCATTGATTTTACGGCAGGGGGATTTTCTTTCGGCGGGGTATTGTTTCGTACTAGGTTTGTTGTGGGTTGTACTACCGGAGCGGGTGCCACAGGACGGGGTTCGGCAGGAGGCGGTTCGTATGTTTTAGCTACCGGAGCAGGCGTGGTCATGGTGAAATCCTCCTGGTTCAGCGGAAAAACAAAATCTCCCTTGTCAAGATTGGGACTGCGAATTTTGCCGTATTGCGGATGTTGCGAATTTTTGGAGTAATTGACCACGGTCGACTGCAGGAAATCGGCCAGTTCACTTCCGGTAACAAAGCTGTCCTTGTCCATATCGGCCTCGCCATTGATAGCCCTGATAAACTGCTCCCCAAAGACACTCTTGTCGGGAACCATTTCATCAGCGCTTCCGCTGGTAATAAACTGCCTGACCGGAAGGGTGGTCTTATAATTGATGATGGCAGGTACGGCCCTCGTGCTGGTAAAAAGGGATCCGGAAAAACAGGCATCAAAGACAAACATGGCATGTTTAGCCTGTAGTCGCCTAGCATAAATTTCTATCTGCGCCATCTCCATCGATTGGCTCTGGAATTTAGCGAGGTCATAATTCGGGTTCGGGGCATCAACCGGTACAATATATCCAAGTTCTTCGCCGTAATTTGTTTTTACTGTATACCCATGCCCGGCAAAATAAAAGAGAAGCCTGTTGTCGATAGCCTGTCCGCATCGGGTTATAAAATCAGTGAACGATTTGTCAAGTGAATATTTATCGGGGTTCATCACCACGTCGACCTGGAAGCCATTGGCCTCCAACGCATTTTTTATTGTTGAAATTTCTTCTTTCACGCCAGGCAACTGAGACCATCCGTTGTTATAGTCAGCAACCCCAATGAGCAAAGCGTAACTTTTCTGGTAAAGGGTTGTAGGTTTTCCGTCAAGATTAAGTTCAACTGGTTTCATGCCACGGTTCTGCGCGAATATACTTAAGCTTACACTTAAATAGCAAAAAATGCACATTCGAAGTTTTTTTCCTACCATGTCATTGGAATTAAGAATAGTCAAATATAATGAAAAATAATGAAAACAGTTTTGTATTCACCATAATTTATTATTAAATTTGGAACTCAAATGTATGACATATGGAAAGAAAGCCCAACTCTTTGCGATGGTATGCCTGCATCCTCTTCTTTGTATTTTTTTTAAACGGGTCATTCGGTCAGAACCAGTTTTCCTCCATCGTGCATGTTTATGTTCCAGGCGCCTGGAGCAGAGACATTCAGGTGCTTTTCAATGATCGGGAAATCTGCGAGATCAAAGGACATATGATGCTTGCATATGAAATTTATTCTGTAGGATACCTTCGTATTACAGTCAAGACCTCCGAAGCGTTCGGGCAGTCCTGGACCACCAACGCCAATGTTAACATCAAAGAGGGAGATTCCTATTATTTTGAGATCTCAACACCGGTATTCAGGTGGAGTAAATTTGAACTTACCCAGAAAGAGAAGGATATTGGAGAAAAGGAGATTTTAAAAATCAAGAGTAAAAAAATCATTCACAAATACGAGGATAAATCCTCACCCATTACGGAACCCCCGCTTAATTGAACATCCCTGATTAAATTGAGTGATTTGGCGTCCGGCTTCAAGTGCCCTGTTTTCATCGCCTTCAATTCAGTTGGCAGTCAAATCATTTGGCAGGGTAAAAAAGAAAGCAGAACCTTCACCCTTACTCGATTCAATCCAGATACAGCCACCCAGCAATTCTACAAACCCTTTTGATATTGAAAGCCCCAACCCGCTTCCTTCGTGGCCACGGGTATCGGAAATATTTTCCTGCGTGAATTTATCAAAGATGGTTGCCTGTAAATCCCGGTTTATCCCGATTCCTGTATCTTTAACGAAAAATTCAAGTTCGTTTCCCTTTACTTCAAAACCGACACACACTGTTCCCTCTCTGGTAAATTTAACGGCGTTATCAACCAAATGGGACAGTACTTTGAACAATAATTCATGATCGGAGTTGATGTGTAATATACGTGTCATTTCAGGAATTGAAGCGATAAGGCCAGGTTTTTAATATTACAGGGTTGTTTAAACCTTTTATAAATCTCATCCAGTAAATCGCCTGGGGCAAACAATTTTTTCAGTACCTCCTGGTTCCCTGAAGCGATGAGCGACATATCAATAAAATCGGTCACGGTGTTAATAAGCCGGTTGCTACTTTATT
>CAJAUM010000105.1 GCA_903945175.1 uncultured Bacteroidales bacterium | reverse complement strand
GAAAAAATGTACATTTGTATAACCGTCTGAAAGCGATAAAATCAATGAAAATGAGGAAAAACTGGGGGTGGTCAATTTGTGCCGGATTGGAGGTGGTCAAGTTCAACCGGATTTAGGTGGTCAATATCACCGGATTTTGCACGGAAACCCAAATGTACAATAATTTTAACTGGGTACCGAATGGGGTACCGAATATGTTTACTTTTACTTGCTTTTTTTTACTTTTCGTTTTCTTTCAATTTTCCGTAAAGCAGCAATAGCAATGGGTTTAGAGCATATTTCAATAAAGAAAGAAAAAATGATAGTTAGTCCTGCCGGGGCTACGCCAAAAGCATGTAAACATTAGTTTTTACAGGCTTTTTCTTTTTATTGGTGCCCACCAAGTACCCATGAAAACTAAAACACGATAAAGTGTTTCACTTTCGGGCAACATTTCATATCTTTGCATCATGGGCAAAAAACAAAAACAAAGGACCATCATATTCTACAAAGACTATTTTGAAGTTTTCTTTGTAAAGCAGCGGGACAAAGTCAGGGATAAAATCATTTGGACCTTTGATCTGATTGAAGATTTACCGATGGTTCCTGAAACATACCTAAAGAGCATTGAAGATTCGACAGGTCTGTATGAAATTCGGATTCAATTTGGCAGTGATATTTTTCGGATTTTCTGTTTTTTTGACCACGGACAATTGGTAGTATTGGCAAATGGGTATCAAAAGAAATCCCAAAAGACCCCCAAACAGGAAATAGATAAAGCACTTAAAATAAAGGAAGAATATGAAAACGAAAAACGATAACATTCAGACACTTGACCAGTTCAAGGATAAACACTATGGTAAACCTGGTTTAGCAAAGCGTGATCAACTTGACTTAGGTTATGAGAACTTTAAGATTGGCGCTTTGATTCATGACGCCAGACTTGAAAAAGGTTTGACACAGGAAGAACTTGCGTTGAAAGTTGGAACAACGAAGTCATATATCTCTAAAATTGAAAACAACATTAAGGAGGCTCGAATTTCAACACTTCAGAAAATTGTCGAGCTTGGCTTTGGTGGACAGTTGCACCTGTCAATCAAACTTTAACAAAGGAAAATAATGTAATGGCCTTCAGGTCAGGTGGCACATGATGAGAAAAGAGTATAAAAAACAATGAAAATCGGCATCCTTGGCACGCGTGGTATTCCCAATAACTACGGTGGGTTTGAGCAATTTGCCGAACATTTATCGGCAGGGTTGGTTCAGCGGGGCCATGAGGTGTGGGTGTACAATTCACATAACCACCCGTTCACTGAAAACAGGTGGCATGGCGTACATATTATCCACCGTTTTGATCCCGAAGCGTACATAGGTATCCCCGGACAGTTTATCTATGATTACAATTGCATCGTCGACGCGCGCAAACGCAATTTTGATATCCTTCTGCAACTGGGCTATACGAGTAATTCGGTCTGGTACCGGCTCCTGCCGGAGAGAACAAAAATTGTCACCAACATGGATGGCCTGGAATGGCAGCGAAGCAAATACAGCAAACCCGTGAAACGGTTTTTGAAATTCGCGGAGAAACTTGCCGTGAAAAGCAGCAACCACCTTGTTGCCGACTCAGAGGTTATCCTGAACTACCTGTCGGAAACGTACCAGGTCCCCGCTACCTTCATCCCCTATGGCGCTGACATTTTTGAATCAGCGCATGAAGAAGCCTTGATACCTTTCAGGGTTAACCCACGTGAATATTTCCTGATCATTGCCCGCATGCAGTCCGATAATCACATCGAAGAAATAATTAACGGCGTGTTGCTTTCAAAGACCATAATGCCGCTTCTGATCGTAGGAGACTGCAGAAACAGATACGGACAATCGCTCCGGAAAACATATGCGTCGGAAAAAATCAGGTTCCTGGGACCACTATTTGAAAAAGAGAAACTCAATAATTTACGCTATTATTCCAGGCTTTATTTTCACGGTCATTCATCGGGCGGAACCAATCCATCGCTGCTTGAAGCCATGGCCGCTTCGGCCCCGATATGTGCCCATGATAACCCCTTTAACCGGGAAGTTTTAGGGAAAAACGCGCTGTACTTCTGCCATGCATCACAAATTTCGGAGATGATTGGTGAAAATCAGAACCAACTAGTAAATCCGGATTTTATCACTGAAAACATTGAAAGGATACGAAATAACTATAACTGGGATACATTGGTACAATCATATGAAACCATGTTCGAACAAACAATTTCTCAAAACAGAAACTGATTAAAAATGAACACAAATTGATTATCCCTCCTGGCTCGATCTTATTATATTCACAGCGGAATTCGTTCAGTTTATTTTATAAATTTGCCAGAGAAATTGTTAGATAAACCCGATTTGCCGCGAACTTTCGCCAGATACTTTTCAATCCTTTCACTTGCGGGAGATTTTACCCTCTTAAACATTTTTTTTGTTGCGGGGTTTTGTTATTTCAAGGTTGAAGGTTCATATTTTGCATCCAACTATTTACTGTTTTACATCTACCTTAACCTCATCTGGTTAATCCTGGTTCTGATTTTTGGCACGCATAAGATCGATCAGAATACCAGTAAAAAAACGATTCTTTTCAAATACCTGAACATTACTATCCTTTTCTTTTTCCTGTTTCTAATCTATTTTCAGGTAACTTCCTTATCGTATTATCCCCGGGATACCATTAAATATCTTTTCCCGCTCTTCTTTATCTTTATTCTAACCTGGAAGTTTCTGTTGTATTACGCATTCTATTTTTATCGTAAAATGGGGTTCAGTCTCAGGAATGTCATTATTTTAGGCTATACTCCCTTAACCATTGACTTGCAGAATTTTTTTCAGAACAATAGATGGGCAGGTTACAGGTTCCTGGGTTTTTTCAGTGGAAATAGTGAAGAGCATCCAAATATTTTGGGACGATGGCCCGATCTCAGGGCCTTTTTAGATTCAAACCAGGTCGATGAAATTTATGTTGCTTTAAATGAAATCCCTCTTGATGTTCTTCCTGAAATTAATGAGATCATCGATGGGCATCCTGTGAGGATCAGTATAGTACCTGATCTCGGAGCCTTTTCTTTTAAAAGTGCAGAGCTGGTCAGCTATGGTTCATTGCCTGTCTTGAAAATTCACCGTGGCCCCTTGAGTTACTGGTCTAATCGTTTGATCAAACGGGTGTTCGATGTGCTGCTCTCCATTTTTATGATTCTCTTTGTGGTTTCCTGGATCAGTTTGCTGCTATACCTGCTTTCGCGTTGTGGCATTTGTGATGGTGTTTTTTTCAGGCAAACGAGAACAGGTATTGATGGACATGAGTATACCTGCATTAAGTTTCGCACCATGAAGAGAAGTTTTGATGCTGATTTGAAACAAGCAACCCGGGATGATCCCCGCGTCTCAAAAACAGGAAAAATTTTGCGTAAATACAGTTTGGATGAGTTGCCGCAATTTTTCAATGTGTTTTTAGGTGAGATGTCGGTGGTTGGGCCCCGCCCCCACATGCTTATACACACTGAGCAATACAGAAAAATGATCAGGCAGTTCATGCTCCGGCATACGGTTAAGCCTGGGATCACGGGACTGGCACAGGTAGAAGGATACCGGGGAGAAATAAAGAATATCAACGATATCAGAAGACGGGTTGGTTGTGATGTGCAATACATTGAAAATTGGTCGGTTATCCTGGATATAAAAATTATGTTAAAAACAATTTGGGTCATTGTCGTTGGGCAGGAAGAGTCCTATTGATCAATAATTCATCTGAATCGCTTGTTCTGAAAAATCAACGGGTCTTGCATGCTCATTATCTATTCCTTTGGATATGGGAGCGAAGGGGCGAAGCTTTGAAAAATTAAATTGTATCGTAAACCTGTCATGAAGTTTTTTCATCATATATCCAATATTTTCAGCATTTTATCTCATTTTTTGCTTCTCAATGTTCTGGCCAGGCCACGATCGCATCAACAAGGCTATAATGTGTTTGGATACTTTTCTAAAATTGTTGGCGCAGGTCAGGACGTGCGTGGTTTTACTGATGAATTGATCAGAAATGGCGATCGGTTTGTTCTGGTTGACTTTTACCAAAAAACGCATAAACAGATTACGCGATCCGAGGAAAATCCGTACAGAAAATATTATTTCAAAAAACTTAAATATCATACAAATATTTTTTTTATCGACCCTGGTCAATGGCAGAAAGTGAGAAAAAACGTACCCGTGTTGTTTTTTAAGAACAAATACAATATCATCACCTTCTGGTGGGAGTTTGAAAGTGGATTTGAAGAGAGGATTCCGATACTCAACGAATTTAACGAGGTGTATGTTTTTAGTGATTTTACCTTGAAAATATTGAATTCCGTTGACAACAGGAACTTCAAAATTACCAGGATCAACTACCCGTTTGCAAAAAACTGGATCATTGAGCATGATCCCTTAACGGTAAAAAGGAGATACAATCTGGAAGACAGGTTTTGTTTCTTTTTCAATTTTGACTATTTGAGCAGCTATAACAGGAAAAATCCTGAAGCGATTTTAAACGCCATGGCCGAAGAATTTCCAGAGGAGCAGCAGGTTGTTCTTGTTGTGAAAACAAACAACAGCAACAGGTTTGAAGAAAAGGAACGCAACTTTATGAACAAGATAAAAACCCTGGGACTGATCGGCCGGGTGGTTGTAATCAAAGATCCGCTTTCAAGAAACGGTTTCATGACCCTGCTCAATGCCATGGATTGTTATATCTCCCTCCACCGGGGCGAGGGGCTGGGGCTTGGTATTTTAGAGGCGCTTGCACTGAATAAACCGGTCATTGCAACCAATTACGGAGGGAATTCAGAATACATGAACAATCCGTTGGCCATGGCTGTTCCATATTCAATGATTCCTGCAAACGATGATTATCCCCCTTACAAACATGTAAAATCCTGGGCTGACCCTGACATCGGCGCGGCAAAAAAGTTTATGCGAACGGTATACAAAGAGAAAATTATCATATAGAAAACTGTGGAATGTTGAGCGATTTTGTGAAATTTGCCAGGCGCAACAAATATTTTTCCGGCATGCAGCTAATGAACATGTTTGGTCGGGCAAACCCAAAGAAGACCATTGCATTTGTCGGGCTTTTTGCAGCAATTATCAGTTGTTACCCTGTTGTATTTTGTGGGATGCGTATTGAGTCGCCTGCCCTAAATCCAACTTGTCCGCTCTTTGGATGGGAGATACAATTTGTTTTATCTAAAATTCTTTTTGCAGTCGGAATGGGGCTGCTCGTGTTTTTATTTACAAATAATTTTCTTGCAGGTTCATTGATTGCTTTCTCCAGCTGTTTTCTTGGTTTTTTCGCGTATCGCATTAACCATCCCGATTTTTTCGGCCTGTCGTATGCTCCCTGGATTGTAATTATCTGGAACCAAATTGGGTGGAGTTTGAATCAACCTCATCCAAATATAAAGAAATGCTTGATCCATGGTTTATTGCTGGCGGCAATTACCTGGTTGCAGCTTCATGCCGGCGCGCCCGTTGAAGGTGTAGTAACAGCTTGTTTTATGCATGCATTGGGAATGTTTGTTTTTATGGACCGTGTCCGGAACCGTTTGGGACTGTTGCGGTCCCTTCTTCTTACCATGGGTTTCGGAGTTGCACTGGTGATGATTTCATCGTCCTTTTGGTTGCTTTTTGTTGATGTCCTTAACAAGTCGTACACAAACTCTGATATTCCACAGGTTCAAACATTCTCACTTTGGAAACTGATCGGAGTTTTCGAAAATTTCTTTTTTCAGCAAATAGATGGAACACCTGGCGGACCTTCTTCGAATATTTTTATTTTATTGGGGGTAACAGGTGCCATTGTATGCATGAGATGGTATAAATCGATTATCACAAATGTAACAGCAATATTGTTCTTTTTGGCCTTGGCAATTGCCTTTGGCGTAATTCCAACCGCTGTGTTGGTTTCTATTCCCCTTGTCAAGAACATGATCCAGGTGAACACCACTTTTTTGGAGCCTTTGATGATTCTTGGATTAATTCTTTCAGGGTTTGGTATCAAAAACTATATCATAGCATCAAAAAAACAAAAAATAACAATTCTTATTCTGGCATTTTTTCTTTTTGCCGGTTTGTGCATGCTATACCTGTCGGCGATTATTTATTTACAACTCAATGTGGCCTATAGCGGAAAAGCAATCTGGTTGATTTTCCCATTCTTCGCTGTAGTGGCGACGGCGCTTTGGCAGTTGTACCGCCAGTCAGAGTCAGGCAGATGGACTAACCGCATCCTGATTATACTGGCAGTTTGTTTTTTGCTTCTACATGTACGGCACGGCATGCATTTCATGACTGGCAATAAATCTGTGGATTTATTCCTTACATCAGGCCCGGGTATCGTGGTGCCGCGTGAAATCTGTTCTCCTGAAAACTATACCCCCAAACCGGATCGGGCCTTGATTCTTCCAGCTTTTGGAATGATGTTGTTGCTTATGCTTTCAGCCCTTTTTCCCGGGTTGAATTATTTGAAAAACAGAAATCAGAAAATGAACAATCATCTGGTCAAAGAAGGAAATTTGACCCTGGATAAAAAGGAGAATATGTTAAGATTAAAACCCAATTTAGGATTGGGCGATCTTCTAATTTATTTATCCTATATCAGGCAACACTATCAGGATTATGATAAATTTCAGATTGTTTTTGATTTTGAAAAATTATTATACTGGAGAAATGATTCTCAGCGTATAACAGACTTCACAAAAGATTTAGTATCAATATGGTTTAATGATCCGAAAATCGAGATTGTGAATCATCTGGATGAATCTGATTATACCGACAGGCTGGAACTGTACAGCAATGTTAAACATGAATATTTGAGACCGGCTAAATTAAGCAACGTTCTTGATCAACCCTATATTTGCATTGGAACAAAAGTAAGATTGGAAGATTATTATTATTACCTTTCCTATAAAGATAAGTTCTTAGATGCCCTGACTATTTTATCTGTAAAATATAAAATAGTTATAATGGGAGAAAGAGAAATAGAGAATAATAAAGAAATTGAGGATATTCACCAATTAAATTCGGGTTTGTTTTTGATTTATAATGATATCATAAACAAAATAGATAAAAACAATTTAATAGATTTAACAAGGGAAGAGATCCTGCATGACAACAATGTGGCTGATTTTTATAAGGATGTCCTGATAATGAAAAATTCAGAATTTACCACATTCATAGGGGGTGGTGGTTTTCATCTCATCGCCATGTCGTTTGCCCTAAAGGTTATAGGTTATCGAAGTTATGGTTCAGCAGATGCGGATAATTATTTATCAGGGAAACTTATAAATGATGAAAATTTGTTTTTAACGAATGATATTGATGTATACATTGAAAAATTAAAAAACTACAAAAACACGTAAGATATGGCTGATACTTTAGGCGGATTAATCGATAAATTAAATACCGCAGATTTAAAAATGTGGAACAATCAGGAAATCCTTTATGAAATCAGAAGAATGTCGTTTGAAGAATATAAGGAAAAATATTTTAGTTCTGAACAAGGAGCAGAATTATTGTGGTCGGTGCTTAAAAAAGCGTGTGATATGAATGTTCAAAGAAATCAGTTAATCGATGAAATTGATGAAATGATTATTGAAATGATTGATGCCCGATTGTCGGGTGGTAATTTGGATAACGGGAAATATGTGCAGCGAAAACATAAAACCTATTGATGAATCATAAATATTTCGAGATTTCAGACATCCGTGATTTTCTGATTTTTATTGATTCTAACCTGGATGATACAAAGTATTTTCATCCTCATAAATTTGATTATGACACGGTTAAATTTATACTAGAAAATAAGAAGGAGGATATTTATCTTTTATTTTATGAAAGCAATGGTATCATTGGTTATGGCATATTGAGAGGATGGGATGAGGGATATAAAATTCCGAGTCTGGGTATATTAATCGATAAATCGGTCAGGGGATGTGGTTATTCCAGACGAATATTAGATACTTTACACGAGATTGCTAAGCGTAAATTTTCTGAATCTATCAGATTGACAGTAAAAACAGATAATAATGTAGCTATTAACTTTTATGAAAAGAATGGATATTCATTCAGGCAGTACAATGTGGATTCTTTAGAGGGGATTTTTAAAATAGCGTAACAAATAATCAGGAAAATAGAGTTTTGGAACATGAATAGGAAATGATAAAAAAAGCAATAAGAAAGGTAGCTCGATTAATAGGAAATTCTATTACAATACCTGACAGCCCACATGATGAAACCGTCCTGCTGGCCATTGGAGCGATGTTGTCGAAACAGCAGTATTCAATGAATTCCAACAATCTGAATGATTATGAGTTTAAGATATTCAGTCAGTTTGGCGATGACGGCATCATTCAATACCTGATTAAGCATGTTGAAATCAGGAATGAAATTTTCATAGAGTTTGGCGTTGAAAATTACCTGGAATCAAACACGCGGTTTTTGATGATGAATAACAATTGGTCCGGTTTTGTCATGGATGGTTCTGAGGAGGCCATGAATAGCCTTAAAAATCAGGCATGGTATCCGAACTACTGTTTAACGCATCAGGCTGTTTTTATTGACAGGGATAATATCAACGCATTGCTGGAAAGCACCGGGTTCTCAAACATCGGATTGCTGCATATTGACCTCGACGGTAATGATTACCATATATTGAAGGAAATCGCCATGTCCGGATTAAATCCTTCAATAATTATTATGGAATATAACAGCGTTTTTGGAAAAGAGAGATATATTACCGTTCCTTACGACAGAAATTTTGTCAGGACAAAATCACACTTTAGTAATTTATATTTTGGTGCTTCATTGCCGGCGCTCAACCATGTCGCGACAGAAAAGGGATATTCACTGATTGGCTGCAATCTTGCCGGAAATAATGCCTATTTTCTCAGAAAAGATTTGCTGAATGAAAAAGTAAAAGAAGTATCAGTCGGAAATGCATTCAAAGAAAGCAAATTCAGAGAAAGCCGGAATGCAGATTTTTCTTTTTCATATCTTTCGGGGAGTCAAAGACTTGAGATGATTACAGGACTTGAAGTTTTAAATATAATCACAAATCAACCCGAAAAGTTATAGAAGAACGAATGCACACAACAGGACCGTCAGTTCTCAGAAAAAGATGATTGTAATGCGAAGTTTAAATCCAGGGAAACTGTTCCAAGTAGCCTGGCACGATATCCGGGGTACATTTATAAACTACCATGTGATAACAACCATGGGATGGCAGGATATTGCCACGCGTTATAAGCGAACTCGCATTGGTGCTTTTTGGCTTACAATCGGAACGGCGGTTACAATCGCAGCTTTGGGATTTGTTTTTGGCAGTTTGTTCCGGCAGCCAATAAAGGAATACCTTCCCTTTTTGACCATCGGAACGCTGATCTGGAATTTGTTAAGCCAATCACTTATTGAGGGGAGCAATAGTTTTGTCGTTTCTTCCGGTATCATTCTGCAGGTCCGGCTTCCTTTATTTATTCATGTCATGCGTGTTTTGTGGCGGAATATTATCATTCTTGGTCATAATTTGCTGATCCTGCCACTGGTGTTTCTTATTTTTATGAGGCCTGTCTCATTGAATGTTTTGCTGGTGATTCCGGGATTTCTGCTGCTCACGGCAAACATCAGCTGGATGATGCTGGCACTGGCCATCATCTGTGCCCGTTTCCGCGATGTTTCGCAAATTGTTCAAAGTGTGATCCAGATCATGTATTTTGTAACGCCTGTGATGTGGAATGAGAAGTTGCTGCCGGCCCGCGCCGGGACTGCGATGCTCGATTACAACCCGCTTTATCATCTCATCAGCATCGTTCGCTCACCGCTGCTCGGCAATTTACCTTCGGAAATGAACTGGATCTTTTCATTGATACTGATGGTTGGAGGATGGATCCTGGCCCTGGGCCTCTTCGGACGTTATCACAAAAGAATTCCATACTGGTTATGATTGTGAATGCAAATATTGAACTTAAAAACGTCACCGTTGATTTCCCGGTGTTCAACGCGGTTAACATGTCGCTTAAAAACCGGGTGCTGAGCGCTGCCACAGGGGGTGTACTCGGACGGCATGACGGACTTGTCGTAGTCAGGAGTTTGCAAAATATAAATCTCAGGATTTCAGCGGGGGAGCGCGTTGGATTGATTGGCAGCAACGGTGCCGGCAAGACGACCCTGCTCAGGGTGATTTCAGGCATCTATTATCCGACCCATGGTCAGGCCCTTGTCGAAGGAAATTGTATCTCGCTCATCAATATATCCCTCGGTATCGATGCTGAAGCAACCGGCAGGGAGAATATACGCCTGAGATCGGCCATGATGGGATTCACCCCTGCACAAACAAGAGAGCGGATCGACGAAATAATAAGCTTTTCCGGTCTGGGCGATTTTATTAACATGCCTTTTCGAACCTATTCAACGGGGATGCAACTCCGGCTTGCTTTTGCGGTATCCACATGCATTCATCCCCAGATACTGGTAATGGATGAGTGGCTTTCGACCGGAGATGAAGAATTTTCGGAGCGTGCCGATGAAAGGCTTAAGAATGTCATCAATGCCACCGAAATTCTTGTCCTTGCAAGCCATTCCCCCGACCTGCTTAAACGCAATTGCACCCGCCTTATCTGGCTCGAACGTGGAGAGATCCATATGGATGGCCCTGTTGAGGAGGTGTCGAAAGCCTATTTCAGGTAATTGATAGAACGTACAGTCCTCTGCCGACGAGCCAATCCTTAGAAACATTATTCCCCGCACCCAAATGTTTATCTCCTCATTCTTTAAGCGTCTTTGGTGGAATCTTCCATTATCCCGTCAAAACAAAGAGTGGGTAAAAACAGCTGTCTTCAGTGCCTTCCCTTCTCTTTTCAAAAAAAACAGGGTGTATCGCGGATGGAAAGATGCCAGGATATTTTCAGATTTAACTGAGAAAAGATTAAATCAGCCAAATCCATTTCAGATGAATGGATCTGGTTATCGATCTGAGCCTGTAAGTAAAGAACCAATCACCACCCTTGCCATTGTAATCCATGCATTCTATTTTGATATTTTTTTGGAAATCATGGATTATCTGATCCATAACTCAGAATCAAAATACAGGATCTACATCACATCCCCTGAAACGTTATCTGAAAAGATTGCCCGGTTTTTTAATGACATTGGCTGTGAATATTCATTTTTGGCGGTTGAAAACCGTGGCCGCGACATCCTGCCATTCCTTGAAGTGCTCCCGCAGGTTTTTGACGACGGATACCAGGCGGTTTTAAAAATTCATACAAAGAAAACCGATCACACCAAATCAGGTGACCTCTGGAGAAAAGATCTGTATAAAAAATTACTGGGAGAAAATGCCATGCAAAGGGCGCTGGAAATATTTAACGGGGATGGTGCCGTCGGAATGATTGGTGCCCCCGGACATACCGTTCCTCTGAATCTCTATTACGGCGCCAATGCAAAAACGGTTGCATTCATGAGTGAAGCCATGGGGGTTACACCTTCGCAACTTTCAAATCTGAATTTTTCTGCCGGCTCCATGTTTTACGTCCGAAAGCAGGCCCTGTTGCCCTTGTTAAACCTTGGATTGAAATCAAAAGATTTTGAAGATGAGTCGGGACAAAAGGATGGTACCTTGTCGCAGGCGGTCGAAAGAGCCTTTGCCATAAGTGCGGTTGCATCAAATATGAAATTGGTCGATACCTGCTATCATCCGCAAAAGCAAAATCAAATTATAACAAAAGATCATCCTTTCACTTATTGATACCCGTTTTCTCTTCGAAAACAGTTCGCATAAACTTTTTTGCCGCGCCGATGTCGGGTTCAGCCCAGAATTTTACATGTTTATAAGGGGGATAATCGTCGTGTGCAGGAATCAGCGTATATGGAACAGCCATGGCCAACGGATTGTTCATGTATTCTGAATTCCCTCCGTAATTGGTTGCAATGACTGGTATATTCAGTGCAAGCGCCTCTACAATACCAAGCCCCAGCCCCTCGCCCCGGTGGAGGGAGATATAACAATCCATGGCATTGAGCAGGGTCATGAAACCGTTTCTTGAAAGTGGATCTTTGATGACGACCACCCGGCCGATCAGTCCCAGGGTTTCTATCTTGTTCAGAAAGTTGTGTTCCTTTTCTTCAAACCTGTCGCTGTTGTTTGTTTTCACAACAAAAACAACCTGCTGCTCCTCTGGAAATTCTTCGGCCATGGCGCTTAAAATCGCTTCAGGGTTTTTCCTGTTATAGCTGCTCAGGTAATCAAAATTGAAAAAGAAACAAAACCTGCCTTCCAGATTGTATCTCCTTTTTACCGTGAACGGATCATGCTCAATGATCCAGTTTTTTACCGACGGGTATTTGATCCTGGTAACTTTAAAACTTTTGTTGTCAACGGAATTCAATATGTTCCGGATAAAATCACTGAAAACATACACCTCGTTAAAATCGTTGAGTATCGGAATCCTCTCCTCAAATCCACTTTCAAACTCCCACCAGAACGTGATGATATTGTGTTTGTTCTTGAAAAACAGCACGGGTATTTTTTTTCTGACATGTTGCCATCGAAGAGGGTCAATAAAAAAAATATTCGTATGATATTTAAATTTCCTGAAATAGTATTTCCTGTACTGCTTTTCCTCGGATCGTGAAATGTGTTTATGATTGTTTTCGTAAAAATCAAACAGAACAAATTGATCACCATTTCTGATCAATTCATCTACAAAATGACGCGCACTTCCCCCCTGGGCAACCATTTTTGAAAAGTATCCAAACACATTATAGCCCACTTGTTGCGATCGTGGCCTGGCCAGAACATTGAGCAGCAGATAATGAAATAAAAGCCTGAACTTATTGGTGATATAATAAAAAAACGTCATGACAGGTTTACGATGCAATTACAATTTAAAAGGATAATTCACAGCCAGTAAAAGTAGTGGAAAAATCACCCATCAAACCGCAAAAACAGCATATGAAAAACAAGCCTGCGCAAAAACCCTTCATTTCTAAGAAACAAAACCGGGAAAAATTAAAACCTGCCTATTATTTGCTGATGATGGCCTATGCCATGGTGCCTGTTTTTGTGCCAAACTTTAACACACTTGATACAAACGGACCCAAATTCCTGGCCCTGGCGCTGCTCAATATCGCCTCCTTCCTTGTTTTTTTCAATGATCCCGATTACCGGAAGAGACCAGAGGTTCAGATACGCTTTTTCAGAACCTATGTTGGTATGGCCTATGCGCTGTTCATGGTCATTTCATTGCTCTCATTTTTTAATGCGATAAACTTGGTTGAATCATTGCTGAATTTTATAAAGGCACTTACGATCTTTGGATCAACCTACGCCCTTTACGTTATTTTCAGCAGTCATCGGGGTTATCTGCTGCACCTGGCCTCAGCGCTTTCCATTTTGCTTATCATCGACAGCTTGTCTGTTTTTGGTAACATGATTATGTATATCTCGCGGGAAGTCACATCCATCATGGATATCAAATCTGTTTATTCTCATAAAAACATACTTGCCTCTGCCCTCTTCGTAAAACTTCCGGCAGCAATTTTTCTCATATTCTTTTCAAGGGGATGGCAAAAGGGGCTGGGGTACATTGCCGGACTTCTGACGGTTTTATCGATCTTGTTGTTAAGTACCCGTGCGTTTTACCTTGGACTGGCCTTGCTTTTGATCATGCTGTTTGTTTTTGCATTGATCAGGCAGGGCGTGTCGGGAAAGAAAGGGGCCCTGCGGAATATTGCCATTATTGCAGCAACTTTTGTAGTGGCCGTCTTGCTTTATTCAGCAGCCCAGCGCGTTCTTTTCCCAAAAAACACGGATACAATCTGGAATACCGGCATCGTGTCGAGGCTTGCCTCCATCAAAGCAGATGAATCTTCCACCCATGCACGGCTGACTTATTGGAATTGGTCACTTCAGATTATACGCGAAAATCCATTGCTTGGCGTGGGTACCGGAAACTGGAAACTCATCATCATGAAATACCATAATCAAAAATCGACTGATTTTATTGTCCCTTATAAGAATCACAATGATTTTCTTGAAATAACTGCTGAAACCGGGTTGATTGGCGGGTTGACCTTCATATCCATCATTCTTCTGATCCTGGTTGGTTTTACCAGGGCTTTGTTAAAATCTAACATTAACGAGGACCCGATGAAGTTGCTGTTCCTTCCTGCTTTTGGGATCCTGGCCTATAGTGTGGATGCCTTTTTCAACTTCCCGGCCGACAGGCCCGAAATTCAATCCCTCTTTGCAATGTATGTGGCTCTGGGCGCGGCCTGTTCAGGAATGGAAATCACCCCGGGGCCCGACAATCCTGCACGACCTCTTTCAGGACTGGTCAATAACCGTTGGACCAGCTCCCTCGTTAAAATAGTTTTGGGTCTGTTATTAATCGCCTCCGCCTGGATCCTGTTTCTGAATGTCCAATCCCTTCGATATCAATACATCGTAAATGAAGAAATTCAATCCAATACATCATTTCATGAGGCCTCTTTCATTATGGAGGGGTTCCCGTTTATCCCTTCAGTAAGCAGTCAGGGAGAACCGATCGCTGTTCTGAAAGCCCGGTACCTTATAAATGAAAATCGGTTCCAGGATGCTGTCAACCTGTTAATGGAAGATGCTTCAAGTCCTTATGACAGCCGGAGGGAATTTGCTATCTTCAAGGCTTATTACCAGGCTGGAATGATCGATAGTGCTTTTGTATGGAGTCAAAGGGCTTATCCAATAAAGCCCTTTCATAAGCCTGTGGTCAGGGCTTTGAGTATTTGGCTGTTTAATAAAGGGCAGCATCAGCAATCGCAGCAAATCCTGTCGGAATATCTCAGGCAGGTAAAAAATGATGCGGAAATATGGAATCTGGCCGTAGACCATTTATGGGGAGACAAGCAGTACAAAAAAGCCTTAATTATGCTTGATACAGCGGTAAAATATTTTCCTGATGAAAAGACCATTATCCAACAGCGAGATGACATTACCTTGAGGCTTAATATAGTTCCCTATGATGAATTATATGACCAGATTGTTATATTAATGAATCTGAAAAATTACAAAGACGCAATCAGGTTACTGGACGATTTCATTGAGAAGAAACCTCAATGTGCAGAGGGTTATATGAATCGCGCCAACTGTTTATGTGTAACAGGCAAATATGCTGAAAGTAATAAGGATATTGATAAAGCCATAAAATATGGCATACAAAACAGTGAACTGATAAACAATAGGGGTATAAATTTCCTGAATATGGGAAATATTGAAGCAGCATGTCAGAATTTTAAGGATGCCATGGACAAGGGAAACAAAATGGGCGAGACAAACTATAAAAAATATTGTGAAAGAAACTAGTTGAAACTTAATGACCAGGATTGCGGAGGCAGTCATTGGTTTGCGAAGAAGATACAAAAGGGCTATTGGCTGGGTGCCAGTAGCCCTTTTTTGTATTGGCAAACTCCCATGCCGTCCAGGACCCTGCTTTCAGATCCAAAAAATACAATTGGTCATTCTCCAGTTTATAGCGATGAATCCAGCTTTTCAGTGAGCCAACATATTCGGGCTTGTATATATCGTATATTCCGCTCCAGCCTGGCGGAAATATCCCGCTATACCCGTTGATGGTTGGCAACCCGAATTTTTGGGAGATGATCATGGCATCAATCTGAGCTTCATACGGAAGTTTTTTCAACCCTTCGGCCGGAAGCAAGGCAAAAACACGCGCTTGCTCTGGCGGAGACGTGATTCCGGCAAGTATGGCATGCTGCTGCTTTTTACTATAGTTGGCAAGACTCGCTGTATTAAATTCCTCAACTACGAGGATCAGGCAAAAAACCGACACGGCAGCTACATAAAATCCCCGTTTCACAGTTGAATGCACCTGGCTTGCGGCATTGTTTATAAATTGATGCACCCCGATCGCAATCACCATCGCAATGGGGAAAGCCAGGATATGTTGAAAACGAAACACGGCACGAATTCCACCTGCTCCTGGTATCAGTTTCAAAACCGGCAACCAGAGTGAAAGCCCATGAATTTTCAGCATCAGCAACCACGCGAACATCACGGCAATGCTGACTGAGGCTGCAAGCAGTGTCAATTTCTCGTTTTCATTGATTTCCCTTCCGCCAGTAAGGATTTTACAGGTGCCATTTTGCGAAAGTTTCAATTGATGATGTTTTGTCTTACGAAGGAACCAGACCATTAAAAATAGGAAGGCCAGAAACAGACAGACCGGCACCCCTTTGGTTAATTCATGCGCCATCGGTCTTTGCGCTATTCCCGGGTAAGCAGCAAAAAGCGCTTTGCTCCATATCCAGTTGTTCGGGCCAACATTCACATAATCAATAAAAGAGGGCAACATGGCATCAACTCCATGATAAGGCCACCTCCTGAATTGCAAAAATGACGGGATATAGGTTAGCAAAAAGGGGATAAAGCAAACCAAACACAATACACCATAGGGCCATATTTTCAGCCAGATTCTTCGTTTCGATGAAATAAATTGCCAGGCTGTTTTTCTGCCCGACTGCTGTGTGCCCCAGGCAATGACAACGACTGACCATAACAGAATAAAAAAGACAGAGAACCAGCCCGTATAATAACCGGTATAAAAAATTGCAGGAACCAGTATTGCTGTAAATATTCCGGCAAAGATCCCCGTTGAGGTCGCTTTTTTGAAATCTTTAAGCACCAGACAGATTCCGATGGCCAGATATGGAATATAGCATACCGTGAATAACTGCGTATGGCTTAAAGATGCAACGGCCATGGAGTTTGGAAAAACAAAAAGGATGGCCCCGGTTATTGCAGGCAATACACTCAAATGCAAACAAACGCGAAAGAAAATGATCGTTCCGATCCATCCGATCGCTACCAAAGCGAATAATACGATTTGGCATGACGTAAAAGGGTCCAATCCCATGAAACGCAAGACCACATAAGGAACCGCATTTAAAAATCCGGCATCGCTGTACCCCAGAACACCCTGAACCGGAAAAAAGAAACCTGGCGACAGCCACCGGAAGTTTCCCTGCAACACCTGCCACCAGTGTTCCAGAATCACTCCGTTAAACCTGGCATCGCCCACATCACCCAATAACAGATCAAAATTCGAAAAAACGATTTGCCTGAAAAACAGCGTTCCGAACAATAGCCCCAACACAACATATAAAGCGATCTCAAAGAGAATTTTCGCTTGTTTCATACGTGGCTGGTGCAACGCGAAATAGGGACCGTAAGTTATACCTGAAGCAGGGTTGGACATCTGTTGTCAAAAATAGCAATTCGTAAAGACCGTATGGAAGCCCCTTTTGACAATTTATCAACAAGTGTCATTTTGTGTCGTTACAAGAATTAGTATCAGGCTTTTATTAAGCACGATGAGTGAAATTGAAAGCCATATATTGTCATATCCTGATAAAAAAAGCGTTTTTGAACTTGACAAATCTCAGTTCGTTCTGAAGGTTAATTGGTCTCCAAATCCGGTTCCTTTGTCACTCTCGGCATATGCCCGATAATAATAAACGGTATTTGGGGAAAGACCTGTCAGGAAGGAGGTAAATGACGCTGTTCCGCCTCCTTCATCTGTATGAGGGGATGAATATTGTGTAGGGTTATATTTTGTATCCCAGCATACACCTTTTGCTTTTATTACGCCTTCTCCCGGATAAATGGTATTTCCCCCACTGACAGCGGTGGTTTGGGTAATATTACTTATGAGATTGGTTTTTATACTCGGAAAATTAATCACAGCCGAAGGTTTTGAAAAGTTGTCCTTTACGCAGCCCGAAAAAATCAGGGTGGCAGCCATGTATATAACGACAATCAGGTATGATGGTTTGAACATGGGGCTGGCTAATTTTTAATACACCGAATACTAAATGCCCATCCCTGCTCAATCGTTCCGGTGAATCCAAAACTACTGTTGCTGTAAACCAAGCCCCATGACCATGCATTTATTGGAGGAATTTCTGTGGAGGACCAGAAGTGACCACTTTCGCCCATATAACCGTAGACATTAGGGGTTTTGAGACCCGCCGGAAGGCCCGTAAAACCACTTTCATTTGTAGCGCCGGTATTGGGTGATTTCCAGTGGATAATCCCCGCTTCTTTCATCTTTCCTCCGGCAAACTCTTCAGGTCCAAGGGATGTCCAGGTGGTTAATTCGCTCCATTCATCTTTACTAGGGATGTGCCAGCCACCGGGACAAATTCCCTGTGCTCCTTCCAATCCTGTGTATTGCAGCGCCTCCCCCCAGGTATACAAACCTCCATAGACATTACAATTTGCGTCCATGTTTTCATAACAGTTTTTTTCTATGACGTTATTGTTAGTCTGGAAAATATCCTGAATACGAACCCCAACATTAAGATTTTCCGCCATCCATGTCTGGACTCCTGATTTTAGGGTACCGATCTGAACGGTTGCGTAAGTATTTCCATCGTGATCCTTGCAAGAGACAAAAGGGAATGTGATGGTATGATTGCTGGTCGGCACATCGGTAACAACAGATCTGTACTCCCCCGCCATGCCTTTATACAATAAGATGTTGCCATTGGAATAGGGCATGTCAACTGTAGCATGGCTGTTCTTTAAATTCGTTGCAGATGCGTTTGCATTCGAATGAAGGTGTTCAATGCGGGTTGCCCCCTGCATCTCCGTGTTGCTGATGAGTTTGGCGATAGCAGAATGGCCGGGAGAGGAGATACTCAAAAAATAAAACCCACGATGAAGAGCAGAAATCTCAAAGTCATGTTCGCCGCGCTTTAGCATCATATCTGATTGACTTACGATTTTACCCGAGATATCAATCAGGTTTACAACTACTTTTCCGGTTTCGGAAGTTATAAATCTGATAACAGCGGATCCATCAAACGTCGGATTTGGAAAAATCTGAACCGGCGTTTCTTGATTGTTTATCGGGTTGATACCCAGGGCGGGAATAAGATGTAGCAAATCTCCCCCATTGAGCGTGACCGTAGTTCCTGAATTCTGGTTTGTAACTTCAACGGTTCCTACCTGCGTAGCAGCTCCACTGCCGGAAAAACTGATAAAATAGTCCTGGCCCTGCAATTTAAGCACCACAAACACCAGGAATAAGATGCAAGTAAATGTATTTTTCATAATCACAGATATTTTGACAATAGAATTCTTTAAGCGGCTGAACCACAAAGGTAATATATACCGGGATAAACCATTCCTAAATAGGGATTGAATAAATTATTTATCTTTACAGGTTAGCAGGATCATATGGGGTGCAATACAGATGGAACATAGCATCAGCGGCATATTGGAGTTTTTGCATAAGAACAACGGATGTAACCATTCGGCGTACCACATTGAGATGCTTGAACGACGAATTAAAAACAGGATTGTCAACACCAAAACCAATAACCCGCCCAACTATTACAAGCTGCTCACAACCGACCCGGAAGAACCCAGCCGTTTGATAGAAAATTTCATGATCAATGTCAGCCATTTTTTCAGGGATCCCTTGTGTTTTGAACTACTTGCCAAAACAATTATCCCGAATCTGGTTTCTGCTGCTGGCTTTATTCCCTTTGGTCATTGCGATGATCATTACCAGGTGGGGGCCCAACAGGACCAGCGTCGGAGGAGTTGCAGCAGCAATCGGAGGAGTTACGATCAAAAATTAAAGGCCTTATAAAATGAGAGATACACATGAAGAAGATTTTAGCCATTGACGATCAGCCTGATAATCTGACAACCATTAAAGCTGTAATTAAATTGCATTTACCCGGCTGCCAGACCATAACGGCGTTATCGGGAGCCGATGGAATTAAGCTGGCCAGGGAGGAACAGCCGGATGTTATTTTGCTTGATCTTATTATGCCGGAGTTGGATGGTTTCGAAGTTTGCCGCAGGCTGAAGGCGGATGAACTGACCATGCACATACCTGTTGTGATGGTTACTGCCATCAAAACTGATTCGGAAAGCCGCATCAAAGGACTTGAATTGGGCGCCGATGCTTTTTTGTCCAAACCCATCGATCCTCCGGAACTCATGGCTCAAATCAACGTGTTGCTGCGGATAAAAGAATCAGAGGATACATTGCGAAACGAAAAAAAGAATATTGAACAAATCGTTCATGCCCGCACGGCAGAACTGATACAGATTGAAGAACGAAATACAGCGCTCCTCAATGCCATTCCCGACATGATGTTTGTATTCGATGCCAACGACACCATCATCGATTATTACGCCAATAATCCAGGTGATTTGTACGAGCAACCCGAATTCTTTCTGGGTAAGAAAATTGATGCTGTTTTACCCCGGGAGCTGGCTGAGATAACCCATGAAAAGGTAGCCCAAGTTCTTTCGACCGGTCAATCGGGCCAATTCGCCTATAGCCTCGAAATTAAGGGATTGATAAAGCATTTTGAATCAAGGTATGTTTCCTGCGGCCATGACCAGGTTTTGTCGATCGTCAGAGACATCACCCCGGAGACGCTGGCAAAAGAGACGCTGATGAAGAGTGAAGAACGGTACAAAAACTTCATTTCGCAAGTCTCTGAAGGGGTTTACCGCATGGAGCTTGATGAACCGATTCATGTGTTGATGCCGGTTGAAGCACAGATTGATTTTATATACGACCATTTGTTTATAGCCGAATGCAATCAGGCATTTATGAACATGTATGATATCGGTGCATCAGAGGATATCGTAGGAAAAAGTCAAAAACAGCTTCATGGGGGGAGCAATGATCCCGTAAATCGTGCGGCGTTGCGTAATTTCATCACCTCAGGTTACCGCAGCGAAAATATTGAAACACGCGAGCAGGATGCCAAAGGCCGCATCAGGTATTTCACAAACAATGCCGTCGGCGTGATTGAAAACGGTTACTTCGTTCGCCAATGGGGAACCCAAATGGAAATCACCGACAGAAAGCAGCTGATGGAAAACCTGGTCATCGCCGTTGAGAAGGCCCAGGAATCAGACCGGCTTAAATCAGCCTTCCTCGCCAACATGAGTCACGAAATACGCACCCCGATGAATGCCATTGCGGGATTTGCCGGCATGATTTCAGAACCTGATCTCTCAGATGAAGATCGCGAGAAATTTTCAACCATCATCCAATCCCGTACCGATGATCTGATGCATATCATCAATGACATTTTGGAGATTTCCCGGATCGAATCAGGCAATGCAACCCTCCTAAAACAACCTGTCTCGCTCAAAGAAATTACCGACGAGATGGAGGTCGTTTTCTCAGAGCGGCTAAAAAGAAACAAAAAAACAAAGCTGACACTCATTGCTGAAGGCCCCCGGGACCATGATTTGTCCTTGATCACCGATGGGTACATCCTCAAGCAGGTTTTTTCCAACCTGATCGACAATGCCATCAAATACACCGAATCAGGCGCTGTAAGGTTTGGATGCCAGGCGCCTGTTAACGGAACCATCACCTGTTATGTGGCCGATACCGGGATCGGAATTTCGGAGGAGAATGAAGCCTTGATCTTTGAGCATTTCAGGCAGGCTGAAAGCCCCGATCAGCACAAGTACGGAGGAACGGGACTTGGGCTGGCCATTTGCAAAGGCTCCCTTGACCTGCTGGGGGGTGAAATTTGGGTGGAGTCGGAACCGGGGAAGGGAAGTACCTTCTTTTTCAAGATTCCATATGAACAGGAACACGAAGATAGCCGCACGGCAGAGGTAAAGCACCCCCCCTATAAACGGGCAGACCCCATTGACTGGTCAGGTAAAAAGATCCTGCTGATTGAAGATGAGGCGACGAATATGGAGTTCCTCACCATCATCCTCAGACATACCGGGGCGGAACTGGTTTCGGCATTCAGCGGAAAGGAGGTGCGGCAGTTGTATACCCAGCTTGACAGCTTCGACCTCGTTTTGCTTGATATCCGTTTGCCTGATGCGAACGGTTGGGAATTGGCGGGAGAGATCAAACAGCTGCGTCCAACCCTGCCCATTATTGCCCAAACAGCCTATGCCATGTCCACCGACCGGCAATTAAGCGAGGATGCCGGGTGTGATGGTTACATCTCAAAACCCATCGAGAAAAATAAGCTACTCGAACTGCTTACTGAGTATTTTGAACCTGTAATTTTCTAAGGATCAACGTGCTTTTGAATAAGCGCCAACAATACATTCTCCTTGATGGGTTTCGTAATATAGTCATTGCATCCTGCCTCCAATGCCTTTTCCCTGTCACCCGAAATGGCAAAGGCGGTCTGGGCAATGATGATTACCCCGCTGTTAAATTGCCTGATGTTCCCGGCGACCTCATATCCACTGATTCCGGGCAATTTGATATCCAGCATGATCAAATCAAGGTCGGGATGGTTCCTGCAAACTTCGACCGCCTCGTACCCATTGCTGCACATTAAAAGTTCTTTCCCGACTTTTTTAACCATCAGCGACATGAGCCTTTGTGAATCTTCGTCATCTTCGACAATTAAAATTTTCAGCTTTTTAACGGGAGGTGAATTATGCTCTTTATTAATGATTATTTTACTTGTTCTTATTTCCCCATATTCAGTGTTATAAGGTATCGTAAAATAAAATGTTGCCCCGTTGCCAAATTCACTTTCCACCCAAATTCTCCCGCCCAGCATCTCCACATAGGCTTTGGCGATCGACAAACCCAGTCCCGCCCCGTCGTGGGCCCGCTTATTTGACATGTCGGCCTGAATAAAGCGTTGAAAGATGGCCTGCTGTCTCTCCCTTGGAATTCCGCCCCCGGTATCTTTGACAAAAAATTCGAGGTCGGACTCCTTTTTCTCATACCCAAATTCCACCGACCCTTTCCTGGTGTTTTTAATGGCATTTTTAACAAGGTTGGTCAGGATGGCGTAGATTTTTTCGCGATCCGTGTGAATCATGGCCTCTTTCGACGACAGGTGGTTTTTGAAGAAGAGCTGGATCTCCTTTTGCTCAGCCTCCGGCTTGAAGAAGTCATAAATAAATTCGATTTGACCGTTGATATTGGTTTCGGAAATGGAGACCTCCATCTGTCCCGATTCTATTTTTGCAATATCAACGATATCATGAATGATATTGAGCATGCGGGCGCCGCTTTTTTCGATGATGCGGATATATTCCTGCTGTTCATCGCCCGAGAGGTTCGGTTCTTTCAGCAGTTGGGCAAACCCCAGAATGCCGTTCATGGGCGTACGGATTTCGTGGCTCATGTTGGCCAGGAAGGCTGATTTCAGGCGGTCGCTCTCCTCGGCATGTTCCTTCGCATCTTTCAGATTTTCAAAAAGCAGTTCCCGTTCCGAAATTCTCCAAACAGTATCCATGAGCAGGGTCAGCTGCCGGATATCAGATTGCTGATAATCATCTGGTTTATTTGCAACGCCCACCACCGCCACAATGGTTTTATCGATAAAAACGGGAATGGTCAAAAATTTGGAAAGTGTTACATGTCCAAGGGGTGTGCCCTTCGCATATGGGTTTTCTTCTGCATAATTGTTTATTACGATGGGCTTACGTTGCCTTACCGCTTCACCCCACCAGCCTGTTTTATCCAGGTCGTAGGTGGTTTGAGGATCCAGCACGGTGCATTCATGCATCACCTCCTTCGACCAGGTATTCAAGGTAAACTGACTGGATGATTCGTTGTAAAAACAGATGTACCCCAATTTACTTGAAGTCAATCCAATGGCCTCCCTGAGCGCAAAGTCAAGAAAATCCTGATTTGATTTCGGCTGGTATTGCGAAATCCGGAGTAAACCCTCCAGCCGTTCGTTCTGTAATTCAAGTTCTGACTTCTGTTTTTGAGTCTCTTTCAGTAAAACTTCGGTGTACTCTTTGGTTTTGATATTTTCCTGTTCGGCCTGTTTTCGCGCAGTGATGTCCTGCAGGAAGGCCACGAGCCGGCCGCCATCATTCGTTTGATACTTCACGCTGATTTCGACATCCATGATGCTTCCATCCTTTTTCCGATGGCGGGTTTCAAAACGGTCCTCGCCCTGCGCAATAACTTTTTGAATATGGGCCTCGGAATTTTTTACGGTCTCCGCCACTTCCAAATCGGAGATGCGCATGGTCAGCAGCTCCTGCGCTGAATAGCCGCTCATGCGACAATAGGCTTCGTTCACCTCAATCAAATGCCCCTGCATATTCAACAGCCAAAAACCGTCCATGGCCGTTTGCAGGATGGTTCGGTGCCGGTCTTCACTCTCTTTAATAAATTTATGTGATTCTATTATTTCTAGGTTATTCAGGCCGATCCCCGCGATGATTTCGATAAATCCCTTGATAAAATCAAGATAGAGATCAAGTTTTTCTTTGGTCCATACGGGGACCTTCTCCACGGCCTCCAGGTAGGCTGTTTCATCGAAACCATATAGGTTTGCCTGTTTTTTGAAAAATTCCAGGTCCGGTTTTTCGAGAAAAAACTGACCCGTGAAAAAATTACCCAGGTGTTTTCCATCAATGATGATCGGCGTTGCATTGTCGGTTAACCCATGCGGACATTGGTAGCTCACCGCGGGATTTGCTTCATGCAGGTGCGCTAAAATGTACTGGTCGCTTTTGATGCACGCTTGCTCGGAGGCGGGATGGATCCGGTGAAATTTTGTACACAACTCCTGCCATGCCACCGCGGTGAGCACTTTACCCTCATTGTCGATGATGGCCGATGGGAATGAATAAACCAGATTCAGCTTATCCTGCAAATTCTGAAGCAGGGTGATATCGATTAAATCTTCTAATCTGTAATCCATGGGTCGCTAATAACCCACTAAATTATAAAAACTTATGTATAACTGGATATTTTTTACATACTGTTAATTATTTCACGATTGATTTGGAGTAAACAGCCATACCTTAACCTTACGCTCAATTTTGGCCTCTTTTGATTCAGACCCATGGTCTTGCTTTTGGCTTTTATATTGACTATCTTTACATGTCAAACAAAAAAAATGACTCCTATGAAAAAAGCGCTTACCCTCGCAATGTTCTTTTTGCAGGGCACCCTGGCCATGGCCCAGTGGAGCACTGATCCGTCAGAAAATAGTTTTATTATGGGTACCCTGAAGGACATTAGCTTTCCCAAGATTGCCATGACACCCCAGGGAAGCTATTATATTTCAGGATGGAAAGAAATACTGAATCCTGATACGAGTTATAATTTCTGGCTTCAGCACATCTCCCCCGATGGCTACCCGTTATGGGGGCCTGATGGCATCAGGATCAGCAACCAGCCCTGCCGAACCTGGTTAAGCGATTACTCACTTGAGAGTGATGCCGCGGGGAATGCGGTCATTGCATTCGAAGATATGCGCGGCGGTGCAGATGCCAGCCAGGTAGTCGCCTATAGCGTGGCTCCCGACGGCAGCGCGGTTTGGAACCCCAACGGGGTTTTTATATACACTGACCCGATGGACAGCGTTAATTCCTATTCTCCGATTCTTGGCTTCACGAACAGCGGAAACAGGCTCATAGCCTGGGATGCCGGCGGCTATTTCGGAACAGATACCACAAACTGGAAATCATTTATCCGGATTCAGAAACTATCTCCTTCTGGAGCCCTCCTCTGGTCTGAACCGATCATGGTTCCCGATGTGGACAGCACCGCCAGATTTCCTAAACTTTTCCCTGTGGGGGCTGATGATTTTATTTTATGCTGGCAGCGCCGGATTTCCACCGAAATAGTCGGGCTCGGGCAGCAATATTGGACCTATATCTACGCACAACGATTTAACAGTGCAGGATCAACGGTATGGCCTGAAAAAGCCAAAATTTGTGAACTTACGGCTGATTCAGCACAATATCTGCCAGAATATTTCCAGATTCATCCCGTTCAGGACCCCCAACAGGGCCTCTTTATCAGTTGGTTCGACGACAGATACGCTTCCAATTACTGGAATATCTATGCGCAGCATCTTGATACTGCCGGCAACCTGCAATGGCCTTTGAACGGGATTGCCGTTTCAACCGTGAATTATGGATATAACCGTGTGGAGCCTATGATGGCTTATGATTCCGTTTCGAAGGATTTGTATGTCGTTTGGGATGAGGACAAGCCCTCGGGAGGGTTGTCCCGGATCGGCCTGGTAGGCCAGCGATTCGGGGAGGACGGCACACGCAAGTGGGGAGATCTCGGGAAGGTGCTTGTCGATTACATCATGGATACGGCCTGGTATGTACTTACTTTGAAAATGACCCCTTCACACGATTTTATCCTTTTCGGCGACCGGGCCTATAGAGAGATCATTGGGCCTGATACCGTGAGGTTCGATCAGCTTTTTGCAATGAGAATAGACCCTGCGGGCAATTCGGTCTGGTCGCCTTCTCACGTCTTGCTTGCCACCACCCAGGGTACCAAATACTACCCCGACATAACCGATTTAAACAATGAAATGTATGTTGTTTCATGGGGGGAAAACAGAGATGCGGCATTCAATCCCGTTGGATCTGTTTATGCACAAAACCTCAAACTCGATGGAAATCTGGGTCCGGTGGGAATTATTCCGCCTGAAAGCAACGTAGATACGCATGTTGCTGTGTATCCCAATCCCTCGCATGATCAATCCTGGATTCAATTTTCAGAAGCGGTATCTGGCAAGGTGGAGGTTTCCCTATTTGACCCGATGGGGCATGAGATCCGGTCATTTATTCAACCTCCCGATTTCCTGAAAAATTCCGTACTCCTTGACGCCAAAGGGCTGTCCGCGGGAATCTATTATATCCGCATTCAGCATGATCAGCAAATTACAACTGTCAAATGGATCATTACCCGGGAGGAGTAGCCTTTACCCCAATGACAACACGCCCAACTGCTGCCTCGACACGATGATTGGAAGGCAACAGCAGCGCCAGGAAAAATCCCGATTTAACCTCAGGGTTTCTTTTTGATGATATATCCGGGCCGGTTTTTGACCTCTTCATAGATGCGCCAGATATATTCGGCGATGATGCCGAGTGAGAAGAGGGTCAGCCCCGAAAAAAAGGAGATGATCACCACGGTCGCCGTCCAGCCGGGCAGGTTTGCACCCCAGAAGGCCGGATTTCCGAACAGCCTGATGTAGGTGTAAAACAGGATGATGGCCAGGGCGAAAAAGGAGAAGAAAAATCCCATGAAGGTGATCAGTTTCACAGGCCAGGTAGAGCTGGAAAAGAAGGTATCTTTAAATAATTTTACCTTTTTCTTAAAGGTCCACCTCGATTTGGTGTTGACCCCCTTCACGCGTTCATAGGGATAATGGTGTGGGTTATAGCCCAAACGCAGCACCTCGGTGATGCTTGAGGTATTTATCGCGTGTATCCTGGCATTGAGGATATCAATCAATTCACGGTCGATCAAGAAGGTATCCGCTCCGCCTTCGGGAAAGCGGATATCCGACAGGGCATTGATCGTTTTATAATAGAGACTGGCGAACAGATTATTGAAAAATCCATCATTTCGCTTGATGCGGTAGGGAACAATCACCTTGATCCCCTGTTGCCACAGCCGGTACATGTCGACGATGGTGTGGTAGGGCTGCTGTTCATCGTCGGGGATGGGCATGGCACAATCACCCTTGCAGAGGGTCAGTCCGGCAAAAACCCCATAGTGCGGGGTGTAGTTTTTGCTCAGCTGATAGGCCCTTACATTGGGATGCGCGGCTTCAAGCGCCAGGGCGAGTTCATAGGAATGGTCCTTCGACCCGTCGTCAATGACAATCAGCTCGAAGGGAATCTGCTCCTTTCCGAGTACCTCCGATAGTCGTTGATAGGCCTTCGCGATCCGGTCGCCGCTGTAATAGGAGAGTAAAATCAGGCTCAGCATGGTTGGCGAAATTAATAGGCGTTGATAACTTGAATGATGTGTTGCACCTCCTCTTCTGTCATTACCGGGCTGATCGGCAGGCTCAGCACCTCACGATGGATCTGCTCTGTAACAGGCAGGGTAAGATGGTTCCATGTTTTATAGGCATCCTGCTTGTGCGGAGGGATCGGATAATGGATCAGGGTTTGGATGTTCCGGTCTGACAGATAAGCCTGGAGCTTGTCGCGGTGGGTGGTACGAATCACGAAAAGGTGAAACACGTGGCTGCCGGCCTCAAAATCATGGAGATGGTTTAAAGGCAATTGGACATCCGGATGTTTGATGTGGTTGCAATATTGCTGTGCGATCTCCCTGCGGCGCTGGTTTTCGGCATCGATGTATTTGAGTTTGACGTCGAGGAAGGCGGCCTGTATTTCGTCCAAGCGGCTGTTCAGCCCCTGGTAGCTGTTTACATATTTCTTCTCACTGCCGTAATTGCCCAGGGCCCTCACCATGGAGGCCAGCGCATCGTCATTGGTTGTTACGGCTCCCGCATCGCCCAGCGCGCCCAGGTTCTTGCCCGGGTAAAAGCTGTTTCCGGCTGCATCGCCCAGCGATCCGCTTTTCCGGCCGTTCCACGATGCGCCCATGGCCTGTGCATTGTCTTCGATGATCTTCAGGTTGTATTTTTTTGCAATCTCCTCCACTGCTCCACTCCAGCAAACCTGTCCGTACAGATGGACCAGCATGATGGCCCGGGTGCGCGGGGTGATATACTGCTCGATCAGCCTAAAATCCAGGTTATAGGTTTGTAAATCCGGTTCAACCAGGATGGGAATCAGCCTGTTGTCGGTAATGGCCAGGATGGAGGCAATGTAGGTGTTGGCCGGCACGATCACCTCATCGCCCTCCTGCATCACCCCCAGCGCGATATAGCCCTTCAGGATCAGCCGCAGGGCATCCAGCCCGTTGGCCACACCCACTGCATGCCTCACCCCGGTATAGCTTGCCAGGTTGGCTTCAAACCGGCTGAGCCTTTCACCCTGCAGATACCATCCGGAGTCGATGACGTCAGCGGCTGCCTGCTTGAGTTCGTCGGCATATTGTGCATTGATCTTAAGGAGGTCGAGAAATTTAACCATCTGTTTATTGAAGTAAAATGTCAGCTGAACGAAAACACATGGGTGACCTGGCCAAGCCTGCATCCCAGATTCTCGTATGCATAAAATACCGCCTTGTTTGTTGAGGCCGGGTGCATAAAAGCATAATCAGCCCCCTGCGATTGTAAATAATAGGCCATTTCAGAGATCAGCTTCCTGTACCATCCTTTGCATGTTTTGGATGAAACTGCGGATAGGACCATTTTGGAGACCTTCGCCCCGATGACCGGCCATTCATCCCTGAGCAGCTTGGCCGTAAGAAATGCATCAGGCGGGGTGCCGGGTTCATCGGGGACCATGGTATAGTCAGCGAAACCCTTGACCGATTCCTCTGCAAATGTTGCGAGAAATGCATCAGCCTTGATGGGGTCAAAAATGGGATCGGCATGAAACCGGTCAAACGGATTTCGAGCCTCACTGGCTACCCTCCGCAGGTTTGGGATATCTGGATGGGTGGCCTCCCTCACCGGATACCGCTCGTAACTGTACTTCTGAAGCTCCAGATAATAGGTCATCCTGGTTTCAATCAACCTGAAGCCGGCGCCGGTCAAGGCCTGCAGCAATACAATGTCTTCACTCGGAACATCGGTAAAACAATAGCGTCCCGGTTGATTAAAAAAGCGTTCCTTGAAATGCAGCACAGCCGCGGTCAATCTGCGCTGATCCGTTTTTTCAAACAGCACCGAATGAAGCCTGTAGGTTGGGAAACCAAAATAATCGGAATCCCACGATAAGTGTTCAACCAGAAACAGAAAGGTCTGGTGATCCACCTCGACGGGAATCACATCGATTTGCCTGTGATGAATCTTTTTGATCAGGGGCTCTTTCACCGTCGTGCGAAACAGTGCATCCTGCGAAGGCGTGCGCAGGAAAGAATAGGGAGAATAAAAGAACAGCTCCTGCTTCCTCGATTCGAACAGCCCCTCTGATTGGTCGATGTGTTCCATCATCAGAAGAGTCCTCCGTTTACATCCACGCTGGTTCCTGTGATGTATGATGCTGCGGATAAATATTTAACCACTTTAAAGATATCATCCGGGTTGCCGAATTTCTTCCCGGGTATTTTGGACTTGATGATCTCCTGCATCTCTGCGGGGACATCCTGGATCATCCCGATATCAAAGTATCCCAGGTTCAGGTTGTTGATGGTGATGCCTTTGGACGCATTTTCAACGGCAATGGCTTTGGTCATGCCCCAGAGGCCGGCCTTTGAGGCGGCATAGGCGCTGGTTCCCGGGATGCCGCTTTGGGCTACGATGGAGGCAAAGTTGATGATCCTTCCAAAATTCTGCTCCCGCATTTTGGGAAGAAGCGCGTTGATCATATGAAATGTTCCTACCAGGTTGACCGTAATCAACTGGGCCCACTTTGCAGGATCGGCCTTGTGGGCAAATGCATTGTAATTTGATCCGGCACAGTTGATGAGGATGAGCTGGTTCAGCTTATCATCGTTTGCTGCTGCAAAATTTTTCACCTCTTCGGGGTTGGCAATGTCAACTTTGTACATCAGCGTTTCGTGTTCCTTGGGAATCGTGTTGTTGTAAATCCCAATGACATCCTCCCCTTCATCCATGAATTTCTGCATTAAAAAGTATCCGATACCTTTTGACGCGCCTGTGATTAATATCATATGTTTCTGATGTTAGATTTGTACTGACGGATCCAGTGATGATGGTCCGACGAAATTAAGATAATCTGCATAATCCCTGATATAATCCCCTTCATCAAACAGATGTGAATTCAGTACCAGGCAGATGGCCCCCGAGGAAAAGCCCTTTTCGGCAGCCCATATCCCCGGCGGGACATGCAGTCCAAAATAGGGACGGTTCAGCATCACCGTTCGTTTGGCCATGCCATCATCCAGCTCTATTTCAAAACTTCCGCTCGCAGCGATTAAAAACTGGTGACAGGTTCGGTGTGCATGTGCGCCCCGGTCTACTCCTCCGGGAATATCATAAATATAGAATATCCGCCGGATGGCGAAGGGAATTTCCTGCTCATTTGAAACTGTGGTTATGTTGCCGGCACGGTAAGGGATGCGTGGGAGTTCAACCATGTGGCAGTTGGAGATCGTGGGCCTGTTCATGATCTCCCGGCCTTTAAAAAATCCTGATAATCCCTGATATAATCCGCTTCGCTGAATGGGGTTGAACTTAACACCAGGGCCAGAGAATTGGTCGAAAAATTCTGCATCTGCCGCCAGAAGCCGGGGGGGATGTATAGGCCGTAGTATGACCGGTTGAGCGAGAAGGTCTGTTTTTCCTTTCCGTCATCCACCACCACGTCAAAACTGCCGGAGAGCGCCACGATGAGCTCCTGCTGCGCTTTAAAGGCATGTCCGCCCCTGACCTGTCCGCCTGGAACATCGTAAATCCAGTAGGTGCGTTCAATTTTAAAGGGAATGTTGATTTCTTCCTCTATGATTGAAAGGTTTCCGCGTGGATCTTCAATTTTCGGAAGATCAATGATGATGGCTTTTGTCATGCTGCCAAGGGGGTTTTACAAGAGGAGGTCAGCAAGGCCGGCTGTATGAAAGATTTTTTCGATTTCGGGGCTGGGATGCTCGATTTTTAATGCGTGTCCCTGCTCTTTCACCTCTTTTGAGGCAGTAAGTAACATCCGGATGCCCAGGGAGGACAAAAAAGTGACTTCTGAAAAATCAACAATGACAGGGCTTTTCCTTTTGTTCAGCAAGGCAAAAAATTCCATGGATCCGTTGGCAACGGTATTGGCATCAAGTTTACCCGAAAAGGCAAGTTTAAGCAGGGCTTTATCGGAATGAAGAATTTCTATGGTCATACGCCTGAAGGTGGATAAGTGAACAAAGTTAAAAGAATTTTTATATCTGGCGCCGGATGGAACGAGGGGCGTTTTTACTCCAGGCAATGCTCCATAACCAATACATAGGCTGCCGAACTGCCCATCTGCGTAGCCAGCCTGTAATCGAAACAAGCCCCCTCCTTGTCCTTCAGCCTCCATTTACACATGCCGCGGTTGAAGAAAAAACCATAATAGGTTGGGTCAACCTCAATAAGCCAGTTATAATCGCTGATGGATTCCTTGTATTTCTTTAAGGTGAAGCGGCAGGCTGCACGGCCGGTATAGGCGGCCACATTGCCCGGATCGAGGCCGATGACCCTGGTGTAGTCAGCCTCCTGTCCCTTCCAGTCCGCGATGGCCCCCTTTGCAAAGGCCCTGAGCAGATAGAGCTCGTCATCATTCGGATCCAACCTGATTGCCTTATTCAGCCATTTTATAGAGGTGGCATTGTCACCAACCATTTCGTACTCAGCCTCAGCATGAAACTTATAGTAGTTAAGGGAATCTTGCTTGGCAATGGGTTGCGCAACTCCGATGAAGGGAAGCAACAGGACAATAAAAAACAGAAGTATTGTTTTCATGAACGCATGATGCTTTGGTTACAAAGTTACACATTTATATCTCAACATGTTCACCTTCGGCCGATTAAATCCAGGATTCCGTTAATGAAGGTGAGCGGATGCGGCGGATTTCCGGGAACAAACAGATCCACCGGATATTTATCTAAAAAATCCCTGTTCAGCGCCGGACCTCCCTGGAAGATGCCCCCGCTGATGGCATCGGTGCCGGCGAGAATGATCATCTTCGGTGAAGGAATCGCATCATAGCAAATCTGAAGCGGTTCGGCCATGTGTTGGGAGAGCGGCCCGGTGATGACAAGGCCATCCGCATGGCGGGGCGAGGCCACAAATTCGATTCCATACCGTCCCATGTCGAAATTCACATTCCCGGCGGCATTCAGCTCCATTTCGGCGGAATTGTCGCCGCCCGCCGACACCTGGCGCAGCTTGAGTGCATGTTTGAACAAGAGTCGGATCTCCCTGCGCACCTTGTCAGGATCAAGCTGTATCGGCTGATCATTCCCGGAGGCGACGACCAGGCGGTCGCGGACATTGGTTGCCATTTTATAATCGTGGGTGAAGCTGATCTTACCGGGCAATGCAAAGGCACATTCCCGGCAAAAGAGACATTTACCCAGGTCGATGGTGCAGCGGATCTGTTCCATTTCCGATGAGCCGGCTACCAAAGGTCCGGGTGTCGGGGCAGCGGGATCCGCGCCAATCGCATTCACCGGGCAAAGCTTTTTGACCAGTTCCGCCTCAGCCGCGGTGATATCCCCGCTGATGACAGGCCTTCCGCGGAAGATATCGGGCAGCACGGCATTCCGCAGGTCGGGAACATACTGCCGTCCGTGGCGGCGAAGGATATTTATCTCTTTCAGCGGCATCTAAAGTAGTCTTATTTTCATTGTTCATTGTTGATTTCAATAACCTTCCAGTACCCTCCCCGGTCCGAACCAACCCGTTCAATTTTTCCGGAGTCTTTCAATTTATTCAAATGATATTCAACCCCTCTACGCGTTAGACCTGTGGCTTTTATCATATTTTTAGTCGTTATCTTCGGATTTTCCAGAATGAGATTCTTGATAATATTCTCCACAGTTTTCTCCACAGTTTTCTCCACAGTTCCATTAAAGGACAAACTACAATGAAGGGGTGGCGAAATTTCCCCAATACTGTTTTGTATGGCTGACCGTTTAACATTATCAATACGAATACCTGTAATTTCGTTATGGTCGTTTACCCCCATTAATAATATCCCTCCGGCCGCATTAGCAAAAGCACATACCTCTTCGGTAAGATCCCGTACTTTGGATGGTACAGCCAATTTAAATTCAGAATTGTATCCTTCTCCGCTTGAAGTTAAAAGTAATATGTCTTCTGCCGTTATCATTATTTATGAAAGATGATGGGTGTATTCTATAAATCGTTCCCGCAATAACTCAGGTTAAAACTCTTGTTGCACAGCGGAAAATCGGAGATCTCCTGGTTCCTCACCGCAAGCGCCAGGGCCATCCAGTTGTGCAGCGACGGGTCCTTGGCCTTGTAATGGATGATATTACCGGAATCATCTGTTATCGCAATATGACAAATCTCGCCGCGCCAACCCTCCACCAGCGAAATCGCCAGTGAGTCTGGTGCAAGCTTGAGATCATAGTTGGGATTTTCGCTCTTTTCATTGGTCATTGGTAATTGGTCATTGGTCATTGGTAATTGGTCATTGGTCATTGGTAATTGGTCATTGGTCATTGGTAATTGGTCATTGGTCATTTCCACGATCATCTCCCTGATTACCTCCATCGACTTCCCCACCTCCAGTTTACGCAGCATGGCCCTGGCCCACACATCGCCTTTGTGCAGCATGGCCGGGTCGTAAAAATGATCTACATAGCCGGAGAAGGGGTGTGACCAGCGGATATCGCGGTACATCCCGCTGCTTCGGGCCGCCATCCCAACGGCGCCGATCAGTGTGGCCTGCATGGTGGTTACCCTGCCTGTTTCTTCGAACCGGCTCAGCACGCTTGGCAGCGAGAAGATCCGGTCGGTTACCTGATTGTAACGCGCCTCAACCTCTTCCAGGTTTTTCAGGATCGTTGCCATGACCTCCTGCGTGAGTGGATAATTGGTCCCGCCGGGGCGGATGAGTCCCTTGCCGAAGCGGTTGCCGCACCAGATTTGTGTGGTATTGATGATGATGGTGCGCAGGGCTTCGTTCACCACCTGTCCGAACTGGTAAGCGATGTCGGTGCACAATGCGGCCGTATCGCCGATGTGAACGGCAATCCGCTCGAGTTCGAGTGCTACGATCCGTTCCATGGAGCGCTGCTGTGAAACCCTGATCCCTGCCAGTGCCTCAACAGCCCCGGCATAGGCCAGCGCATGGCCCACCGTGGTGTCGCCCGCCATGCTTTCGGCCAGGAGCGACTGGGCCAGGATATGCTGCTTTTCAACAAAGAGCTTCTCCATTCCGCGATGCTGGTATCCCAGGTGGATCTCCAGGTGCAGCACCCGCTCGCCATGACAAATAAACCGGAAATGTCCCGGCTCGATGATGCCGGCGTGGATGGGGCCGACTCCGACTTCATGCAGCCCTTCTCCCTCGATGGAATAGAAGGGATAATTGTTCATCACGCTGTCCTGATTGGCCCTGTCGAAGGGATAGCGGATGGGCTTCAGCCAGGGATGACCCTCGAATTCAATGCCGAACTGTTCATGGATCTCCCGTTCAAACACATGAAACTGGAAGTGTTTGACTGTGATGGAAGGAAGTGATGGCGTGGGTTTTATTGGCTGTTCATGCGAAAAAAGCACGAGGGCATGGTTCTCATCTGCCGCCATGCAGCATACAAACCGGTATGTATCTCCCTTCGGAACAACGAAGTAGGCCACACAATGGGTTCCCTCCTCTCCCATAACCAAATCAAGGAATGCAATAAAATCCGGATAATTCAACACAGGAATGGCCTCCAGTGCAACCATGCCCGGATTTGAAAACAGCTCGATGTATCGTGTCTCCTTCGTCATTTCGGCAGGGCGTTGATGATCGATTCAATAAGCTGGCGGAGGGGTGCAGGCTGAACAAAACAGATGAAAATGACCATTCCGAAAAGAATGTACTGGCTGAATGATTGCCAGGGGTTGACCTTTTGCAGCTCATGCAGCGGTTTTTCGCGAGGCTGGGAATAAACAATGTGAAGTACGCGGGTGATTAAGGCGTAGAGGACAAAACAAAGCAGCGCGGCTATGACAGCCAGGAGCACATAATCTTTGGAGGTGATCAGCGCCTTCATCAGGTATAATTCTGAGATGAACATCCCCGATGGCGGGATCGCGGTGATGCACAGAAAACCCAGCAGCAGTGCGGTGGCCCCGGCCGGGTATAGGTTCATGTAATTTCCCGATTCATCCAGTTTGTAGGTTCCCATCACTTTATACGATTGTCCCATCTGGTAGAAAAGGCCTGCCTTGGTAAAGGAGTGGAGGACGATGTGCAGGATGGCGGCATAATAGCCGATACCTCCCACGCCCAGTGCGATGGCGACAATGCCCATGTTTTCGAGACTGGAGTAGGCCAGCATCCGTTTGTTGTGCTTGGCCTTGAGCATATAGCCGACTGAAACAAGAAGGGATAATACGCCGGAGAGGATCAGCACGTGATTCATGAAAGGCAGGATGGTGGTGGCCGAGAAGAGGGCATAGATGCGGAAGATGGCCAGGAACCCGACATTCATCAGGGTGGTGGAGATGAAGGCGCTGATCGGCGGGGGTGCAACCGTATGGGCATCCACCGTGACGGTGTGCATCGGAAACAATCCCATCTTGGTACTGTAGCCAACCAATACAAATACAAAGGCGATTTTAAGGTAGAGCGGGTTGGCCATCCTGGCAATTTCGGTGATGGAATCGAAGGAGAGATGGAGCAAACGAATGTCGTGCACGGTAAATCCCAGGAAGAGGATCCCGAGGTAGGCCAGGGCGATCCCGAGGGAACAGACAAAGACATATTTCCAGGTAGCCTCCAGCGCCATCGCCGTGCGGTCGTGGTAGATGAGCGCCGCGACTGCAAGGGTGGTGGCTTCGACGAAGATCCACACGGTGGTCATCCCGTTGGCCAGGTAGGCTCCCGACATTGAGGCTACCAGGGCGATCAGCGCGGCATGGTAGATGGCATACACCCGGGGTTTGGCATCCTTCACATAGATGAACCCGTGATAGACGGTGGTGATGGTGAGGATCGACAGGATGGAAAGCAACAATACCCCCAGCGGATCGAAGGTGAAATAATCGAGCACGGTTTCACCCAGATGAAGCCAGCCATAACCCGAAAAAGCGATGTGCACAACCACATACAGGATGGTAACAATCCTCGCCAGCAGCTTATTGTGCACCAGCCCGACCACCGCACCCATCAGGAGCGAAAGCACGAAAAATCCGATTAATATGTACCCACCTTCAACCATTTACCAATTACCAATTACCAATTACCAATGACGAATGACGAGTGACGAATGACGAATGACCAATGACCAATGACCAATGACGAATGACGAATGACGAATGACGAGTGACAAATTCATTTTATAGCAAATCATCTTTTACCTTGTTACCCTGTCACCCTGTTACCCTGTCACCCT
>CAJAUM010000104.1 GCA_903945175.1 uncultured Bacteroidales bacterium | reverse complement strand
TCATTAAAGTACTCATTTAAAATGAGTCTAAAATTATTAACTGGTGTTATAGATTCCCTTATGTGTTGGACATTAACTTTTGGAAGTAAATAAGCTGAAAAAATCCTCATTCGTTCTTTTAGCATAATTTCAGTTGGATAATTCCAATCCATATCCTTATGGAAACTTGAACTTGGTCCATGATCTCCCTGAATAATAATGATTGGTGTAAGGGATGATTTTGATAATAATTCAGACACAACTTCCAGCACTTTCTTGTTTAAGAATTTCAGTTGATTTAAATAAGGAATTTTTTCATCAGTCGTATAGCTTAATAAGTTAACGTTTATATAATCGACTTCCTCTCCATTTTCCCCAAATACATAAGGCGCGTGAGGACAGATGATGTGTGCGAAGACAAATTTCGGACCTTCTATTTCAGAAATGGTCTTTAAACTGGTAAAAGCATTCAACACTCTGTTCCTGTGGTACCTATTATTTTCTTTAGATATGAATGGAAAAATTACTGTTCGTTGGAGTAGTGCCCAGATCAACTCTCGGTTTTCATCGACCGAGATATTTAAATCGGCATTTTTGTTATAATGAGTTATACCCCAATCAGAACTTATTTGAATAATTTTATATCCTTTATTTTTAAAAATATTGAATACCTTATTGTTAATTATTTTTTCATACGGGATGGATCTGTCATTTGATGACAATTCAATGACGTTAGATAAGTAATTTAAATACTCCATATTCAAAGAAGAGGATAAAGATAAAAAAGTCATTGCATAATTACTGACAGCTTCAGAAGCAATGTAAAAACCATTCCTCTTCAAATCATCTGTAAATTGATTGTTTTGGAAGTTATAGAGTTCTAAAAGGGTGCTACTATTAGCATAAGCATCTAGAATTATATAATAGATATCTCGTAAACTATTTGATCTGATGGTTGAATTTCTTTTGAAATTCTGCTTTTCCTTATAATAATTTGAATTGTTTACTGCTAATTTCTCAGTCAAAATATAATTACCTAATGTATAAATAGGAAATAATATAACAATAATTGATATAATATTTAATATCCGTGTTAAGGTACAAAATTGTCTCTTAGTTTTAATTATAAAATATGATATACTTATAAATATAACAAACCAAATAAACAATAAATATCTATGGCCTAATATAAAGCTATCATCTGAAATTAAATATTTTGTAGAATCATAAACATAACCATAAAAAAAGAATAATAAAGATAATAATGTACTGAGTAATCCTGCTTTTTCCCTGCTTCTTATAATTGATTTAAAAAACAAATAGTTTATAATTGTGAATGCGATTGTCAATATCAATGGGAGAATAATTGCCATGAAGGAAACTTCATAGAAATTATTTGAGTAGAGAAACACAGTTGGGTAAATAGAAAGAAGAATAGGGTGAATGATTATCGACTTTTTCATACTCATTTAATCTTTCTCATCAAATACATACTTCGAGAAGTGCCATTTACTTTTATACAATTCAAAATAGTAAAGTGTTTGCGAAAAGCAAATTCAAAACCAATATCTGAATATTCAAAAAAAATATCTTCCCTATTCCTTAATAAAAACTTGACTTTCTCATCTTCCTTGGGAACAAATTCAATTATTAACCAATCCGTATTCAGTGCGAAAAATTCTGATATTTTTTCCAATGGAATATTGTTTGTGATAACAAGATGATGAATTAGTGCTAAAGCTAGAGTTAAATGGCAAACGGTTGAATCAGTTATTAAAACTCTTGTATTAGTGAAAGAAAATAATTGTTCATTACAATTGAAAAAGGATTTCCTTTCATTATTACTCCATCCTAACCCGGGACTTGGATTAGTAACATCAATAAACAAGGATAGTAAATTCTTCAATCCTGATTTCTTAGCACAATTATAATTCTCCTCCACACACCTCCAATCAGAATCAATAGAAATAACGTTACTATTCCTTAAAGCTTCTAACCTTGAAAATTTACCATCATTTGCTCCAATGTCGTAAACAAAGGATGGATTTACAAATCGTACAAAATCAGAAATTATAGTTTCTTTATGAACCAAATAATCATCATTTGCTACACCAATTTCATAGTATTCAAACCATTCTGTTTTGTACTTACATAATTGCAAATCCTTTACTGTATTTAATAAGTTTTCGATAAGGTGGATTAAAGATTTCTTTGATAAGGATCCACTTTTTATAAAATGATCGTTTTTTTTATCAAATGTATATCGATTATTATACTTCGAATGTAAAATCAGGTGTAGGTAAATTCCTATCTTCAGTTTTGCATAAAAAGGCAAGAGATTCGAAATTAAATCAAGGGGAATTCCATTAATGAAATTTTTAAGTAAAAGAACCGTTCTATGATCAACAAAACTCATCAATGATAGAGGCCCAAGAAAGAATTCACAAAATTGTTTATAAGCCTGCCATGGTTGATTTTCGTTGTATTTTTCAAAACTTAATGTATCTATCAATACGGGTTTACCTCTCAGAAATTGAATATTATAAGCAGATGCATCTTTTAATGACATATTGAATTTCAATGCTGTTTTCTGAATTTCTAGTGTCAAAATTGCTGCATCCTTAAGCTGGCTGAAGCACCACTCATATGGATAAGAAATAAAAGGAATTAGTTCTGGTTTAATTACCTTATAAAATGACTCTGTAAAATCATTTTTATGATTAATTTCCTCATGTTGGACCAACCATTCATTGTCAACAAGTTGTTGATATAATCCAGATGATATTAACAAGTCGTAATGTGTTTTGTATCTGATATTGATTTTACGAAAAACTCCTTCCTCCGTATGATAAACATATCCGCTTGGGTCACGAAATGAAGCTTTATCAATCATTTTCATTTTTCTTATAGAAAATACGGAGTATTGATTTGAAGAAATTGACAATTTTCATTTTAAAAAGTGACAGATAAAACAGAATCCCTGTCACAGTCGCAATGACAATTTGAATAATAATACTTCCCATTCCGGGATCGATGTAAAGAAGGACATTCATAATTTAGGAGTTATATGAAATCAGTAGTTTCCGGTTGTTGTTTTTCTAAAAGCTTGTACCTATCAATAATTCAATATATAAACACGCGTTCTGTGATTTTTTGATTTGAAATTACCTCGATCTTCGCAGAAATACTACGCAGATGAATATTGGTAAATCGGTTTTTGCGCAATTGATGTCATTGATTCCCTGGTATGAGTTTCGTAAATGTGTTGACAAATAGGACGGTGACTATAAAGTTCAATAGTTTACGACCCGGCAGCAGTTCCTGGTCATGTATAATACTTCCTAATATTTAGACCACTGGCTAAATATTAGGAAGTATTATAATTTTCAGTTTCTCAATTCTTGAAAATCTATTATCAATATCTTTCAAACTCAACAACAGCGTTGTACTAACCCGATTTTTTCCAGGCGCTCAGCGATATCAGCACAAGTAAAAATATCATCATTAATTATTTCAGCGATTTCTAATAAATCCTTCTCTCCATCGGCATAAGCTAATAAATTACTTTGAGCATCAGGATCATCATTACTTGAAGGAAAATATAGCCCACGTTTGCCTAATTGTGGCTCGCATGGGATAGTGGCTTTATATCGATAATTAACTTCTAATGCGTTTAAACATTTTTTTATCACATTGAAGGCTCCACCTAATCCTTCTGCGCTTATAACTGTCAAATCATCCAAAGAAGTATGATACTCAGGATAAGTTCCATACATAGAACGCATTATAGAGACAACCGGCAAGTCAATCAAAGGGCTGCAATATTGACGTTCATCACTGCCACGCTTCAAGAAAGAATAACGGGTATATTCCTTTACATTACGATTCATGATATGCTCAGCAACCCGGTCTGCCAGTGTCCCTCCCTTACGAGAAGGTAAAAATGAATAAGCCCTGTCATCACCAACGCAGGTAATTACAAAGCCGGCAACAGTTTTTTTCTTCATCCTCTCCGCATGGCGGCTTAAGTAAACGATTGATCCAATGGTTTCGGGAATGAAGACGATACGATAAGTATATCGTCGATTTGTTAGGCTTTTCAGCCACTGGGCAAGGGCGGTGGTTACAACAATACCCGAAACCTCATTATTGGCCATTGAAGGGTGACAAATATAAGTAGAAAGCAGAATTTCGTGGTCATCTTTTCCTGGCAAAAGTAGCTCACCGTAGTTAAGAACACCTGGTTTTAGCTCGCTATCAATTACGACATGATATCTGCCATTGGGCAAAGCCCGACGCTGATTCTCAGTTAAACAAAAACCCCATCGACGCTGATAATAAGAGGTCCGGTAAGGAATTGCCTCGGGTTGTTCAGGAATAGAGTATATAAATCTGTCTAATTCTTCACGATTCAGCCAAACATCAACTGGTTCCGAATATCCGACTAAATGTAGATTATTTTTCTTAAAATCAATAATATGATTACCATGCTCATCATCAATGAAAGCTTCGCGTATGATCCATTCATCGGGAACCGTCCAATCATATGCTTTTGTTCCAGAAGGGATTTCGTTTATAGTGAGGTCTGGGAGAAGATTGCCCAGATAGGCAAGTGTATCCCGAACTCCCTTACCTGTGATACTACGATTGATGGGGAAAAGATCCACTGCCCATCCGTACATTACATTACCAATTGTCATAAAATATTCAATATCTTTATTCACGAACCATAAGGAAAATAACAATTCTAAGATGCTTACATTACAACTTTGCACTCATTGGAATCATTGATATACCTTGCATATTAAGTCCTAAATCCTTGATGGCATTTTCTAAACAACCATCTATTTTCGTAAAAGATTCAAAAAAGCTAGCTGATTCTGTTAGAGATATGCTACTGGACAACTCAAAAAACTTTCCTTCTTGAATTTTCGAAATAAAATGTTGATTTTGTCTTAACCAAGCGATTAGCCCTATCGTATCAGGTACAATCAAAAAGTGATAAGTATAATGATGCTCTTTGTTCAATAAATGCCTAACAACCTCTATACTTTTTATGATTCCATCCAGGTCGTTTTTTTCTTGGTCAACATAGCAAGATTTGGCAATGAAAACTAAACTATCCTCCGTTTTACCCTGGAGGATTACTTCTCCAACTTTTAGTATTCCATAACTAAAATCTGTCCGGATTACAACTCGATATTGTTCATCCCGGAGTGTACTGCGTAGGGTTTGGGAACAGCACAGTCCCCAATCACGTTTGTAATAATCATAAACGAAAGGGATAACATCTGACAGAGTTGGATGCACATACAAATGCTTTAAAAGTTTATCTCTGGATACTATCCCATTGTAGGGATTTGAGTAAGAAACTACATGCCAGGGATTGTTGTCATAAGAGAAAATGCATTCCCCATCTATTGATTCTAAATATGCCTCTTTACAAGTCCATTTCTCAGGGATAATCCAATCGAAGCATTCTTCTCCAGTTGGGTATTCATGGATTGTCATATGGATTTGTGTGGCTAATGCTGCTAACACTGAATCATATCCTTCTGAAATAATATCCCTTCTAATTGGACCTAACTTTTCATGCATTTCTCCAATGGAAGCATTAACTGAAAGAACAATTTCATTTTTTTTAGCTGCAACTCTGGTGTCCTCCAATGCAACTAATTCCTTTAATGTAAGGGATGGCCCTATAGCACTGATCCATGAGTTCTTTTTGAATTCTGCTTCGTAGAAACTTCGATAATCTTGAGATCCAATTGAACAAATTTCTCCTCGACCTATTTTAGAAGTCCTGATTCGACCTGATTCTTTTAATTTATTTTCAATCGGAATCCCATTCGGTCCACAATTTTTAATTAAAGGAGCAGCATAGTATACCCAGGATTCCTTTTTCTTTTCTCCTTTATCGATTATTATTCCTGTAAAAAGCTTCTTATATCGGAAGGGGACATTAAAATGCTCTTCAATATAATGTCTGTAAGTGGCCCAGTGCAAACCAAGTCCTATGGTGACTATTTTGCCTCCAAGAGAGTGAAATCTATCGTAAATACTATCTTCACCATAGCATGTACAAGGTAGTTCATTCAATAATTCTTTTGCTCTTGAACCCAGAGCTGCAACTGACAACATTGGGTCACGTGACCGAATGACATTCGGTAATAACCTGAAATATTCAGTAAATTCACCAACTGTTGAGGGAGTTTTATCCATATCAAAAACCTCACCTCGTCCAATCGAATAAGTATAGGTTGGAACGACTAAAGTTCCATCGTCATGTAACGTCTCCATTAATGCATCTGTCAAACAACGACAAGCATCAGCCATCGTTTGACCATATTCGCAATATCCCAACCGTCCTAAACTAATATGGCAAAAAATGCTATCACCCTTATTGATTCCTACAGAATTAAGAGCATTGATTAAATCATTTTTTGTATAATTAAAATTAATTGATGGCATAAATCAAATTTTAATAAATTCGACCATAAGCCAAACAGGAAATTCATAGGCAAATACCGATGCACGCATATCAACAATCGGATTTTCATGTTGACTGGTCAATTCTTCGATATTTGCTATTAAAAATCCATTTTCAAGGAAAGGTTTCACTAATTTTCCCAATGGAGGATTAATCCTCCATTGGGTGTGAATATATTCTGTACAAACAGTGAATGGCCTTTGTGGGTCCCCAAGCCAAGGTTGAATATAAAAAACCGGATGTGGTTCTAAACTAATAAACTGACCACCAATTTTTAAAAGTCTTTTTATATTAATGATAAAGTTATCTAAATTTATAGGTTTATTTGGATCATAAGGAATAAAATAAAACAGGAGAGCATCACTCATATAAATGCAATCAAAAGTTGCTTCAGGAAGGACCTGTAAGGCATCTGACAGATTCAAGTCTAGTTGTTGAAATTTTGCTCCTTTGACAGCTCTCTCCTTTGCCAATTGTATATAGTCCTGATTGGGATCAACACCTAAAACATCAGCTCCTAATTTGGCGAGTTTATTGGAAATTAGCCCAGCGCCACAGCCGATATCTAAAACTTTCATGCCAGGTTTGATTTTCTGAGGCAACCACTCGTCCAGAAATCGATCTTGGACTGCCCCATAAAGGTTATCCTTCCGTATCTCAGTTAAGTCAGTAGTAAATTTTTGCTCTAACCACCACTTTTCAGGATTCTTTCTTTCGATTGCAATTAATTGCTGTCCTAACTGTTGATGATAACTGCCAAAATTATTTCTATCAAGAAGAGACTTTTTCAGAGCAAAGCGTTTTCGATAACTTTCAAGATCTTCTATTATAATGCATTGTTCTTTTAAAAGCTTTACTAACTCTTCGTTTCCAATTAATCGTGGCTCTCCCCAAGTTGCTGCATCTCGGTTAAATCGCGACGGATCAGCCAGCAAGCCTTCACTATTTGAAAATCTCCATATATTCCATATTCGATAAATTTTGGTTTTCGATTCCTCTAAGTTTGAAAGAAAATCAAAAACTTCTGGCCCAACACCAAGGCAATTACGGGTAAAAACATTCATCAAAACCCATCGTTCAGGATGTGTTGAAGGGGACTCAACAAAGGCAATAATATCAGGACAATATTGCATTAGGATTTTTCTTTATAAAGATTTTGAATTATTCCGATTATGCCACCAACAGTTTGAAATTCGGGTGACTGCATTAAATCAGCATCAAATTGAATATCGAAATCCTCTTCAAATGTGGTGACCATCTCAATAATACCCATTGAATCAATAATTTTTTGATCCAAATATAAACAGTTTAATTTTTGTTCGATATTTTCTCCAGGTAAGCCTCCCTTTGAATCAAAAAATGCAAGAACTGCAGATGTTACATCATTTCTATTCATATTAACCTATGTTTGGGGTTTATTGATTAATTCGATTTTGTTGAAAAACATATCGCGAAAAATTCATTATTATCTTTCAATAGCAATAACGCGTGCAGGAGCTCCGTCTGCTCCCAGAATATTTAATGGAAGTGCAATTATCTCAACTTCTTCCCGTGATATCTGGGCAAGATTTGTACAATACTCCACAAAGACTACTCCTTTTGCAAGCATGATTTTATGTATAGGCGAGTCTTTTACCCCTGTTCTGCCATGGTCAGGGCTATCTAATTGCGGTGTGTCCATTGCTATTAACACAATACCTTGGTTAACTAGCCAATGTGCAGCTTCCTCTGTAATGTAGGGCTGATCGGTATAGAAGTTCATTGTGCCCCAATGGAGTGACCAATCAAACCGGAGAATAAGTTTGTTTGGCTTATTTTCACCAAGGCGCTCTATAAAATCCTGAACCCCAAATTCCTGTTTTGACTTTGTAATTGGTGTGAAGTTGAGTACACGAGCTGGGCCAACAAGTTTCTCGAGTGGAATACGCTCAATAGTATCCCCGCCCGGAATGAAATGGCGTGGCGCATCAATGTGAGTGCCACAATGTGTTCCCATCGTAAATTTTCTCGTTTCCCGGTTCTCAATCCCATATCGGGCAAGTTGTGTAATTTCTACCACTGGATGCCAATGAACAGGAAAAGTGGTCATTCCTTCGTGGATTGGGTACGAAATGTCAATAATATGCATAGCTGATTATAATTGATTTAATTTTTCTTGGACAATTTCGAGCAATTTGGTGTGCATTTCAAAATACTGCCGACCGTCCTCTTTGCGTTGTGGATGCCTTTGTGCTATTCCATCACGCAATGCTATTAAAGCATCAGCGGCTGTTTGCCATTTATTTTCATAGTGATTCCGATATAGCACTGTGCTTATACTATCACCCTTTTTAAGAGTAAGTCTTCGAATTGCAAGGATATCTCCAGTATCAATTTTCTCGTCTAAAAAGTGTTCCACCACACCTACTTCACCATCTTCTAGAATTGCCCATTGAGGGGTATCTATTCCACGATACTTTGGCAGCATCGCCGCATGAGTATTCAGAATTCCTAGAACTGGGATTTCTATCAGTGGTTTTCTAATGATCGTGCATGTCACGGCTTTTATTACATCAGGTTGGAGAATTTTCATTAGATCAATACAGTCGGGAGCGTTTTCGCCTGACACATAGTGGAGTGCAAACTTATTAATAAGAGAATATTCTTCAAAAATATGGAATTCAGGACTTTTTTTCCCAACTAAAACTACATCATTAAACTTAAATCCGCGAGTCTGGACATAATATACGAGCTGAAATGCTGCAGATGGCATAGAGGTGAGTAGGACTGTGTTCATAAAATATGAATGTTATTTTGTAAGACCGCAACTTAAACGAATACATTGCATAGTGCTATCTTCAAGATCACTGATGTGTTGAGGACAGTTACCCGTGGCATTTAGCCAGTCGATAAGTTTTAATGAAGTATTAAAGAATCGCCAATCTTTGGTTTCTACTGACAACATCATAAACATAGATGTGATATCGATAATTTCTTCAAGGCTGTAATATTCAGTTGGATTATTGAATATTCGCTTAATCTCTATTCGCTTCATTAATGATTCTGCTTCAATATTATTCATATATCGTTTTTATAATAAACACATTTGGAAATTCACTCCTAACATTATGACAATTGACAAATATTTCAAAAAAAATATTATCCATTATAGGTTTTCCCAATACCATTTTGTATAATATGGCTTAGTACATGACAATTTTTAACTATTTGATTATCAACATTTAATGTTAATAACTTTATCATAAAAACATCAATAATATGTAGATAAGACCTTGAATATCATTATCTTAGATTAATGTA
>CAJAUM010000103.1 GCA_903945175.1 uncultured Bacteroidales bacterium | reverse complement strand
GCATTTCTCGAAGCCGGTCGCTCGATGCCGGCCTGGGTTGCCGGCCTGGCATTTATATCCACCAACCTCGGCGCACTTGAAGTGATGGGCATGGCCGGCTCAGGAGCAAAATATGGAATGCTTACCACCCATTTCTATTGGGTGGGCGCTATTCCTGCCATGGTTTTTCTAGCCCTGTTCATGATGCCTTTCTACTATGGGTCCAAAGCCCGTTCGGTACCTGAATACCTCAAATTACGGTTTGATGAAAAAACGCGCGGGCTAAATGCCATACTCTTTGCAGTGATGACCATTCTTGCCTCCGGAATATCCATGTACGCCCTTGCCATCCTGATGGAAAAAGTACTTGGATGGAATTTTCATCTCAGCCTGGTTCTATCTGCTGCCATCGTACTTGGGTATACCTATTTGGGCGGTCTTTCTTCAGCGATTTATAACGAAGTTTTACAATTTTTTATCATTGTCATCGGACTATTGCCCATTGTTATTCTGAGTCTTCAGGATTTAGGGGGATGGGATGGGATGAAAGATCAACTGGCTCCCATTGTCACAGCAAAAGGGTATGCTGCTGACACCTGGACGACTACCTGGAAATATACCGGGTCGGCCGCTGCGAACCCGCTGGGGGTTGAATGGTATGGAATTGCTGCCGGCCTTGGCTTTGTCCTCTCCTTTGGATATTGGTGTACCAACTTTTTGATTGTTCAGCGGGCCATGTCGGCTAAATCTTCTACGGCTGCCCGGAATACCCCGTTGATTGGCGCTCTCCCGAAAATGTTCATTCCGTTTCTCATCATCGTTCCTGGAATTGCAGCGTTGGTGTTGCTGAATAAGCAAGGCTCCGGCTTTACCTTACCAGAAATTTCACCGGGCCATTACAACTATGATTATACCATCATTGCCCTTCTGAAGCAATATCTGCCGGCCGGTGTGCTGGGATTGGGAATTACAGCCTTGCTCGCCTCCTTTATGTCGGGAATGGCTGGAAATGTTTCGGCCTTTAATACTGTTTGGACCTATGATATTTACCAGAGTTACATTCGCCCGGTGACTGCGGATAAAGCATCAGACGACAAGCATTATCTTTTTGTAGGACGCATGGCTACCATTTTTGGAGTTATTGTCAGTATTGCAGCCGCTTACCTGGCAAGTCTTTTCGGGAATATCATGGACTTCCTGCAGACCATTTTTTCGATGATCAATGCGCCGTTGTTTGCCGTAATTTTCCTTGGCATGTTCTGGAAAAGGACCACGGGGCACGCAGCTTTCACTGGCTTGTTGGCTGGATTCACGGTGGCTTTGCTTCATCATGGACTTACCGTGCCTGAAGGCGCTGCGACGCTCGTAAAAGGAGGATGGATCTGTAACCTCCATACATATCCTGTGGAAATGGCCCAAAATTTCTGGACTGCCATCATCGCCTTTTCAACGAGTGCCATCATAACCGTTGGATTGTCGCTCATCACCAAGCAGAAAAAAACGGATGAAGACCTCAAGGGACTGGTCTATTCCCTCACGCCAAAACATGTTGAAACAGATATCCCCTGGTATGAGCGTTCTTCGACCCTTGCAATCCTTGTGCTTGCAATCGGAACTATTTTAACAATCTTATTCTGGTAAAAAAACAATTTTGTTAACCTTAAAATTCAACCATTTATGGGCATAGATATAAAATTTCCGATTGGCCTGATGTTTTTCATTCTTGGGTTATTCCTGACTTTTTTCGGATTAATCACCAATGGCGACACCGCACTATACAGCCGGTCTCTGGGTATAAACATCAACCTCTGGTCGGGAGGAGGCATGCTGGTTTTCGGACTCATCATGCTGTTTCTTTCCTGGAGAAGCAAGAAAGCCAAAACCCCGTGATATGAACCCGATGCACCGAGCCTTTCTCAAGACACCCCTGGGTCATCTTGAAGTAACAGGCTCCGAAAATGGGATCCGTACCTTGTATTTCCTTAATTTCAAGGTCAAACCGCAGCCAATACCCTCATGCCTGAAAAGTTGCATTGTGCAGCTTGAAGAGTATTTTCATGGTGCACGACATGATTTCGACCTTAAACTTGACCTCTCCGGGTCACCCTTTCAGCTTAAAGCCTGGCAGCAACTTCTCAAAATCCCTTATGGAACAACCGTTTCCTACCTTGAACTTGCGCGCAGGATGGGTGATGAAAAAGCCTTGCGTGCTGTCGGTGGGGCCAACGGACACAACCCCGTGTCGGTCATTGTTCCGTGCCATCGCGTAATCGGCGCAAACGGCAAACTTGTTGGCTATCGTGGGGGGCTTAAACGCAAGAAATGGCTGCTTGAGCATGAACATGCCTTCGCCCAACGCGACCTTTTTTATGTGAAAGTTTGACCTGCCGTTCGATCAAATTCAATCCAATGAAAAAGCGCCTCCTCCTTGCCGGGTTATTCATGTGTATTTCGTTCCAACCATTCGCACAAACCTGGATTCGCAGGGTAGATTTGAACCCTGAAAATCCTTTCACACTGAAAAGCACCCAAACAGTAAAATTTCATTCGATTGAAATTCCAGGAAACCTGTCGCTGTTTTCAGTGATGGTCGACAGTGCCATTTATAGAACCTGCAGCAGTACTCAGCTTATTGGCGATACGCTTTTCTTCACACTGGCCGACAGCATCAAGGGATGGGCGGTCATGGATAAGAATTTCAACCCCAGCCCAAAATACACCATACGCTTTATAAACAAGGGGAAGGGCAGCCACCGGATTGAAAACCTGGTTCCACTGGGTGAAGGAAAAGACAAGGTTTATATCACGGCTTCCGGCTCCAAAGCGTGGCCGGGCTATCTTTGCCGCTCGAAACTATTTCGTCCCGGATATGCTCCGGTGGGAGTGGTATTGCCCGACAACGCCTGGCATCTGGGATTTGCCGATATCCGGATCAATGATACCTTGTCGCTTACAGCACTGGCCCGGAGAGGTGCACGAGACAAAGACAGGACTGAGATTGACCGCTGGATGATTACACTAAAACCTGATGGGTGGGCAGAATATTCCATCTGGTTTATCGGTCACAACCAGGACTGGCGCACGGGTCTCAGGCTGATGTTTAATCGTTTGTGGCTTTATGATATGCCTGAATTTGATAACACCATGTTCCGGCGCAGCGACCTGGCCTGGATGAAGACCAGCTACCTTATGCTTCTGCAGTTTGCCTGGGATAAAAAATACTATGATTACGCCCAACAGAAATACACCTTCTATCAAAACCTGTTCGAATATGATTCCCTGACGGGCGGGTACGATATTTTCACGCTCTGGCCCACCTGGCCCAGGCTGGGTCTTGACCAGCGAAACCAGTGGGATATGTACCGCGATCTTCCGGGAGGCTTGAGTGAACTCAGGAAACAGGTTGAATTTACCCATCGTGCCGGGAAAAAATATTTCATCTCCTATAATCCCTGGGATGAAGGAACCCGCAAGGAAGATCAGCTGAAAGGGATGGAGGATCTGTTGCGCGCCACCGATGCCGATGGGGTGGTTCTTGATACGAGAGGTTCGTCAAGCAGGGAATTACAAGCTGCTGCCGACAAGGTCAAGCCAGGAATTATCATGTATAGCGAAGGAATGGCGGTTCCGAAGGATATGCCGGGGATCGTGAGTGGAAGGGTTCATGATGCCCTGGTGATGCCACCGCCACTGAACCTGAACAAGCTCATAAAACCCGATTTTGCCATCTTCAGGGTGCTGCAACTGGCCGATGACCGGCTACATCGGGAACTGGCCATCTCCTTCTTCAATGGTTACGGTGTGGAAATTAATACGATGCGTCCTGGCCGCCCCGGATGGATTGAGGAGGAATTTGCCTACATGGGGCGCACGACAAAGATTCTTCGCGAACACAAAACGGCCTTCAGCAATGAATCATTTGATCCGCTCGTTCCCACCCTTGTTGATTCTGTTTATGTAAATTGCTGGGATGCCCCCGCGAAAAGGCTTTTCACGATCTACAGTGTAAATCCGAAAGGTGTGAACGGGAAATTGTTCGAATTTTTAGATCCTTCGGGTTACTTGCCTGCTTCAAATATTATTGGAAAATATCATTTTGTTGACATTTGGAATCATGAAGAGGTAAAACCGGTGATGGATAAAGACAGGGCTTTCATCCCGGTAGGGATCGATGCCTTTGATCCCGCATGGTTAAATACCAGACGAGAAGGAAATGTCGGATGCATTGCTGTGTTCACACGAATATTAATTGTTCAGAAAACCGGCAGTTTACTCACATTCAGCGCCAACAATGCCTTGATGGAGAAGATTGTACTGACCGGGGAGGATCCTGACTACCATTCAAAACAATTCACCTACACGGCAGCAGGCGGTACGGTCGATTACAGAAGCTTGTTCCCGAAACCGGTTCAAAAAATTGTCATTCAGCTCTTCTCGGGCACAGAATTGATGGATGAAGTGGTTGTAACGCCAGCCATGGATTCCCCGGCATGCATCAGCCTGTTTGAAAAATCACCGTCCGTAACGGAGGTTCCGAAGGATATGGTTGAGATTCCTGCCGGAAATTTTCGCTTCTATACAAAGCGTGATCCGAACACGCTCGATCCCTTCATTGCCTTCCCTGATTTTAGGGATACAGTGAATATTTCTATGCCACGGTTTTTCATGGACAAATACCCTGTGACCAACAGACAATATGCCAATTTTATTTTAGAAACATCTTATAATCCAAATGATACAACAAATTATCTGAAGCATTGGTTGAATGACGTTCCGGTAAATGGAACAGCGGATTTGCCTGTCGTATACATAAACCTGGACGATGCAAAAGCCTATGCAAAATGGGCAGGGAAGAGGCTTCCGACCGAACAGGAATGGCAATATGCTGCCCAGGGTGACGATATGCGCAAGTATCCGTGGGGGAATAAAATGGATTCAACCAGGTGCAACCACAATCTTAATTTCATTACACGGGTGAATAAATTTCCTAAGGGAAGCAGCCCTTTCAAGGTGATGGACCTGGTTGGCAATGTTTGGCAGATGACGGCTGATGTTTACGACAACGGGAGTTATTATTACAACATCATCCGGGGGGGAAGTTATTATCATCCTACGCAAAGTATCTGGTATGTAACGGGCGGCCCGCTGCCTGTAGATCATCCTGAAATGCTGCTACTTATCGCTCCCGGCCTCGACCGAAATGCAACAGTGGGATTCAGATGTGTAAAAGATTCAAAATAGCCCTGTCTCCCTGTACCCTGTTACCTTGTTACCTTATCACGCTTCAAAAGCCATGCCCCGCGGTACATCTTTTTCAACTCTTTCAATTTCAACATGATCGCGGCTTTATCCTGTGATTCACTTATCGAAACCTGGAACTTGCCGTTTTTTTCAAGCACTTTGGCATCCGGATAACCTTTAGATTTTAAAGTACTTACAAGTTTATTGGCGGCATCCTTTGTGAGGAGAGAATTCACAATGATACAATAGGTTACTGGTATGGAGTCCTTGGGCTGGGAGAGTACCTCTGTTTGAACGGCCTGTTTCACGGTATCCTTTGATGCTGTTGGCACGCTGCCACAAACTGTTGCAGCACCTTCAGGATCTGATACTTCACCGAACCAGGCGCAGGCATAGTTTTCATAAACTGCAATACCAATGGCGTTCCACGGCTTTCCTTGCCATTTTCCGGTGTTTAATAAAAAACTGTTAAAATAATCTTCCATTTTCCATACCATCATCACGGTGTCGGTCAACAAGGGATTATTTTCCCAATACACAATTTCATAGGCCCGGGATGGATATTTCGTTAGCTCTCGCGGTTTATCCCATACCGAATTTTTCTTATTCTCATCTTTGGGATAACAAAATGGCACCCAGAAACCCTTGTTAGACCATGAATGAAAATTACAGGCTCCCTGGTCCGGATGATTCAAAAACAGATCCTTTGCATGCAGGGCGGCAACATAGGACAAGGATTTTGATAGCGGAACAGGTGGAAGGTTATAGCGCTGGCGGTAATCATTGATCATATGGTATAAGTTCATCTCCCTGGCATCGATGCAGAAATTCTGCGGTACTGGATTTCCCTGCTTTACGGCTGTTTGCGCACAGGTATAACGAACATTGATCGATAGCAATATTAAAACGCCAAACATGGCCAGGATCCCAATGCCAGTGTTCTTTATCATTTTATAATAACTGGGTTGGTTTTCTGATCTGCACTGACAATCAGTTTATTATCAGGGTTGATGAATCTTGCATAAAATGCATATTGGCCCAAATTATTTTCAATTTTCAACAATAATTTGTTCCATCCGGGATTCAATGTCACCTCAATCTCAGCCTGGTCAGGTTCGGCGATCTGCTCTCCGAGGAAGCGGTAAACCTCCTTGCCGTTGAAAAACACCTTAATACCATCATCGGATCCAACCAAAAGCGTTGCTTTACCACTTTCAGATGAAAATACATAGGTTAAGGCATAGGTTACTACCAATTCGCTGGGAGTAACCTGTTCAGAAAGCGATAAACAACCATTTTCAGGTGTTTGAACGTGCCTCCAGTGAATGGGATTTTTAGTTGCACCATGGTAATCCTTCTGCAGGTCGATCATTGTCTCAGGCAGATAAACTGAATCGAGACCACGTCGGATTGAACCCATTTTCCGTGGGTTTGGAAACGGGCCAAGAATATACCAATCAGGGATATAAACACGTCGTGGCACCATACTAACACCATCCAGCCCAATAAAAAATCCATTTGAAAGCGCATCTTTCCCGGTAACTTTAAAACGAAAATCAACGGAACCGGTGAAGGTCTTCAATCCTTTAAGCGTCACCTTGCCGTTAGGCAGAATATAAGGGGAATATCCCTTGATGGTTCCGGCTTTAATATTGTTGACATAAATGTCCGCGTTGCCGTAGCCGGGGCCTTTTGAATGATAGAGATTCATATCATAAACGGACTCCTTTAAACCATTGATTTCCAAGCCAAAGGATGACTTGTCGCGGGCTTCAATCAGGATTTGTTTGTTTTCACCCCATTCAGGCCCATAGTCCGACATATCGAGCACCTTCGACTTTAACCCTTCCAGTTTAAAGTTCAGCTTTTCTGCTTCATACATGCGTGCCGGCTTAACAATACGCAAAGGGATCCGTTGTCCGGCTATTGGAAAATGGGGATAGGGTTTATGGGGCTCCATCTGATACCAATATGCCGTGGAACTATAATCGGCGATTTCCTGATTTCCTTTGCCATGCTCGAAGGTCACTTTCATATTTTTCTTAAATGGAACCGGATCGATGATATACAACCTGTATGCAGCAATCTGCCCAAGTGTATCATTCTTATAAATCAAACCAGTATATGGACCTGCAAACTCTCCATGTTGGAAATACCATCCGCCAGAAAAAAAGTCCTCAGTCCCGGTTCCATGGATCGAGGGTCTTTTTTCTCCGTCTACATAAACCATTTCATCCCCTTCAAGGAATGCAAGATTTCCATCATAGGATTGCATGTTGAGGTTAACTCCGACGAGATGTCCCTTGCCCTCAGCCTGAAGTGCGACAAAATTTGAATCGTAATTGGTTCTGATGCTCCTGTTCCAATGTGAATGAAAATAGGCGACATCCGACTCCAGCGCCCCTTCGAATTTTTGGTAATCCACCTGGTAAAAAAACTTATAAACCTCCTGACGGGTTTCGTTGGTAATCTCGATTCGTGCTTTTCGCTCAAAAGGCATCGGGAAGTAACACACATACCCGCCGCTGGTCATTCCAAGAAATTGAGAAACATAGGGTTTGTATTTGAACCCGCATCCAAAGAAATCGCCCAAAGGAACCTCAACAGATGGTTTTAATTCATCATCCCAGAAAATACGGATAACGATGCGACGAAGAAAATAGGGGTCCCTGGAATCAAGGGAAAACCACATCCGAACAATCATACCGGGACCATGCTCATCAAAAATGATCGCTTTTTTTCCGGGAGCAATGGTTACAAAGTCATAGTTGCCACCCGAAGAATCATAACTCGAAACCTGGATAAGTTTACTGCTTTTCAGGTAGGGGAGGGCAGCTGGCGATAACAGATGCTGGATATCGGTTCGATAGCCTGTATTACAGGAAGATACGCTTATTAAAAGGACAAACCCGCAAATACAGGCAAGGAATGAAAATTTTTTCATAAAACCTTATTTCACGCTGCAAATGTAGTCTATTTCTGATTTTCGTCAATCAGCAATTTCGCAATAATCGCATCCCAGATATAGTTTGGTGGACAATTCAGCACCTCGTTGTCGGGACTGTATGACTCCCAGTAATTATGATTTTTAGAAAGCTGAACAGTAACAGCGCTGACCATTTTTCCGGCCAGCTGAGAAGCTATTTCATCGTAGCCGTAAATACGTAAGCCATCATAGACCATATAATCCCAGAGCAGCCACACAGGTCCGTTCCATTTGCAGCAGTAATCAACATGGGGGCTGTACCATGGATCCTTTGCAGAAAGGGTCGGAACCCCGTATTTTCGCCAGAATTTCGTCGTATCTGTGAGCGTCTCGATCAGCCTTGCTGCCCTCTCCTTTGATGGTACCTCTGCCCAAAGTGCCAGAAATCCGATAATCTCCTGCCTTCTCAGGTCACGGGTCATAAACTGGAATGCGTGGTCTTTCTTGTTAACCGAATAATAAAATCCGGAGGAATCATCCCACATGCGCTCATTCACCAGCTTCGAACTCTTCTCTGCCAAATCCTTCCATTTTTTTGCCTCAGCTGTCTTTCCAAGGATGCTGGCCATTTTCCCAAGGCTACGCTCCTCTTTGATCACCATCAACGTCAGGTCAAGGCATTCCAATTCATCTGAAATATCCTCCTTATCGACGTCGAGGTAGCGCTCGGCTGAAACCTGAAAGACCGCATTGTACCAGTCACGTACATTTTCTATAATACCGTAAGGGCCCCATTCAAAGGTGCCGTCCTGATCGGTGTCGCGATTTTTAATCAGCCAATCTACATAGCGGGAGCCTGACGCATATGCATCGGACAGGAATTGCTTATCTTTTCCTGCCTGATACAACTCCAGGTTGATCCAATTGAAAAACGGCGCTGAGGTGGTTGACATGTTATCATGTGGGTAGTCCTGCATCCCGCGCGGACCGTGGCGATAAGCAATCAACCCGTCTTCACGCTGCTGTTCCATATAAACGCGTTGAGACCCCTCAGCCGATTTAGGATCCAGATAGGCATATGCCAGCATGCTCAGTGATTCATGAAGAACCTGGTGCCCGTGACCCCAACCCCAGAGTGGGTTTCTTGAGAAGGCATAAAAATTGTATTTCGTTTTCCCCGATGGCGGGTACATGCAACTGCGTGCCAGGTTAAATGCACTGAGGTAAGCCAGCTTTTCCTGTTGATTGCTGAATAATATCCTGGGAATTTTTGAATAGAGGATGAGGTTGTCTTCGAAATAGGTTTTAAGCATGAAATGTTTGACGGAATCAATCGTCCGGATTAACTTTGCAGCATCTTCCTTTTGATCCTGGAATCCCCGCAGATATCTGAAGTTAACTGACTCACCAGGCTTCAACCTTTTTTTTAAGTGAAGGGATATAAAATCAACGAATCCAGACGATTTCATATTCAACGTATCAACCCGTTTGTCTGAATAAAAATCAGTTTTAATAACATTGTAGAAATCATTCATGTCGCCGGAATAGCCTCCGTGCGATGCTGATGCCCTGTTGCTCGCGAAGAAATCCCTGACCTTCGTCGGATATCCATATTCGACCTTCAGACTGCTTATCAGCCGGTAAGGACGCTCATAGCGATTGGTAACATAGCCATCTGCAGCTCTGTCGAACTTCACTATTTCAAGTGAATCATTTCCCATTTCCAGTACCGGGTAAGCTGCCACTTCATGGGTGATTTTATCGGTATTTTTGATCTCCATGTCTACCATGGCGATGGAGGAACTATAAACAAAGAAGGTCTCCTTTACAACGATCCCCCTGAAAGGTTGGTACTCCAGGATAGTCATGTCAGGAAATGAAAACCGGACCACCGGTTTCACCAGGTATTCCCCGATCCGCGGTATGACAACTTCATCAACCTTCCAGATGCAGAACATCTTTCCTGCGTGATCAGAAGAATAACTCACCGGCTGGCAATCCGAAAAGTAATCCATTTTATATGCTTTGTCACCATATAGCTGCGAACGGGCCATGGCAGCGGCATAGGTTGTATAAAGCGGATCATCTGCTCTGGCGCTGATGCGCACATAGTCTTCGACAGGCTTGTATTGCTGTGCAGCGGTATAAAGAGCCGGCATGAGGAAAAAAAAGAGAAAAAATGCCGTTTTCATTTTGATGGGAATAGGATCGGATTGAAGGGATGGATAAATGATTTTCACGCCATTTTCCGCTGAGATTATATGGCTGATCATACACCTGGCAACATCCGAAGCCTGCACGCCCCGGTATCTCTTTAGTCCGCCTATCATCAAAGGATTCATTACATGCATGAGGGCAATCGCTGCTTTCTCTCCGGCTCGAAATTCCTTTCGCCCGCCAAGCAACATGGAGGGTTGAAGAATGAAGATCGCTTTAAACGGTATCTTTTTAAGATCACACTCCATTTCACCTTTTGTCCGAAGATAAAAGTTCGCGGAATCTGCATTGGCGCCAATGGATGAGACCACTGCAAAGCGGGTTACACCAGTTTGATGGCATCCCTTCGCGAATTCAACGACGTAATCATGGTCAATGACATATTGCCTTTCTTTGCTTCCAGCTGCTTTGATGGTTGTTCCGAGACAGCAGTACCCATCATCAGCCTTTAATCCGGTAATGGTTTCCGGCAATTGCCCGAAATCAATCACCTTTTGTTCCAGCTTTTCATGGACAAGGTCCATTGGTTTACGCACAATCGCTATAACTTTCCTATAAACCGCGTCAGATAATAATTGATTTAACAACTGTTCACCGACAAGTCCCGTTGCACCCGAAATTATAGCAGTCCTTTTCTCTGAATTTTCCATCTTCATTTTTTGTTTTTTGGCATCTTTGTGGCTTAGCGGTGAATAGCAGCTTCCCGTACCCTCTGATAATTGGTATCAGTATCTAAAAGAAACCTTGCCGCAATTCCGGCCCAGATATAACTCTTGTTCCAGCCGGCCTGGCGGTCATCTGCACTGTAAAATTCCCAGAAAACATGATCTTTCTTTAGATGGTAAATCATGTTATCCAATACACGGGTGGCAAGCTGATCAGCTACACTGTCATAACCGTAATCAAGCAGCCCCCGGTATAAAAGGTATTCCCATTGAACCCACACCGGGCCATTCCAGTAGCCTATCGGACAATAATAACCTGTCGCTGAAGTTTGCGATTTCGGTGCGCCGCTTTTTGAATCTGCATGAATGGGAAATGCGGCTGTCAATGAAGGAACCCCGTAGGACCTCCAGAATTCATTTGTGTCCAGCATCTTACCTACAAGATATTCGGCCTTCTGCTTGTCAGCAATCCCGGCCCATAACGGAAGAAATCCAATGATCTCTTTTATTTTCAGGTCATTGGGCGAATTAAAACTGAATGACTGATCCTTTTTATTCACGTTGTAATAAAATCGTGAAACGCTGTCCCACATGAATTTATTAATCAGCATGCTTCTTTGGGCGGCATCCTCTTTCCATTTATTTGATTCTGCTGGCAATCCGAGATTCTTCGCCATCTCAGCCAGAGACCACGCCTCCATAACCAGCATCGAATTCACGTCAGGGCCTTCGAAATTGGAAGCCCAGCCTACCTTATCCCAAACGGCCACCCTTGCATCACGCACCGATTCCAGCTCCGCATGGGCGCCCCATTCGCACAATCCATTGCTGTTGGAATCCCGGTTTGCCGTGTAATATTGATAAAACTTTTTCCCCGAAGCGTAGGCCTCTTTCAGAAACCTCCTATCTCCCGTGATTTTAAAGATTTCGAGGTTCTCATAGTTGAACCAGGGCGCCGAAGTGGTTGGCTTCCCGTTTGTAATAATTGTCTCATTCAGATAAGGACCGGTCCGGTAATTGATATACCCATCCGGTTTTTGCCGATCCATAAAAATACGTTGAGAATTCATGGCACCTTCGGGATCCATATAGGCATAGGCCAGCATGACCAGGCTTTCATGAAATACCTGTCCTCCATATCCCCATCCCCACCTTGGTTCACGGGAAAAGAGATAGTAATTATGCTGGCATTCACCTTCGGCCGGCATCATGCACTGCCGCATAAGGGAAAAACAACTCCAGTATAGCATCTCCTGATCTTTATTACTGAAATGTGGCGTGGGAACACGGGCATAGGCATCTTCATCGTCCCTGACCAGCTTTTCAAGATCAATATTTTCCTGGGAAATTCTCTTTTCAGCCTCCGCACATCTGGTAATTATCCTGAAAGATGTTGATTCACCGGGTTGTATCGTGAATGTTCTTGACCCAATGATTCCATGAATAAATGGAACATCTCTTTTTTTGCCGGCAATCGTACGTTTCAGCATGGATATGGCTCCGGTTTCCCGATTTTGGCTACCGGACCCTGTTTTTTGCCGGAAGGTGCAAACACTGTCAAAAGGTAAACTGGATTGAAAATCCCCCGTAAAATTTTCAACCACCGGGATATTGTGTTCGATCATCCAGCCATCTCGTTTCTTTAACAGGGAGAATTCGTAACCCTCCGGTTCCGTCCGATGTTCAACGACGGGGACAGAATCGCCTGAAGGATAATAAAGATAGGGTAGGACTGTGATAGTGACCGGAAAATGGCCTTCATTCACTAACCTGTATTGTGTGATCGCTGATTCGGAGCTGTAAACTGCGAAAAATACTTCAACCCGCACTTCCTTGACGGGATAATAAAAATATTTCACCAGGTCGCTGTATGACGTCGTGACAACGGGCTCCTGGCAGAGACTTTGAAGTGTGAATATCAAACGGTTTTCCCATTGAAATGCAATTCCTGTATTGGGACCATCCCTGGAAATAAATTCAACCCCTGAAGCTGCATCATTCCATTGAAATTGATATCCCTGGTCTGTCGTATAATGCGACCTAGCAGGTGAAGCAGCATAGGTGGTATACAGTGCATCCGCTTTCACAGCCTTCAAATGAGAGAGATATTGCGCAGATCCGCATGTGGCGAGATGCATAAGGATAAATAAGAGAAGGGCTCTGGTCTTCATTTATAGCTTGAATAATCATTTAATGTTTATGGATATGGTCTTTGTCACATATTTCTTCTCTGATCTTTCGAAATCCACGTTAAACCTGAAAACAGGGCCTACCATGTCAATGAATCGGGCGTTTTCGGCCTGGTTCAAATCCCTCCCGCCTGACCAGATTTCGAGCATCCCCGAACTCCCGCTTTTCCCTTCCAGCTCAACATTGTACTGGTTCCCCGACAGATTGTGTGAGAGGATTCGCATCCCCTCAGCCTGATCACCTGGCTTTGGATCGGTTACTACCGGAAGGACCGATATCCCCGCCTGCGTATTTACAACAATTTTCGATTCAGATTGGAGTTCAAATGAAACCATTAAGGTCATCGATTGACCTGATTTAAAGGAGGTAAAAGGAACGACGTTCCCATTGAGTGTAACATCATCAAAACGTGTTCCGGCGGGAAAAGCCGGCATGAAATTCACCTGGACAGGATCTCCCTGCTCCAGGAAAAAATCATATTCACTGACCCCATTCACACGGGAAAAATTAAAATTAACAAATTGACCTGCAATCCGGATGTGTTGAATGTTAAGCGAATCCCATTGTGGCGGAAGCTGAGGGGCAATTTGAATCGTTCGTTCCTGTGCCCGTATATCTAACCCGATCATGCCTTCAATGGCAGGCTGCAATACCATGGTCTCCGACCAGCACTGATGCGCACATACGCCCGAAGGCATGTATTCAGCGCCGTTCAACACCTCCTCGGCGAATCCAAGTCCCCAGTTCTTGTATATATTAAGGTTATTCATGATATGTGAAAATCCCTGGATGGCATGGCCTGTTGAATATTCAGCAAGCGAAGCCCATCCTGTAAACAAAGGCCATACACTTCCATAATGATATCCTGTGGGTTTAAACCATGGACTATCTTCACGAAGGATCCGGACGCCCCAGTTGGTAGTAAAGGCATTCCCGGCTATGTTTTTTAAGGCCAGGGTTGATTTCTCCCGGCTGGCCATCCTGAAATATATTGGCACTGCAGGTAAAATGGTTTGCTCGTTTCGGAAAGAACCATCTTTGTTCTTGCCATAAGCAAAAAATCGGTGTGAGTCATTCCAAAAATCCTTGTCAATGCTTCTTTTCTGCTCTGCAGCTTCCAACTGGTAACTTTCTGATTCAATGTCATTCATGAACCGGGCCATATGTGAAGCCTCCGTCAGTGCGGCACCCCATGAACCAGTCATGTATATTGTAGCATGGGAGCCGTACAATTCACCTCCCTCAACCCATCCATGTCCGACATTGGTGTTCTCTATTAAATGATCCTGATCGGTATCGGTCGAAAAACAGAAGTTGATGGCGCGTTTTATATTTGGCCATGTCTTTCGGAGAAATGTCGTGTCGTTGGTATGACGAAAATATTTCCCGGCAAGTACAATGTACAGCGGCGTTGCATCGGCAGCATCGTAATGGAATATCCCTGATGTGGTAGCTTCATGGAAAATTTTTCCGTTCAGATCCTGGTATTTGTTGAAAAATTCGAGTTGCGACTTCACCTTCCCGAAATCACCATAATCGAGCAATGCAAAACTGCTCCATTCGGCATCACGCCCGAAATACCATCCATAGCCCGGCCTGCCGTTCACTTTGTGACCGCCATCCCAACCCTTTTGTGTGGTTGAATAACCTGCAACCAGCGCTTTTCCCATCCCTGGTGTGTTTACGAAGAAACGGTCGGTTGCTAACAATGCCCAACGATAACCGGTATTGAAATTTTGGTCGGGTGTGGTGATCATCAAACTTTTTGCAAGGATGTTTTTTGTATGATGCAGCGCGTTACGGTATACCTGTGCAGGATCAATGATGGTTTTTTTAAATTGGATCAGGGTGCTGTCATCCCCTTCAGCTGAAGCGCTGAAAACCACATCCAGGTTTTCATTCATATCAAGATCAAAGCAAAGCAAACCGGCCACCTGGAGTTTTTGCGTCGGGATACCCTTGAATGAACTATCCTTGCTGATATAATTGAATCCATCATATTGACCTGCAAGATGTGTAACGGGTCTCTTCGTACCACCAACCATCACATTCATACTACCTGAATAATCCCGGAGGGTGAAGGCATTGAGTGAACTATTCCAGGAATGGTAAATGGAACCAGTTACCCGGTCAGAATATGGCCACATCCACCGCAGGTTCGATTTGAAACGGATGATCAACGCTGCCGGATAAACACTCCGGAATTCATAATGAATCACACCGTTGGGCTTAGTTGGATCATTTACAACGACCTCTTTCAGATAAGCCCTGGGAAACTTGTATTGTCTTGAAAGAAATGCAGGGTTGACCTCTATCTCGGGACGTTCATCGTTGAGCCAATAGATCGTATCTTTATATTCAAACCTGATCCCGACCTCATAATCACGCAGCGCCATAAAAGGATGGGCCCAAATCTCTTCAATACCTCCCTTTTCACTGCCCATGGTCAGCAGGCGCTCTCCTGCAACATCCCAGAAATTCTCAGAAGCAAAGCGACGCTTCAGTTCAATATCACTTGGTTTCTCATTCCAGGTCACTGCCTGCGGAATATCTAAACTGATTTGATCTGATTCAGGAAGGGGAGGAGATGCGGTCACAAGGTTTGGCCCGTAGTTCCAGTAAAATTCAGGAAGGTCTTTGTATATTCCAAGGAGATACGCAAAGCAATTTTTCGTAAATTTTATTAGATGCGCCGCATTTGTATTCGGAATGGTGAAATTCATGTAACCCCCGACAGCTAAAACCTTGCCTTTCCCGGGAGAATATTCGAGCAGCAGCTTCGAATCTTCACGCAAAAAAATGTAGTCCCAGTCAACCGCTACAACCTTCCCCTGCTGAGGAACGCGCTTGTCAAAGAAACCGGTGATTCTGGTCGTCATGTCTTGAGATGGTCTGCATAGGTATGCCCCGCCATTCAGTCCGGTAAACAGGGGATGCTCCCTGAAAGCGTGGAAGCCAAGTCTGCGGCCATACCCATCATCAATACATGGTTTGGTGCTATCCTGCAATATTACAGACTCAAAACCAAGAACATTGATGTAATGAGAAGCCTGCTGTGTTAACAGCAGTTTGCCTCCGTTTTCAACATAATATTTCAAGGTTTGAACCAGTTTTGGCGTGGTTTCTGCCTCACTTAAAGCTGTCGTATCTGGCCGGTGTATCCATATGAGCGAAAACCTTCCGGTTTTTTTTGACATTTTTTCCAAATCCTTTACAGTCAGAAATTCTGCAGTATAAACAGGCAATGCCTTTAATTGATCAAACGCATGCTGTCTTTCTGCACCTGCAAGCTCATAAGGCAGGATGGAAACAAACCCAATGACTGGTTTGCCGATCGTATCATCAGTTGACTTTTCTTTCTTTGTTAGCGGCAGGGTGTGCATGCGGATACTTTGCCCTTTGATCGATTGTGAAAGCGCATCCTTAACAGGTGATAAAAAAATAATTAACAAACAGCAGGTAAATATCTTACGTGATGTTATCATAATAATAAGATTAAGTCCTTCAGTGATGAGAGCAAGGGTACGCCCAATGGCTTCAGGCGCTCCCGACTGTGATGACCATGCGTGATAAGGATGCAATCAATGCCGATTTGATCAGCCACCTCGGCATCATGCCGGGTGTCCCCGAAATAGAGCATCTCACGCCTGTCGATATCCATCTCCTTTACCAATTGCAACGCCACATCCATCTTCCCGTGGGCATAATGGTCATCGAGGCCGCGGATCTGTTTAAAATAGTTGAAAACGCCCAACGACTTTGTCTCTGATATCAGTTCGTTTTGCTCCCTGGCAGATAGGATATATTGCAGAAACCCCTGGGCCTCAAACTGTGAAAGAACATCTTTGACCTGCCTGTGCAAAACAGTTTCACCCTGGCGCATGTTATAGCGGAGTATAAATTCCATGCCTACTTCATCGAATGGTTCACGCTCAAAATCAAAGCCCAGTTTTACATAATAATCCCGCACCGGAAAATCAAACAATTCCTTGTATTCTTCAACTGTTTTTAGAGGCAGACCGCGCGCTTCGAGCATCCCGTTCATCACATCCACACAAAGCCAGGCATCGTTGAGCAGGGTCCCGTTCCAATCCCAGATGATATGGGTATAGTTTTTAAGTTCGATCATCATTTATCCGTAGTTTTGCACTTGAATTGCCAAAAATAGCGAAAAAATACTCCTCTGTCTTGAATTTCGATTCCTTGACCGGTCCGTTGAAAATATTGGAAAATTGCGCATTGTGTCCGCGTAATTGCCACGCTGACCGAATAAACGGCAGGTATGGCTACTGTGGCAGTGGCGGCGATTTTTATATTGCATCCGTCTGTATCCACAGGGGTGAGGAACCTGCCATCAGCGGTCAGGAGGGTATTTGCAATATTTTTTTTACCCATTGTAACCTGCAGTGTATCTATTGCCAGAATCACCAGATCAGCGATAACCGCATCAACCATTCCTTTCACCGCATGGAGCTGGAAGAGGTGATCAGGCAAATCACCCGAATCCTTGATCAGGGAATCAACCGCGTGGGATTTGTCTCTCCGTCACATTTCGTTCCGCAAATGAAGGTGATCATACAGATCGTTCAATCCCTGGGTTATAAACCTGTATGGGTTTACAACACCAATGGATATGACAAAGCCGAAACAATTAAAACCCTCGAAGGCATCATCGATGTTTACCTGCCTGACTTCAAGTATATGGATTCGGATCTTGCAGGACATTATTCCGGAGCCCGCGACTATCCCGAGGTCGCCTCAAAAGCACTGAAAGAGATGTATCGCCAGAAAGGGGCCACACTGATGAGCGGCGAGGACCACCTGGCCGAATCAGGAATCATCGTCCGACACCTGGTGTTACCTGATCAGGTTAAAAACAGCCTGAATGTTTTACGCTTTCTGGCCGAAGAAATTTCTCCCCGGATTCATATCTCCCTGATGGCCCAATATTACCCGTCCGAGCGGGTTAAAAGCCATCCGCAACTCGGAAGGAGCGTAACAGAATCTGAGTACAGCCAGGTAGTTGATGAAATGGAAAAACTCGGGATGTACCATGGCTGGATACAGGAATTTGAAAGCAGCGATTTCTATCGTCCTGACTTTGATAACATACACCCTTTCGAATAATAATTTTTTGTCGTGTGTCACGTTTATACAAACTAAACCTTTAAAACTATGAAAAAAGCTTACGCTCTTTTGCTCGTGTCTCTTATCCTGGCAGCCTTTAATGCTGGTTTTGCCCAGGAAAATGAGAAAAAACCCGATTCAGGCTATGTTTTCAGCGTGATTAAACAACTTCCGGCCACCTCCGTTAAAAATCAGAACCGTTCAAGTACCTGCTGGGGTTATTCCGCCATCTCCTTTCTGGAATCTGAACTTCTCCGCAAGGGCAAGGATACCTTTAACCTTTCTGAAATGTACTGTGTCCGAAATGCATACTCTGACAAGGCTTTGATGTATGTCAGGTTCAATGGAAAACACAATTTCGGTCCGGGAGGCGCGGCACATGATGTAACCAGTGTACTGAAAAAGTATGGCATGGTACCCGAAGAAGTTTATACAGGCAATACCATTGGTGAGCCGAACCCGGTTCACGGAGAATTGGATGCTGTACTTCTTGCCGATCTGGATGCCGTTCTCAAGAATCCGAACAGAAAGCTCACACCCGTATGGCACCAGGGTTTCAATGGTTTGCTGGATGCCTATCTTGGCAAGACTCCTGATAAATTCATTTACAAGGCAAAGGAATATAATCCGAAGTCCTTTTCCGACATGCTGGGGCTCAATCCCGATGACTATGTGGAGTTAAGTTCATATTCGCATCATCCATTTTATTCAAAATTCATCATCGAAATACCAGATAACTGGGAGATGGGCGAAGTATACAACCTGCCTGTTGACGAGCTTATCGAGGTGATTGACAATTCAATCAATGAAGGCTATACGGTTGTCTGGGGTGCGGATATAAGTGAAAAAGGTTTCTCATGGAAAAACGGGGTGGCGGTGGTTCCCGATAAAAATGCGACTGAAATCACCGGAATGGAAAGTGCAAAGTGGACAAAAATGTCTGATTCTGAAAAAGACAAGCTGCTTTTTAAATTCGATAAGCCCAATCCGGAAAAAAAGATCACACAGGAGATGCGTCAGGTTGAATTTGACAACTATCAGACAACCGACGACCATGGAATGCACCTTACCGGGATGGCCCGGGATCAGAATGGCACCAAGTACTACCTGATCAAGAATTCCTGGGGCACAGAAGGAAGTCCGTACAAGGGATACTTTTATGCATCAGAACCTTATGCAAGGCTGAAAACCATGGCGATCATGGTTCATAAAAATGCGATCCCGAAAGAGATCAGAAAAAAACTCGGAATGAATGAATAACCTGAAATTCCATAATCGAGACTGTCCTCTTTCAGGGCAGTCTTTTTTTTTATCTCCAAGGACCGGCTATTGTTTTGTTTTTCAAGGCCTTTTGAAGCAGGGAGAGATAATCTGTACGGTCAACCAGGGATGCTCCTAAACTTTGCAAATGTGAAGTTTCAACCTGGCAATCGATGAAACTGAATCCGTTTTTGCGGCACCGTTCAACCAATGCATGTAATGCTACTTTGGATGCATTGTTCATTTTAAAGAACATGCTCTCCCCAAAGAACGCTGCTCCCAGCGATATGCCATACAAACCACCTACCAGATCCTCCCGGTAAAACACCTCAACAGAATGGGCAAAGCCCCGTTTATGCAGCGCAATATAGGCTTCTATGAACTCATCCGTGATCCATGTACCTTCCTGACCTGGTCTTGGAGCTGCAGCGCAGCCGCGGATCACCTGTTCGAATACGGTATCAAACGTCACCTTGAATTTGTGTGATCTGATGATTCTTTTCAATGATTCAGGAATCTTAAAATGATCCGGAAACAGGACCATCCTTGGATCTGGAGAATACCAGAACACATCATCCTCTTCACGGAACCAGGGAAAAATGCCATGCGCATAAGCCTGTAACAACCGCTCAGCCGACAAGTCACCGCCAATGGCGATCAACCCGTCAGATTCGGCATCATCAGCAGGTGGGAAAAATGGATCTTCTGGCAGTAAATAAACGGTCATAGTGAACAAAAATCACCCAATTGAAGGTATGACATGCACTTCACTGGCTTATAAGATCCAGTGCCCGAAGAAGCTTTATACAAGCCTGATCAATCTCGTCATCCGTGATTGTCAGGGGTGGCGCAATGCGGAATGTCGCCGGTCTAAACAGGTACCAATCGATAATCAAGCCTTGTTTCAAGGCCTCTTCCATAAATTGTCCTCTTTTTTCAGCACAAGCCAGATCCAACCCGAGGGCCAGCCCAGCCCTTCTGATATCTGCGATGGCCGGATGGCCGGAAAGCTTCTCGCTAAACTTTTTTCCCTTCACATCCGCAAGGGAGATGAGCTCCTCAGATAAAATCACCTCCAGGCCTGCCAAGCCGGCAGCACAGCTCACCGGGTGACCCCCAAACGTGGTAATATGTCCCAACTCCGGCTTGTACGCCAGGGTATCCATCATCTTTTTTGATGCAATAAAGGCCCCGAGCGGCATGCCTGCGCCCAATGCTTTTGCCAGCACGAGGATATCGGGAGTAAAATCATAATGTTCAAAGCTGAAAAGTTTGCCGGTGCGTCCCATCCCCATCTGTACATCATCTACAATGATCAATACGCCATTGCGTGCACACCGCCTTTTCAACTGGTGAAGGAAATATTCCTCAATCAGGACAATCCCCGCTTCAGCCTGTACAATTTCAAGGACAACACAGGCGGTACGTGTTGAAATTTTTTCAAGGTGACAATAGTTGTTAAACTCGATCGAGCATACATCAGGGAGCAAAGGTCTGAATGAATTTTTCAATGTCTCATTCCCCATGATGCTTAAACTTCCTTGCGTACTTCCATGGTAAGAGTCAATAAAGGAAATGATCTCAGTACGGCCTGTAAACCGCTTGGCCAGCTTTAAGGCCCCCTCAATGGCTTCGCTTCCTGAATTGACAAAATATACCGAATCGAGTTTCTCGGGTAAGAGCCCTGTCAAACGTTCGGCCAGGTGAACCTGCGGAGATTGGATAAACTCACCATATACATTCAGGTGAAGGAACCGGTCTAGCTGATCCCTGATCGCTTCAAGTACCTTCGGATGACGGTGACCCGTATTGCTAACGGCAATTCCTGAAACAAGGTCGATGTATTTTTCACCCGATTTGGCATAAATATAGATACCCTCTGCCTTGTCAATCTCCAGCGCCATCGGGTTAAATGATGGCAATCCGAGACAACGGTAAAATAATTCACGATCAGTCATCATGCAAATTGAATCTACGAATATACTAAATGGTTGCAGAAGTAAATTGTATTAATTTCGCTTTTCACCATTTCAGATATGAAAGATAAAGTAATTATCATCACCGGCGCATCATCCGGAATCGGCAAAGCGCTGGCCTTTGAATGTGCAAGAAGGGGCGCTAAACTTGTACTTGCATCACGTTCAGGCATCAAGGATCCTGAATTAATCAAGATCACACCATCCCTAATGGATGTTCCTACCGATGTAACCAGGGAGAAGGATTGCGAGGCATTGATAACGAAAACCATTGAAAAACATGGCCGCATCGATGTGCTTATCAACAATGCCGGCATTTCAATGCGTGCGCTGTTCAGCGAAGTAAGCCTTGATGTGATTAGGCAGCTGATGGATACAAATTTCTGGGGAACCGTTTACTGCACAAAATTTGCGTTACCCTATCTGTTGGAATCAAAAGGAACTGTCGTTGGAGTGTCATCCATCGCAGGATATAAGGGGCTTCCTGGGCGGACAGGCTACTCTGCATCGAAATTTGCCATGCAGGGATTCCTGGAAGTGGTCCGCATTGAAAATATGAAGAAGGGACTGCACGTCCTGATAGCATGCCCCGGATTTACTGCTTCCAATATCCGCAACGTAGCGCTTTCAAAGGATGGCACCTCACAGGGCGAAACTCCGCTCGACGAAACCAAACTTATGCCAGCCGCAGATGTGGCAATCCATATCATTCGTGCCATTGAGAAGAATAAAGAGCGCCTCATCCTTACCACCCAGGGAAAAATGACCGTTCTGCTGAATAAATTCTTTCCGAAATTCATGGATAAAATGGTGTACAACCACATGGCAAAAGAACCAAATTCACCATTTAAATAAACCAACCCTTTCCCCCTGTCACCTTGTCACCCTGTCACCTTGTTACCTTCTTCACCCCCTCGGATGATACTGAATAATCGCACTTCTCAAATAATCCCTGTCCAAATGGGTGTATATCTCAGTGGTGGTAATCGATTCGTGTCCCAACATCTCCTGCACGGCGCGAAGATCAGCGCCTCCTTCAACCAGATGCGTGGCAAATGAGTGACGGAAGGTATGCGGACTGATTCTTTTTTTTATCCCGGACAGGATGACAAGCCGCTTAATCATGGTGAAAATCATGACGCGGGTGAGTCCGGCACCGCGCCGGTTCAGAAACAGAATATCCTCGTGTCCTTTTTTGACCGGGACATGCGACCGCAGCTCCGCTAAATAAAACTTTATTTCAGCCTGGGCAATGCTCCCGACAGGAACCAATCGCTCCTTACTGCCTTTGCCAACAACCTTTATGAAACCATCATTGAAAAAGAGGTTTGATATTTTCAGGGTTACCAGTTCTGTGACACGAAGTCCGCAGCCATAAAGCGTCTCAATCATGGCTTTGTTACGCTTGCCCTCCGGTTTGCTTAAATCGATCTTGCTCATCAGCAGGTCAATCTCATCCAGATTGAGCGTTACCGGCAGTTTCATGCCTACCCTTGGCGATTCCAGCAGTTCAGTCGGATCTTTGGTCACTACATTTTCAAGCAACAGGTAGCGATAGAACGCCTTCAGACCTGAAATCACGCGGGCCTGCGTCCTCGCTGTCATTCCCAATTCAGTGATCCATTTCAGAAATGACTGAAGATGATGAAGTTCAATCTTCTGCGGTCCTAGCGATAAACCCTGCATCTCGAGAAATTGGGTTATCTTTGCCACATCATGCAGATAGGCCTCTACAGAGTTCTTTGATAACGATTTCTCCAGCTGAAGATAGGCCTTAAAGCCGTGTATGTATGAATTCCAGATACTCAAGGTCTGATCTGTAAGGATTTATAATTATTTCAAACGAGAAATAAAAGTATGAAATAATTTTTGTTTTTTCAGGATAATGGTTTAATTTTGCAGTCCCGAAAAATAAAGAAGTCATAAGATGGCAAAAAAGAGCAAAGATCAACGTATTCAGGTTATTTTAGAATGTACTGAACAGAAGACAAGCGGCATTCCCGGTATCTCAAGATACATTACAACTAAAAATAAAAAAAATACACCTGAAAGAATTGAACTGAAGAAGTACAATTCCTATTTAAAGAAAATTACCGTTCATAAAGAAATTAAATAACTTACGATATGGCAAAGAAAGTAGTTGCTTCGTTTAAAGCTACCTCCGGAAAAGATTTTACAAAAGTCATCCGCATGGTTAAATCTAAGAAATCTGATGCGTTTGTTTTCAGGGAAACCATTGTTGCCAATGAAATGTTAAAAGACTTTTTGGCAAACAAAGAGAGCTAAACCAATTTTCATTCTGACTGAAAAGCTTTTTTCTACGGAAAAAAGCTTTTTTTATATACAAAAAACCGTTTATGGGATTTTTCAGCATCTTCTCCCGTGAGAAAAAAGAGCGCCTCGATCAGGGACTGCAAAAAACGAAAACCAACCTTTTCACCCGGATTTCGAAAGCGATTATCGGAAAATCAACGGTCGACGATGAAGTCCTTGATAACCTTGAGGAGATCCTGGTCACATCCGATGTGGGGGTTGAAACTACCTTGCGGATCATTGAACGCATACAAAAGCGCGCATCCAATGATAAATACCTAGGAACCGGCGAGCTGAACAACCTGCTTAAAGAGGAAATTGTTGCATTGTTACAGGAAAACAATACCCAAGATTTTACCGATTATCACATTCCTGCTGAAACAAAACCTTATGTGATCATGGTTGTCGGGGTGAACGGAGTCGGAAAAACAACCACCATCGGCAAACTGGCCTACCAGTTTAAAAAAACAGGCAAATCGGTGCTGATCGGTGCTGCCGACACATTCAGGGCTGCGGCTGTGGAACAGATTACCATTTGGGCCGAAAGGGTAGGGGTTCCCATTGTCAACCAGGGAATGGGCGCCGATCCGGCCTCCGTGGCATATGATACCGTCAAATCGGCCATTGCAAGAAACAGCGATGTTGTTATCATCGATACGGCAGGACGTCTTCATAACAAAATCAACCTCATGAATGAACTTTCCAAAATCCGTAAAGTCATTCAGAAATTAATTCCTGATGCCCCACACGAGGTATTGCTGATACTCGATGCATCAACAGGCCAGAATGCATTCGAACAGGCCAAGCAGTTCACAGCCGCTACCGAAGTGAATGCCCTTGCACTCACAAAACTGGATGGTACCGCAAAAGGAGGCGTCGTGATCGGAATCTCTGACCAATTTAAAATACCCGTAAAATATATTGGTGTGGGCGAAGGCATTGAAGATCTGCAGGTTTTCAACCGTACAGAATTTGTCGACAGTCTATTTAATTAACCCGGAACTTCTTGAAAACGAAATCACCACCTCACAGAATCGGACTCGTGTCGCTTGGTTGTGCTAAAAATCTGGTCGACGCCGAACTCCTGATGAGACAATTGGAAGCCAACAAATTCAAACTTGTATTCGATCCTGTTGATCACAAACACATTGATACCGCCATCATCAATACCTGCGGCTTTATCAATGATGCCAAGCAGGAATCCATCGATACCATCCTTCAATACGTACAGGCAAAACAACATGGCCTCATTGATCATGTGTATGTGATGGGATGCCTCTCTGAACGTTATAAATCCAAACTCCAGGTTGAAATCCCTGAGGTAGATGCTTTCTTCGGTGTAAATGATCTCAGACAGATTATCAGCCACATCGGAGGAACGTACAAATCGCAGCTTGTCGGTGAACGAAAAATCACCACCCCTGCTCATTACGCCTACCTGAAAATCGCCGAAGGGTGCGACCGCAAATGCTCCTTCTGTGCCATCCCGATGATCCGGGGAAAACATATCAGCAGACCTTTTGATGACATCGTGGCCGAAGCAACCCACATGACCGGCATGGGCATTAAAGAGATCAATCTCATTTCTCAGGACACAACCTATTACGGGCTGGACCTTTACAAAAAACGTATGCTGCCCGAATTGCTTGAGGCCCTGGCCAATGTGAAGGGACTGGAATGGATACGGACCCATTACACCTATCCAGACGGATTTCCCCCGGAATTACTTGAGGTGGTGAGATCACATTCAAACATTTGCAACTACATCGACATCCCGCTGCAGCATATCAGCAACCGCATTCTGAAATCAATGCACCGGGGAATGGATGAAATGTCCACCCGCAAACTGATTGAAACGATCCGGCATTCTGTTCCGGGTGTGGCCATCCGTACCACGCTCATTGCAGGATATCCCGGTGAAACCGAGCGTGAATTCCGTGAGCTCAGAAGTTTTATTGAAGAATACCGCTTCGACCGGCTGGGTGTGTTTTCCTACTCCCATGAAGAAGATACAGGCGCCTTTAAACTGAAGGATTCTGTCCCGGCCAAACGAAAACTCGAACGGGTTGAAGAACTGATGTCTGTGCAAGAGGGAATTTCACTGTCACTGAACCAGGAAAAGGTCGGAAACACAATGAAAGTACTCGTTGACCGGGTTGAAGATGATTTCTATATCGCACGCTCAGAGTATGATTCTCCTGAAGTTGATAATGAGGTGCTGATCCCTGTAAATAACACAACGCTTCACCAGGGATCCTTTTATAATGTAAAAATTACCAGGGCAGAAAGCTTTGATCTGTATGCAGATTTGCAATGATGATGCTCATTAAAACACGAATCTTATGAAAAACATTCTTTTTCTCATTGTTATCCTGATGCTCGGTCCATGGCAGATGCAAGCCCAGGAAAAATCAAATGAAAAACAAATGGCGGATACCATTAACCGGAAGGACTCCCTGGGGCAAAAAATCGGATACTGGATTGAAAAACAGGGAGAATTGACCTTTAAAGGAGAGTATCTGGCCAATAAAAAAAATAAAAACTGGGTGAGTTTCTACCCGAACAGCATCGTCAATAAAATTGAATATTATTCCAATGGGGCTAAGGATGGAATATCCATCCAGTTCGACCGGAAAGGGAAAATGACGCAGGTTGAAAATTTCAAGAATGGCCTGGCCAATGGACAAACGGTCATGTACAGCCAATTCAGTGAATCCCCCACATCTGAATGTGTTTATTCCATGGGCAAAAAAAGTGGATTGTTCCGCCAATACTACGACAATGGCAAGATACAGGAAGAATCTTATTTTAAAAATGATCTGAAAAATGGACCCTCAAAATGGTTTAATAAAAATGGCCGGCTGATCGCAACTTACCAATACCTGAATGGGGCTTTTGATGGTATGCAGAAGACCTATTATGAAAATGACTCGGTTCAGTCAGTCTATTACTTCAAGGATAATAAATACGCGGGTGAAGCAAAAGAATATTACCGCAACGGGAAGGTGAAAATATCAGGAAAATATTTGGCAGGTGAAAAAGATGGCCCCTGGATAGAGTATGATGAGTTAGGAAAAGTCACGAAAATTACCAAATTCAAAAACGGGCAATCACCTTCCGTTACGAATTAAATAGTTTTTCCCCACAGGTTTTGATTTATAGTCATAACGGACTCCGTAATTGCTGCGATTCTTTTTCATCTTAGCCGATTTGCCATGTTGGTTCGCATCACACACCGCCATCCGTGAGCCGCAGGAAGAATTGCCAAAAACAAGGAGGAAAACAGCCAGGATCAGGCCGATGGATATAGTTTGCTTTTTGCTCATTACAGCTTGATTTGCTGGATAAAGTAACCCTGCAAATTTAATAATTATATGGGTACGATCTGATTTTTTTCTACATTTGTCCGGCATAGCCAGGTAAAATATTAAAGAATGAAAATTGTTGAATCAGGCTTCCTTCTGCTGATTATCGCCTTCCTGCTTTCTGCACCCCTGAGAGCTCAGTTCCCTCCACCTGCAGGCCAGCCCGGAACAACGGCCATGCATATGGATAGCAGTGCGTTTATTGGATGGGCCTCTGCTTGCGATATCAAACGGGGATTTATCAATATGGTTGATACCACCGCCGTATACAATGGGTTCAATAAAACCACCTACGGAAGTTATCTTTATGGCAGTGGCCCGGCTGATGGCCTTGTTATAAGTCTGGGCGACCGCGGAACGGCTTACCTGACATTTGATGACCCCATTGTTGATCGGGCAGGCCCCGATTTTGCAATATTCGAAAATTCATTTGGTGATTCTTTTCTGGAACTTGCATTTGTCGAAGTCAGTTCCGATGGAGAGCGATTTGTCAGGTTCCCATCTGTTTCCCTTTCCCCTGAAAATATACAGATTGGAACATTCGATACCATCGATGCGAAAAAAATAAACAACCTGGCCGGAAAATACAGGCTCGACTATGGTACACCGTTCGACCTGGCTGATTTAAAGGATAGTTCCGGGATAAAACTGGACCATATTTCCCATATCCGCATTATTGATGTAGGAGGATGCCTCGAATCCCCGTACGCCTCTTTCGATTCTCAAGGTCATAAAATAAATGATCCCTGGCCAACACCCTTTGACACCGGAGGTTTTGATCTTGATGCCATTGGTGTAATCCACAACAAATCACAGGGATTTAGTGAAGAACCTCTCGCAGGGAACATCCGGTTTTATCCCAATCCGGTTCTGGATTTTATCACCATTGATTCTCCGGTATTAACCACAGCCAGGTTGAACATTGCTGACCTTACAGGCAACCTGCTGATCACTTCTGAAATTAAAGGAAAAATAGTCCTTGATTTGTCATCGTTCCCATCCGGAATATACATGGCCACCTATAAGTTGCAGGATGGAACCTCCATCACTAAAAAAATTATTAAATATTAGACTTCTGAGCAGCACCCATAAATTGACCATCCTCAACCTCCTCAAATACACCTTGCTGTTCCTGGTATTTGTTATTGTTTCATACACCCCTTTGTTTGTCCATGGCCAAAATCTCAGAGATACACTAAACCTTCCTGAATTTGAGATCAGATCAAATTTTGTTCTTGACAATCAGGGATTTAAAAGATCTAAAATTGATTCGACGATTTTAATGCCGCAACTGAACGCCAATTTATCAGCCATCCTTTCGCAACACTCAACGATTTTCATTAAATCATATGGCAACAGCTCTTTGGCCACATCATCTTTCAGGGGGACTGCTGCACAGCATACACAGGTTGAATGGAATGGAATCAACCTCAATTCACCCATGCTGGGGCAGATTGATTTCTCGCAAATCCAGGTTTCTCAATTTGACGGACTTGAAATTTTATACGGAGCAGCAGGGATATCACGCACCAGCGGCGCTTTTGGGGGAGTCATTGATTTGGTAACCAGCCCGGATTGGAATAACCGGTTCCATGGTACATTGGCACAAACCATCGCCAGTTTTGACACCTATACTACGAATATAATGGCCGCTGTTGGTAACACATCATTCCAATCTCACACCAAATTCAATTATTCGACCGCATTGAATGATTTTCCATATAAAAATGATACCGGGGCCGTCATCTATCAGCATAATTCATCCAACAAACTTTATGATATATCGCAGGAATTTTTCTGGAAACTCCGTGACAAACACCTTTTTTCAGCCAAAGTATGGTACAGTGACAATGATCGGGAACTTCCTTCAACAGTATCTCAGTCTGACCACAGCAATGACGAGAGCCAAAAGGACAATTCACTGCGAGCTGTTTTTGATTACAAATTGGTTGAAAATCAATTTAACATCCTGATCAGATCTGCGCTGGTTTCACAAAACATGCATTACGTTCAGGGAAGCATGATTGACGCCACCTATCAATCCTATTCCTGGATCAACAGGATCAGGTTCTCCTATAACGGGATACGTAACCTTACCATAAAGCCTGGCATTGATTATACGAGAGATTGGGTTGATTCCGACTCCTATGATGGCCTGAAAACCCGAAACACCACAAGCTTTTTTATTGAAATGAATTATAACATCGGGAATAAAATCAAGACCTCCCTCATACTGCGCGAAGAGCTGATCGATGGAACATTCATTCCGATTGTACCCGCCATTGGAGCAGAGTACCGCCCTTTCAACAAAATCAACCTTGCTTTTTCATCAAATTTCGCCAGGAATTATCGGACTCCAACATTGAACGATATGTTCTGGGAACTTTCAGGAAATCCCGATCTGAAACCTGAAAAAAACTATTCGGCCGAATTGGGATCGACCTATAATTTTCAGACAAAAAACAATGGTTTTTTCGTTGAGGCCAATTGCACCGGGTATTACTCCTGGATTTACGACATGATTACCTGGATGCCGCAGGAAAGCAGCAATCTCTGGAAACCCGAAAATATTGATGAAGTCCTGGCCAGGGGAGTTGAAGCAGGTTTGAATATCAGATTGAAAATCCTCCATTTTGACCTCAGTTTAAAAAATAACTACAATTTCTGTCGCTCCACCTATGAGAAAATCAGCACTGCCAATGATAATAAAATCGGGAAACAGCTGATTTATGTGCCGGTTCATACATTCAATGCCACAGTTTCACTGGAACGGTGGAAATTTTATGCCATCTATAATTTCTCGTTCATAAGTAACAGATTCACAGGGAAAGACAACCTTTCGTATATGCCTGCGTATAATATTTCAAATATTATTTTTGGTAAAAATCTTGGTTTGAAAAATTTTACTTTATCTTTACAACTTGAAATAAATAACCTGTTGAATTTGGATTATCAATCCATCGCAAGCCGGCCGATGCCCGGAATAAATTATGCATTCACACTAAAACTCTTGCTTCCCAACGCGTCCAGACAATAGATTATTAATCAAATCAGCTGAAAGTGAGCAAATTAATTCATTATATATATATATTCCTCTTAGCCTGCCCGATCTTTTTTCTTTCCCTTATCAATACATCCTGCACCAAAGATCCGGTTCGCCAGCAAGTAATCATCCCACCCGATACGACCCCTGTACCGGCTACCTATGAAAACGGTATTTTTGTTGTCAATGAAGGGAACTATAACTGGGGCAATGCCTCTGTGACCTTTCTGGACAATGAAAACAATTCGGTTGTTCAGGATATTTTCATGAAATCAAATTCCAGGGGTCTCGGTGATGTGGCCGAATCAATGAAAATTAACGGAAACCTGGGCTATATCGTCATAAATAACTCAAACCGCATCGAAGTCGTTTCCCTTAAAGATTTCAAATCAGTCAAATCCATTTCCGGACTAAACTCTCCCCGCTACATCGAGATAATTGATTCCACCAAGGCCTACGTTACAAATCTGAAAAATAATATTTCAATCATTGATCTCTCCAGTAATGAGGTAAGCGGAACCATTTCAACATCGGGCTGGACTGAAAATTTGATCAGGTTCGATAAATACATCTTCGTCACATCCATAGGCGTATTCAGTAAACCGAGTTCCCTGAGAAAAGCACAGATCTTTGTGATTGATACCCAATCGGATGCCATTGTTGACAGCATTGAAACAGGCAAGGAACCCATTGGCATTGTGATCGACAAAAAACAAAAAATATGGGTTTTATGCTCCGGAGGTTATGATAATTATGAAGCGAACAGCCTGATGCGTATCAACTCTGAACTGCGCATTGTCGAGAAGGTGTTTGCCTTTCCTAATTCGGAGGGAGTTCCCAGCCGTTTGACTATAAATAATTCGGGAGATACCCTTTATTTTATCAAAGGGGGCGTGATGCAGGTGCCGGTCAACTCCAATGAGTTGCCCTCCCAACCCCTGATTGCCTCTGACGGACGCCTCCTTTACGGTTTGGCCATTGATCCGAATACAGGCCATATCTTTGTCAGCGATGCCAAAGATTATGTTCAGAATGGCACTGCGTATGAATATAATATAAATGGAACCCTGGTCAGGCAATTTACCGCGGGCAGAATTCCCGGATCATTCTGTTTTACGAAAAAGGATGCCAGATAGATTATTTTTTGGCTCCTTCAATCTCCCTGATTACCTCTATAAGTTCACTTAGCATCATTGCTGTAGCTCCCCAAATAACATTTCCGTCGATAACATAGGATGGCACCTTCATCGAGAATCCCAAACTGAGCTTCATTTTCTTCATCAGTCTGTTATTTTCATCGAGCAAATCAGAAAGTTTTATTTCAATGATCCGTGCAACCTCTTTGGAATCAGGTGTGAACATGGGTTTTGACGCCTGGTATCCAACAACAGGCGTTACAAGGTAATGGCTTGGCGGAATGTACATCTCGGTGAGTTGTCCGATAATCTGTACCTGTGAAGGATTTATCCCAATCTCCTCCTTCGCCTCGCGCAATGCAGTATAAACCAGGCTTTCATCATCCTCTTCATGCTTCCCACCCGGTAAACTGATCTGGCCGCTGTGTATTCCTTTGTATTCAGGGCGAAGCATGAGTACCAGCCCAATTTCGCCATCCAGAGGATACAATAGAATGAGAACGCTGCTTTGGATCGCATCCAGTGCCGGTGAAAGGTTCATCAACTGCTGAATGCGAACAAGAGATGACATTTTTAACTGGGCAGATCTGCCCGGCAAGGGTCTTCTCAAGCGGTCTTCAAGCAACAGGATAAACTCAGTAAAATCCATAACCGGTGATTATTCGATTCAAAGGTACAGGTTTGAACCCATAATATTTGTAATTTTGCAACTGTAAATCAATCCCATGGTCAAACACAAAAACAGCCCTTCGTCTGTTAATCAGGACAGTTCTGAAATTCTCCGGGATCTGATCCTTTTTAATGATGAAATAAATACCTTCGATTTTGTTATCCAATCTTTGATTGAAGTATGCAGTCATGAACCGGAACAAGCAGAACAATGCGCCATGATTGCCCATTTCAAAGGAAAATGCAATGTAAAATCAGGGGGGTATCATGAAATAAAGCCTTTGTGTGATGAAATGATGCTGCGTGGTTTAACGGCCACCATCGAATAATGAGCAGGTTATTAACAAATTGTTGAAAACTTTTGTGTGTAATTTGTTTACATCTGAGTCTGGAAAAACTTGCATCCGCCTATTCTGTTAATGTATATTTGAAAATCAAGCGAGCGATAAAAGGTCCGCATCAAAAACAGGAAGGTGAAAGTAGGATCCGTATGGTACCAGCACTCCCGACCACGCAACAGAGAAACTTAGGCCGCAAGGTTTAAGTGGATAAAGAGCAGGTTTTTGAAACAGGGTCCAATTCCCAAGTGGTCCGCAAGGGCTGCCGAAGAAACGGATCGGGAAGAAAGGGGAGGGGAGACCCAACCTGAATAAGCCAGCCTCAATAACAGTAGCTTGAACGCATCGGTAGGCCACGGCAACTGATGACGGGATGGGAACCACTTCGGCCAGAGGCGGTTCCCATCGGTGTTTTATGCGGCGACTAAAAAATAAAAGGAATGAGTGCGTTGCGCTTGGCAGGATATTCAGGGAATGTTTCTTTATACCACTTGTGATGGTGGATCGCCCTCGGCATCAGGTTTACCAAAGTCCAAATTGCAAAAGCCAGTGCAGGCAAACTCCAAACCATCAAAGCGAACCCTGACCATTCGACTATTTCACCAAAATGGTTTGGACATGAGACATAACGAAAAAATCCCTTTTGGGGAATTTTATACCCTGTTTCTCCCGGCTTTCTCAAATGAATAAGAATGTTATCTGACTGCCAGTTGATAAACATGCCAAAGAAGAAGATGAGAAAACCGGCAATAAACCGTGGATCTGCCAGGTAAGATACCGGATACTGTGCTTCGGTCGCAATTGACCCCAGGTAATATCCATTGATAAATCCGTTGACGAAATTGAATCCGATGGCCATAAAAACAATGGCAAGCGGCATCTTTTTTCCTTTGGTGCGAAGGCGGGAGGGAAATATAAAGGTACGGTTGATGTAATGCAACGCCCACATGCCGAAAAAAATCCAGGTTACGGTCGGATGAGTGCCCGAACCGAAAAGGTAAAAACCGGCAAAAACCAGCAGTGCCGGCAATTCCATCAAAATCCAGCCAGCCCGGTTATCGATCATGGCGCCCCATTTCATACTGGTGTGACGACCGTAGGGCGCTACGATACGAATGACGATCGGAAAAATAAAAATCGCAATGGCAATCCAGGCATAAACGATCAGAAAAAAAGTAGATTCTTGCATGTTTTACGCAGTTATTTGATGTAAGCATTTTCCTTAAGCCAAATCAGAAAATCTTCAATCGTCTCTGTAAGGGGGCGCGGGTTAAAATTCAGATCGTTCCTGGCTTTTACATTGCTGATGGTGCGGTTCCCTTCAGAAATGATGGTGAGTGATTCACTGGTATACAATGGTTTCACCCCTGATAGTTTACTGTAAAGTGTGATAAAGGGTAGCCCAAACCGGGCAATCCACATTGGCAATACTGTACTTACCGTTTTTCGCCCTGAGTGCAGTTGAATCAATGCTGAAAATTCCTGTAAGCTATGCCAATGCCCCGAAAGAAGGTATTTTTCGCCAGTCCTGCCGTGCTCGATGGCTGAAATAGCCGCAGCAACAATGTCTCTGACATCCACCCAATCATATCCTCCGGGCACCAGTGATGGTATCTTGTGGTTATAAATGTCAATCACTGCGCTACCAACGAGCGATGGTTCAGGATCAGCAGGGCCGATGATGGCCGTCGGACTCAATACCAATGCATCAAGTCCGTTTTTAGCAGCCTCCATGACGAGCCGTTCTCCATTGGCCTTAGAACGATCATATGCAAAACCTTCATGTTGCTCAACCAAAGGCCGCGATTCATCCAGCAGCTGACCCACCGGATGTTGTTGGAATGCATGAATGGAGCTGAAGTGGATAAACCGTTTGATTTTGCATTCACGCGCCACGGTGAGCATATTCCTTGGTCCTTCAGTATTGATGCGGTGAACCATTCCATCACGGTCGCCTTCAATTGATATTTTTGCGGCAAGATGGAAAACCACCTCCACATCCTCTAATAGCGGTCTTAAGGATTTCGGATCCAGAACATCTCCGTGGATGATTTGAAGCGCCAACTGATCGAGTCCCTGGGAATGGTTGTGGGCCAAAGCGTTCACCTGATGGCCTTGTTCAATCAAAGTCTTGCAAAGATTTACGCCGACATGGCCATTGGCGCCGGATACAGCAATTTTCATTAAAAGTTGTGTTAAACGGCAAAAATAGGAATATTTCGATTGAAAATTTGTGAATCCAATAATACAAATTAACTTTACATGGCATCAAAACATGAAATATGAAAACATTCAAGAAAATTCTTCTGTGGATTCTGGGAATCCTGGCAGTTCTTATTATCGTATCATTCCTTTTGCCCAAGACCTATAAAGTTGAAAGGAGTATAGCCATAAAAGCTGGACCTGAAGTAATCTATGCCCTCTCAGGCAATTTTCAGCAATGGCATGTATGGGTGGCCTGGACAAAAGAATTTGACTCTACGGCAGTTTTTGAAATATCAGGCAGTCCGGGACAGGTCGGCGCATCATGGAAATGGAACGGTAAAAAATTAGGCCAGGGCGAAATGATTTCCAGTGAACTGATTCCCGGTCAGCTTGTCGGATATGATTTAGCCTTTAATGAAGGACAGTATAAGTCAAAAGGTAAAATCATCATTGAAAAGCTGGGCGATTCCTGTAAAGTATCGTGGTTTGACGAAGGTGATCTCGGGTACAATCCTTTAAACCGTTATATGGGTTTATTGATGGATCGAATGATGGGACCTGATTTTGAGAAAGGATTGATCAAACTGAAAAAGGTAGCTGAAGAGCGGAATGGATGGCCACCTATTGAGGAATGCGTAATTCCTGCCCAAACAGTCGTATCAGTGCTTGATTCAGCCGGACCAAAGGAATATGGAGCTGTGATGGGAAAAGCCTATGGGGAGTTGTACGGTTTTATCAAGGCCAATAAGCTTGTTCAAAATGGATCGCCATTTGCCACTTATCTCAGGTGGGACTCCGTTACCTATTTCTCTGTAATGAATATCTGCATTCCTGTAGTAAAGGCAGAAAAAGGGAAGGGTCGTATCCAGGTGGTTAAACTTCCTGAACAAATGGGCGTAAAAGCGATCTATTTTGGACCTTACAGCAAAACAGAACCTGCATACCGGGCGCTGGCATCCTATATTAAAGCGGCTGCTAAAATTGAAACCGGTGGACCTTCAGAAATCTATATTACCAACCCAATGGTTGAAAAGGACACCATGAAATGGGAGACCCATATCTTTTTCCCGGTTAAATAAGCTACAACAAGAAACGAACAAAACCAAGTTAATAATTCAGTTGTCAAGAGCAAAAATGGTTTATTTTTTCAGGGTGGGGGGCATATTTGCGTCTGGTTGCATGAATTTTTCACATATTTGCATGCAGGTTTGATTTTTGTTCTTATCTTTGCATGGATTATTATGGAATTATTAAAGCAACATATCAAACCTGGTGAAGTTTATCGCCGTTCCGACTTAGAGTATTATTCTACTGCGGTGGATCGTCATTTAAGCCGGTTAACCAAGGATGGTACACTAATGAAGCTGGGGCAGGGGCTTTACTATGCACCGAAAAAATCAAAATTCGGAATGGTTCCCCCCAGTGACCACGACCTTGTTGAGCGCTTCCTCAAAGACAAATCCTTTTTGCTCGTTTCACCCAATGGGTACAATTCCCTTGGGCTTGGACTAACCCAGTTATACAATACCACTTGGGTATATAACCACAAACGTCATGGGGAATTCTTATTGAATGGTAAAAAACTCCTGTTTAAATTGAAATCCGCCTTCCCGGCCACACTTAGCCTGGAATTCCTGGTAATAGATTTACTGAACAACCTTGGTGAATTAGCTGAGGACCAGGATAAGGTAATAAAGAGCTTTCAGAAAAATGCTGACCGTTTTGAAACCCTTGAATTAATGAAGATGACGCAACAGTATGGATCAGGCGCAACAAAAAAGTTATTAAAATCAGTTTTGCGCAAAACCGAATTGATTCATGCCTGATTTTCTCCATAACGATCCCGAATTCAAAGACCTTTTAGCCATTGTTTCCTCGAAACTTGGCATCGATAATGCATTGGTGGAAAAGGACTACTGGATCATGCATGCGCTTTATGGTTTACAACAACAAGGAATAGAGTTTGAATTAAAAGGCGGCACATCACTTTCAAAAGGATTTGGATTAATTCAGCGGTTCTCTTATCCAAAGTAAATCGTTATCCAAAGTATCTTTACAAATAAGATTGCCAATCAGCAATTTATCTCATTTACTTGTTAAAACAACTTTGGATAACGATATTGATTATTTTGCAAAATTCTTCAGCCATTCCCTAAGTTTCGAGTCCTTTTCCCAGCTGCCTTCATTTGCATGAACTGTTATGATATCGATATATGCAGCTTCCAATGCTTCACGTTTTTGCTTTGAGTCAGCTCTTGCATAGATTTCTGTAGTCTGTATCGATACATGCCCTAAGATATCACGTATATAAACCAGATTTACACCGGATTGTAAAAGATGCATTGCTTTGCTGTGTCGGAACGTGTGCGGACTGATTTTTTCGTTTATAAGTTCAGGTCTGAGTATCCGTGCATTATTTGCATAAAGGTTTAGGATATAGGTCACACCTGAGTTTGTCAGCCTTCCACCCCGGTTGTTGGCAAACAACGGCCGTTGGTTGTATGCTGGGTTGTCAAGGTGGTTTTCCTTCATATAAGATATCAGTAACTTTACCTGCTCATTCTGCAATGGAACTATTCTTTTTTTGTTTCCCTTTCCCAAAAGGGTAACATAACATGGTTTGTTCAGATTCAAGGATGATGGGGAAAGGTCTATGAGTTCATGTGCTCTGGCACCGCTGTCATAAAGCAATGCTAGTAATGCAAGGTTTCGCCGTCCTTCTTTCGTGTTTACAGGTATCTGTTCCAGTATGAACTTGATCCCTTCGACGGTCAGGTAATTGACAGAACTTCTTTTTTCATGCCTCTTAACCCTGATAGACAGGATGTTTTGCCATCGTTCAAGTTGCTTGACGTCTTCATATTGCATATATTTAAAAAATGAGTGCAGGGCGGCCAGCCGTTGGTTCCTGGTTGAGTTGGCGCAATTTCGTTCTTTCTGCAGCCAGTCAAGGAAGTCCAGAACAGTTTCCCTGTAAAAGTGGTTGAAAGCCAGCCTGTCAGCTGCTATGTGCCTGACTTTATCCATATAGGTAAGCACGAGGGTAAAAGTATCGCTATACGATCTAATTGTATGGGAGCTGGCTCCCCTTTCTCCGACAAGATATTCTGTGAAGAATTTTGTCAGGTATTTTGCAAAATCAGTAGCTGTTTCCATAGTCGAGTTCTATTTCGGGTTTTTGGGGGAACACAAAAGATGTGACCGGATTTTCCATCCCGATGATGTCAGGATAAATTTCTTGTACCATCCTTACATATTTTTCTGTACCTTTTATTGTCTTATGTCCGAGGAAGGTAGAAAGGATCGGTAGTGCGCAATAAATGTCGACTCCACCTTTTACCATTTTTTCAAAGGAGTGTACCGCGCTGGTGTGGCGGATATCATGAACACGAGGCCCTTGCTTCTTCCCGATATGATGTATGCCACATTGCCTCAGTACCTTTTTGAACCAGCCATATACTGTCCCGTTTGTCAGTGGTTTTCCGATGGTCGATACAAAGAAAAAACTTTCTTTATCCATCAGACTTTTAATCGGCATTCGGTTCCTGTATGTTTCATATTGCTTCATCACTTCTTCCAGGGACGAGTTAACGGGCACCATCCGCTGCATCTTATTTTTGGTTTTCCTTATTATAATCCAATGGCGTGAATAATCTACATCTGCGTTTTTGACAAATATGGCTTCGCCAATTCTTACACCAGAACTGTAGAGGAAGCGTATCAGAGCCGGTATAGCAAAAAGAGCACTGTTCATATTGGCAACCGGCATGGCCAGTTTGTCACATTCACTGAAGATACTTTCCATCTGTTCATGGGTGAAGACATATGGTATGAAGTCCAGATCCTTTTGCCTGGGCAGCCGTGGTATGTAACATTCCTGACCAAGATGGCACATATACCGGCAGAACTGGGACAGGACGGAGTATTTATCGTAAAGTGTCCTGGCTTTGTCGTTTACGCGAGTTTTGCTCCATGCTGCGATTTGTTCACTGGTTATGTAGGCATCTGTGACACCGGTTTCTATGAAGAACCCGTCAAGCTCTAAAAATACCCATCTGAACTTATTAAGGCCATATCCCATGGTATCCTTCATCTTGAGGAAGTTGTCAAAATAGGGGGCAAACACACTCTTGTATTTAAACTGTTCACTCATAAAACACACCTCCTTTCTGCTCATAGAAACTGGTAGATACCAGAGGTACATCAAGGGTGCACCGCATAAGGTTGTTTATGTCGATACGCAGATAGTTCATGGTGACCTGCGTATCGGAGTGGCCAAGTGTTTCGGATATAACCGGAAGCGAAGTCCCGTTACGCAGTAGCTGGCTTGCCAGCGTATGCCGCATAGCATGGGGGCCAAACTTGCGGCCTGAAATGTCGACACCGGATGCTATTATTATTCTGCTTACTGCTCCATTTATTATCAGCCTGTTGACGGTACGGTACGGAGTACAGGCAGTCAGGAATACCTGCTGAAGACCTGATACTGGTCTGCCGTACTTGAGATAGTTGATAACGGCTTCACCGACATCGGCCAGAAGCGGCAGTTCTATCACCTTTTTTGTCTTGAACTGCGTCAGGCAAATGAGGTTTCGACCCCAATCCAGATTCTCGAACATCAGTCCTGCTATGTCCGAAGAACGAAGTCCGAGCCGCGTGGCCAGAAGAAGCATCGCATAGTCACGTCTGCCGACCGCACTGGACTGGCTGACCGTCTCTTCAATTTGCTTAATCTCAGCAGCAGCATATACTGACGGCAGTTTTTCACGTTTGGGATAGTTATTTCTTCCGATGACGTATTCTACATTCTTATCTATATATTTCTGCTCATACATAAACCGGCAAAACATGCGGATCGTATTGAGGTAATGATCCTTACAATTATGAGCGGATGCTATGGAAGAGAGGACATCTTCATCTCTGATTTCTGAAACATGAGTTACTGACTTTAATGCCAAATGGACTATAAAATAGCTCAAAATGCGCTGGTGCTTCTCAAGTGTCAGTTTGCTGCGTCGAAGTCTTGCTTGCGACTCTATAAACTTAAAAGCAACTTCACCTATTTCACCGGGCAACTCGTGGTATACATATTGTATTATCCTTTTTCTGACTTTACCGTATGAAAGAAAATCGGTCAGTACATGCACATTGCGGCGGATTGTGCGCATGTACGAGTCGCTCATTCCCGCAATGCCACCTAAAAAATCTTCACCAATAGTAGCATTGTAGTTTACCAAGGAGTTTTTATTCATATACTCCTCAATTCCATCATGCCATAGCCGCTGGTAATCCGCGATCCGTGGCTCACTGTAGCCTTCCTCCATGAGGAAAGCTACGCATTCTCTGATAAGAGATTTGATTTCCTGTTCTT
>CAJAUM010000102.1 GCA_903945175.1 uncultured Bacteroidales bacterium | reverse complement strand
TCGTTTAGCAGATTTTGCTCTTAATCATGCTGATTCCGTTAATGCTATAAATAAGTGGGCAGAAACTCTTACTAATGGAAATTATAAACACCTGCATGATTTGTTAAAGGATTTTCCTTCAGCTGATTATGTCGGAAACGATAGATATGTATTCGATATAAAAGGTAACAGATATAGAATCATAGCAGTTATTGTGTTCACAGGGGGAATTGTTGATGTACGTTTCGTTGGAACACATGCAGAATATAGTAAAATTAATTCTAAAATAGTTTAAACAATGTATAAGACAGAAGAAAAAATGAGCGCGCGTGATTATAAAAAAATAATGGAACGAATTGAAGCAATCACTCGACAAGCGACTGAAATTGGTGGCTTTAAAGCTATTGATAAAGATTTGCTTGATGAATACCTGACCCTTGCAACTTCAGCAGCTGACTATGAGGATAAGGTTCTTAAAATTCTTCCTCTTAAGGAGCCAACCAAACTTGTAGTTCTTTTAGAAGATGCCATGCATAAGCGCAGGATGAAGCAACGTGATCTTGCGAAGGAGCTTGATGTGAGTGAAGCGAGGATCAGTGATATTTTGAGGGGAAAAGCGAATATTGGCATGACGCTTGCAAAAAAAATCCATAAGAAATTAGGTATTGACGGCAACCTTATCCTTGAGAATGTCTGATGTCACTCCTCACCTTTCTTATACAACGGCTTCAGCATGTATGCTTTGCTCAGCCAAAACGCAGCGCTGTCGTACCTCCCCAATTTTTCATAGGCACGGGCCAGGCAAAACTCACGGCGGCTGTCGTACGGACTTGAACGATCGGCCAGCAACAGGGTGATCGCTTCACGGCAATGGTTTTGTGAAATGAGATAACGGGCCTTGATGGTTGCAATGGGCTCATCCCGGTCGCTCACATTGGGAATGGAGGGGAAGCCTCCGGCGATAAATGAAGCCGAATGCGTGAGTCTCTTCCCGGCATCATCTGCCAGTACATAACGTTGAAAACGAAGTGATTTCACATTCTGAAACAGCACATAGGCAGATATGCACAATAATAGGATCACAAAGGAAGCAGTAATTTTATTGAAGATGATCTTGTCAATCCAGTGAAGGTAGAGTGGGACATGGTCGAAGGCAACGGCCGCAGCCGCGACATACAGGGCAAACAGTATCTGCATCTCGGGCCGGTCGGCCGGAAAGTTGAAAAATGCGTCAACGCTGTAGGCCAGCAGTCCCATGGCCGGCAGGAAAAGAAACTTCAGCTTTTCGTCTCCTTTTTGGGTATTCCACGATGCCCTGAAGAAGCCGAGGGGAGCAAGAAATATCAGCGCCAGGTAGGCCAATCCGCCGATCAAACCGGTTTCGGCACTTACCTCCATAAAATCGTTGTGATTTTTAGAAAGATAATTATAATCGGCCCTGCCGGGGCCCTCATACTTCAGCACTTCGATCTTCCAGTTGCCGGTACCAGTCCCCAGAATGGGGTGCTCCCGCAAAAGCTGAAGGGACCTGTGCCATGATGATAGCCTGATGAATCCCGGTGTTGCCGGTTCCGACTTGCGGGGCGGGGCTATTTCCTGACTGATCTCGGTCACCCGCGTTACCACATCTTTGTTATAGGCAACCGTGTCCTTCTCTTTCGGGAACAGATAACGCTGCGTAAAGGAATATACTACCAGGGCCAGTACCAGCAATCCGACAAAATGCATCAAATGAATCAACGGGTTCTTATCTTTTATCCTGATAAACCGCAGGATCGCATACAGAGCAAGGGCTGCCGACAGCAACACCAATCCCAGGTAAAATGCCCGGGCGCTTATAAAGAAAATGGCCAGTGCTGCGCTGAACACGGTGATGGATCCCAGTTTCTTCTGCCATCCGCTGCCGAAGAACATGAGCCAGGCCGAAGCTGCCAACTTCACAAACATGGCCGCCGCAAACACGTTTTTATTTGAATATACCGATTGTATATCGAAAATGGAAACCACCTTGCCTGATATATACTTTACTATCTCATAACAGGCGGTAAGACTGTCGGCGAGTAGCATGAAGGCAAGAATGACCGCAACATACGGCAAATAACCGCGATGACGCTTCAATATGACAAAAAGCATATAGCTTGCCGAAAACACGGTGAAGAGTTTGCTGAAATTCATCACCGCTGCCGTCATGTTGATGGCCTGGCTGAACGACAGCAGGGAGATCAGCATAAACAAGCCATACACGATACCCATGCTGTTCCTGAAGAACCCGGATCTCAGGTACGCATCCTGCCTGAATTCACGATTTGATAAAAACACAACCAGCGAAACCAGGTTGAGGATGGCCATGGCCAGGAATTTCGGACCGTTGGAGTTCACGGCGCCAAAGGCGGGCATATAAACCGGCAACAGCAAATAGGCCCACAAGAGAGGGATGTAAGCGGGGTTCAAGGTTTCAGGTTTCAGGTTCAAGGACGGATGACGGATGACGGATGACCGTCGTCAGTCGTCGGTCGTCAGTCATTTGTTCAGGTTTCAGGTTGCAGGTGATCGACTGCATACAAAGGATAAATTTCAATATGGCCTATTCTCCCGAAATTTTCCATAGAAGTACGAATGCCAAACTTTGATTTTTTCAATTCCATAAAACGATAAAGACTTTGCATTGAACCTTTTGTGCCCGCCTTTACTTCGAGTGGAATGATTGTGGCGTTTTTTGATATCACATAGTCAACTTCGGCCTGGGCGCCTTTTTCAAGCCGTAACCAATAATACAACTTCTGCCGTTCGTAACAACTTCCATATTTCAAAAGCTCCAACCCGGCAAAAACTTCGGCCAATGTTCCTTTATTCACTAAATTAATATCCGTAGACAGAAGCACATTGTTCATGTCGAGGTTCAGCATCCGTTGCAATAATCCCGTATCCATAAAAAGAAATTTGCGAAACTTCGCATTTTCTTCTGCACCCAACGGTACGCCATTGGCTGCTGTATGCGTAACCGGAATAACAATTCCCGCCATGGACAGTAGTTCTAAAGCCTCTTTAATTTTAACTGGTTCCATGTCAGGAGATACCTGAGAATACATAAACTTACAACCCGATTGCAACGCTACCGAACGAAGTGTTTGCTGTAAAATCATGGGTGATATGCGCTTTTTGTACTTTGCAAAATCATCGGTATAGGTCTCTAAAATATCATTTTGAATATGGCGACAGGCTAAATAATCCGATTTTTCAATCCAGGTCTTTACACTCTCAGGCATTCCGCCAACCAACAAAAAAGTACGCAAATATTCTGTCAATTTTTTATGAATGGGTTCCAGCATGGGATGATCAGCCGTGGCATTGCGTTTTTCGGCAACCAGCCTGTCCAATCCCTGCGCCTGTAAAAATTCATTAAACGAAAACGGGTACATATAGCAGGAACGTATGCGGCCGACACCAAAAGAGGGTATTTCCTGTAAAGCGAATTCCAGCAACGAGCCTGCCGCAATAACATGTAATTCGGAATATTCCTCGTAAAAAAAACGAAGCGAAGCAATTGCGGGTAAACAAGCCTGTATTTCATCGAAAAACAGAAGTGTTTTCCCCGGCTGAATGGGCAAATTATAGATAGCTGATAATTTGCTGCAAATTTCTTTGGGGTTTAATGAGGCGCTGAATAGTTGCCTGATCTCCGGATCACGTTCAAAATTCACCTCCACAAAACAGGCGAATGATTCACCTAAGTGTCGCACAGCAGATGATTTCCCAACTTGCCGGGCGCCACGTAGCAGCAAAGGTTTATGATGTATATCGTTTTTCCAGGTTTGTAAATGGAGGTCGATATCTCTCGAAAAATAGCGGCTGTTACTTTTCATCCTTCTGATTTTGGATATTTACAGCAAAGATGATGATTTTACAGAAATATACCACCACAAATTTTGCATTTAACCAGAAATACATAATCCATAAATTGACAAAATTAACAAAATGTACCACCGAATCAAAACAACTTTCCGTGTCAGGTTTTGTTAAAATTATGCTATCCACCCGTTAATAATGTTTTAAGGACCGCGACCTGGTAACGGGGATTGTATTTGCCGGCAATGGTCGCATAACATGCCTGGCGGGTCGATGCGCGTTTTTCGGGGGACAGGGAGAGCCAGGGTTTGATTTTCAGGCAGAGGTCATCGATTGAGTTTTCAGCAAAGAAATCGCCGGTCGCACCCGGGGTGATCGTTTCGAATTCGGGACCCTGGTGCGGGAAATGGTCGTGGGTGATCACCGGGGTGCCGTAAGTGAGGCAATGAATGGCCGTAAGCCCCACGTTGCCGGGTGAAACACATACATCGGCATGATAAATAAATTCGCCCAGGCGCTCTTCGTCGAACAACGGACCCACGAACCATACCCGGTCATTCAGCGAATAGTCTGATACTATTGACCGCATGCCGGTCTCTTCGATCTCCTCCCCGATGATCACCAGGTTGCAAGGTGTTCCCCTGTCGTTCAACTCCCTGAGGGCCCTGATCAGCTGATCGACCATTTTCTCCTTCTGAATCCGCCCGATGTATATCAGCACTGGATCATCATTGTTGAAATGGGTCGGATAAATCGTGGCATCGCTTAAAGAGGCCCTGATCTTTACCTGCTGATCATAATCCATGGAATTATAGATACAAACCACCTTCTGCGGATCAAACCCCCGGGCGATCATCAGATTGCGGGCGTAATCGCCATACAACAGCACTTTATCCGACAGCTTAAAAAACACTTTTTTAACAACCCGCTTCAAAAGGTTCTCATCGCCATACCAGCCGTGCGACCAGAGCCAAACTTTTTTCCGGCGCAGTTTCGTTATCAGCAATACGAGCCAGTTGGAGAGGCAGTAGGGCTCGCCATCTACCAGATAATATTGATACGCATCAAATGCCACGCCCACAGCGCCTTTTTGCCAGTAAAAGTGGCCTGGGAGAGGGACAAAAGTGAGGGTTTTCCGATAACCTTTCAGCACTTCAACGTTCATCGGCACGATCGGGGTTGCAACACGGTCACCAATATAAAAGTCACACTTCAACTCCCGGTCCATCAATGCAAACAAAGCCTCCCGGTAGTGGGGTGCCACATTGTTGATGGAGCAGATACCGGGTTGGATTTTTGGTAGTTTCAAGTTTCAGTGGTTTCGTCACGCGTCACGTGTCACGGTTTTTAATCAGCCATTGCCATACCGGGACTACCTCTATTCCCGGATGGTTGGGAATCATTGAATCGTCGTTGCTGAGCGTCAGTAGAAGTCCTTGCTTTAGGTTGTAAATGGCCATAGCTTCCTCTAAACCCTGGAACTCCCGCTGAGCGTTGGTTGCATCCACCTGCCAT
>CAJAUM010000101.1 GCA_903945175.1 uncultured Bacteroidales bacterium | reverse complement strand
GGTCAGTTCAAGACTATGTTTGCTGCCGAAAACTTTGCCATCCTGAGATCCATTATCGAAACAGCCATCAAAAACAAACAAGATGTGCTGCAAGCCCTCAATGTAATCGCTCATTATAAATAGGACTGATTAGTTACAAAATTTTAATTTTTTCAGGAAAAGGGAATGGCAAAACTGTTCCACTTCTCAACTTTCCGGTTTCAAGATCAATCCTTTGTACTTTCACCATCCCGTTTTTCAGGAATAGGGTGTACACTTCTCGGGTAGACTCATCCGTTATTATCTCGCTTCCCCAATGCCAATCAGAATTTGATAAATTAATGGAATATGCCGAATTTGCTGTAGCTTTGATTTTTTTATGAAAAATAATCGGCGAAGAGTGAAGAATATTCCCATCCTTATTCAAAACCTCGATGGTATCACAAATAAAATTAAAGAAGGCAATGTTCTCATCTCCTATTTTGATCACCGGATAGATCGTTTTATAAAATTCAAATTGGTGGGCACGGGTTTCGTTCTCTTCAAATCGTTTGCTGCTTTGGAACCCCTTTGAAAAATTAAATTCTGCGGGTTCATTGATCTCAGATGGCTTTGAGAAGTAGTTTTCTTCTCCAATATTTCCGTTCCATTTCTGATAAAAACTTTGATCATCCCCCTGTTGGGTAATTTTTTTTGTATTGATAACCGTCCTGATATTTTTTTTACCTTGGCTTTTTTCATAGTATCCAAAAGCAGTCCCAAAACCAGATGCCAGTTTTTCCTGGAAATATAAACGATCCGCCATTTTGAATATAAATGGGTTGACAAATGCCTGCAATGAATCCAAGGTTTTACCATGATAAAAGGCAATTCTGCTATTCTGTTCATCGTATAAAAACTGAAAGGCTTTTTCTTTGGTTGAAATATAGTGTACATTGGCAAGAAAGTCTTTAAACAGTTTTAAGGGTGGAACTTCGGGCAGTGGTGAAAAGGCAATTGTTTGAATCGAAAAGAACAAGGCGATCAGAAATATTGTTCTTTTGATGTCAGAAAGGTTGAAAGGGTTCTTCATTTTATGACTTTTTTCTTTCTGTTTTATATTCCGGAGCAGGTTGTTATCCAGAATACCTGCTTTTCTACTTACAATTCTGGTAAATATTGAGATAAAAACCGTTCAAGAGCGCATACACGGAAACCGTTACTCAGCGTATACTCCTCACTCGCGCGGGTAACAACAAAACGATGTTTGATTTTCAGTGCCTGGGCCGCCAGCGTATTCCCCTTTGTGGGCCTGACATCACTTCTGAATTTTATTTCAATTCCGGCCAGTGGTTGTCCTGCCTTTTCAATCACCAAATCCAATTCAGATCCTTCCCAGGTTCTGTAAAAGTAAACCTGACAATTGGCTGGCAACGATCCGATGATCTGCTCAACCACGAAGCCCTCCCAGGATGCACCCATTTTAAGATTGCCAAAAAGATCATCTAAATGCTCATTGCCAAGAAGATAATGCAATATTCCACTGTCCCGGATATAGACTTTTGGCGCTTTGACCATCCGTTTACCAAGGTTAAACGTATAGGGTTGGATTTGACGTATTAAAAACGCCTTTTCCATAAAATCGATGTATGATTTGATGGTATTGTGGTTCAATTCAAGGCTTTTTCCAAGCTCTGAAAAATTAACAAGATTTGCATGATTATGCGCCAGCATCGTCCATAACCGCCTTGCTGCCACACTATTTGCAGAAAATCCCAATTGAGGTAAATCCCTTTCAAGATAGGTTATTATAAAATTCCGCATCCAAGTCGACCAAAGCGTATCGCTTGCCAAAGCGTCCGGGAATCCACCTTTTAACCATAACTGGTCAAGGGTGTAAACACCTGTTATCTCAGGTAAATGAAATGGTGTCAGTTCCACATAGGCAATCCTTCCGGCAAGGGTTTCTGCACTTTGCTTTAACAGATCAGGACTGGCTGAACCCAGAATCAAAAATCGGGCTGGAATTCTGTTCTGATCGATGAGGGCGCGCAGGGTGGGAAATAAATCTGGCAATCGTTGTATTTCGTCAATGATAACCGTCTCTGATTCATGGTAATTAAGATAGGCTTCCTGGTCCGATAACTTGGAGAGATCACTTTGCAACTCAAGATCCAGGTAAATACACTTTTTTGATGAATTCGCCATCAGGGTTTTTGCCAGGGTGGTTTTGCCACATTGTCTGGGTCCGACAATGGCCACCACCGGGAACTGATTAAGCAAATTCTGAACCTTGTTTTGAATTGATCTTGTGATCATTATAACTTTATACGTGATATTGTTATTTATAATTACAAATATACGTAATATTTAGGCAAAACCTGCTGAACGATCATTTTTTCATTTGAGACCACAGCCGCAATGCCTGTTTCCGGGATATGGCCCATATTTGGTCTTCATCAACATTTACTATGTTCTTCTCCTCAACGATGCACCGTCCTTTCGAAATGACATGGGTGATCTGTTTTGATTCCATTCCAAATAAAAAATGTCCAAAGAAATTATCAGCAGTCACAGGGGTAGGTGAATCATAATCAAAGATGACCAGGTTATTTTCACCATCACCGGAAAATCCATTGGAATGAAGATAATGATGTACATTCCGGAATCTGCGGTAGGTTTCTCCATAACCGATCGCATCGAAATTGTGGCCGGCAAAGAAGGCTGACTTGGCGCTGCGGAGCATATCGCTGTGCATGCCATCGGTGCCGAACATGATCCTAGGGCCCAGTCCGATGGAATTAAAAAAACCCACGGAATTGTTCAGGTTGCTCTCCATATTCTGCACTACCCAGGCAGGTGATCTTTCAACCAGTGCGCGTTCATGGTCATCAAGGTGGATGCAGTGGGCCAGGATGGTTTTCGGGAATTGCAGCACCCCGGCATCATGCAATCGTTCTACCACCCGCTTTCGGCACTTGGCGATACATTGATCCTGGTCTGATGTATCCTCAGCCACATGGATATGGATCCCCGAATTCATCTGCCGGGCAAGTTGCACCGCCTGTTTCAGGGTTTCATCACCCACCGTAAACGAGGCATGCAGACCAACCAGCCCCTGGCGCTTTGAAAGGTATTTCTCCGTTTCTTCCAGGCCTTTCCGGGCGATATCCGATCCATCACGGTCAGAGATCTCATAACACAGCAGGTGACCCACACCAATTTCATCGAAAGCCTGCGCGATGGTTTCAAGGCTTCCATCGACCGCATTGGGCGAAGCGTGGTGATCAATGACGAAGGTCACGCCATTTTTAGCACATGCCATGGCCGTGACCAGTGCGCTTGATCTGATCATTTCAAGGTCAAGCGCCTTGTCGAGATTCCACCATATATAGTTTAAAATCTCCAGAAAATTTTCAGGATTTTTCTTCGGTGCCGGCATTCCGCAGGCAAGGGCCGAATAGACGTGATGATGCCCGTTGGCAAATGATTTCGTGATGAATTTACCGGTGCAGTCGATCACATGGGCCTTTTCCCATTGCGCATCATATCCATCAACAAACCTGATCGAACCAGCATCACCTTCCTTTACAAGGATATCGGACTGTTTGAATTCCAGCGTTTGCCAGTCAATATAGGTGCCGTTTTTTAAAAGGAGCATCTGAACGGGTGTTGATGAATACGATGTTTGTGGTAATCCAGAGGATAAAATTACTTTATTTGGTAACTTGCACCATCATTTCAAAATCAATTTCTAAATTTAATCCTTGTTAAACCTGAATCCTTATCTGATGTTCAAACGAATGTATTATGGAAACTGTTGAAAAAGTATTAGCCACTATTCAGAAAGCCGGTAAGCCGCTGAGTGCAGGCCAGATTGTAGAATTATCGGGCATTGAGCGCAAAGAGGTGGATAAAGCGATGAAGAAACTGAAAACGGACGGAAAAATCAGTTCACCGAAGAATTGTTTCTGGGAGCCGGCGAAATAAACAGGAAAGCATCACTCCTCATGTTCGATCGGTTCATCGTCAATCAGATCCATTACCACCGATTGATAAGAAACCTGAATCCATTCATTGAATAACTCGTAGGTCAATGGTGTGGGCCATTTTGCATCATCTGTGAGCCAGCCGAAAAGCTCTTCCTCAAATAGTTCCAGATAGTTTTCTCTGATCCACTCGTTGAAATCCTCTTCTGTTTCGAGCTCCTCAATGAGATAAACAGTTGATTCATCATAATTAGACGGATCCCTGTATTTCATGGGATGTTCCTGATCCATTGAATTGACCCAGTCGATGAGGGGTTTTCTGGCTGAGACAGTGATGGCGTTACGGTTGATGGATTGCATAGATATTTATATTAACGGTTGTAAAGTACTTCTGATTTTAATCACCAGTGGTTCATCTCTTATTATCTCTTATAATTCTCTTATAAATGACTAATTTTCTACTACAATTTATAAGAGGTTAATGTGTTAATTTCCAGAATGGTTTGGCATCAGTACCCGTATTAATAATCTTTTTTTCTCTTTTCAGCTCTTGTAAAATATTAGTCACTTTGTTAACTTTCTGATCATCCTTCATAATATCAGGCAATTTTTCCCAAAGCAATTTTTTAACCTCCGACTTAGAAACTCCGGTTTTGCTTATTGAGATATAATCCATAACCAATTTTTTATAAAATGTCTTATCAAATCCTCTATTTTTAATATATGTATCAATCTGGCCCGATTGAGTAGCCAACTTCTCAGAAATATGGTAGTTTGGTTTCCTTCCCGTAATCAAACCCGCTTTTTTCAGATTGTTTAGTTCGTTTTCTGGAATTAAGAGCTTTTTCTGGAACCTGTCAAGCAGTATGATGGTAGACAACGGCAAATCAGTGTCTCTCAACAATAGTTTCGAATAGTTCTCATCAATACTGTGGCCGTAAATGACCAACTCAACTATGTTGGGATCATGAAGATCGAATTGGGGTAATGGAAAAAATCGTTTTCGTTGTTCCTGAATCATCCGGTGAATTCCATAGCCCAGGGTATCAATCATATTCAGGTTGACCATTGCCTGCGCCAACCATGGATTCCGGTATTTTTTAGGGGTCTTTTGTCCCAGATAATAATCCTCCGGAGTGCCCTCAAAGAAGTTACCCGCATTTGTGAAAATAAGCCTGTCGGTTTTTTCAGTCAGAATGATCCTCGAGTTTTCCAGGTAGTTCTGATGCGCAATGCAATTGTGTAAGGCCTCCAGGATCACTTTGTTTTCATATTTATCCACCGTAACTGAAAGCAATTCATCATCGGGAAAAAACTTGTATTTGTAATTCCTTATTCTATTGCCAACCAGGGTAGTGGATAACAACATTGGGGAACCATAATGTTCATATGCCTTCTCCTCAGTGTCGAGTTTCCAGGTAATTTGAGCAACAGCGGGTAATAGATAATGTGATGACTCTTCTTTGCCAAGAAGTATCAATGCAGTTCTTGTAATCTTTCCATTAATCGTGATCTTTGCCTTATCGAGAAAAGTTAAGTCATCCCAGGAATTCAGTTCATCTATCAACCTTGGATTTCGTTCAGCAAACTTTACTCTTGCGAGCGCAACAGCTTCGGGATCAATATCCTGTAATAAGGCATTTGTAACGATCTCAGCCGACCAGTCTTTGTGCGAATTGTAGATTTGTCTGACCAGATCGGGAAAATTTCTTAAATCGGTTTTATTGCTGTTGATACGTATGTAAGCTTTTTTCTGGAAATGGGTAGGCTCACCAAAGGCAGCCGGAATTTGAAGGACAATAAAATGCCTTTCTTCGTGGTCAAATTCATGAATGGAAAAATTAACGCTCGGATGAAGCAACATTCTTAGCCACAGTTCGAGATCCTGATTGCCATGTTTCGCTATTGAAAAGTTGAAATTTGTCCCAACCTGTGTATGATCCTCGTTTCTCACTCCCCAAACCAGATATCCGAGTGGCTTATTTTTAATACAGGCTCCATTGCTCATGGCTGAGATGTATTCACCAATCTGCTCATTCGTAATAGAGCCTTTGTTCAATTTGAATTCAACCCATTCACTCTCCTCTGGCAGTTCAGCCAACTCCTTAAGTAATAGCATCATGGTCTCTTTGTCCATTTCAAGTTTCTTTTCAGGAGGTATGATCCGGTTTTTTTACTTTGGTTTTGAAAAAGTCAGACAGTGTCTGACCAATCTGAGGATAAAGTAAATAAAATTGCCGGTTCAATTTACGCATTATTCCATTTCATCGGCAACTTCGTTCTCCTGACCCCGTCAAATGCACACAAGGCGTTGGCCACAGCCGCAGCTGTGGGAACCAGCCCGATTTCGCCGATTCCTTTGGCGCCATAAGGGCCGACCGGATCTGGTTCTTCTACCCCAATGACCAAAATTTCCGGGGTTTGGTTCGCATTCAGCACACCGCAATCGGATAACTTTGAACTTACCAGCCTGCTCTCCTTCATTGGTAAATCTTCAGTGAGGGCATAGCCGATACCCATATGAACGGCTCCCTGGATCTGACCTTCAAATAACATGGGATTCATGATCTTCCCGGCATCATGGGCCGCATATACCTTTTCTATCTCTCCCTTTTCATTCAAAACAACCAACTGTGCTGCATATCCGTATGAATAATGGGTGATGATCTTTTCAACTTCGGCGCCTGGCCTGGTGGTCCAGTTGCAGTAATATTTTCCCCGGTATACATTGCCTGCCATGTGCAAAAGTGCGACCCGCAGTCCTTTTCCTTTCAGATCGACGCAGCCGGGGGCATTTTGATCCAGGTCTTCACGCACAGCTGCCGAAGCATCGATGATGGCATTGCCCAGCAGAGCCGTTGCCCGCGAGGAGGTAGTCATTCCGGTAGGCAACCCGGCATTGGTATCCACCACAACGTCGATGAGGGCGGCATCAATTCCGGTTTCCTGGCTTAGAACCTGGATCGCCATGTTCTGTACGCCCTGCCCCATCTCGGTCCAGCCGTGTTCGATCAAAACCCTTCCATTCTTCAGGATGGTGATCTTTACATCACTGAAGTCGGTCATTCCGTTACCTACTCCTGAATTTTTGATTCCGCACGCGAGTCCGACATATTTTGCACCATAGAAATGTTCTTTCAATGCGAGAAGGCAGGCTCTGATTCCGACACCCTTCCCAAGGATCTGTCCGGTAGCGGTCATTTTCCCATCCGTAAGGGCATTGTCGTAGCGGAATTTCCACCGGTCGAAACCGCCCTGCATGCACAATTCATCCATGCAGCTTTCGAGGGCAAAGGCCACCTGGTTGGCTCCAAACCCACGCATGGCGCCGGATGGGATGTTGTTTGTATAAACGGTCAGGGATTCAATATCAACCGAAGGAATGTGATAACCTCCGCTGGCATGACCTGCCACCCGTTCCATCACCTTGGTTCCAACCGATGCATAGGCACCCGTGTCGCCAATGGCCTTTAGCTGCAAAGCGGTCAGCATTCCAAATTCATTACAACCCAGCGAAATGTTCATCCACACCGGGTGCCGCTTTGGGTGCATGATGATGGACTCCTCCCGCGACAAATGCAGTTTTACCGGTTTTTGCAGGAGATAGGCAAACAGGGCAACATGGCCCTGCACGGTCATATCTTCCCGCCCGCCGAATCCACCGCCACAGGCGACCAATGTAATGCGGATCTGCTCGTCATCCAATCCCAGCAGCGAGGCAACCTGTCGTTGATCGACGTAAATGCCTTGTCCCTGGCTGTAGAGATGAATTCCATTTTCCATCGGAAGCGCCAGCGCTGCTTCCGTCTCCAAAAAGGCGTGCTCAATGCGCTGGGTTTCATAAATTCCGGATGTAAAAAATGGTGACTTTTCCAGAGCTTCACCAACCGGTTCACCCCTGCGAACGATACATTTTTCAAGTAGGTTCTCCCTCCCGGGATGAACCTGGGCAGAATCCGGCTCAAGGGCGTGATGAGGATCTGAAACAGGTTCAAAAACTTCATATTCCACCCGGATAAGAGCTGCCGCCTTGCGGGCGGTATCTTCATCCACAGCGACAACCCCGGCAATGACATCCCCGATATATCTGGTTGTTTCACCCGTTGCGATCATCAATGGCCAATCACTGATAATCAGCCCGGTGTAACGTTCTCCCGGAACATCGGCTGCGGTAAATACCCTGATCACCCCTTCGGTTTGTAAGGCTTCAGATGCATCTATTGAAACTACCTGAGCCCTCGGATGGTCGCTGAAGCGGAGGGCGCCGTAGAGCATCCCCTCCACCTGCATGTCGTTGATGAAATTTCTTCTCCCGATGGCCGTTTCGTAGGCCTCATATTTGGGCAGCGGTTGTCCGATCCCTGCTGGTCCGGGTTCCCGGCTCCCTGGAAATGTCTGGTTCGATAAGGGGGGATTATCCGGGATATTCCTCTCCCTCAGCCGCCGCAGGGCCGCTTCAATGGCATCTACAATCTTCATATATCCTGTACACCTGCACAGATTGAGGCTGATCGCCTTTTTAATTTGCTCCCGGGCAGGATCAGGGTTTTCAGCGAAGAGCACCTTCGTGCGCATGATCAGTCCGGGTGTGCAAAATCCGCACTGCACGGCCCCCTTCTCAACATAGGCCATTGCAATAATATCACGGACCGCTTCCGGGATGCCCTCCATGGTGATGACCTTTGATCCATCGAGGAATTTCATCTTCCGGGTACAGGATAACCGGGCCTTTCCGTCGATCTCCACCATGCAGGCGCCACAGGCAGCCTGGCCTGAACATCCGTCTTTCACTGAGGTAATTCCCTCCAGCTCGCGCAGATAATGCAGCAGCGTCAGGTTCTCATCCCCTGAATATTCAATTTCCCGGTGGTTCAGATGAAATGTCACCATTTCATGATTTTTTAAAAATGAGAAGATGGGCGTTGATCACGCGTTCAGCAGAGGCAACATCGGGTTCGATGGGTTCGGGAATGTGAATCGAGGACTGCACAGCCCTGAGATCTTTCAGCCCGCTGCCGGTGAGCAGCACCACATTCTTTGATCCGGAAGGGATCAGGCCTTGCCTCCTGAATTTCAGCATGCCGGCAAAGGCAGCCACTGCGGCAGGTTCTGAAAAAATTCCGGATGTACGCGAAAGAAGTAAGGAGGCCTGGAGGATTTCCTGGTCTGATACCGAGACTGACTCCCCGTGATAATCATGCATATAACCTGCCGCCATATGGAAACATTGCGGCACATCTACCGAAATTGAATCGGCGATGGTCTTTGAGGGTTTTACAAAAAATGAATCTCTGTTCAGATTGTCGTTGAAATTACTGCTTCCCGCTGCCTGGACGGCAACCAGAACCGGCATCCGGTCGATGATCCCAAGTTTTAAAAGATCTTCAAATCCTTTATAAACTCCTGCATAGATCACCCCATCGCCCACCGGAATAAAGATCCGGTCGGGAACCCGGAAGTTCAGTTGCCTGAAAATCTCGAAGGATACCGTCTTCTTGCCTTCGATGGTCAGCGGATTGTAGGCGGTATTCCGGTTGTAGTATCCATATTTTTTAGAAATCTGTACGCTCAGGGCGAAGGCGTCGTCGTAGGTTCCCTTCACCGGGACCAACAGGGCTCCATACATCAGGATCTGGGTAAGCTTGGCCAGTGGGGCTGCAGCCGGAACAACAATGATGGCGCGCTGCCCCTGTGATGCACAAATTCCTGCAAGGGATGATCCCGCATTGCCTGTAGAGGCAGCGATCAGTGTGGCTATTCCCTGTTCTCGCGCCCAGGCCGAAACCAGGGCAGAGGCCCGATCCTTAAATGAAAAGGTCGGATTCCGGGAATCATCTTTCAGATAACATTCAAAGGGAGGATTGGCTTCAAACCGGTCGAAACGGTAAAGGGGTGTATCGCCGATGCTGAGCGACGGCCAGGAATTCATGCTGCGAATGGGCAGCAACGGGAGGAAGCGCTGATCCGCAAGATCCTGAAACAATGATGGGTGGTTGAACTGACTCCTGATAGATTCGTACGGAAACCGGGTTTTCAGTACGCCCCTGGGCGGCTGACCGGGTTTGTTCGCAGCCTCGCAAGCCGGACAGAGGTAGATAATCTCATCCCCCGGGTAGGTCGCGTTGCAATCGACACATTCGAAGTAAAATTTATCAGCCATATCAGATGAATGTTTCATCATTGCCTGACATTTTGAAGTATTGAATTACTGTTGAGGTACAATCCCAATTCAGCAAATGAAATGTCTATGATCATCGTTATATCCATTTCCGCGATAGCATGGGGAAACCCAAAGTAATCATCGATCCTGATAAAAAGAAAGCCATTTCTGATATAATAGTTATCGAATGCACCATCCTGCAGATCTGATACCTTGAAAGCATCTTCAAACGTTTTCTTATCTCCGAAGGCATCGATCCATTCCGCTGCTTTATAATTGTTCAGCGCACCATCCAACTCCTTTTGAATCCGGGTTTTCATTTTGTTTTTAAGTTGCGGTAATTTCCCGGGGTCGATCTCTTTCAGCAAAGCAATTTCTTTATTGTTGTTTAAATTGAATGTGTGATGAATGGTCCCGGTGGATAAATAGGGACCCAGGTATTCCCAGTCAAAATAGATGCTTACGATACATTTCTGTGCGAAATTATAACACACCTTCGGTTTTTTACCTGCATCCCCTGCATATTCCTTCAATTCATCATTTAATGTATTCCCTTGGGTCAGAATTAGTTTTTCGGCACCCGGAATGGTGGCGCATGTTCTAAAAGATGGATTCACCTTATACAATTTCACGGGAAGTAATTTACTGCTGTTCGGTTTACTCCAACTTCCTGTAATACTGTCTTCAAAAATCACACAGGTAAACATACCGGTAATTAAACCATCTTTACTCTTTTCATAAAGGATGATATTTTTCCCGTTCATCGATCCTGATATGGAAATATTCTCTCCGTTTTTTTTGTAGAAGTATGTTCCATTGAGCAATGTATCGGCTGTTCCTGCATTTAAATCAAACCACACAGGGATATTATCTGCAATATAACCTTCATAGGATTGTGATTTAAGTATGTCACCATATCCAATGATTAGTAAAAAAGCAAGGAGAAAAGTTTTGTTCTTCATAAAATGGAATATTTCTGTGCCATCGTGTTAAAAATCTGAGAATTTCTGTTAAAATTGTATTGATTTTTCATCCATTTCCGTTACAATCTCACCTTCAAAATTGTACAGTTTCACATAGGTTTGAGAAGCTGCATCTCCATTCTGTGGTGTTATAACGACAAAATTCATGGTTGTCAGCTTTGGGTTATGATCTATCCATGTTCCGGAGTTCGCATAGATTGATTTTTGGCCTTTGTGGTTGTCATAGGAACTGATTTTCGCAACATGGGTATGGCCGAAAACAACGATCCTCTTGTTGGAATTCGGGTTCATAAAGTATTGTAACTCCGACTGCCTATCCGTTTCAGCTGCATCGCCAACATATCTCATCGCCTGAGCAACAGGAATATTGACCGCCACATGGTTGATTTTTTGTCGTTGGTTCCATGAATCCTGAATTCCCTTGTAAAGTTTCACATCGATCGAACCTCCCGGCAATGGCTGAAAAGGCAAAAGATCTTTAACGGAATATGAATCTGCGAAGCCATTCACCTTTGTCACGATCATCTTTTCATCGAACCTGTTCTCTATTCGGAACATCGTTAAGGTGGTTTTCCAAAGTCCATAGTATCCGAACAGGAGCGCCTGGCTTTCATCGCCAGAATTGTTTTTAACGATTTGTGGAATGGAATCGTGCGGAGTACGGCAATTTTGCACAACATGAAGCGCTGCTATTCTTGTAAAAAAGTATCCGGGAGGCATGATGGTCCCTGGCGCAACATCCTGGTTCGAAATCGGGTCGGGTGCACAGAAGAAATTGTAGCGATGACCATGCTCAATTGCTACTTCCGGATGGTCTGCCGGGGAATAGGTTCCCAAACCCAGCTCCTTATCCCGGGATTGATGTATGCCCGGAAGGATAGCGGCCACATTTTCTGCAGCAATGGTTAAGTCGTGGTTTCCAGGAACATAGGTGACTAAAATTTTTCCATCCCGGATAATCCGGTTAATCGCGTCAATCACCTCCTTATTGGCGTTCGCTATCCGCTTCACAAAATCAGCCTGATCCTTTCCCTGATACGTATCGGTTGTTGCCGGGACAAACCACTCATCCAGCAGATCTCCGGCGATAACAAGTTCCTTAACATTGGGTGATATACTAATCTGCCCGATAAGATGCGCGAGGGGTTTAAGGTTTTTGTTGGTTTCGGCATAGGCCAGGTCGGCACCAAGATGAATGTCGCTGATCACCACGATCATATTCCGCTCCTTACTGCCATTGGTAAAGGGGTCAGAAGCCGGTGCTGAATATAATTTATCACAAAATATCAATAAACTTGTAAACAACAGCAGTCTGCCTATTTGCCTGGCTGCTCTAATCGATAATAATGAGGAGATCTCTTTTTTCATCTTATTTTAGTTTTACAATTTAACAATTCATTATGCCGTTTACCTCTTTGTTCCTGAAAAATAATAGCGGTAGTCGAAAACAAGCCGGATCCCTGCATACCAGATGATTCGGGTTGCCGGTAACGGCATAGCAAAAAGGTCCTGGCCCTCTGTGGCTTCTGTCCGTTTGCCCGGCACATCAAAACCGGCATGTAATTGAAAAAGAAGACTCCCTGTCTGTCGTGAAGAATAGGTTCGGAAAGGGCGGTATTCCACGATCGGGAATTCAAACCTGGTGGTATTCAGTTTGTAATAAGCCCCGAGCCCATATACATTATCCGGCGGAAATACCGAGTAAGTATCTGATTTTTTTCCCACGCCATACATACTGATTGCAACCTCCCTTCCCAACACGAACTGGAATCTTCCGATGGGAGTAGGCAAACCCGTTTGCCAGGGGATCAAACCTCCATTTGCCGCAGTTGTGACAATGCGTTGCATGGAATTCGGAGATACCAGCGCCAAAACAGGGGCTAAAATCACCAGGTCGCCAGGGATCAGAAAGAAGGGTAATCTGAAGCGGACAGTAACAGCGAAACGGGATGGAATGGCTGAAATCATTGAACCATATCCTTTTAAATCAGGATTGTCATGGGAACCATCATAAGCCTGGCTGGAGCTTAAATCAATACGGCCGCCCAAATCGAGGAAGACCAGTCCATCGCCTGCTTCGTTCAATACGCCTTCCATTCCCAATCCTACACGCAGGCCAAGTTCCAATCCGGCAGTGACGCCGTAACCCTTTTGATAGTCGAAAAATCCACCATCCAGATAATTGAGGTTGGCTGCGCCGCTAACTCCGGCAAAGGGACCCATTTCAGCCCGGAATCTTGGGAATTGTCCCATCCCGGCAGTCAAACCCGGAATTGGAAATTCCATCAACACGGTGTCACATAAAATCCTCACTTTATCATCAATCGGGCGCAGTGGCATCACCATGGCTTTGCTCACGTTGAATGTATCAGGAGTCGCCGGAGAATGATCTTCCTGAAGGAAGGCAGGATCAAACCTGATCGCACCGCTTACCGCATCCAGCATCTGTTCCAGACTCTTCAGAACAGCATCTGATGTCCATCCCACATCCTCTTTCCGCATTGTGGCATCGCCCATCAATACCATTTGTTTCCCTTCCCAGGAATTTATATCCACGCCCTCTTCATTGTAATAATCATGTGTTCCCTTGCGTTTTGCAGCATCCCCCCAGATTCCCATCACATGTCCCGATGTAAAACTATCCTCTAAAAAATGAGCTGCGAATGCTTCATCGGCCAGGGCCGAGAGGGCAAGCGCCGACCGCTGTTCGGGTGTAAGATCCTTTGAGTTCAGGCGGGCAGCCTTCGACAGTGCGCTTTGATGATACCATGTATAGGTTCCAACAGTATTCATCTCTGTTCCTTCCTTGTAACACAACGAAAAATAGTCTGCAGATGTGGTATTCACAGCCGGAAGAACCAGCAGGAAATGCCCGTTATTTTTCCCGGCCCTGGAAACGTACTCCGGATCGGCGCGAAGCAATTTTATATCCGAAATCCTTACTGCACTGATACGCGAACTGCGTTTCTCCGATTTATCAAGGCCGACTTTCAACTGAGCAGTAATATCTGCTACTTTCAGGATCCATGTCGATTTGAGAACAATATTGGTCATATCCTGAGCGGATACGGAGTGGTCGGCTGCAATTCCGGTCCAGGCGGCATAATCGAGACACTGGGGTTTAACGCCCTGGCCTGGTTCAATTACCGATTCACAAAGACGCATCTCGTGACCCTTCCTTGCAGAGGCCCAGAGCTGATCGAGGATGGCCCGCCGGTTGGGATCAAGTTTTTTGATGGCGGCCATCATGATTTCCCGGTGCTCGGGGTATACCCAGGCTGATGCAGTTATTGCAGAACCCCAAATCAGTAAAATTGTCAGTAAAATTTTTAATCTCATGTTTTAGTTGATTTACAGTAGTTATTTCAAAAGTCCTGTGCGCTCATTAAATTCAGTGATCAGCTCGTCCCAGCGGGCAGGCTGGCTGAATATCCGGGGCCATATTTGCCGGTCATCCCATAGCTGGCGCAGATCCTCTACATCCTTGCCCTGCTGCTCGATCCAGGTGAAGTACTTCAGGTTGTGTATGGCTTTCCTGTCGGGATATCCGAGTTCCTTCATGGTCGACGGGGCCGTGCCGAGCATACATTTCTCATGGTCACGCGCCGCCTGCATCAGGGAGTAACTGCCACGTTCGGCGGTGAGCTCTTCAAGCCGTGAGCCGTACATTTCGGCCGAATCGGTGGCGATGGTTACCATCACATCTTCGCCGGTGAAATCAAAATGTTTGGCGGTCTTAATAGCTGAAAGCACATTTCCGATTCCCGAAATGCCGATGGCTCCGAGTGCAGAAAGCAATGATCTGTCAACGCCGTTGGCCGCTAGGTATGCATGGCCCTCCTTTTCGTTGAACAGTCTGAGCAGACGCATGCAATCCTCGTCATCAATGGCTGTTACCACATCGGTATTCCTGACATTGTGAATCCACGGAACATGTTTGTCGCCGATGCCTTCGATGCGGTGGCCGCCGAACCCATTCTGCAAAAGCGTTGGGCATTGAAGCGCCTCAGAAGCCACCACCTTCAGGTGAGGATACTTTGTACGCAGATAATCGCCCGCCGCAATGGTTCCGGCCGATCCGGTGGCTGAAATATAGGCCGCCAGAGGAGCATCTTTTCCTGCAACCAATTTCAAAACTTCCTCGATGGCATTGCCGGTGACTTCATAATGCCAGCAGGAGTTGCCGAACTCCTCAAACTGGTTGAAGATCATGCAGTCCTTCCGGGTACGCTTGATCTCCCAGCATTTATCGTAAATCTCCTTCACATTCGACTCGCATCCGGGAGTGGCGATCACCTCGGCGCCGATCTCCTCAAGCCAGGCGAATCGTTCGCGGCTCATCTCCTCGGGGAGGATGGCCACGGCGGTCACATCCATGAGATAAGAATCGAAGGCGCCGCCACGGCAATAATTTCCGGTTGATGGCCATACGGCCTTGTGCCAGGTCGGGTCAAAACCGCCTGTGATGATGCGCGGGGCCAGGCATCCATACGCCGCGCCAACTTTATGTGCTCCCGTCGGGAACCATTTGCCCAGCATCACGATGATCCGGGCATCGATGCCGGTCAGTATCTTTGGAAGTTCGATGAAATTTGGCGCTCCATACAATCCGCCAGCTGCTTTAGGCTCATTTTTCCATGTTATCCGAAATAAATTCAGGGGATGCAAATCCCACAATCCTATGTTTTTTAGTTTATCCTTGATGGAACCGGGGATCAGTTCCGGGTTTTGCATCTGTGCAAAAGTTGGCAGGATAATCCCCTTTTCGCGGTAATGGCGGATGGCCTTTTCTAATACGGCAGGGTCGGTGATTTGGGTGATTATTGGGATCATAAATTTAATTTTCAATTTTTGTTTTTTGATTTTTTTGTCACGCGTCACGCGTTCCGTGTCACCTCTTTTTTGCTTCAAACAGATTAATTTGCATTGCCCCTCTCATTATAATGCTCATCTCGGCGGCAAATTCAAAATGAACCTCTTTAATACAGGGTGTTAGAAATTTCACATCCAGCAGGGCAAAATTATCATTATTGATGGTCGCTTTGACCTGGTCTGTTTCGTAAACATAATGTCCATCCATTAAACTCAGGGTTCTGACATTCTCCTTTTCCTTGCATATCAGCACCGATTTTTCAGGAAGCCTGCTCAGGAAAAAGCCATTTTCCTCCTTGTTCAGTGATTTGATTGAAAGATGGATTCCAGGTTTATCGGCAAATGGCCGGCCGCTGCTGGGACAGAATGTAGTGCAATTGCCACATTCATTGCAGAGATCACGGATGTTCAGTATCTGAAATTGTTGGTCAATCCTGAAAATCTTATCCGGTTCGAAAGCAATGCTGCCATCCTCCTTTAAAACCGCCTTCTCCAGTGAATAACGGACCGGTTCAATCCGATATCCGAAATTAGCCAAATTGGGACAAACCGAAACACAAACATTGCAGACAACATCACATTGCAGGCACCGTGAGGCCTCTTTCCGGGCCTGCTCATGAGACAAAGAGGAGATTACCAGGTTGAAATTTTGTCGCTGATCCAACGCGGTCTCTTTTGGATAAAATCCATATTCCCTGACGGCTTTGCGGTGCATCAGAACCTGCATACCGGATTCATTGATTTTAGGGCTGTCCGATCCTCTGGGCGGATCGATGATACTGGAAATCTCCAATCCCATTACCGAAAATTCAGCTAAAATCTCAACCGCCGCCTTTCGCCCGTCACCAATGGCGTTGATGGCCGTAGATGCGCCACGGAGGGCATCGCCGCCAAGGTACAGTTTGGGAATGCGTGTCTTGTAACTCCCCGGGGTGGTCCTGAGCTGATCCCGATCAAGGAAATCAACGGCCAACTCCTGGCCAATGGCCGGAATGATGGTGTCGCAGTGAATCTCAAATTCAGAACCCGGAATCGCAACCGGAGCCGGCCGGCCATCTTTTTCCTTCATGACCAGCACGTTGCGTGAACATACCACGCCTGTAACGCGACCATCAACCGATTGAACACGCACGGGATTGGCCAGTTCTATGATGTTAATTCCTTCGTTTCGCACCGCCTCTATCTCACCATGGTCAGCCGGCATCTCTTTGATGGTACGGCGGTAAACGATGGTTACGCGCCCCTCGCTTCCAACGAGCCGGAAGGCAGTGCGTGCGGCATCCATGGCGGTATTCCCACCGCCAATGATAACCACCTGTTTGCCTAGCATGGTTGGCCTCTTCTTTCTCACATCAAAGAGGAAATCCAATGGATCAATCACTCCGGCTGATTCAATTCCTTCAATCTGTAATTTCACAGATCGTTGAGCACCGGCAGCCAGAAAAATGACATCGTAATCACGCTGAAGCGTCGCAAACCGTTCATGATCAATCAGATGATTATCCAGCAGATGTACGCCAGAGGCCAGGATGCGTTGAATATCTGATTCAATGGCTTGCGAGGGAAGCCGGAACGACGGTATGGCGGCGGAAACCATCCCCCCGGCCAAATCCTTCTGCTCGAAAATATCAACATCACAGCCAGCCTTGCGAAGGAACCAGCCACAAGACAATCCGGCCGGACCAGCGCCAATGATGGCAACCCTTGGAAGGCCCTCTCCCCCGGCTCCCCCTGTGGGAGAGGGGTGCAGCGGTAAGATCCTTTCATTTTCGTTTTCGGCCACAAACCGCTTGATTTCCCGTATATGCAGCGCCTCATCATAGTTGATCCGGGTGCATTTCAACTGGCACAAATGGTCGCACACCATGCCGGTCACGGATGGGAACGGGTTGGTCCGGAAAATGGTTTCAAAAGCTGCCGCAATATCGCCCTGCGCGGTGTGATGCATATATTCAGGGATATCCTGGTTCGTGGGACAGGTATCCGAGCAAGGCGCATGGATGCAGTCAAACCAGCCAAGTTCCCTGGAAGTCTTGATGGATGAATCAGACAACGCATGCTTATGATACGCCGGATTATCAGCCACCCGGTCTGCGTATTTGTTCAGATTGAACCTGGCTGCCTGATCAATCGACTGATGCTGTATGGCCCCCTCCTGTGACATGGGGCTTGCCTTTACATGACTCTCCTTGCCATACGTTTCCGCCATTGCCAAAACATAATCGTTGATGTTTTCGGCCTGTTTTCCGTCAAATTCGACACGGAGATGGTCAATATACTGGTGTAACCTCCCATATCCGCCAGGTTTCAGTAAATCACTGCATACGGTTACCGGCTTCATTCCGCAAGCCAGCACATCGGCCACATTGAAACAATCCACCCCGGCTGAGAAAGAGATATCAGGACCCCCATCCATGTCATTCCGGAGTCTCCTTGCCAGCCATACGCTGATGGGATGCAGCGCCCGGCCACTCATATACATCATGCTATCGGATGCGGAAAATATTTCTTTGTTATTTAAGCTTTCAAGCGTATTCGTTAGTTTAACTCCAAACTGTAAACCTTTTTCATCAGATGCTTTCCGCAGTGATTCGAGCATGCGCAAAGCTTCGGGGTACTTCAGATCATGCTCAAACGCGAGATCGGGCACTTCGGTTGAAAAGCCCAGGGTGGTGTTGAGTAATCCGCGCAGTGCCTCCGATCCAAGCAAAGTTGGATTGAGTTTGATCGTGGTATGAAGTCTCTTTTCCCTGATCAGATAAAGACCAATTTTTTCGATCTCCTCAGGGGGACAACCATGCATGGTACTAAGGGTGATGTGATCGGATATGCAAACCGGAATGTCGATCTGATCTATTTCAGGATAGATATCCCGGATCAGGCTTTTCGCTAGATTTAATTCAGCGGTGCAGTCCTGCATGCGGTGTAAAAACCATTGAACATTGTCATTCAGGATTCCCTGGAGGTTATATCCAACGCTCATGTTAAACAATGTTCCGATGGGGCCGGGGAAACCCAATTCCCTGCGAAGGATATGAATAACAATCCATGCATTCAGGTATTCATCGAAGGATTCATGCACCTTAAGCTCCTGGGACCATTCGCAGTTATACCCCTCATCCTGCATGTCGATGCATGGCTTAGAGATATCCAGCTCATCGAGCGTCTGAATGGTTTTCAATTCAATATACCTTGCTCCGCACAGCCAGGCTGCAATGATGTTAACTGCAAGCTGGGTATGCGGACCGGAAGCAACCCCGATGGGCGTTTCCAATAACCGGCCGTAACGTTTGAAACTGAAGGGATCCTGCGGCCGGGGATGATAAAACAAACTTCCCGGGATGCCCATGAACCTATTCTCCCCGATCTCTTGGAGTGTCAGATCAAGCAGCTGCGTTAGCGGGATTGGGACAAATTTTCCAGACAATATTCCTGAATGTTTATTTGAAGATCATGATAGCTCCAAAATTATGGATAAAGCTTGACAAATGACCATTTCCTTGGTGAAAATGATAATTTGATTAAATTTGTCTCCCCTGAAATAAACAGGAATCCTATATGGAATCTATTGACAGTTATTTGAGTGAAGCCTTCAAAGAGGCATTTTTATCGGTAAGAAACAATGTTGGCGGGCCATTTGGCGCCGTGGTGGTGATGGATGGTAAAATCGTAGGTAAAGGTGGAAACCGGGTAAGCTCAGAAAATGATCCGACCGCCCATGCCGAAATCGTCGCAATTCGTGACGCATGCAAACGCATCAATAATTTCGATCTTGGCGGTGCAGTTTTATATACTACCTGCGAGCCTTGTCCCATGTGCCTTTCCGCAATCTATTGGGCCAATATCAAAGCGGTTTACTTTTGTTCAACACGCCATGAGGCTGACAGGATAGGATTTAAAGACAATCACATCTATGAAGAACTAACCCTGCTGCCGGAACACAGGAAAATCGGCTTTCACCAAATCAGTGACCCAAAAGCCACGGAGCTCTTTGCAGAGTGGAAGGAGAAGGCTGATAAGATTCCCTATTAGAAAACCGTGGCGCTTGATGCTAATAATTCACCCGAACCCATAACCCTGACTCCCATGAAAAAACCCTTGTTTTTACTGATTTGTGTTTCCCTTCTAAATAATTATCTCTTGTCCCAGGATCTGGCTCAATGGCGTGGTCCCAACCGTGATGGTATTTACAATGAAACCGGATTGTTAAAGGTCTGGCCGGAAAATGGTCCGGCACTGCTGTGGCATTTCGATGGTTTAGGGGAGGGACATGCATCAGCCGCTGTAACCACCGACAGGATCTATACAGCCGGAATTCTCGAGGGCATTGGCTATCTCTTCTGTTTTGACTTTAAAGGCAACTTATTATGGAAAGTCCCATACGGAGAGGAATGGACTGAAAGCTGGCCGGGGGTGCGAAGCACACCGCTCATTTCAAACGGGAAGATTTACCAGTACAGCGGCTTCGGTAAGCTTGTATGCAGGAGGGCCGATAACGGAGATTTTATCTGGAGTGTTGATATGCTGAAAGATTACCAGGGCCCCAACATCAAATGGGGCGTGACGGAAAACCTGCTGATCGATGGAAATAAACTCTTTTGTACTGTGGGAGGAGCGGAGTTCAATGTGGTTGCGCTGGATCCGAATACAGGAAAGCTGATCTGGAAAAGCAGCGGCAAAGGCGAATCAAGCGCCTATGGTTCCCCGGCTCTGATTAAACTGGCCAGCCGTCACATCCTGGTGACGCAGACAGCCAATTCGATCCTGGGGATCGACGCGTCAAACGGAAAATTATTGTGGAGTCATGATCAGCCAAATAAATACTCTGTTCATGCAAATACTCCGCTCTTTCATGCGGGAATGCTTTACTGTGTTTCCGGTTATGGAAAAGGGGGCGTGATGCTGAAGGTTTCAGAAGACGGAACCGCTGTTCAGGAGCTTTGGCGAAATACAGATATTGATAACCGGATGGGTGGATTTGTGCTGGTAAATGGAAAGATTTTCGGTTCGGATGATTCAGGGAAAGCCTGGTACTGCCTCGATTGGAAAACGGGAACAAAAATGTTCGGGGAAAAAATTACCGGACGGGGAAACATCATCTTTGCTGATGGAATGTTGTATTTGTACGGGGATAACGGGGAGGTGGTTCTTGCAGAGCCATTGGCCAATTCCTTCAAAAAGGTCAGTGCATTCAAAGTTCCCTTTGGCGCCGATCAGCATTGGGCACATCTGGTGATTGACAATGGCCGGCTGTTTGTGAGGCACGGAAGCTCCATCATGGTCTACGATCTCAGGAAAAAATAAAAATTTATGAAGAAACTGTTTGCACTTTTTATTTTGCTGGTTACCTCATTCTCTCTTCATTCACAGGAGATTTCCCAATGGCGCGGACCGGAAAGGGACGGAACCTATCCTGAATCAGGCTTACTCAAGGTATGGCCCGCGGAGGGCCCACCGCTTGTGTGGTCCTCTTCAGGAATCGGCAAAGGATACGCATCGGCAGTTTCAGATGGGAATAGGGTATTCGTGACCGGCATGAAGGATTCCACCGATTATCTGACATCCATGACCATAAAGGGTGAAATTCTTTGGCAGGTTCCATTCGGCCCCTCCTGGAACAGCTCCTTCCCCGAAACACGTTGTACACCAACCCTGGAAAATGGAAGCGTTTATGTTCTTAGTGGACTCGGGACCATCAGCAGCATCAATGCCTCCGATGGAAAAACCAACTGGAAGTTCAATGCCGCCAGGAAGTTTGAGGCCGCTTATGGCGATTGGGGCGTATGTGAATCCCTTTTGCTGGTGGACAATATGGTTATTTATACACCGGCCGGACCACGCACATCGATGGTGGCGCTGGATAAGAAAACAGGTGAAACGATTTGGGAATCTGAAAGCCTGAATGATACCAGCGGCTATGTTTCGCCCCGCCTGATCAGGATTGGCAATCGGCGCGTGATTGTGACCATCATGGCAAACAACCTCATGGGCGTTGACCCGGCAAGCGGAAAAATCCTTTGGAAATATAATTATGCGGCGCTCAAACCTGAGGAAAGTGTGAAAGTATGGCCGGGGGCGCCTAAAACCAATACGATCACACCCCTGTTTATGGATGGCTTTTTGTACATCACCGGAGGCTACAACCATGTTGGGGTCATGTTTAAAGTATCTGACAATGCCGATACCATCTCCCTGGCCTGGACCGATACCGTGCTTGATTGCCACCACGGGGGCGTGGTACTGGTTGATGGGCATATCTATGGGTCAAACTGGATTGACAACAGCCGTGGAAACTGGTGCAGCATTGACTGGAAAACGGGAAAGGCCGGGTATGACCACAATTGGCAAACCAAAGGATCCATCATTGCATCCGACGGCATGCTCTATATTTATGATGAAAAAAATGGCAATGTGGGATTGCTGAATCCTGATCCCGCAAAATTCGATCTTGTCAGCAGCTTCAAGGTTCCGGGCGGGAAAGGACCCTGCTGGTCCCATCCCTCCATCAAAGGCGGAATCCTTTATGTCAGGCGTGGCGATGTGCTGATGGCATATGATATTCAAAAAAAATAGGTTCGCATCGAGGAAACATCTATGGCCAAAAAGTCTCTGATCAGGTATATCCTTCCTTTATTCATCCTGTCGGCTTTTGGCCTGCTCGCCTGGTGGTTTTTTCATGATCCTGTAAAATCATTTAAAACATCCGTGCCCGGGATGGATAATCGGAAGAAGGGAGTAATATCCCAGGGAAAACCAGTACAGATCGGAGCTGAGTTTACATTTTTCAAATCAGAGCAGGATCTCCCGGGTACCAACTGGCCCCGTTTCCGGGGTCCTGATTTTGATAACATCAGCAGGGAGTCGATCCGGCTGATTGATCGGTTTGGAAAGAATGGCCCTGACATCCTCTGGAAAGTCAGCCTTGGCGAAGGGCACGCCGCTCCGGCCGTTTACAATGGCAAGGTGTACCTGCTCGATTATGATGAGGGTTCCAAAGCGGATCAGCTGCGTTGCTTTTCCCTGTCGAGCGGTTTGGAACTTTGGCGTCGCGGATATCGTGTCCATCTGAAAAGGAATCATGGCCTTTCGAGAACCGTACCCGCCGTGAATGAGAAATTTATCCTTACCATTGGCCCGAAATGCCAGGTGATGTGCCTGAACCGCCTCAACGGTGATTTCCTTTGGGGAATCGACCTTGAAAAAGCCTATAAAACAGAAATCCCCTTCTGGTATACAGGGCAATGTCCGCTGCTGGACGGTGATACGGCGATCATCGCCACGGGTGGCAATGCCTTGCTGATTGCCGTTGACTGCAATACCGGGAAGAAGCTTTGGGAAACGCCCAATCCGAAAGGTTGGAAAATGTCACATTCCTCGGTGATGCCGTTGACATTCCTGGGGAAAAAAATGTTTGTATATCCTGCTATCGGAGGTGTTTGCGGCATTTCAGCCTCAGGGGCCGACCGGGGACAGGTTTTATGGGAGTCAACTGAATTTGCACCCTCCGTGATGGCTCCGTCACCGGTCATACTCGACGATGGGAAGATATTCCTCACAGCAGGCTATGGCGCAGGATCAGCTTTATTGCAACTTTCCAGGAGTTCAGGGCTATTCAGCGTGAAGCTCCTTCAAAAATTCAAACCGCAGGAGGGATTGGCCTCAGAACAGCAAACTCCTATCTTTTCTGCTGGCTATATCTATGGAATTTTACCCAAAGATGCCGGTGGTTTGCGCAACCAGTTCGCCTGTTATAAATCAGATGATTGTAAAAAGACGGTGATGAACAGTGGCAAAACAGACCGGTTCGGGTTGGGGCCCTACGTAATGGCCGATGGAAAATTTTTTATCCTCAATGATGACGGGGAGATGACCATTGCCAAAGTCTCTGCATCACAATTTAAGGTACTTGACAAAGCACGGATCATGGACGGACAGGATTCCTGGGGGCCCATCGCCATCACCGGAGGATACATGCTGGTTCGTGATTCAAAACAGATGGTATGTCTCAATGTTAAAGCACAATGATATGAACCGAAAAATAATCATCTCCGGTGCATTGATCCTGTTGTTGGTTGTGGTGGTATTCATGGGATGGGATCTGTTCTTTTCAAAACCGGATAACCGTATTAATCCGTATGCCTATCAGATGGACTCGCTTAAATCATGTGATACATCCATGGTGAGATATGCGGAGACACAGCAAATCAAACCCGGGTTGCAAGGAATTCACGGACTCGTGGTCGACAAGTCCGATCATATTTACATTTCCGGCGATACAGGTGTTGAACTGTTTGATCAGTCAGGAATGCGATTGGGTGGGTTTACCACGGGCGAATCGGCCCAATGCATCCATGTGGCCTCCAATGGGCTCATTTACCTGGGGATGCGGGACCATCTTGAGATTTATTCCATCTCAGGAGAGTTTTTGAAGAGATGGAAAAGTTGCGATGATCATGCGATCATCACCTCCATTGCTGTCAATGGGAATGATGTTTATATAGCGGATGCAGGAAATAAAATTGTTTATCATTACAATACGGCCGGAAATCTGTTGTCCAGGATAGGTCAGAAAGACCCCGAGAGAGGAATTCCCGGGTTCGTGATCCCCAGCCCCTATTTTGACCTGGGGATTGGCCGGAATGGGGAGCTGTGGGTGGTAAATCCCGGAAGACATTCCTTCGAACAATACAACCCCGATGGGGAACTTAATTCGTCGTGGGGGAAGGCCTCGATGAGCATCGAAGGCTTTTGCGGTTGCTGCAATCCTTCGCACTTTGCCTTGCGTTCAGATGGATCATTCGTGACCAGTGAAAAGGGGCTAGAACGCATCAAGATTTACAAACCCAATGGTGATTTCAGCTGTTTGGTCGCTGGATCCGGTGCCTTTGTTGAAGGGACAAATGGCCTTGATTTGGCTGTTGATTCAAAAGGGCGGATCCTGGTGCTTGATCCGGAGAAAAATCAAATCAGGATTTTTACCGAAAAAATGAAAAACTGAGGGCTTCACATGCAAAACAGAAGGCAATTTATAGGTTTGTTGGTGAGGGGCGGTATTTTTTCATCGCTGACTGTGTTGAGTGGCAGTTTGATCCACCGCTGGACCAAAGCAGATAGATGCCGGCGGGAGTTTGCCTGTGGAAATTGCAATTTATCAAACCGGTGCCAATTGCCGGAAGCTGATGACCATCGCCTTGAGAAGGCAAGGATGCAACATACCAACCCTGAACATGGAAGAGAAAGAAAATAACCCAAAAATTGACCGGCGAAAGTTTCTGGCGACCGGCGTGAGGGCCTCTGTTCTCATCGGAGTAGGAGGACTGGCTGCCCTTGTGGCGAAAAAAGCCATTTCAGGCCAAACGGTCTGGCAGCTCGATCCGGCCAAGTGTATCCAATGCGGGCGCTGTGCAACCAATTGCGTGCTCACCCCTTCGGCGGTCAAGTGCGTACACGTGTACGCCATGTGCGGATATTGCGATTTGTGTGGCGGGTATTTTAAGCCTGGGACAAAGACCCTGACAACGGGGGCTGAAAATCAACTGTGCCCGACCAATGCGATCAAGCGAAAATTTATTGAAGATCCCTTTTTTGAATATTCCATTGACGAACCCTTGTGCATCGGCTGCGGTAAGTGCGTGAAGGGATGCGGCGCCTTTGGCAATGGATCACTGCAACTGCAGATCAGGCAAAATATCTGTGAACACTGCAACCAGTGCGCCATCGCCCGGAATTGCCCGGCAGATGCATTCAGCCGTGTTCCGGCTGACCAGCCCTACCTGTTTAAACAGCCGGGACAGGAAAACAACAACGATAAAAAATGACAATATCACCGGAATGAAAAAGAGCCTTGCACTCGGTATGCTGATCCTTGTATTTACCATTCAGTTTCTGAATGCGTATGGAGTGCAGCGCTTTCCAAAGCCTGAATTTGAATCGGGCTATGTACAGCCCGACACGCTGCAACCATTGCCCAGGGCTTCATTGCTCGCAATCATCGACCTTGTTGTTCTTTTCGCAGCCCTCTCCTTCATAACCTGGCTGGTATTGAAAAAACGATCCCGGATGGGTGTTTTCTGGATATCCCTCTTTTCTTTGGCCTATTTTGGTTTTTACCGTGAGGGTTGCGTCTGTTCCATCGGAGCCATCCAAAATGTAACACTGGCCCTGTTTGATGGTTCTTATGTTATACCGCTGACAGTGATCGGGTTTTTTATCCTTCCCTTGATCTTTACCCTCTTTTTCGGCCGCACGTTTTGTGCAGGAGTTTGTCCCTTCGGGGCCATCCAGGATCTGGTTTCATTCAAACCGCAAAAGATGGGTGTTCGTCTGAATGCCGTACTCGGATCCATTCCCTATCTGTACCTTGGATTGGCCATCCTCTATGCAGCTACCGGCACCGACTTCATTATCTGCCGGTATGACCCCTTTGTTGGAATATTCAGATTTGATGCCTCCCTTGGGATGTTCCTTTTCGCTGGAATCTTACTGATCTCGGGTATTTTTATCGCCCGGCCCTACTGCCGCTTCCTCTGTCCCTACGGAGTCCTGCTCAACTGGATCAGCCGGTTTTCATGGCGCCATTTGACCATCACCCCTGCAGCATGCATTCAATGCAGGCTGTGTGAAGACTCATGCCCCTATGATGCCATCGATATGCCGGTCACAGGTAAAAATCCTGAAGAGCGAACGGTTACCCTGCGAAAACTGATCCTGATTTGTGTGCTGATTCCCTTTTTCACCATCCTGGGAGGCTATACCGGATCGCGGCTTCATGAATCCCTGGCTGGCGTAAATGGAAAAGTTCGTCTGGCAGCCGCGCTTCTTGAGCCATCAGCATCGATCGGCCAGCCTGAGACCTTTGAAATTGCCGCCTTTAAATCATCAGGAAAACCCATTTCCCAGATTTATTCAGAGGCAGCATGGGTTCTCAGGCAGTTTTATATCGGAAGCTGGATTCTGGGATGTTTTATCGGTTTGATTTTCGGGATCATCCTGGCTCGCCGGCTCGTCAACCTATACCAGGCGGATTATACGCCGAATAAAGGAAGGTGCTTCAGTTGCGCGCGATGTGTGGATTATTGTCCTGTTACCCCATTAACGGAGGAAAAGCAACCATGAACGACCCGAAATTATCCGCCTCCACCCGGAAATTATTGCAAAATATTGCCACGGCAAGCGCCATTTTTGCGACAGTTCTCTGCGTGCTGATCATTGTAAATTTTATTCAGATCAAACGTTCCGATCCGTTAAATTCACCTGCACTGAAAGCGTTGGTTGACAGGGTTCAAAGCAATCCGGAGGATGAAGCGCTTCGCCAGGAGATCCGAGAGCTGGATCTGCTTGCCCGGAAAGCCTTTTTTACCAATCAATGGCAGGTACGGATGGGAGGCTATCTCCTGTTTTTCAGCCTTCTGGTTGTAGTCATTTGTTTAAAGACTGCAGAGCTTATGCAAAAAACCCTGCCGGACGTTCCAACGGAGGAAAAAACAGATTTCTGGCATACGCGGAAAATCAACCGGATCTGGGTGGCTTATACGGGAATCTCCATCGTGGTCATCTCCCTGCTCCTTGTGTTTCTGACGCACCGTGAGCTGGGGAAAAATCTCGTGGTGGCATCAGAAGCAATCAAGGTCCGGCCTGATGCTTCTGGATCAGAAATTAATGCTGAAAACGTTCAGCCATCCGGAGTTTTAAACACAGGAACTCCCCCCGACAGCCTTACAACTGATACAGCCGGAGGTACAAATGCTACCCTTGGCATTTCAAAAGTAGCCCTGGAGGGTTATCCTACCGCTCAGGAAATTGCTGCCAATTTTCCATCCTTCAGGGGGCCGGGTGGGTTTGGAATGGCCTGGCAAAAGAATATTCCAACCAGCTGGAATGGGAAGAGCGGGAAAAATATCAAATGGAAAACGGAAATCCCCCTTCCCGGGTACAATTCTCCCATTATCTGGAACGACAGGATCTATCTTTCCGGTGCCAGTGCAACCAAGCGTGAGATCTACTGCTTTGATCTGAACAGCGGAACAATGATCTGGCGCAAAATCGCGGAGAAGATCCCCGGCAGTCCGGGACAGGAGCCCAAGGTCATAAGCGAAACCGGTTTCTGCGCCCCCACCATGACCACCGATGGCCGCAGGGTCTATGCCCTCTTTGCCAACGGAGATCTCCTTGCCCTCGACCTGGAAGGCAATCTGATCTGGTCCAAAAACCTGGGCGTTCCGCAAAACCACTATGGCCATTCCTCCTCGCTGATCATGTATCATGACCTGCTCATAATCCAGTACGACCAGCGGGGTTCAGGCAGCGTCATGGCGCTTTCGGGAAAAACCGGGGAACAGGCATGGCAAACCAGTCGCAGTGTAAAGATATCATGGGCCTCTCCGGTGATTGTGAATACAGGGAAAAGAACAGAACTGATCCTGGCTGCTGAGCCCATCGTCGCCTCCTACAATCCGGCCAGCGGGAAAGAGTTGTGGCGCATGGATTGTATTGCAGGGGAGGTCGGCCCCAGTGTGGCCTACGCCGACGGCGTGGTATATGCGGTCAATGATTTTTCGAAACTCTCTGCCATTGCGATCGGGGAGACACCCAGGTTGCTGTGGGAGGAATCTGATTGGCTTTCCGACATCCCAAGTCCGCTGGCCACGGAAAAATACCTGTTCCTGGTGACCAGTTACGGGGCCGTGGTGTGTTATGATGCAAAAAACGGCACCAAATACTGGGAGCAGGAATACGAGGCCCCGGTTTTTGCCTCTCCCATGCTGGTGGAGGGGAATGTTTTCCTGCTGGACAAAAAGGGAGTCATGCACATTTTCAAGGCCGATCAGAATTATTCGGTTATCAGTGAATCTCCGCTTGGTGAAGGATCCTCTTGCACACCGGCCTTTGCCGATGGAAAAATCATCATCAGGGGGGATAAAAATTTATATTGCATTGGAAGGTGAACATTACAAAACATTTACTATATTTGACATTTATTGACAAGCCATAAAATAGAAACTTGAATAATTTTGGTCAAAAAGTAAGGGAAATAAGGGTGCGGAACGGATCGCTTCTCAGGCAGGTTGCTGCATATTTAGAAGTTGATACGGCGCTCATGAGCAAAATTGAAAATGGCTCAAGAAGAGCTACAAAGGAACAAGTAACTAAAATAGCGTTGTTTTTAAAGGCAGATAAGGAAGAGTTGATGAAATTATGGTTGTCTGATAAAATTTACGCCATTATAGATGAAAATGAGGACAATACAATCGCTGAAGGTGCAGTGAAATATATTCTGAAACAGTTGAAAAACAGATGAAACCCAAACATCCAGTTCCAAATAATAGTTTTACCGAATTTCTGCTCTACACCACCCCGGGGGGCAAAGTAAAAGTGGAAATATTTCTGCGGAATGAAAACATCTGGTTAACGCAGGAAAAAATAGCGCTACTTTTCGGCGTGCAGCGTCCGGCGATTACCAAACATTTAACCAACATCTTCGAAAGCGGTGAATTGGTTGAATTTTCAGTTAGTTCCATTTTGGAACATACTGCCGAAGATGGGAAAGTATATAAAACAAAATTTTACAACCTTGATGCCATCATCTCAGTTGGCTACCGTGTAAATTCGCTACAGGCTACCCATTTCCGAATATGGGCAACTGAACGATTGAAAGAATACATCATCAAGGGGTTTACCATGGATGATGAACGACTTAAAAATCCGAACAATATTTTTGGTCACGATTATTTTGAAGAGCAATTAGCCCGGATCCGGGATATACGATCCAGTGAGCGGAGGTTCTACCAGAAAATCACTGATATCTATGCGCAATGCAGCGCTGATTATGATGCGGCCTGCGAGATAACCCAAAAGTTTTTTGCCACAGTACAAAACAAACTTCATTGGGCGATAACCCGCCAGACAGCAGCTGAAATAATTCTATCCCGTGCAGATAGTCACAAACAGCATATGGGTTTGACTTCCTGGAAAAATGCTCCTGACGGAAATCTTAGAAAAACAGATGTTACCATTGCTAAAAACTATCTGGAAGAGGAGGAACTGAACGGACTTAACCGCATCGTTTCTATGTATCTGGATTATGCTGAATTGCAGGCAACCAACCACACCCTGATGCAGATGCGCGACTGGATTACAAAGCTGGATGCCTTTTTACAATTCAATGAAAAAGATGTTCTGACCAATGCAGGAAAAGTCACAACTGAAATAGCCAGGACTTTTGCTGAAAACGAATTTGAAAAATACCGGGTAATCCGGGACAGACTGTTCGAGAGCGATTTCGATAAAGAAATCAAGAAGTTGAAAACCAATTGAAATTCTGCTATCTATTTAATTGAAGAACAACCAACACATCCACGAAACTGTAGATCAATTGGTAGCCCGCCACGGGGTTACCGCCGATGCCGTTATTCCGATATTGCAGGATATCCAGCATGAATTCAACTATCTCCCCGAAGCAGCCCTGAAGCGTGTTTGTGAAACAACGGATATCACCCCGGCGCAAATCTCAGGGATCTCCACCTTTTTTACCCAGTTCAGGCACCAGCCGGCCGGCAAGCACCGCATCAGCGTGTGCACCGGCACCGCCTGCCACGTCAAGGGTTCGCAGTTCGTCTACGAGGCTTTCCGTCGGGAACTGAAGCTGAATCATGATGAGGACACGGATGCCTCCTACATCTTCACCATCGAAAAGGTGGCCTGCCTGGGTTGCTGCACCCTCGCTCCTGCCGTGCGTATCGACGAGGTTACCTTCGGTCACGTGGAGTCCGAAAAGGTGGGAGAGATCCTCCGGGAATTTCTCTCCAGGAAGAAAAATCATCCTGTTACAGTGCATGCATCTCCCGGATATCCATCTAAAGTTCAGGGAGAGATCCGCATCGGATTGGGATCGTGCTGCGTGGCAAGCGGCAGTTCTGATGTGAAATTACAAATGGAGAAAACCCTGGCTCAGAACAAGATCAGGGTTGATGTGCAGCAGGTTGGATGTGTAGGGATTTGCAATCAGGTTCCCATCCTGGAGATCATCAAACCGGGCGAAAATCCGGCCTTTTACGCCAAAATAAAACCTGAGGAGGTGAGGGAGGTACTCCTGAGCCATTTTCAGCCCGAAGGATATTATAATCGCTTGCGCAGCGGATTTTATAACATGTTCGAGCACCTGCTTGCCGATCATGCGCCAAAGTCATTCCGTAGATACCTTGGGGAACAGCGTGACACGCCGTTGACCAGGTTTCTTGGGCCGCAGGTAAACATCGCCACAGAAAACCGGGGAGTGACCAATCCTACCGATCTGGAAGGATACCGCCGTGCAGGAGGATTCGAATCCTTGCGAACATGCCTGACAGAGATGACTCCGCAACGGGTGATTAATGAAATCATTTCAAGTGGATTGCGGGGTCGTGGTGGCGCAGGTTTCCCGACAGGGCGGAAGTGGCAGCTGGTGAAGGAGCAGGAAGAGAGGGAAAAATTTGTGATCTGCAATGGCGATGAGGGCGATCCCGGCGCCTTTATGGACCGCATGCTGCTCGAATCCTATCCCTTCCGGATCATCGAGGGGATGCTTATTGCAGGATTCGCAACCGGAGCTTCCAATGGGATTTTTTATATCCGTGCCGAATATCCGTTAGCCGTATCGCGGATCGGCGAAGCGATTCAAATTTGCAGAGAAAACGGCATTATAGGGTCATCCATCTGGGGATCCGGCTTTTCCTTTGATATCCGCATTTTCGGGGGCGCCGGCGCCTTTGTATGCGGAGAGGAGACGGCCCTTATCGCTTCCGTTGAAGGACACCGCGGCATGCCGCGAATGCGCCCACCCTACCCGGTCGCTAAAGGATTATGGAACAAGCCCACCCTCATCAACAACACAGAGACCTTTTCGCTGGTCCCCTGGATCATGCATCATGGATCAGGCGCCTTTGCGGCCATCGGCACGGCCGGAAGCAAGGGAACCAAGGTATTTGCGCTGGCAGGCAAGGTTAAACGCGGAGGCCTGATCGAGGTGCCCATGGGCATCACCATCCGGCAGATCGTGGAGGAGATCGGGGGTGGCATTGCCGGGGAGAGGAAATTCAAGGCAGTCCAGATCGGCGGTCCTTCGGGAGGCTGTTTGCCTGCCTCCGCTGCGGATATGCCCGTCGATTTTGAAGCGTTGAAGCAGGCAGGTACCATGATGGGCTCGGGCGGACTGATCGTGCTGGATGAAACCGATTGCATGGTGGATATCGCACACTATTTTCTTTCATTCACACAAAATCAATCCTGCGGGAGATGTACCTTTTGCCGGATCGGCACCCGGCGGATGCTTGAGATACTTGAGAAGATCCGCAACGGTCAGGGGAAGCCGGAAGATCTGAACAAACTGGAAAAACTGGCTGTAAGCACCTCCAAAGGCAGTCTGTGCGGTCTTGGAAAAACCGCGCCGAACCCGGTGCTTACCACCCTGCATAATTTTCGAGAAGAATATGAGGCCCATTTAAATGGACGCTGTCCGGCCGGGAAATGCCTGCCCCTGATCCATTATGAGGTCAATGACGATTGCATCGGATGTACGAAATGTGCCCAACGCTGTCCATCAGAGGCCATTGCCTTCAAACCCTATGAAAAACACATGATAGACCTTGAAAAATGCATAAAATGCGATATTTGCCGGCAAATTTGTCCGGTTGATGCCATCACAATTCATTAAGATGATAAAGCTGACAATCGATCATATTCCAATAGAGGTGCAGGAGGGAATTTCCGTAATGGAGGCGGCGTCCATCCTTGGCATTGCCATTCCTTCAATGTGCTTCAAACCGGGCTTTTCAAATCATCCGTCCTGCATGGTATGCCTGGTGAAGGATCTTGATCGTGATCACCTTGTTCCTTCATGTGCCATGCCTGTTTCGGAGGGGATGCACATCCTTACTGACTCAGAAGAGGTGGTGACCGCCCGGCGTGAGGCCCTCGAATTGCTGCTCAGCGACCATGTGGGCGATTGTGAAGCGCCCTGCCGGTTATCTTGTCCTGCCCTTATGGACATTCCCCTGATGAACCGGTTGATTGCCGCAGGTGATTTTAAGCAGGCTTTGCGCATCGTACGCGAGGAGATTGCCCTGCCACTTGTCTTAGGACATATCTGCCCTGCTCCATGCGAAAAGGCCTGCCGGAGGAAACCCATCGATCAGGCGGTTTCAATCTGCCTTCTGAAACGGGCAACAGCCCAATATGAAGATATCATGGATCTGGGTTTGCCTGGCATTTCCATCCGAAATGGGAAAAAAGTTGCTATCATCGGTACAGGGCCTGCCGGACTTTCAGCAGCATTCTATCTTTTGCGGTCAGGTCATTCCTGTATTTTGTATGATCAACATGAAAAAGCCGGCGGAGCAATGCAGTATGATATCCCGGATGATCATCTTCCGAAGGAGGTTCTCGAAGCTGAAATTGAAATGATACGAAGAATGGGGGCGAAATTTCGTCTGGGTACCTATGTCAGTCAGGAGCTGTTTCATCAAACCATCCTTCGTGAATTTGATGCGGTCATCCTGGCAACAGGAAATCAGAGAACAAATCCCGCCGAACAATTTGGTTTGCAGCCTGATGAACATGGGGCATTGGTGGATAAACACACCTTCAGTACCAGTTTGCCCGGGGTGTTTGCCTGTGGAAATATCATCCGGGAACAAAAAATGGCAGTCCATTCCGCCGCCCAGGGTAAAATGGCGGCACATTGGGTGGAAAGCTACCTTGCAGCCTGCCAGGGCCCCCTTCGCCACAAACAGCGGTCGGTATCCACCTTCGGATCATTGTTTGAACCCGAATGGAAAGAATACCTGCAGGAGGCCATCCCCGATCACCGGGTGGAACCTGCCGGAGGTAAACTGCAGGGTTTCAGCCGCGAAGAGGCCATCCGCGAAGCGCAGCGCTGCATGCACTGCGATTGCCGGAAACCCGTGAGCTGCAAACTCAGGCAATACGGGGAACAATACGATGCCAGCCGGAAGAGATTTGCGGCCCCCGACCGGAACCTGCTGACCCGGTCGGTGCAGCACGACCTGGTAGTCTTTGAAACCGAAAAGTGCATCCGGTGCGGATTGTGTGTGGAGATCACAAGCCTGCACAGCGAATCCATTGGCCTGACCTTTGCCGGGCGCGGCTTTGATGTGCGTATTTCGGTTCCTTTCAATGAAACCATCAAAGCAGCGCTGACCATCACCGCCCGGGAGTGTGTGGAGTCATGTCCAACAGGTGCGCTGGCCTTTAAAGAACAGGAAGAAAGGAATTCCCGATGAGAATGAGCCCCAGCCACCGGGTTATCCTGTTCCTGTTGCTATGCATGCTGACCTGCAAAGGGATTGAACTGCAGGGCCAGGAGTCTTGGCCCTCCTACCGGGGTAATGCCCAGCTCACGGGCCTGTCGAAAGCAACCCTCAGGCCTCCCTTCAAACTTCTGTGGACCTTCAAAACCGGAGATGTCATCAAATCCTCGCCCGTCATCGGGGAGGGCGTCATCTACACCGGCTCCGACGATGGATACATCTACGCCATCACCACCGCCGGGCAGCTGAAATGGAAATTCAACGCCGGCACTTCGGTAGAGGCTCCGCCTTTGCTCCTTAAGAACCGGATCTACGTAGGTTCTACCGAAGGGATCCTCTATGCGCTGGATGCTGCGACCGGCACCCTGATTTGGAAATATATCACCGAAGGACAGATCTCCGGCTCGGCCAACTGGGTGATCCAGCCTAAAACGAAAGAGCTCTGCATCCTGGTCGGGAGCTATGATTACAACCTTCACTGTGTCTCGGCCTCCACCGGGAAGGCGCTGTGGAAATATGAGTCGGGGAATTTCATCAACGGCTCCCCGGCCATTGACAAGAGGCTGGCTGTCTTTGGCGGGTGCGACGGTTTTCTGCACCTGGTGAATATCATAAACGGGCAGGCGCCCGGCAAAACCAACATCGGGACATACATCCCTGCTTCAGCCGCCATCCTGGGAGAAAAAGCCTTTTTTGGAAATTATGATGGCGTTTTCTACTGTTTTGATCTGAGACAAAAAAAGATACTTTGGAAAACACCAGGAGGCGGCCCCTTCATGGCCTCCCCAGCGGTTGGTTCGGGGAAGGTTATAACCGGGTCGCAGAACCGCCATATCTTCTGCTTCGATGCAGTAAGCGGCAATTTGAACTGGAAATACAAAGCGCTTGGAAAGGTGGATGCATCTCCTGTTATTTCAGGGAACCTGGTGATTGCGGCATCGGGCGACGGAAGGATCCACGTGCTGGAGATCGGTACAGGTAACGAAATCTGGACCTATGAAATCGGTAGCCCGATTGTAAGCACCCCGGCCGTCACCTCAGCCATGATCGCTCTCGGCGCCCAGGACGGAATATTATATGTGTTTGGTCCCGTAAAATAAAATATTGATTGGTCATTGGTCATTGGTCATTGGTAATTCAAAAATTGCAAATCTTGTATGAAAATCGTTAACATCGTTCCCGGCTTCGGCGGCACCTTCTACTGCGGCAATTGCTTGCGCGACAGCGCTTACGTAAATTCATTGCGTGAGCTGGGGCACGATGCCATCACGCTCCCGATGTACCTGCCCCTCACCATCGATGGGAAGAAGACGAACGGGGACCTTCCGGTGTTCTATGGCGCCGTAAACATCTACCTCAAGCAGCAGTTTCCCCTCTTCAGGCACATGCCGGGATGGATGGAGCACTTTTTCGACTCGAAGCCAATGCTGAAATTTGCCGCTAAAAAGTCGGGGTCGACAAGGGCGCACGGACTGGAGGAGCTCACAGAATCAATGCTCCTCGGAGAGCAGGGCAACCAGGAACATGAACTGGGGCGGCTGGTCGATTTCCTGAAGTACCAGGAGAAGCCGGATGTCGTCCACTTCTCCAATGCCCTTCTGCTGGGGATGGCCAAGCAGATCAGGGAGGAGGTGAAGGTGCCGGTGGTGTGTTCGTTGCAGGATGAAGATGTGTGGGTGGACGCGATGGAACCTGTATGGCGCGGAAAAATATGGCGGCTGATGGCCGATAAATGCCGTGATGTCGATGCCTTCATCGCCGTCAGCTCCTGGTTTGCCGGTGTGATGCAGGAAAAAATGGCCATTCCGCCCGAAAAGATGCATGTAGTGCACATCGGGGTGAAGCCCGGGAATTACACCTGGTCCGCCCCCGCTGATGCACCCCCGGCCCTGGGTTATCTCTCCCGTATCTGCGAAGAGAATGGTTTCGAGATCCTTGTGGAGGCCTTTATCCTCTTAAAGCGTGATCCACGATTTAAAGAACTGAAACTGAAAGCGACCGGCGGAATGACCGGGGATGACAAACCCTTCATTCACCGGCAGATGAAAAAACTGGAGCAACAGGGCATCGGGCAGGATTTTGAGATCATTGAAAACTTCACGACGGAGGATCTGGCTGGCTTTTTCAAATCAGTGTCGGTCCTTTCAGTTCCTGTGCTGAAGGGAGAGGCATTCGGTCTATACCAGGTTGAAGCGCTGGCTTCAGGAGTGCCCTTGATCCAGCCCGAGTTAGGCGCCTTCCCCGAGATCATCGGGGCCACCGGTGGAGGCCGGCTCTACCATCCCAACACCGCGGAGGCCTTGTCATCAAAACTGGCCGAGGTTTTATCCGACCCGGCCGCCCTGGAGCAGATGAGCCGCTCCGGCCGGAAGTCAATAGAGGAACATTTCGATTGCCGCATCCTCTCCGGGAAGATGGTGAAGGTGTATGAGAAGGCTATCAAGGAACACTCCTAAAACGAAACCATTCAACCTTAAAATCATTAATTTTGTAAAAAAATTCGTTATGAACCTTCAGGCGAGAAAGTTGAATTTAATAGAAGAATTTCTTCGAATCAGCGACGAAAGTCTTATTTCTAAAATTGAATCATTTATAAGGCAGGAAAAAAAAGCATCCTACGAAAAGGAATTAACTCCCATGTCAGTAAATGATTTCCATGAAATGATCGACATGGCAAAACAAGACAGCGAAGAGGGCCGGGTTATATCACATCAGGAGCTGAAAAAGAAGGTCAAAACATGGAAATAAGGATTGAATGGTCAGAACTGTCGGAAAGGCAACTCAAAGATATATTTGACTATTATTCAACGGAGGTCAGTCCAAGAATTGCAAGGAAAATTATCAATAGAATAATTGAAAGCGTATCCATCCTTGAAAACAATCCATTCGCGGGTCCTGTTGAAGAGTTTTTAATTGGGTATCAAGAAGAATTCAGATATCTTGTTGAAAGCAATTATAAAATAATTTACTGGAAAAAAGATAATCTGATCACTGTTGCTTCTGTCTTCGATAGCCGACAGAACCCTTTAAAGATTAAGAAAGTCTAATAATCACGCCTGGTTTTACGGCTCCCTTCACAATTTCATTTTTTGCATTAATAATAAGTTTCCCAACCTTTACAGATCCATGGTCGCAGAACTTCAGAACATATCCAAACATTACGATCAGCCGGGATCAGGGATCCGGAACGTGATCCTCAACGGGATCTCCCTTTCGGTCGGGGAGCGTGATTCCATCGCCATCGTCGGCCCATCGGGCTCGGGGAAAAGCACGCTGCTTAATATCCTCGGAACCCTCGACCACCCCTCCTCCGGCAGGGTGATCCTGGACGGAACCGATACCGACACCCTGGATGAGAACCGGCTGGCCGACAGGCGGAACCGGTTCATCGGCTTTGTTTTCCAGCTGCACCATTTGCTGCCGCAGCTGACCCTCCTTGAGAATGTCCTTCTTCCGGCACTGCCAGTAACGGATCCTTCAGTAAGAAAAATGACCATCGAACGGGCCAAAATGCTTATTGAAAGGGTGGGATTGAAAGAACAGGTCCACCACCGCCCGGTGCAGATGTCGGTAGGAGAATGCCAGCGGGCTGCCGTGGTGCGGGCGCTGATAAATCAGCCCCGGCTGCTGCTGGCCGATGAACCCACCGGTTCGCTGGATGCCTCCAATGCGGACCTGCTTGGACAGCTGCTCAGGGAGCTGAACACGGAGCAAAACCTGGCGGTTGTGGTGGTTACCCATTCAGCCGAACTCGCCGCAGGCATGGGAAAGATCTATAAGCTGACCTCCGGAAGCCTCAACCTGACCAAACAACGATGAACCTCATCCGGCTGATCCTCCGCAATCTCCGCTATTACCGGAAACCCTACCTGGCTGTTGTCGCCGGCGTGGCGATCAGTACCGCCGTGCTCACGGGGGCACTCATCGTGGGTGACTCGGTACGGTTCAGTCTGGAGCGACTTACCCGCATCCGCCTTGGAAAGACCGCTTACGCCTTGCAATCGAACGAACGGTTTTTCAGGCAGCAGCTGGCAGCTGAGCTGACTGCTGTTCTCCATGTTCCGGCAGTACCGGCCCTCAGGGTATCGGGAATGGCCATCAACAGCGATAAAGAGCTGAGAATAAACCAGGTGGAGGTGACCGGCGTGGATGAACATTTCGGTCAGCTCTGCGATTCGCCGCTACCGATCCCGGGAGAGGAGGAGGTCGTCATCAGCAGGAATACCGCCGAAAAACTGAAACTCCGGCCGGGCGATGAACTGCTCCTGCGGATCCGGAAACCGGGAAAGGCCCCCTCCGGAGCCCCGTTCGTGGCTGAGAAAATGCCCTCGGTCTCTGTCAGGGTAAAGATTAAGGCCATCGCGGAGGATGAACAGTTGGGCCGGTTCAGCCTGAAAAGCAACCAGACCGCCCCCTTCAACATCTTCCTTTCACTGAAACAGATGTCGTCGTTGCTTGAACTGCCGGGGTATGCGAACCTGCTGCTGGTTTCGGGCATCGGAGCTCAGCAGACATCCATCCCCCGGCTCGACAGCGCCCTGCGGGTCTGCTGGAAACCAGCGGATGCCGGGCTCCATATCAAACCCCTTGGGGTGGTGTCAGGGGTTGCCGGGCAAAACATTCCAAAGATCAGCCTGACCGCATCCCCTTCAGGGGAACCGGTAAACAGGGATGAAAAGCGATGGGAGATCACCACCGACCGGATATTTTTCGGTGATTCAACGGCACATGCGGTTTTGGCAGTCCTCCCCGGCTGCGAATCCATCCTCACCTACGTGGTCAATTCAGTATCGGCAGGAAACAGATCAACCCCCTACTCCTTTGTAACGGCGGCCAGTGAATCATTCCTGAAGCAGCCGCTCGGTAAGCGGCAGATCCTCATCTCCGACTGGCTGGCCGGCGACCTGGGCGTTGGGGCAGGCGATTCGGTGACGCTCCGCTATTTCCTGATGGGCCCCCTGCGGTCGCTGCGCGAGGACAGCGCCCGGTTCCAGGTGAAGTCGGTCTTCCCACTGGCCGGCGGACTGTCGGACCCCGGACTGATGCCCGATTTCCCGGGGATGTCAGATGCCGGGAACTGCCGCGACTGGGAGACCGGCGCGCCTGTTGATCTAAAAAAAATACGGGACAAGGACGAATTATACTGGAAACATTTCAGGGGAAGTCCCAAAGCCTTCATCTCCATGAACGACGGGCAAAAGATCTGGGGCAACCGCTTTGGCAACTTCACAGCCTTCCGGTTTTCAGCCAGCGGGAAGGATCTTCCCGGAATCGAATCCGTAATAATGAAGCAGATCAACCCCCGGCAATCGGGCCTCTTCTTCAGGCCGGTGCAGGCCGAAGGAATGCAGGCGGCCGCCAACTCCACCGACTTCGGCGAGCTATTCCTCAGCCTGAGCTTTTTCATCCTGCTCGGCGCCCTGCTCCTCACTTCCATGCTCTTCACCCTGCTGGCCCAATCCAGGATGACCGAGGCGGGACTCCTCTCCTCCCTTGGTTTCCGCAGGAGCCGGATCCTCCGGATGTTCTCCTGGGAGGTCCTGCCCGTCGTGCTGGCCGGCATTATACCAGGCGCCCTGCTTGGAATTCTCTACAACCGGCTCCTGATTTTCGGGTTGAACACGGTATGGAATGATGCCGTCCATACTACGCAGATCGTCATGACGCTCCGGCTGCAGACCATGCTCACCGGTTCAGCCCTGGGCCTCTTTACTTCCATGATGGTATTGATCCTGACCATCCTGAGAAATTTAGGGAAGCCTTTGCAAGCCCTTACCCGGGGGACCATGTCGGCACAAAGCCCGGCTTCACCCGGTCATCTCAAGATAAACCTCGCAGTGGCCGCAACCTCCATCCTGGTTTCCCTGGGACTTCTGGCGTGGCTGCTCATGACCGGCCAGACCATGAATGTCGCTCTGTTCCTCGCCTCCGGCGGACTGATGCTCCTGGGCGGATTGGCTGCAATCTATTGGCACCTTGGCCGGATGGCCATGAAAAAGGGAGCGGGCATCCCAGGTTTCCGGGAGTTGGTGTTCCGGAACCTTTCCCTCCGCCGCGGGAGGACCATTTCGGCCGTGTCGCTCCTGGCACTGGGCACCTTCATCGTCATGATCACCGGGGCCAACCACAAAACTTTTTATGGCGCTGAAACAAACCCCGCATCAGGAACCGGCGGATTCCTTCTTTGGGGCGAAACCATGCTGCCCATCCAGGATGACCTGAATTCCGCTTACGGAGGTTCAAAATTCGGACTCCGTGATGAAAAGATCCTGGAGCCGGTGCGGTATATCCAGTTTTCACAGGTCAGCGGCGATGACGCCAGCTGCCTCAACCTCAACCAGGTCTCCACCCCCGGTATCCTCGGGGTCCCGGCCGGGCTCTTTGACAGTCAAAAAGCCTTCAGCTTCATCAGCACCGATCCGTCCGCGGATAAAGATCATCCCTGGAAGACACTGGCCACCCGGCTGGGGACGAACACCATCCCCGGCTTTGCTGACCAGACCGTCATTACCTGGGGGCTGCGGAAATCGGTCGGCGATACGCTGGTGTACCGCGATGAATCGGGCGGACTGCTCTACATCAAACTGACGGGCGGTCTCGACAATTCGATCTTCCAGGGCCATCTCCTGGTTTCCGACAGTCTGCTGCGGATCTTCTTCCCCTCGGCAGGCGCATCCCGGCAGATGCTGGTTGACGCCCCTCCGGCAATGCGCGATACCATCACCCAACGGCTTGAATTGCTTATGCGCGACCAGGGCCTCACCCTCACGCCAGCCACGGCCCGCCTGGCCGCCTTCAATGCAGTGGAGAACACCTATCTCATAGTCTTCATGATGTTAGGCGGTTTAGGCATGCTGATCGGAACGGTGGGACTTGGAATCGTGCTTTTACGGAATATCCGGCAGCGCAGACAGGAACTGGCGCTTTACCTGGCCCTCGGTTTTCGCCCGGATTTCATCCGACGGTGCATCCTGGCCGAACATTTCGTCATCCTCCTTTCAGCACTTCTCCTTGGGATGGTCTCCTCGCTGACGGGCATTCTGCCCTCGATGCTCACCCCCGAGTACAGCGCGCCGGTGGGCTTTATTTCCGTGATTCTCCTCCTGATGGGGATCAACGGGGTACTGTGGATCTGGTTCCCGGCACGATCGGCCCTGAAAAAGGATATCCTGCCCGGCCTGCGCGATGAATAGGCCGGGGTTAATTCCGGAGAAAGAGGTTACCTTTGTACCACAGAATCATCCCAACCTAACCCATGTCCGACCATCATCACAAAAAACAGTTCCTGAACCTTCCGAAATATCCCGGGGGGAATAAAGCTTTCAGGGAGTTCATCGCCGAACAGCTGCATTATCCCGAAGAAGCCCTGGAGGCCAAAGCAGAGGGCTCCGTGGTGGTTGAGTACGACATCCTCGACAACGGATCGGTGAGCAATCCGCGTGTGCTGAAGGGTCTCGGGCATGGCTGTGATGAGGAGGCCCTGCGGGTGATCGGGCTGCTTCGCTTTGAAAAGGTGAAGAACCGCGGCGTTCGTGTCAGACTGACATCCAAAACCACCATCAATTTCCACCTTCCTGGTGCAAACCCCCTCCTCGCCGTTTCATACACCATGGAACCGGAGAAGCCCAAAAATGAGCCGGAAAAAAAGAGCGGGGAGGCTGTTACTTACAACTACACCCTTCAGCTGTAACGCAATCTGTCATTTCCCAAAAACCTTTTTGAGCAATTCGGTGGTGCGGGCCACGGGGTCCTGCCTGATCGTCAGCTCCTCTTTGGCGATCAGCGTAAAGAGCCCGCCGATGGCTTTTTCGGTCACATAAGCCGTGAGATCAGGGTTTTGCCTGGCGACGAAGGGGATCTGGTTGTAGGTGTTGATCAGGTCGGTCCATAGCCGGGTGGCGTCCACCTTATCAAGCGAAGCTTTGATCACCGGGGTGAATTTCGCCTTGAGTTCAGGGGTTGTGGTCCGGGCGAGGTACTGCGTGGCGGCATCGTTGGGACCCTTCACGATCTGGATGGCATCGGAGATATTCATGCCGGTGATGGCGGATACAAAGATGGGCTGGGCGCTTTTGGCCGCATCCTCTGCAGCACGGTTGATGGTTAGGATCACCTCGTCAACCTGACTGCCAAACCCCAGCGCCCTCAGCTTCGACTCGATCGTCCGCGCACTTTCGGGAAAGGGGATCCTGATCGCGGGATTCGCAAAAAAGCCGTTGAGCTTCGAAACCGTGGCCACACTCTCGCCAGTACCCTTCACCAGCGCCTCCTTTATGCCATCCACGGCGTCTTTCTCGGTCAGCCCCCCCTTACCCTGGTCGATGATCTTCATGGCATCTTGGAAAAACTGGGCTTGCGATCCGAAGGTGATCATCTGAAGAAACAGGACGAACAGCAGGAATTTAAATCTTTTCATTTAGAGGAAATTGTTGGTGAAAGGGGGTGATCCCCGGAGATAATAACGCAAAGAGAAGCGGTTTGTTATTCGCTGCCCTGATCGTTGTGGTGAACATTGTGGTCGTCATCGGGCTGTTGAAGGGACGCCAGACAAGAATGAAACTGACCAACAACCTCATCGCATCGGTGGTTCCCTTCATCCTTAGGTAGCCAGGGCAGGAAATTCTTATTTCTTCTGTGGCACCATGCCCCACAGGACATTGATAATCTTCCATTCGCCATTGAATTTTGCCAGCTGGCAGTAATCAAAGAAGCCGTACTTGGTATTCATGCCTTTTGCCAGGGCAAAATCTCCGGTAACATCAAAGATCTGTACGGTTTCTTTAAATGGCTTATCGGGTTCAAGGTCTTTTCCCCGGATCCCCTCTTTGTTCATCTTCGTTGCAACCAGAAGAAGAGAGGCGCTCATGTTGTTTGTATAACTCAGCCCCTCCTTATCCTGCCCGATGGTTCTTTTGACCAGTTCGGGCGAAACCCCTTTTGCAACACGGTCGATGTCGCCGGTAGCCCAGCCATCGACATAATTGCGAACGGCATTTTCAATATCCAGGCTATCCTGCTTTGTTTGGGCAGATAACTTAAATCCGCAAAAAACCAGGGCGAATGAAAGTAAGATCATACTTTGTTTCATGATAACATGTTTTTAGCTGACAGATAAATTTTTATATGCAACCAAAGATACAACGACAATTTTTGTCTGTCAACATAAAAGTAACCCAATTTGATTTCATTCGTCCAATGGTTTCTTTCCTACAAAAAGGACCATCATGGAAATATCGGTAAAACACCTCTCAAAAAAGTATAAAAGCAACAAATACGGGTTGAAAGATTTCAACCTGGAATTGAAAAACGGCATACTGGGCCTGATCGGGCCCAACGGAGCCGGGAAATCAACCCTGATGCGCATCCTGGCGACCATCTCCAGGCCCACAGAGGGACAGGTCACCCTCGATGGCGTTGATATTGTGAAATACCCTGATACCGTGAGGAAGGTGCTCGGCTACCTTCCCCAGGATTTTGGCATCTATCCGAATCTTACGGCTGTTGAGTTCCTTGAGTACATTGCTGCGATCAAAGGGTTTAGCGGGAAGGGAATCCGGCTGCGGATCGAAGCCCTGCTGGATGAACTGAACCTCACGGCTGTAAGGAACCGCGCCATCGGGAGCTATTCCGGAGGCATGAAGCAACGGATCGGCATTGCCCAGGTCCTGATCGGCGATCCGAAACTGCTGATCCTCGATGAACCTACGGTGGGCCTCGATCCCGAGGAGCGCATCCGGTTCCGGAACCTGCTGGCCGACCTATCCGGCGAACGGATCGTCATTCTCTCCTCCCACATCGTCTCCGACATTGAATCGGTGGCCGGCGAAATTGCCATCGTATTCCAGGGCCGGGTGCTGGAGCGTACCTTCCCGGTCGAAAAAGGGACCCTCGAAGATGTGTACATGCGCGTTATTTCAGCTGCAAAAAACGGAGGAAACCATGGAGACTGAATACGCCCGAACGAGCATATTTCATATTGCCAGGGCCGATTTCCTGCAACGCATCCGCAGTTATTATTTCCTGATCGCCATCGGCGTGTGCATCTTTGTCATGTATTCATTTGTGCCGCCCGTGAATGCCGGTTACACGATGGTGTCGCTCGGCAACTACCGCGGATTCTACAATTCAGCCTGGATCGGCAGCATGGTGGCCATGTGCATCCCCTTTTTCGCCCTGGTCGGCTTTTACCTGGTAAACAATTCGGTGAAAAGGGATGAAGATACCGGGGTCGGACAGATCATTGCCACGACCAGGATCTCCAAGGTGCAATACCTTACCGGCAAACTGTTCAGCAACTTTGCCGTGCTCCTCGTGATGCTGGCTGTGATCGCGGTCATGACCGTGGTCATGTTTATGGTTCGCGGCGAAACAAACCAGGTTGAATTGGGAAAACTGCTTTTACCGCTGCTCATCCTCACGGTTCCGGGCATGTTTATCATCGCAGCCCTGGGTCTGTTCTTTGACTCACTTTCGGGCATCAGCCGGGGATTCATGAACATCGCCTATTTTTTCGTCTGGATATTCCTGGTCTCAGGCGGTCTTGGGTCGCAGGCCACCGATGTATTTGCAGTCAACACGGGTATGCTTGAAATTCAGAAATCCATTGCTGGTGCACATCCCGACTGGAACAACAGTTTTGGAACAGGCATCATCATTAGGGATAAACTTGGATCATGCAAGGTGTTCACCTGGGATGGCATGACCTGGACTCCAGGGATCATCCTGCAGCGTATTTTCTGGATGGCGATGGCCTTCGGACTGGTGCTGCTGGGTTCCCTCCGGTTTAACAGGTTTGATGCTTCAGAAAAGAGGGAAAGGAAGCAACCGAATCTATGGTTCAGGAAGAAAAGGGAGATCCGGATGGATGATGTCCCGATGCCGCTACAGATAAAATACCGCGAACTCCCCGCGGCAAAAGCCCGGTTCAGTTTTTTCAGCCTGGTCAAGGCAGAACTGCTTATGACATTCAGGGGTAAACCCACCCTCTGGATGGTGCTTACTGCCGGCCTGTTCGCTGCATCCCTTTTCGCCCCGCTTGAATTTGCCCACAAGTTTGCCCTGCCCCTGGTCTGGTTTCTGCAGATTCTCACCCTTTCAAAACTGGGATCGAGGGAGGTGACCAGCCGGTGCAATGAATATATTTTTTCTGCCCCCTCTCCGCTCTGGCGACAGCTGCCGGCAACCTTTTCGGCCGCAGTGCTTATCCTTCTTGTCCTCGCCATCCCTGTCCTCCTCAGAACGCTGTTAACCGGGAATTTCTATGGCGTCTTTGCTGTCGTGGCGGGGGCCCTGTTTGTCCCGGCCTTTGCCATTCTTTCGGGTATTCTGACGCGGGGAAGCAAATTGTTCGAGGTTATGTTCACGATCATGGTTTACGGGATCCTGAACAGTGTACCCTGGTTCGATTTTGTGGGGGCGACCCGGGAATCGCAGGACATGGGCATGGCCCATTATCTGGCTGTGACCACCCTTGGCATGATCCTGCTGGCATTTTCAGGCAGAAGATGGCAGATAAGGTAATTTCATAATCACTGTAAAAAATTATTAACTTTACAGGAAGCATATTCACCTTGAATTAAAAGACCCAGGTTATGAAGCACTTTTATAAACTGTCGCTGTTTGCACTGATCCTTTTCTATGGATGCAGCAAGAAGGAGACCATCTATGAGCCCACGGGGCCGGATATGGCCGCCCTGAAAAAACAATACAAACTGGCGGTGATCGATGCCAAAACGGCCGAGCCGTATGAAATTTACCGGAGCCTTGTCTCCATAAATTATTACAACGACAGCATGGCCGGAGAGGGGAACCTCACCTGGTCGGGCGATTCAACCGGGAAGATGCGTCTGCTGGTGGTGTCATGGATGAAACAAGGTACCACCCAGTACTGGCCGGT
>CAJAUM010000100.1 GCA_903945175.1 uncultured Bacteroidales bacterium | reverse complement strand
TTACATCTCAATATGAAACATCGAAAGAGTCCCCGAAACCGAAATTAATGACCCTTCTAAAAGTCTTACCATGTCAGCCTTTACCTGAGGATGGCATCGTTTTGTTCCGTTTACTGGTATCAGTTTAGATCAGGGCCAAAAAGGTGACTCTTCACTCCAAATTTACAAAAAATTATTTATTTCAAGCAAACGGAGTTGGATTTTGCTGACATTAAGTAGCTTGTTACCAATGGTGATGAGGCCTGGCAAACTATTTATTTGCGCAGAAATTTGTCAGCCCTGTTCTGGGCATTTGCCCGGATATTGAAAAAGTAAAAAGGGTAATCAAAGCTATGGTAAACGCCCTTCCCGAAAGGTTTGGTGTATTTATATAGTTCGTTTGAGTCGGCAGAGGTGCAGATCAGGACCCCTTTATTTATATCTACCCGGGCATCAGCATATTGGGGCACCGGTTGAAATTTCGACGTTAACGAATCGGGCATAATGGAACCCAACCCCTCAGCAGTAGTTGCCTCTGACTCGGTTCTTGTCCATGTTATCGGATTGATTACAAGACCAACTATAGTTGATACCACTGGATTATGAGGCGGAACAACACTGGGAGCCTGAGTGTTATAGGAGATAATTACACCTGTGTCATCGGGGCCCCGTGCAAATTTCAAATGAGGATTATTGGTCAGGTAGGTTGCAGTTACCGGATAACCGATAACGTAGGCGGCAATCATACGCTGATAAACCTCCGGGTTGTCTCTCATGTATCCTGAAAGCAAATGGATCAAAACATTTGAGCCTTGTGAATGTCCTGCCAGAATGAATGGGCGACCCTGATTGTAATGTTGAATATAGTATCCGAAGGCTGCAACGGCATCTGATGTTGGGATACCGCCGATTACCTTTTCCCGTTGATCTTCCGGTAAACTTAACGTATAATTGGCATCGGCTTGCCGGTAATAGGGTGCGAAAACATTTGCATAAGTTTCAAAGGCCGTTGCCTGGCGTGCAAATTCCGGGGGTGCACCTGCCAACATGGAAGGGTTGTCGATGTTACATATATTCGGAGCAGTTGAATCAACCTTTTGCCAGCAGGTCGGATAAAGATAAAAAACGTCAACGGCCATGATCGGGGCAGGTATAGATAACCAATGAGCAGCTTGCGAATAATCAGTAGCTATGGCCACTGGCTGGGGCGCATCATCTTTCTTGCAACTACAGCAAAAGGATGAGATAAATACTATTGCGATTAATGGATAAAACCAAATTTTGTTTTTGGTGCTCATGTAGTCTGTTTTAAAGCAAACTGTTAAAAAATTTCTTATTCCTGGGATGTGCCGATTGTTTTAATTTGCAGGGTAACGTATCGCTTACAGCCGCATTGCCGTTAGCGATCCAAATATACAAACTTAAAAGGGAAGCCAATTAACTCTTATAAAATTGCAGCCAGCCTATTTAATCCATTAAAATTTACTTGCCAGCCGCCACTTTATGATTCCGCCCTGTTGACCGACTATGAGATTCAAGTTTGCCTAATTAGTTGCATTCCTAATTCAGAACCTTTATATTTGTTAAAAAAAGAGGTAATGCCAAAGATTTTGAGGACTTTTTGGAAATATTTGCAGATAAAATAGTTCAAAAATGGATTGACTACTTTGTTTATCATAAGGATATTGAATTTGAAAAAATTAACACCAGGATCAAATGAAAATAACTGAAGAGTATATTGATAATAACGTTGATTTCATTCAGATTAAATCTGCCCGTTACATTGGAGATTTTGCAATAAGAGTTTCATTTAGCGATGGATTTAATCGTCTTGTTGATTTTAAACCTTTTTTAGAAATATCGTTGCATCCATCGATTCGAACGTATTTAGATGAAGCTAAGTTTAAGAATTATGAGATCGTTGATGGAAATCTTAATTGGAACGACTATGATTTGATTTTTCCAATTGAAGACCTGTACGAAGGAAAACTTTAAAAATCAACCTGATACAACTTCAGGACCTGTGTATCAGGTTACTTCAGGATTATTATTCAGTGAAATATTTTCGTATCAACCCTTGAAGCTCAGAATTGCTGATTGGTTTGTTGATATAGTCATTGCACCCCGCCTCTATGGCCATTACGCTGTCAAATTTAAGGCTGAATGCTGTTTGTGCAATAATGACCACGTCATTGTTAAATTGACGAATTTGATGGGTGGCTTCATAACCGTTCATTCCGCCTAAGTTAATATCCATCAGAACCAAATCAATATCAGGATTGTTACGGCAGGCATGAATGGCATCAACGCCGGTGTTCACATGTAATACTTCATAGCTGTATTTATCGACCATCGCAGAGATGAGGGAAGCTGATATTTCATCGTCTTCGGCAATTAATACTTTCATGCGTTTAATTTGAACTTCTTTCTCTTCTTCCGAAACACTATTTGTGATTACGTTTTTCATCAGAACTTTAGCATGGTAAGGGATGGTAACATAAAACGCGGAACCCTTTCCCTCTTCGCTTTCCACCCATAACTTACCGCCGTGCTTTTCAACGAATTCCTTGCAAAGGAGTAATCCCAACCCGCTGCTGGGTTCACCATCTGTACCTTTGCGGTTGGTTTGAACATCGAGCCGGAATAGATCGGAAACCATTGGAGGGCTCATGCCGATGCCAGTGTCTTTAACGGAGAATTCAACACCATTGTCCATTGTTCCTTTAGCCGAAACACGTACCCTTCCTCCTTTGGGTGTAAATTTAATGGCATTGGATACAAGGTTCCGGATTACTGATTGCAACATATTGCCATCGCCAAAAACAGATATGTCACCAGGAATATCGAAAGTTAGCTCAATCTCCTTAATTTTCGCTGGTTCTAACGCAATTTGTTTAATTGCCTCAACCACTTGAAGCAATTGAATTTTTTCGGGAGTGAAAGGGACTAATCCTTGCTGCATTCGTGACCATTCCAACAAATTTTCAAGTAAATCGAAAAGATTGGTTGCGGATTTTCTCATTGCCAGGGCAATTTTTTGAGTATTTTCCTTTGTCATCGTGGGCAGCTCATCATCAAGCAGTTTAGTAAAACCAAGAAAGGCATTAAATGGACTACGCAGATCGTGGGCTATTATAGAAAAGAATTTATCTTTTTCTGTATTCAATTTTGCAAGTTCTTCGTTCTTTTGTTTGATTTGTTCCTCGACAATGCGCCTGCTTGTAACATCTGATATAATAACGGCAAATTGTCCGACTTGTGGCCTGTATGCAATAACCTCATAATGTTTTTTAAGTTCACTGGCATAATTTTCATAATGAAGGGATTTGCCGGTAGCTACTACCTGGCCATATTTTTCAATCCAAGCCTGTTCCGTTCCTGGCATTACCTCCAACACCGTTTTACCAATGATATCTGCCTGTTTCAGTCCGGTAATTTCTTCAAAGCTTTTGTTGGCCTCTACGAATCTGTAATCAATCGCTTCACCTGATTTGTTAAGGATTATATCATGAAGTGCCATACCCTGATCTAAATTGTTGAAAAGTGACCTGTACTTTTGTTCACTTTTACGTAACGTATCCTCCATCTTTGCTTGTTCCTTCTGATGGTCATGAATTTTTTTCATAATAAATCCAGCACCGGCCATTCCAATAATCCATATTCCCCCGTAAGTAAAGAATATGAATAGCAGGTGAACGTTTAACTGTTTACTGACAGGTTCCCATGGGACTGAAACACTTATCCCCCCCCGAATATCACCGATTTTATAACCTTGCTGGCGATGGCATTTCAAACAACCCTGCTCAGTGATCATTGGCTTCATGAAACGAAAATATTCCTTTCCCTGAATCATATCCAGAGATGCCGACTCGCAGACGCCCTGCTCAAAAGCCAATAATGCCCTCTTTTCCCAATCATCGGGTGCGTTGGAAGGTCTTAGCGGTTTTATGCTTGTGATGTGACCGCGTAATCCAAACTGCTGAGCTCCCAGTTCATGCACCTGACGAGTCATATAGGCTGGGTTGACTAAGGTGAGTTTTTTCCCAGAAGGGGTCGTAATATCTCTTTCAGGCAAATTTGAAAGCCATGGATTAGGAGGCGTATTATCGGTAACAGGCACATAAACACCTCCATGAACAGTAGCCCATCGCCTATATACTAAATCCTTATTATAGCCATCGATTGCGCTGGATTTTACTATTTGAAGCGAACTGTTGTAAACCTCACGGTAATTAACAACAGCCAGTATTACAATCAGAAATGACCAGAATAGTGACCACAAGATAAAGTACAGGAATATGCGCACCTTCACTCGTTCTTTTTTCATATAAAATGTTTGCTGTTATTTGAAATACATTTGTATTAGCTCCTTGAGGGCATCGGTTCTGATAGGCTTTGAAATATAATCATTACATCCCGCCTCCAGCGCCTTTTCCCGGTCATCTGCCATGGCATAGGCCGTTTGGGCAATGATAATGACATCCTTATTAAACCCGCGGATTTGCTGTGTGGCTTCATATCCGTTCAGTTCGGGCATGGTGATATCCATCAGAATCAAATCAAGGTCGGGATTATTGCGGCAGGTTTCAACCGCTTCAACTCCCGTTCCCGCTGTTAAAATTTCCCTGCAAAACAGCTTGAGTACTCTGGACAAAAACGATAACGATGCCTGATCGTCTTCGGCAATCAGAATTTTCAGATTTTTTACATGATGTTCCGGGGTGATTTCCGAAGGAATTTTTGTACTTCCCCTCTTAGATTCTAAGGCTGCATTGTATGGAATTGTGAAATAAAATGTAGACCCCTTACCCAATTTACTTTCTAACCAGATTTTTCCGCCAAGCAATTCTACATAGCCTTTTGCAATGGATAATCCCAATCCGGTGCCTTCCGTAAATTTTTTAGTCAAATCATCACCTTGCCTGAACCGTTTAAAAATGATTTCCTTATAATGCTCACGAATACCAATGCCAGTATCTTTCACATAAAATTCAAGGTATTTCCCCTTTTTCTCATAACCAAATTCAATGGAGCCGGTGCTGGTATATTTAATGGCATTGTTGACAAGGTTGATAAGAATGGCATAGACTTTTTCACGGTCGGTATTAATAAGGGATTGGTTTGGCGGCAATGTGGTTTTATAGTCAAGCTGTAATCCATTTTTTTCAACCTCCGGTGCAAAGAAGTCGTAAATGAATTCGATTTGCTCGTTGATGTTTGTTTCTGAAATGGAAATAACCATCTGCCCCGACTCTATTTTCGAAATGTCAACAATGTCGTTGATGATGTTGAGCATCCGTTTGCCACTCTTTTCAATGATGCGGATGAATTCCTGTTGCTCCTTCCCGGTATGATCAGGTTCTCTGAGCAATTGAGCAAACCCCAGAATGCCGTTCATTGGTGTGCGTATTTCATGACTCATATTGGCAAGAAAGGCTGATTTCAACCGGTCGCTTTCTTCGGCTCGTTCTTTGGCTCGGGTAAGTTCAAACTCTGTTTGCTTAATTTCGGTAATATTTGCATTAAAGCCATACCAGGTTATACTGCCATCTGCCAATTTTTCAGGGGTCGATCTGGAAAATATCCATTGGATTGGCTTGCCGGGAATTTGCACTCTAAATTCACAGGTAAAGTAAGTCAAATATTTCGCGGAGTATTCTATATCGCTGATTACCCGCTCTGCATCTTCAGGGAAAATCACCCTGGCAATAGGCGCAAAATCTTCCTGTACATCTTCCGGAGCACATCCAAAAATGTTCTTAATACCTTCTGAAGCAATGGGAACACAATAAGTACCGTCAGGTCTTCTCGTAAACTGATAAATCAAGTCAGGCAAGTTTGAAGAAAGCTTTCTGAACTGGACATCTTTTTCCCGAATCTTTTCTTCTGCCTGTTTACGTTCGGTAATGTCGTGGATAAAAACAAGTGTCCCATTCATCAAATCATGTTGGAATTTTGCCCCGTTCAACTCTCCGGTAAAAAGAGAACCGTCATTTCGCTTCATCGTTAAAACGAGGTTTTTTACACTTTTGCCATGTTCAATCGAATCACCAAACGCTGCAATCGCCTTGGGAATATCGGGTTCGTGGAGGAATTCCATGAAATGCCGGCTGCACATCTCATCAGGTTCACAGTGGAAAATGGCCATGCAAGCACCGGAAGCATAAGTGATCCTTCCGTTTACATCGGTAAGCGCAATAAGATCCGAAGATTGCTCCGCTATGGAGCGTAACTTTTGCTCGCTTTCCTTCAATGCCTTCTCACTTTGCTTGCGGGCTTGGTTCTCCTTGCTTACGTCTTCCAGCAGGTTCAGAGCGGCAGCGTGAGCGTTTTTCAACTCCCGGGTCTGCTCTTCAACCAATGCTAAAAGCCGTTGATTTTCGTCACGTTTTTCGATGCCGGCAATTTTAATTCTAACCATGGCCCGGATTTGCGCGGTAAGCTCGCTCTTGTCGATGGGTTTGGCCAGAAAGGCATCACCGCCACATTCGAGTGCACGGATGCGGCTCTCCGGATCGCCTTTGACAGCCGTAACGAAAACCACCGGGATATCGCTCAGCTTTTTGTCGGCTTTCAGTTTTTTGCATACTTCAAAACCATCCATCCCGGGCATGACGACATCGAGCAGAATAACATCGGGGTCTTCAGCCGCTGCCAGTTCAAATCCTTTGGTGCCGTTCAGCGCCGTAAGGGTAACTGCTTCAGGAAACGAATCCTTAATCAATGCTTTTAAGCTGGTCAGGTTGTCCTGGTTGTCGTCAATGGCCAGGATCTTGATGTTTCTACGTTCCATAGAGTGCCTCGTTTATGGTTTTGTAAAATATTTTCGCTTCGATGGGTTTTGTAATATAGGCATCAAAACCATACGCCAGAATGGTTTCCCGGTCCTGGATCATGGTGCTTGCAGTTAAGGCAATAACGGGGATATGCTGTAAACTGCCATCCTTGCGAATGGCTTTAAATGCCTCGATGCCATCCATAAACGGGAGTTTAATGTCCATCAGAATGAGATTTGGCTTGTATTTCTTCGCCATTTCTACGCCCTGCAAACCATCTATTGCTTCAATCACTTTATAATTACCTGAAAGGAGCGCTTTAACGGTAAGCATGTTGTCGGGGTTGTCCTCGACAGCCAGCACCAATGGAGTGCCATCGATGGATAGTGGTTCCCGTTTCGGTTTTTCTGTTTCTTCGGCTTGTTTAAATACCATTTCGGCCACTGCGTTCAGCAATTCACCGCGGTTCACATCGCCTTTCTGGATAAGCTGATGGATGTTGTTTCGTTTTAAAAATCTCAGTTCTTCCCGGGTGATTTGTTTTGCCGTGAGTATCAACACCGGAATAAGAGCCGTAGGTTCAGCTTCACGCAGGGTTTTGAGCACCTGAAATCCATCGATCCCGGGCATCATCAGGTCGAGAATCATGGCGTCGGGAATGGTTTGGGCGATAATTTCCAGCGCTTCGCTGCCATCGCGTGCCACCAGCATATGATACCCGCTTTCTTCGAGGAAGTCTTTTATCTGGATGATGGCCGGTTCGCTGTCTTCAACCAGCAAAATAGTTTTTTCGGATGCATCGGAAACCGGTTTGTCTGGCGTTTGCCTGACGGTATATTTGAAACCATTCACTGCTCCCGGGGCTGTTATCCTGTTCTCCGGTGCATAAACCAACGGCAGCGTCAGGGTAAATTCAGCTCCTTTTCCCTGAACACTTTTAACAGCAATTGTTCCCCCGAGCAGGTTGGCGTATTTTCTGGCAATGGTAAGTCCGAGTCCGGTACCGCCAAACTTACGCGATGAACTGCTGTCGGCCTGGCGGAATTCATCGAAAATATGCTGCAGATGCTCTTCCGCTATGCCTATTCCGGTGTCGGTTACCGTTATCACAATGTTCGTTTCGATTTGCCGTGCGGCAATTTCCACTTTCCCCTTTTCAGTAAACTTAACGGCATTGCCAATGAGGTTCTGAAGAATATGACGGCATTTATTGGCATCGCAGGAAAGGTGAACGTTTATCTCATCTTTGTGATACAGCAGTTCAATATTTTTCTGTTTTGCCTGTGGCTCTATCATGGTTACAATTTCGGCAATCAGGTTGCCGGCATTAAATCCGGTGACTTCAATTTCTTCGTGTCCGGCTTCGATGCGCGAAATATCGAGAATATCGTTTATCAGATTCAGCAGATGTTTCCCATTCCGTTCAATTACTTCGATGAAGCTGTATTCTTCGTCGGGAATTTTTTTATCAAGCCGGCGGCTGAGCACGCCTGAAAGAGCGATCACCGAATTAAGCGGGGTGCGTAGTTCGTGGCTCATGTTTGAGAGGAAGTTAGTCTTGAGCCGGCTGGCCTCATTCAATTGGTTTTTCTGCATCTCCAGCTCGGTGTTTTGTTCGGCAAGTTCAGCCGATTGCGATGACAGTTCGGTTTTCTGGGCTTGCAGTTCGGTGTTTTGATGTTCGAGCGCTGCCAAAAATTCTTTCATCTTGTGGTAAGCCAGTATTCCTTCAACACGGGCACACAGTGTAACCAGAATCCGGTCGATTAACAGGATGGATTGTTGACTGTACGCGCTAACACTTGCCAGCGAAATAATGGCAACCACTTCGTTATCAGCAAGAATAGGAAGGGTGATTATTTCGCGAGGGATAAACTTGCCATTCACTGTATAAAAAACAAAGCGGGTATCTTCAGGAACGGTTTTCAGGTGATGAACTTTTCGCGTAGAAAGGACTGCACCGAATTCGCCTTCGAAACGGTCGGCAGCAAATGATTGACGGGCATTGTCGTCAACTCCTGTAGATTCGAAATGATTGTAGGCCATTTTATTATCGTTCAGTAAATAAATGGCTGCCATTTGCGAACCGGTATGCGTGGCAAGTGCATTGAGCGTGGCCTGAAAGAACTTTTTTATATCGTATTCGCTCAGCATTAACGAAGCCAGGGCGGCAAATTTTTTGTCCAGATCGGTTTTAACCTGAATGTTCTCAACCATGGTATTGAACGAGGCGGACAATACACCGAACTCATTTTTTGAAGTATTCGAACTGCGGGCATCCAAATCGCCCGAATGAAAGCGCCTCGTTACATCGGTTAGTTCAACCAACGGCTTACGGATATTTTGTAACAGGATGTAGCTGATAATAAGCGAAAGCAATAGAATGGCAGCGACCAAAAAAATCAACTGCCTCTTCAGCGAGTCGTTTAATTCCTTGGAAGTGGCATATAACACATCTCCTTTGGCCTTGGCAAAATCGTCAATTTTTTGAAGTGCAACGAGTGCCGTTTCAGTATTAATTCCGCCAATCCCACTGGCTGTTGTCAGATAAGCGGCTTCATGTGATTTTCCGGCTTGCTGAAGCCGGATGATCTTTTCGCGCGTTGAATTCCATATTATAAGTGCCTGTTTTAAGGTGTCGATATCGGAGTGGGGTCCAAGGTACTGACTATAGAGTATGTCAATCTGCTCAAAGGCGTTGATTTTTTTGATTTCAATCTGGTTCAGGTTAAAGGTCATTTCCTTTTCATCCTCATTCAGAAAAAGGTCCTTCATGTCGACACGTATAGAAAGAATATCGGCGCGCAACGCACCGATTGCCCGCCTCACCTTCATCGGATGGTTATACATGGTTTCTATCTGCAGATGGAGTTTGTCGGATTGCAGATAGGAGATTACACCCAGCATGATTACGAAAAACAGCATGACGGCAAAGCCAAGGATGAGCTGTGTTCCGATTTTTAGATTTTTCATGTTTCTGATTGTTAAATATTCTGAAATATCGCCGATTGCGAAAATACTTCGCTAAAACCGTGTTTCATTAAAATATCTCTTTCTGTTTCACCAGTTATCAAATAACCTCCGCGGGCCAGGCAATCGCCGGTCTTTTTAACTATTTTTTTCCTGTACCCCGGGTTGTAGTAAAACAGGAGGTTGGCACACACCACCAGATCGAAGTCTCCGAATATGCTGGCGGGCGGAGCGCTGAATTGCTCATTGAAAAGATCGAACACCGAGAAATCAATATTTTTCTTTAGCTCTGGCTTCACTGAATAAATTTCACCATGTCTGGTGAACCATTGTTTAATTCTTTTCAGATTCAGACCACTTAATGCATCTTCAGTATACTCACCCCTGCGGGCCTTGTTTACCTGCGATTCGGTATGGTCGGAAGCAAAGATCCGGTAATCAAATCTTTGACTCTCTCCGTTTTTAAGCTCCTCCAGCAACATGGCCAAACTGTAAGGTTCCTGTCCACCGGCGCAGGCAGCAGTCCATATCCGTATCTCTTTGCAGTTTGTATTTTTCTTTTTTAAAATAATCGAAGGCAATATGATGCGTTCCAAAACGGAATAGGTAAGTGTGTTGCGGAAAAATTCACTGTAATTGATGTTGAGAGAATCAATTAATTTTAGGGCTTCCTCCTTGCTTTGCTCCAGGAGGTTGCGATATGCTTCGGCTGAGTCGCAATGCGTTTCTGTGATTCTTTTCTGGAGTGATTTGTTCAGGAAGGAATCATCGTATTTTGAAACATCAATACCGGCTGAGCACGATATGATTTCATTGTCAACAAGTTTTTTCATTTCCCCAACTTAAAAAAACAAGGCAAAATCTAAATCTTCAGCATCACATTGAGCAGGAGCAGGTCAGGGTCGTCGTCGTCGACTACCAGGATCTTACACTCGCTGTTTTTATTGGTGATCACAATGGTGATTTTATGAGCTTATGTAATAATGTTGCTAAAGTGCTGATTATTTTCAATTTCAAATGTTCATAGCAACGCAATATATTTTCTATGTTTAAGAATGATCCCAATATAGAATTGGGGCATTCCGGGTGCTGGAATTGATGATTCTTTTTGACAAAATTGTGAATATCGTAACAAATCTAAAACTTTTTTTTCAAAAAGACGAATATTTGTATAAATACAGCAATTCTGATATAATTGGGAAAATCGGAGCTCCTGACCACCTCAACTTATTAATATCCAATACGTCAATGAATCGGCTGTGCGAAGAAATCCTCCATTTTGTTTAAACCGATCAATGAGCGTTTGATGCATTCTTGGCGATTTTTGCAACATCGGCCTGGGTGAACCGCGCGTGTCGGATCTCCAAAAATCTTCAGCCACCGCTCAGAGGAGAGCTTGGTTGTAATAATCTTTGAAATGTATTAAAATTGTCTCTTTACTGAGCCTTTTTTGTTAAATTTACCTCAGATATCTTGAAGTATAAACTGAATGATCATCCCTTCATCTATGAAAAACAACTACCCGACGGCCAGGAATTATTGGCAAGCATCAGCCCCAATTTCAATCTCAATGGTTCTGTTCCTCGTCTTTTTATTATCCGGTAACAGGGTATCAGCCCAGGCGACATTACCAGCCACATCAGGTATGGAAAAGGCAAATTTCTATCAGATCCAGAAAAGTTTCAACGATGACTGGAATGGACGGGTAGTTACCAGGGGCTCGGGTTATAAGCCGTTCAAACGCTGGGAATGGTTTTGGGAGCAGCGCGTTGACCGTCAGGGCAACTTTCCGCCCAACAATATTGTGGTCACAGAGTGGGAAAAATATGCCGCGACCCATGCAACCGATTCTCCCCAGGATTCGGCAGCCTACTGGACGGCCATGGGACCCTATGCAACAAAAAGCGGGTATTTCGGACTGGGGCGCATCAACTGCATTGCCTATCACCCCAACGACAAGAACACCTTCTGGGCAGGAACACCTTCGGGAGGATTATGGAAGACAACTGATTTCGGGAAAACCTGGACAACGAATTTTGACGACCAGCCGGTGCTTGGTGTCAGCGACATGGTGATCGATCCGAAAGATCCGCAGATCATGTACATCGCCACTGGTGACGGCGATGCTGCCAGTGCAGTGGGTAGCATCAATGGCAGTGGTCCGGGTGACACCAAAAGCATCGGCGTACTCAAGTCGATCAACGGCGGGGTTACATGGAGCGCTACCGGGCTGAGCTGGGGCTCCGACAGCAACAAACTGATCCGCCGCCTGGTGATGCATCCCACTAAATCAAATGTTCTTTTTGCCGCTACTACTTCTGGAATTTACAGGACAATAAACGGAGGGATAAAGTGGGATTTGCAAAAAGCGGGATATTTCACCGATATCGTATTTAAACCCCAGGACTCGTTGGTGATGTATGCTGCAAGAAAACTTGGGATGATTTTCAAGTCGGTCGATGGAGGGAACGTCTGGGACTCGCTCATTGAATTCAAAAATGGATACCGTATCATTCTTGCAGTAAACCCAAAGAATCCATTGTTACTGGAAGCCATCTGCACCAATGGGATGAACGGACTTGATGGCTTGTATCGTTCGACTGACCAGGGAGGTAAATTTACTAAATTTTATCCCAAAGATCCCATTGATTCGACGAGGGTAACACAGAATTTGCTGATTATTTATGCCGACACGAACTATCATGCTAACCCATGGGAAGGGCAGGGAAATTATGACCTCTGCTACCTGATCAATCCCACCGATACCAACGAGCGATGGGTGGGAGGTGTCAATACCTGGAAAAGCACCAACAGCGGGAAGTCCTGGACACTCGTTAACTATTGGACTGATACAGTTGCCTGCCCCACAGTACATGCCGACAAGCATTGGTTTGCGTTCCATCCGCTTCAGCCCGGTACTTTCATGGAAGGAAATGATGGCGGGATCTATTATACCAAGGATGGAGGCAATAAATGGACCGACATTACCCGGGGTATGCAGATTGGTCAGATTTACCGGATCGGAGGTTCTTACACCGATAAGAACCTGGTCATTGCAGGGTTCCAGGATAACGGCACCCAGATTCAAAATGATTTTAACTGGCTGGCTCCCGTTCTTATCGGTGGTGACGGTATGGATTGCCTCATCGATCATTACAATCCTGCAGTGCAGTATGCATCCTATTGCAATGGAGTAATCTACAGGACCACCGACCCTACCTGGGAGAACTACAAAATGAGAAGGACTATCTCCGCCAATATTCCGGGCAGACCTTCCGGTGCATGGGTAACCCCCTATATTTTACATCCCAAAGATACCGGTACAATATATGCAGGGTACCCGGATATCTACAAAACAATAAACGGAGGTATAAAATGGGAGAAGGCAAACAAACAAAACCTCCCAACCCCCCAACCCCAAAATGATACCCAGATCAAATCCATCGAAATTTCGCCAAGCAATCCAAAGGTGATGTACGCGGCCAGGCTTTATGCGCTTTTTAAAACTGATGATGACTGGCAAACATACACGGAAAAGAAGAATCCTTCGGGAACCGACAGTTGTGCGATAACCATGATTGCCGTGCATCCGACAAATCCCGATACGCTGTGGGTTACTTTAGGCGGATATAAGAATAACAAGAAGGTTTACCGCTCAAACGATGGTGGGGATAACTGGATCAACATCTCCGGATCGCTTCCGAACCTGCCGGTAAGCTGCATAAAATATCAGAACAACTCCAATGATGCCCTGTATATTGGTACCGATGCCGGTGTGTATTACAGGAATTCAGGGATGACTGACTGGAGGAGGTACAGTCAGGGCTTACCCAACGTGGTGGTGACCGACCTTGAGATTCAATACATGGCAGGAAAGATACGCGCCTCAACTTATGGAAGGGGTATGTGGGAATCGGAACTATATGTTGAGCCTGGCTATTACCAGATCAATGGAGTTGCCCTCCCGATGAATGGGGGTACCATTACGGGTGCAGGGGTATATGGTGCCGGGGCCACGGTCACCATGAAGGTTGTGCCTGCAAAGAATATGCTTTTCAGGGGATGGTATGAGAATGATTTGCAGATTACTGATTCTTCTGCAAGAACATTGACATTTGCTGTGAATTCCAACCGCAACCTGGTTGCAACTTTCGCGCAACCGGTAGGTGTTGACGAGCTCACAAACAACCCGGTAAGGCTCTATCCAAATCCAAGCAGCGGACTGGTTGAAGTGGTCGTTGACCCGAGCATCAGCCGGGAGATCCGGTCGGTCGTGGTTACCGGAATCGATGGAAAAATAGTGTACCGATCAACCGCTGTAGATGCCGGAGGAGGTTTCACCATCGACCTTTCCTCCTGTATTTCAGGGGAATACATTGTGACTTTATCCCTTGCTTCAGGAGGTAAATTCAGCAACCGCCTGGTTATCCGGAGGTAGATGGTCTTGAAAATGCAGGACTGGGAAACGTCTGGAAATAACGCTCGCTTGGCGCACTGAAAATCTATGTTTATGGTTTCTTTACAATTTCCACGCGTCTGTTTTTGGCTTTGCCTTCATCCGTTCTGTTATCGGCCACGGGTTTTTCCTGACCCCAGCCAATCGACGATAATCTTGATTTATCTATACCTTTTGCAATAAGAGCATCCATAACTGATTTGGCTCTGTCGTTGCTAAGTTTTTTGTTGCTGGCTGCCTCCCCAACATTATCCGTATGACCTTCAATTGATATTTTAAGGTTTGCATCCAAGTTCAACATTTCATAGATCTGGTCAATTATTGGAAGTGATTCTTTTTGTATTACAGATTTTCCTGTTTCGAAAAGTATGTCCAGCGCTATAAAACCATCTTTGTTTAACGCATCAAGTATTGCAGATGCTTGAATATCTTGTTGCATTTCTTCAATTTCCATTATGATAAGCGTATATGATTCTGCGACATCTGAAGCAGCCTCAATGCCAATCCATATAGATTTCCCTCCCGATTTAAAAAATAGAGTTACATATTGTGAACCCAAATAAATTCTTTTCACACCATACTTTGCAAGGGCGTTTTCGTAGTTCTTTACAACCTGATAAAAAGAATATGGTTGTTTCCCTCCTTCAGTATTAAAATCATACGTAACCATGGTTTTGTAACCTTCAATGGTTTTTGAATCGCCATCAGTCATAACAAGATCAGTAACGCCAAAGTTTTTGGCACATTCTCTTATTGTATAATTTGGCATTCTGTTAAAGAGCGGATGATCCTTACATCCATCTGCATCTTGTGCAATTACTGATACAATGCTGAAAAGTATCAATGCGAGAGAAATAGTAATTTTTTTCATTTTCTTTAGAGTTGAGGTTTTTATCACTGTGTGATTTTGTTTCAAAAATACGATAATTATCAACTGATAATGATCGGTCATTGGTACCGGCAGGGCTTCGTGACAAACTGATTTGTTTTGTGCATCCTCGACTGGCTTGACAAGACATTCGCTGCAATGGATTTACTTCGTCAAAAATTAATCTTCGAATTTCTTTTATTATTACTTTTACTCCAATAAAAAAAGGAACATTTGTTTTATTCTCGAGAAAATTGTATTCCTGCCATTGACACATTCAAGGTCATCCTTCTCTTTTTGGCCGGACTGTTCCTTATAAGATGCTCATCTCCAACGGCCACGAAAAATGATCAGGCATTCGACTCCCTGGTCCGGGTGGTCAACCTGAAGCTTAAAACCAATGCCGACAGCGCGTTGCAGGCTTCCGAAATGCTATATCGGTTAACAACCGAAAAACAAGATACCGCACAAGCTTATGAGGCGGCCCGGCTCAGGGGGCAGGCCTTCCAGGTGGCCGGGAGGAATGACTCCGCGTATCGATATTATTCTAAAATGCGCAAAATGGCTTTTATGATGAACGATACCGTGCGTATTCTTCAGACCTGCCATATTCTGGGAACCCTTCTTTTTGAGATGGGCTCCAATGATTCTGTTGCGTTTTGGTACCGCAAAGGATTGACTTTGGCAAAGGCTTCAAAAAATGAGGCTTATCTTGCCGGGTTTTCCACCAACCTGGGTCTTGTTCACGGTCAGAACGGGCAATTGGACAGCGCCATGCAGTGCTATACCGAGGCTGCAAGGTACTACGAAAATTTAACCGACTCCATGAATATTGCCCAGGTATACCGCAACATGGGCAGCCTGTTCATCGACCAGGGCCTTTATCAGAAAGCCATTCAAACTTTCCACCTGGCCATTCGGATTAACCGGAAACTTGACAACATGATTGAGGTGGCAACCGATTACACAAACATAGCCGTTGCTTTCATGATGATCTCTTCCGACTCTGCCGGATATTATTACAAAGCTGCCCTGAAGATCATATCTAAAAAGGGTACTTTGGCAAACCTGTTGCCGTTGAAATTCAACTATGCCAACTACCTTTCAAAACTTGGCCGGTATGACGAGGCCGAACAGACCTATGGGGAGGTGCTCCGGATAAGCAAAGCGAACAATATTTTAAAGGGGCAGATATACAGCCTCAACAATCTGGCAACCACTGCTGTAAGACACAAGGATGCCCCAAAAGCCAACAGATTATTTGAGGAAGCGCTTCAATTAGCCGGAAAGAATAAACTTACTGCCGACCTCCTGATGTTATACCGTGAGGCCTTTCAAAGCAATCTGGAACTTCAGGATGTGGAGCGGGCCCAAACCTATTTTAAACGATGGGACCATCTGAACGACAGCCTGAAGACCATCGAACAACGGGATGCTGTTTTAAAATACCAGGGCCTTTACGAGACCCAGGTACTTGAAACGAAAGTCAATGACCTGAATTCCCATGTCAGGCTGCAAAAATCGCGGAACATCATCATCGCCTTAATATTGCTGGCCTTGCTGCTCCTGGTATCAACCCTCGTTATTCTCCTCTTTTTCCGGAACCGGCAAATCAACCAAAAAAGAAAACTGGCTGAGCAACAGGCGCTCCATTCAGAACAGGAAAAATTACTGAAACAGGCTGAACTGGATAAGAAAACGCTTGAGCACCAGCTTAAAGAGGAGGAGGTTGACCGGCTAGAACTGGAGGTGAACCTCAGGGAGCAGGATCTGGTGTACCAGTCGCTGATCACCACTGAAATGAACCATGTAAACCGCTCGGTGCAGGAGAAACTGGGGCAATTTCAGTACCGTTTCCCTAAAAAGGTCGACCAGGATGAATTCAGTCAGTTGCTGTCGGAGATCATGCGCGATGCATCAAAGAGCCCGATGAACGATTTCGAGGTCATGTTTAAACAGATGCATGGAGGTTTTTCGGAAAAGCTGCTTGCCATCTCTCCCGATTTTTCGCGCAGCGAACTTCAGATTTGCGCGTTGCTGCGATTAAATCTTTCCTCAAAAGATATCGCACGGATTGCAAATCTTTCATTGGCGACCATAGAAGTTACCCGACATCATATCCGCAAAAAACTCGGACTTGATCAAAAAGAGAGCCTCTCCAGCTATCTTATTCAGCTCTGATCCCGCTTTTCCACCTTTACTTTACCTTAAGATTATTGGTAATCAGCTTTAGATCAGTTCCTTAAGCACCTGATAACATAGGGCAATTCCAGGCCATTCGTGAATCATTTGTCATCAGATCAGATAGTTAGCATGTTTGATAAAGGAGAATACAAAGAGATTCCCCCTCCGGAGCCTTGACTTTGGTTGCGCCGGCAGGGTACCTTTACCGGATTCAAATTAATTAGCCCGATGCAAAGAGATACTGCTTTTTTAACTGTTGTTCTGATTGCCGATGACAACGATGACCATTACCTGCCGATGGAAGAAATATTGCTGCAGGAGGGTTATGTTGTTGAACATGTCCGGTCAAGCGAAGATGCCATCGTTCGTTGCGCAGCGCCCCCGCCTGTTCACATTGCGCTGGTCGACGCGAGCCTGCCCGGGAAAAGCGGCCATCTGCTCACACAGCAGCCCCGCCCGGCCAACCATCCGCCATTGACGTTTGTCCTCATGTCGGGCTTCAGCATGGCTGCCGTATCGCTGGCGCTTGCCTGGGGCTGCAAGGAGTTTTTATCCAAACCGGTTGGCAGGGAGGAGCTGCTGGCCGTGGTGAAAAAATGGAGGTATGCAGGAATAGAGACGCAAACCGGAATCTAAAATCCAACGTTTTGCCAGGTTCGAGTGTCTATATAAGATTAAGTGAATATAACCTAAATCCCAATATTATGAAAACAACAAAATCAATTACCCGTATTGCATCGGTTGTGCTGCTTGCCGCAATGATTGTGATGGTTGTTATCTCGTGTAAGAAAAAAGACAGCGAGGAACCTACAGTCAATAATGATCCCGTCATAACCGACGGGCCGCCGGCTTTTCTTAACCAGCCATTAAATATTATGAGTGATTACGAGATAAACAATCATAAAGATTTTGCGTCAGCGCTCTTTTACAAGCATTTCTCTGAAGTAAAAGTAAAACACAACATGCTTGGCGGTGCTTTTCCATATTCAAGTATTTTTAGTGCTTTGGGTTCAGTTTATAAATATTATGAACACAAACAAGAAATGGCAGAATTAAAGGGGTATCTGGATAACTATAACACCGAACTGACTGAAATCATCAATGAAATAAAGGCGCTTTCAGTTCAATTGGCATTGACCGAGACGGTTATTTTAAACAATATTAATTCGATCAATGCTTTGTCGCAGATAAGCGCCATTCAAACAGCTTATGGACCCGATTATCTGGGATTAAGGTATTATACCAACCTGGGAGCTCAGTTTCAAAATGGAACCATTGACAGCTCTCAAATGGCTGATGGGATCAATCCATATATTGACAACTTCGTAGCCAGTATTTACACCAGTCCTGCCCTTGAAAATGCAATCAATGATTTAAACGGTTTACTATGCGGAAGTTCGGCTCTGGGGTTTGACGGATCGCTGAGAACCTATGCGAAACTCATTGTTCAAACCATGGGGCCTACTTCGGACTCGTCGCGGTTGAGGATGGCCTACGAATTGCTTGAAAACTATTTTCAATACACATTAACATATCAGTTTCAGGCGTGCATTGTAAAAACGAATGTGCTGAACTATAAATCAACGGATACAACAGGTGCTGCAGGCATTAATTTTATTCAGAATTATTTTACGCCTATGATCGTGGAGGAACTGAATGAATTTCTGCAAGTGGTTGATTACTTTGCCCTGAACGCATATGATTACCGTAACAATAGTCAGTTTGCCAACGACATAACCTATTCAGGAGCAGGCTTGGCTCCCGACAATAAATGCGTTAACGTGTTATCAAGGGCCAGGTTCCTGGTCAACACTTACCTGGACGCACTCGGGCTTCCCTATCCTTCCTATTGCGGCGAGATTGTACTGCCACAATATTACAGTGTGGGGATGCAGGTTACTCCTTCGTTCAATGTAACGATGGGAGGAATTGTGATGTTTCAGTCAGCTGACACCACTATTTCCTCACAGATACCATATACCTATTGGACACAACCTATGAATTACCAGTGGGACAACAACTGGATGGTATGCAAATACGCTCAGGTGGCAGACGCGGGCCACAGTTTTTCATGTACCCCTACTGTCTTGCAGGTGGTAGATAATAGCAATCAAAACCTGCCCTGGTTTCATCTCAATTTCATTAAAGGAAGTGTTACACCGATGTATTACAACCCGCAGAATCCATCACAAACATCAACCGCTAAGACGAGTGACTGCAGCATGCAGTTCTCATTTTATTCTTCAACCTGGCGGTGGGGATTTTTGAAGCTGTACTATACAGACAGGAGTGGGGGGCAATCGATTATTCCTTATTGTAATGATATACCTGTGCACGGAGGCCTTTGCAAAGCCCTTGAGCCAGGATCTAATGCAGGATTAAATGTCATGGAATATCACTCCACCAATCAGGCATTGGTTGATTTTACTTCAACATACGGGAATGGGCTCAGCACGACCCCGCAGCGAGGTTTTAACGAGAGTTACGTCCATGGATTGCCAAGCACAAACAATTCATGGCTTTTAACAGACATGTTCTCATTTACCGCCAGCAAAGTTGCCACTGACAACGACCCGGTTAATGCATTCTGCAATGCTAGTTTATCAAATAGTTATGCTTATAGTTCAAGTTGCTGCGGGCTGCGGGCAGGAACAGTCCTTTCAGAGCCCATGTCTAATTGTTATCTGGTTGCAAATAAAGCGATAGATATTCAACAGTGGGCTAATGCCACGGGGACGTGGAACGTTACAGGTTCTGTGCAGGTAGGCAGTAATCCTTCCAACCCCTGTTTTCAATGGTATTTTACCTCTACGCAGCCAACATCAAATATTAATGTTGGCATATCTGTTGACATTAAAATGCAATACGTGACAACATACAATTACCCGCTTCCATAGTGGGTCCCGGCCATTTAGCCTCAGATTTGAAAATCATTCATCATCGGTTTATTCGGAGATAAAAAACCATAAACAAAACAATGAAAAACCTGACTTTAATTGTCGCAATCATCGCCGTGGTCTTTTCCGGCTGCAAAAAGAAAACAGAGGAGCCTACTGCAGAAGGTAATATTGCCGGCCACTACGAATTCATGATGCCGGGTTCGGTGAGTGGAGAACCAGCTAAATTTTACCAGATGACCTTTGTCCAAAACGGGGGCGCCGTGACGGGAGACATCGCCCTGAACGATTCGGGAACCCTGGTCGGTGGAACTGTTGCAGGAACCATCAGCAACGGGGTGTTCACTTTCCATGCCAACATGGATAACAGCACGCACACTTTCCACTTCAGGGCGGGTGTCGGATCAGCCGTCAAGCCGCAGATCATCACCGGCAAATATGTCAGGTACGCTTCCCTTCGTTCAACCGACAGCATTGGCGGGAATCTTACCGGGATCAACGACTGGCACTGCCTTCCCAATTACCACATCAATCAGTATGTGTTCAGGCAGGTATCATCCACGCCAAACCCTACGGGAGCGCCGGTCATCTTTGTTCACGGCATGGACGGTGACATGACCAACTGGGATACCATCGTGCTGAATCTCAGCGCTGAATTCAAGGCGAAACACAACGTGTACGAATATCAGTACAACTGGAAAGATTCCATCCTCATCAACGGCCGCAAGTTAAAACATGACGTTGATTCAGCCGGTTTCAGTTTGCCTCCCATCCTCATCGGCCACTCCATGGGCGGACTCGTTTCACGCGGTTATATCGTAAGCGGCGGAGCGATTACCCAACTGGTCACACTGGGAACGCCCCACCTGGGAACACCGCTGGTCAACCTTATTAATTTCGTCTGTGTGGCCAACTATCCCGGTCCGCGCAACATGTATCCTTCCGACGGTTATATTCAGTATATCCTCAACCACCCCCTCGACATTGCCAACCGCAGTAAATATTATGTGATCGGAGGCCACATGGGAGGCGATTGGGTGCTGAAACTCGGATACATTACCTGGGTATGGAAGGAGAGCTACTATGCTTCGGTTGATAAACTGGGGTTCGACCTCTTCCGCATCCTGTTTCCATTGGATGAAAACGACGGACTCGTGAATAAAAATTCGGCCCTGTTCAATGGGGCCTCAGTCAACCGACCCCTGCCGCTGCAGGAGTGGGTCGACCACTTTCACCTGATCAAACCCGGCAGGGTACCTCAGATCATGGATTATATTAATTCCCTGTAAATAAACCGGAGACCCTATCGTATGAAAAACAATTTCAATTTAAAAATTACCTGCATCTTACTTTTCTTTTCCTCACCATTTTTGGGAGGGGCCCAAACCCAGGAGCAGGTGCAGATGGCAAACAACCCGCTGGCAAAGGCCAACTCGATCGGGTTCCAGAACTATTATACGCCAAACCTCTATGGTCTGGAGGGCATGTCGGCCAACACCTTTATGATCAGGCCGGTGGTGGTCACACCCCGGATGGTGATCAGGGCCACGATCCCCATCATGACCAGCCCTGCGATGAGGGCTGATCCGGTTTCGGGGCTGGGCGATATCAATATCTTCGGAACCTATGTGTGGAACATCCCGAAATCCTATACCGACATTGGCATAGGCCCCATCGTGGTGCTCCCTTCGGCCACCGATTCGTTACTGGGGGCGGGGAAGTACCAGGCAGGTGCCGCATTCATCCTGGTGCAGCCACTGAGCAAAACCGTGCTGATCGGGACCCTGATCACCTGGCAGACATCTGTCATGAGCGCCAACAAAAAGGCAGAAGCCCGCCCCTCGACCAGCCTGATGAATTTTCAGCCTTTTTATGTGTTCCAGATCGGCGGGGGATTCACACTGAAAGGCACCGCGGTTTGGATGTTCGACTTCAACAACGGGCATTACAGCATGCCCATCGGGTTCGGGGTTGGAAAGGTGATGGTTTCGGGGAAAGCCATTATCAGCATGGGGCTTGAACCCCAGTTTACCTTCCTTCATAATGGGGCAGGTGAGCCACAATTTCAGCTCTTTGCAGGGCTGAACATTCAATTTCCGGCCAAACCAAAAACCGGGAAAAAGTAAGAATAAATGCTACACAGGAATACTAACTAAAAATCATGACTCATCTCCAGGCGCCAACCCCTGCACTGGTCGGAAGGATTAGCATCGCCAAACTCGTCAAACACCAATAATGATGCTATATTTGCGTCATCATAACCTTAATCCGTAAAAACATGAAAACCTTCACACTGAAGCCCAAGGTTCGTAACTTTTTTTTGTTCTCTTTATTGCTGATGATCGCTACGGTTTCCTGCCGGAAAAGCGATGTGACCTATAACCCCGTACCTCCGGGTCCAACGAACAAGGAGGTAAATGTTTTTACAAACCAGCCGCTGAGGATGGTTTCAGATTTTGAACACTCGAATAGCCTTCCTTTCCAGGCAAACCTATGTTACCAGGTGGGCTCAGCGATGGTTGGCGAAGGCGGAACGATCGGAACCATTGGCGAAATTATAAAAACGCTGAAGGAGGTGCATGACTATAAAAAACCGGATACGGCCTATGACAACCTCAAAAACGGCATCAACTCATTGCAAAGCCAGATTACTGCGTTAACGAGCCAGATTACCGCACTCGGGCAGCAGCTCTCACTCGACGTTTCACAGCTGACTGGCTATATGGGCACGCTGTATACAAACACCTACATTGGTTACCTTAGGGATGCACTCGATTCAACGGCCAGCGATGGATTGACCTATTTCCCGAAAACAGCTGCCCTTTATAAGACTCAGGGACTATCGCCAACCAACCCGCTGGTGCTTTCTCTGCAAACCGATGCGGTCAGCTACGCAAACCTGGTTCATCCCACTCCCGGCGCACCGTCAATTCAATATGACATGAAAAACATTGTAACCCAGCTGAATCTTCTCATCGTACCTGCCGGAACACCCAACAACAATGTGGTGATGAATTATACCAACGAAATCATCAATGCCTGCCAGGGGAAAGGTTACAATGATGCTGCATCAGTGCATAATCTTTACATGTTGCTTGAATGTTATTTCCTTTCGCTGGTGAATTACCAGTTTCAGGCGACGAACATTTACAGCAATGCCTGCAGCCTGGTTGATTCAACCGGGACCGATGCCAGGGACTGGTACACGGAAACCTTCACTACAATGATCGAACAGGAGGTTGCGGTGTATCTGCATGCCGTAAATTATCTCATGGTCAATGTGAATGATTACCGCACGCAAAACCAGTTCCTGAGTGATTTGAAATATGCCGACGCCGGACTTTCGGAAAACATGGTCGTTCTTCCCGCGATGGCCCGTGCCCAATTCGTTGCCAACATGTTATACACAGCGCTGGGCAAGCCATGCCCGGTGATTGCCGGATCGATCATCACCCCAAACAAATATTCAAACGGTTCTAACTCATATATCAATGCGATTTCGTTAACTGCAGTGGCCCCGGGAGTTGCAGGCAAACCATACAATGCAACAGCAGACAATAACTTCGGCATAAACGGGATTCCAAGCCAGATTCCAAACACCACCTGGGTTAGCGGATCTCCGACCGTTTGCAATCCCGACAACCACTGGAATGTTTATAATTTCGGCACACTGGGAGTGCCTGATTCCAACTGGCATTTGCTACCCGGACAAACAATGGGCGTTCAAATAAACGACAATGGCAATCAAAATCCCTGGCCACATAACATACAAATCCAGGGTCAGGTAAATTTATTGTGGTACAATCCCGCCGATCCAAGTCAAACGTCCACCAGTCAAACATCCACGTGCACGATGCAGTACGGATATTTTTGTGGTTCGTGGGGCTGGGGCTTCCCCTATGTCAGTCACTCAGATTTGAGTTTAATGGCACGTACGCCGACTTTCAACATTGACCATTTTAACAACACCCTTCAAGGAGGAAATATTTGGGATGCACAGCCTCCTTTTATGGCCACAACCGATGAAGGAGGCAATATTTACATTCATTCGCCCGACGGCTTTACTTTTGATTACAACTCACTTGCAGGCATGTATTACAATGCCGCAGGTGTTCAGACAAGTCATTATTATATCCTTGCAGATTTATGGTATACAAATATCACAACCGGCTCGGAAAAACCCTCAATAAACGGAACATTGCAGGGCTGGGGAGCATTTAATGCCTCCTATTCCATGGGTGGCACCAATAGCGATTTGTGGATCATCATGGGTACGGGATTAAGCAGGTTCAATGCCGGGGGAGGTGGAAGTACTGTCGATTGGTCATATTATGCCGGAAGTGACATCATGGAATCATTCGCCCAAAACAGGCAAGGCCCTGCCTATTCTCAGATTGGATGTTCAGTTGACATGAAGACCAGCCAAGCCTACCAGCCCTGTATATCCTACTATTACCAGACTTATAATGTGGGAAGTGCTCCTGCCAGCATCTCGATTCGCCCGATGTATACTTTTGTTTATGGAGGCACCTATCCTGTACCGACACCCTATTAGAAACCGGAGCCAGTGCAGCACGGAGTTCGGTGGAGCCAATTATGAGCATACGATGAAAACAATGAAAGCAATGAAAACAATGAAAAATTCAAAAAGCAGATTATTCAGTGGATTGGCAACAGCAGTCACCTTAATCATTATAATCAGCCTGGGAATTTATGGCTGTAAAAAAACAACAGACGATCCGGAACCTGTTACAAGTCAGGGCATAAAGTATACCCATTCAACAGGGATCACGATTCTATCACTGAAAGGCACCTATTATGAAATGGGCATGCATTACGGCAGGCTCATGAAAGACTCCCTGCAAAAGTGGGCCAACTATTATAATACCACGTGGAAAGATGCGAACCCGGAGGCATACAACTATGTGACCAGCAAAATACTTGAGGGTGGGAACAATCTTTTTCTCAGTGACAAGATCAAAGATTTCCTGGATGGGATTGTGCTTACCAGCGGACTCCCCAAAAAGGATGTATATCGTCTCGATCAATGCTGTGCATTCGATTACATGTTCAGCGGAAAAATCACCATACCCAAAGGAGCAGCATGCACCTTTATTGGCGCCTACGGAGCTGCAACAGGAGGGCATACCATCATTGCACGAAACCTCGACCTGCAAAGACCGCTGGCCGTGCGTAACTACAACAGCGTGATTACTATAATGCACCCGTCAAACGGCGATCATAAGGTTGCCACCTTCGGGTTTGTCGGTTTTCCGCAGGGCTATGCATTGTTGAATCTTGACAATACCGTATTTACCGAGTACAATACGGGGAATTCAGCCGATGCCGGGACTGACCCGGATCTTACGTCAAGAGACATGATGGATCTGGCGTTTGATGCAATTACGGAAAAAGGCAACACGGATGCCCCGACCACTGCGGAATACCTGAGAACCAAAAGGCTTCTCTCTCCGTCGTTTTTTGGCGTAGCCGATAAGAACACTGTGCTGGTCGTGCAACGGGCTATTGGTGCAGATGGAGTTATTGCCCAAAACAGTTTGGGAAATAACATCAACGGCGTCACGAATGTTTTTCTAGACAGCACCATTCATAAAACCAAATTAAATATCTACAATGCATCCACAGCGGTTGATGCCCCAGATAAAAAGCTGGATACTCCTGCACGCGGTATGGTTCGCTGGGTGAACCTTGTCAGCTATTTTACCGCACATCCCTCGGGCCTTGATATTAACGCAATGAAAACCATCATCTCGACCGACATTGCCGACAGCGGCGTTTTTATCGGCGGTTACGAGCAGGAAGGCACAAACACTTTCTGTAAAACCGATGCCACATTTGGTTCTGTAGTGATCGATTTAAATGACCTCACCCAGGTTTGGTGGCTCAGGTATGACTATGCGACAAAGAATAAGACGTGGGATAATGTTGATCTGACGACATATGTTAAATAATCGTGAACCGGGTGTCGCGTACCGGTGTTGTGGTAGGTCCCGACCAGCGGATAACACCGTATGAAGATCAAAGATATCAAAGTGGTGCAGACGATCAAGGAGGGGAAAAGCGTGTATAAAATTAATTTAAGGAGGTCATTTTATCACAAATCCGCATAGGAACACAAGCATCACAAGGATACGTTTACTCATCCCTGCTTTTTGTTTTCTCCTAACCATACCTACGAGATGAAAATGCGGGGGTCAAGAGAATTTTTTATTACCTAAAGCCTGCTAAAGAGCGGATCTGACATTGGATTACCTTCAGATTATTTACCGAAAAGACATTGCTGATGAACTCCACGTTGATCTTTTGACCGTCGGCCGTTTCAAGCGGCAGATTTTCATAACGGACAAGCTCCTTCTGCTGTAATTCCAGGAATTTATCTTTATTGGCGACAATATCCTTCAGAAATCCTATTTCCCATATTGATTTTTCAAGGAATTGTCCTTTTGAATATCCCAACAGCTCAACCAAAAATGGATTCACATCTATAATCATTCCTGTTTCTGCATCGAGCAGCAGAATTCCATCTTTCGCCGATTCAAAGAGCCGGCGATAGCGGGTTTCGGAAAAGGCCAACGCATCGTTTGTTTTTTTCACCTCCATTTCAAGCAACTTGGCTGCCGTAATATCGCTAAAGGTCATGACCAGTCCATCGATGCGATCCTCTAGGGTACGGTAGGGCATGATCCTGACATTATACCACCTGTGGTCGTGGGTTGTAATGGCCGTTTCGACCGGAACCAGGGTTTTGATCACCTGCCGTGCATGGTCGTCAATTTCGGGGTACTTCAAATCGGTAACCAGGTCGGTAAAGGGTCTGCCGATATCGGTAGGACGGAGTTTGATAATTTTGGTTGCCTGGTCGGTAAACCTGCGTATATTCAAATCCCTGTCGAGGAAAAGGGTAGCAATCTCGGTGCTGTTGAGCAGGTTTTTCATGTCGTCGCTGGCCCTGATATAATCGCCTACCTTGCTCTGCAGCTCAATATTCACCGTTTGCAGCTCTTCATTCAGGCTCTGCATCTCTTCCTTTGAGGTAGTTAGCTCCTCGTTGGTTGATTGCAGCTCTTCGTTGGTTGATTGCAGCTCCTCGTTGGTCGATTTCAGCTCTTCCTGCGATGTTTGCATCTCTTCGCGCGTACCCTGCAGGTCTGCATAACTTCGCTGCAGTTCAATTTCCAGTTCTTTTTGTCTGTTTGATAAATTTCGTTTTCCTGTTTTCGGATTGATGGCATAGGTTCCAGACGGAGTTGGCACATCAGAAAATATCAGCATGATCATACCTTTGATCGATTCGGGTTTTTCGATGCGTTGAACGGTAACATTGGCAACCTGAATGCCTCCGTTGGTTCCTATTTGTATGTTGGATAGGATTACCGGGTTGAAATTTTGCAATGCCTTGCGCAGGGCGACCGGCAGCGCCTCGCGCAATCCTGTACGGGCCATGGCGTATATGTTCCAGTTTGCTTTGCCGGCAACAGGTTCAAGGTATTTTCCGATGTGGCCAGTCATATAAATGATATCGCCTTCGGCATTGATCATCACACTGGCAGGGGCAAATTGCTGAAGTAAAATCTGATCGGCAAGCACCTGGATGTTTTCAACAGTTTTTGGTGACGGTTCAATTTCTGGTCTGATACGTTTGGACCGGGAAAAGGAGCTTGGAAAATCTACGATTACAGGCTCCGTTGATGTCACATTGCGTTTGAAAATTTTTAATTTGCTATCAATGTCGGTAAACCCTTCATTTGGGAGACCCAGGGTTTCTGCGGTACCCAGTACCATAATCCCGCTGGGATTCAGGCTGTAATGAAACAGGGCTATTACTTTTTTCTGCAATTCAGCCTCCATGTATATGAGCATGTTGCGGCACGTCAGGATGTCTAACTTGGTAAATGGCGGGTCCTTGATTACATTCTGAGTGGCAAACACCACCATTTCGCGGATGGCGGTATTTACGCGGTATCCATCCCCTTCAACAGTAAAAAACCGGCTGAGGCGATCGGGCGATACATCGGATGCAATGTTTTTTGAGAAATATCCTTTACGGGCAATCTCGATGGCATCGTGATCCAGATCGGTGGCAAATACCTGCAGGGTCAAGTTCCGGTGCTTTTTAATTTTTTCCAATGTTTCTTTAAAAATAATGGCCAATGAATAGGCCTCTTCGCCGGTTGAGCAGCCTGAAACCCAGGCGCGCAGTATATGACCGTCGGGCAATTCGTCGAGCAAATCAGGCATCACACTTTCTTTGAGCCTTTCCCACACTGCAGTATCGCGAAAAAAGCTGGTAACGCCAATCAACAACTCTTTAAAGAGTATCTCCACCTCCTTTGGATTTTCCTGCATCAAACGGACATAGTTGTATAATTTGTCTATCTGATGAACGCCTTTGCGCCTTTCGATGCGGCGAAACAGGGTGTTTTTCTTATACAAGGAAAAGTCGTGGCCCGTTTGTTCGCGAATCAGGATGATGATCTTATCGAGGTTGCTTTTGTTTTTATGGTCTAAATTGGGATCTTCTTTTACTGCAGGAATGTACTTCAAGAAAGCGAGCAGCTTGGCGGGTAATTGATCGGCAGTGGCGACAATATCGACAATAACGGCTTCGATCGCGCTGCGGGGCATGCCATCAAACTTTGCAGAGGCAGGTTCCTGCACCAGCACAATGCCGTTTTTTTCTTTAATGGCTTTCAGTCCGAGGCTGCCATCTGAACCCATGCCAGAGAGGATGATGGCGATACTTTTTTCTTGCATATCGGCAGCCAGTGAACGGAAGAAAATATCAACAGGCAATCGCAGTCCGCGCGACACAACCGGATCGAACAAATGCAATGTGCCATTGAGCAGCGACAGACTCTTGTTAGGCGGTATGACATAAACGCAGCTTGGTTTTACTTTAAGCCCGTCAGTTGCCTGATATACCCTCATCTTGGTAATCCGCTGTAACAGCTCAGGCATGATCCCAGCATGTGTTGGGTCGAGGTGCTGGATTATCACGAAGGCCATGCCGCTGTTGTTGGGCATGCTGCCAAAAAACTGCTCCAATGCTTCGAGTCCGCCTGCTGAGGCGCCGATGCCTACGATGGGAAAAGAAATAACATCGGTATTTTCAGGTAGTTTGGCTGCTGCCTGTTTCTCGGATTTTGGCTTCATTGTATTCATGCGTAAAGGGTTTTAGAATTTTCAAGACCTGTCAGGAGATAAATTAATGTAAAGATAGTCTAAAAATCAGGGAATTATACAGCCTTTCGCGGGCAGAGAAAAATATATGGTGGAGCCTTTTCCCTCTTCGCTCACGACCCATAATTTTCCGCCGTGTTTTTCGACAAACTCCTTGCAGATAATTAAACCCAAACCTGTACTGGGTTCGCCTTCGGTGCCCTTGCTGTTGGTTTGCTCATCAAGGCGGAAAAGATTTTCGATCATGTTTTTATTCATCCCGATACCCGTGTCGACTATTGAAATTTCAACAGAATGGTCATTCATCGATTTGGCTGTTAGGGTGATTCTCCCTCCCGGGTGGGTGAATTTCACGGCATTGGAGACCAGGTTGCGGATGGTTGATCCAAGCATATACTGATCGGCATAAACTTCAAGATTTTCAGGGATTTCAAATCTTATCTCTATCCCCTTTTTGTCAGCAGGTTCTAAAACCGACTGAAGGCTTTCTTCCTCAAAGGACTTCAATAGAAATGTTTCAGGCTCAAAGTTGGTAACCCCTCTGCGCAGGCGCGACCACTCCAAAAGGTTTTCAAGTAATCCGAACAGATTGGTAGCGGAGTTCCGCATACTCAAGGCTATCTTTTGAAGTTCTTTCAATGAAAAGGTATCCAATTCATCAACCAGCATGCGTGTATAGCCCAGGAAGGTATTGAAGGGGCTGCGCAGGTCGTGGGCCATGATGGAGAAGAATTTGTCTTTTTCAATATTTGCCTGGATCAGTTGATCGTTTTTAAGAATAATTTCCGACTCTGCATTTTTTCGTTCCGTAATATCGCGAACGATGGCCAGCAGACATGCTTCCCCTTTAATTTCAATCATGTTCAAACTCACTTCCGCGTCGAAGGGAATTCCTTTATAACGTTGATGTTTCCAATAAAAAAATTGAGGATCGCCAGCCAATGCAGCATGAATTTTTTCTGCCGCTTTTTCGGATGATAGCCGTCCATCGGGTTGCATAAGAGGTGAAAATTCGTCAGGAGAGTGTCCAATGATATCTTCATGTCTGCATCCAAATACAATTTCCGTCTTTGCGTTACAATCATTGAACACTTTGTCATTCATTACGAAAATGGCATCGTTTGCCGATTCAAACAAGGTTCTGTACTTGGTTTCGCTCAGTTTAAGTTCATTTTCTATTCGTTTACGTTGGGTGATATCAATGGCGGTCAGCTGGCATTGATTTTTTTCCCCGGAGTAAATGGCTGTAAGATGAGCATTGATTGGTGAATTCGCCCCTGGCAAAAGGGTTATCTCACATTCTGATTTGACTTTTCTGTCAAACAGATTCCCCAGAAAAAGGTTAAACGCCGGTTTGGTGTCATTGGAAACAAAAAAGCCAAACGGACGATTTATTAAACGTGCTCGTTCTTTTCCTAACATTTGTGCCGCACAGATGTTTAGCTCAATAATTTCACCCTCGTTTGACAGTGTAAAATACCCAGATGGTGCAAAATCGTATAGGTCAGTATATTTATCCACTGCAGCATCTGCCTTTTTCTTTGCTTCACCGAGTTCTTCATTCTGCAATTCCAGCTCTACCTGGTGAACCTCCAGCTCATGAATAAGTTTCAGCATGTCGGTTTCAGAAATGGGCGAGCCTAATCCTGATGGTTTCAATTTCAGTAACGCTTCCGCCTTTTGGCGCAGGATTTCGGATTCGGATTTATGGGTGTTTTTCACGGATTATTTCTTTGTAAAGGCAGCATTGCAGGAGTCTATCTCTTTTACAAAATTAACGAAATACTTGGGAACTACCGTAAAATGATCATCTCCTTTATAAATATGTAAACGGGAGTGTCGGGGATCCAATTGCAGCATATTTTGTCGCTGCTGAACAACCCCTGACAGGTGTTTGTTGAATATGTTCCTATTTTTCGCAAACAGCATGCAACGTTTTTCCTTGATCGGTTGTCTTTAAAATATTGTACCTTTAAACTAAATTCAACACAGATAAAAAATGACAAAGCAACGATTGATCCGCAACAATTACCATGGCATTGTGAAGGCTGCCACATGGTTACTCTTGTTATTTGCAGCAGCGCTCATGACAAATTCCTGTACCAAGGATCACAATCGCGAATATGTTCCGGTTACAGAGGGAGAATTCAAGGTGATCGAAACAGTAGACCTTGACATGCAGGACATCGTTGATGACGTGATGCTTTTGCCCGATTATCCGGATTTGTTCGACTTTCATGATTTTTTATATGAATCAAGAAAGCTTGGAGATGGTTTCGGACCATATATTATCAGAAACCAGGTGGTTGAATATTCCTCAACAGATAACCATGGGAATAAAATTCAGTTGACGGGTCTCATGGTTCATCCGATTTCATTTAAATCAAAGATATATGCTCCCATCGTCTCCTTCAACCATGCCACACAGATCCTGAAAAAGCTGGCGCCTTCCAAATGGAAAACTGCTAAATATAAGGATTACGAAGATTTTCCGGAAGCGGTTCTTGCCAACATCATGGCTGCTACCTATGGATGGATTATTGTTATGCCCGATTACCAGGGGATGGGCAACGATGTGGGGGAAAATCATCCATTCTGCATCAGGGAAAGGCTGGCCGCATCCACAGCCGATATGGTTCAGGTGGCAATAAACTCCACAAGCCGCTTTAAAAACCCCTATGTAATCTGGAATGAGAAGACCTTTCTCTATGGATATTCAGAGGGCGGATTTGTCACGATGGCAGCCGCCCGCGAGCTGGAAGCGCGAAATGTCAAATTGAACGGCGTGGTATGCATGTCGGGGCCCTATGATCTGACGGGGACCATGCTTCCGGTCATGCTGAAAGACACGGCCTTTCCGGAGCCCTATTTTTTACCCATGGTGATCGTAGGATATCATGAGATCTATCCGCAGGCCTTTGCGTATGATATCGTGCTGAATGAACAATACAGGACTGTGCTTCCCCAATATACAAACGGATATTATGATGCAGCGGTGGTAAACAGCAAAATGCCACCGGATAAAATTCTGAAAAAGATCTTCACGGCATCTTTCATCGACTCATTAAAAAATCCGGCAAGCCAGGCCATGAAGATTTTTGCATTGAACAACACGCATACGGGTTGGACGCCGAAGTCAAAAATGTATTTATGGCACTGCATAAACGATGATTGTGTGCCTTTTGGCAATTTTGTAACTGCCAAAAAACATTTCCAGGAGATCGGGCTGACCAATGTAGACTATAAGGAATATCCTGCGTTACCGCCAAAGCCCGAAGATGGCACCATTCATGCGCGCATTGCTCCACGGGCATTTTTTGAGGGTTCCCTGTGGATATTTCACAATAGCAAATAGTCAACTCAGGCAGGAGGAATAACTTCGTTCACTCACTGGGAAGAAGCCGGTTTCTGATGCATTTTTCTGAAAGAATTCCCGAGTCGTTCGAGGCCGGCAGAGCAGTCACGGTTCGGAATGCAGGCTTCAATCAGCGTGAGTTTGTCTTTATCCTTTACAGCTTTTTTCATGGCCTGTTCCAGCTCTTCTTCGGAGGAGACTTTGATGCCTGTAGCAAAATCCCCTTGATCAAACATCTTTGGCAGTTCTGCATACCGCCACATCTGGATGTCGTTGTAGGGCCCGTCCTTGTGCAGGTACCGTTCAATCAAATACCCGTCGTTGTTGATGATCACGATCAATGCAGGGCAGCGTTCCCTTATCAGGGTTGAAACTTCCTGTGCCGTCATCTGGAACGCGCCGTCGCCTGTAAGGATCACCGGCCGTTTTTCCCTGCGTGCCATTGAAACACCCAGCGCTGCAGGGGTGCAATAGCCGATGGAGCAATAATAGGCCTGGACTATGAAATTTTCGGCCTCTTCAATATGGAATTCCGGGGCTGCACAAAAGGCATCACCCGGCTCGGCCAGAAGGACCATCCGGTCATCGAGATAATAGTTGATGCATTCATAAAGCCGCGTAGCAGTGAGTACGCGCGCAGGTTCAGGCACAAAGGGTTTTTTATGACGCATGGTTTCAGCCGGATGGGAGGCCAGATAGGAGCGGGGCTGAACAACGTTTGCCAGCTCACGGATAAAGTCTCCCAATTGGATGTCATGATAAAAATGGCTGCCAACGCGCACCTGTCCACCTCCAACGGTGATCATCCTGCGGTTGTCGAGATTCATGCTGAAGAGGCCTGTATCCAGGTCGGTCATCCAGGCTCCGAGCGACAGGAGGCAATCGGACGCTTCAACCTGGTTGCGCACCGATTCGCGGCTCCAGCCACCCTGGTAAATACCGGTGAACTGGGGATGAAGTTCAGGCAACACCGACTTGCTGCTGAGCATGGTGGCAAAGGGCACTTCCGAGGCTTCAACAAGGTGCAGCGCCTCTTTGCCCAGGTTGAAACGGAGAAGTTCCACTCCTGCCAATATTACGGGGCTTTTGGCGTTGTTGAGCAACGCGGCCGACTCGGCAACGCACTCTGCCAGGCTGTCGCTGTTTGAAGGCAGCGGAGCGTAAAAAAGCAATTCCCCTGGCTCACGGCAGGGAGCGTTGGTCATGTCGGCTGGTAATTCAAGGTAGACCGGCAGTTTTCGGGCAATGCAATTCAGGATAACGCGGTCTATTTCATCCGGAGCCGTGGTGGCATCGGTGAGGATGGCTGCATCGGCTGTCATTTTTTTAAAGATGTCGAGCTGCAGGTAATAGTTTGAAACCAGGTGATGAACCATGGCGCCCGCCTCCCTGCGCCTGGCAGGTGGAGCTCCGTTGATAACGATAACGGGGACATGTTCGGCATAGGCGCCTGCAATGGCATTGATAATGCTCAGTCCTCCAACCCCATAGGTCACAACCGCAGCTCCGATGCCGTTGAGGCGGGCATAGCCGTCGGCTGCATAACCGGCATTCAATTCATTGCAATTTCCAACCCATTGGATGGGACTGTCAATGACCTCATCAAGGAAATCGAGGTTATAATCGCCGGGAACTCCGAACAGGTGCTTAATACCGACTTCCTGCAAGCGGTGGATGATGTAACGGGATACTGTGTAATTTTTGCTCATAAAGGCTGACTTTGATTAAAAATTAAAAAATTTTCCTTGTGCTACGATCCGGTTATCGGGTCGCACAACATGGTAGATATACATTCCGGAATTTGAGGTTTTACCAGTAAAAGGCTGGATGACCGGTGAGGTGATCGGCCGGGTGAATACCATCCTGCCGGTGAAATCGAAAACGACCAATTTCAACTTAAAATAATCGGGGCAGTGGGAGAAGTCGAGCATGGCATTGCCTTCGGCATTGTTCCTTATTTTCACCCAGGGGATGGACGCATCACCGGTTACAAAGACCGATGTGATCGTCTTCCATTGGTCGTAGAGTGTTTGAAGTGAATCAATCGGATCGACCGGAACCAGGCCGGAGCTTCCCTGCGGATAGGCCATCCAAAGGTCAATGTGCAAACTATCCGGAGCATTGCCTGGGCGGGCCACCCTGAGAAATGAAGAGAGGGACGAACTGTGGCGTGGAGCACAGCGGGTATCGGCTCCAATGACCTTGGCTCCCTGGAGGGCGGCCATCAGCCGGTCGGCCAGCGTTCCCTGGGTGGAGAGGAAGCGGTTTTGCATTGAATCAATGATACTTTGACCGAGCAGGATATTCCCCTGGATGGCATAAAATATGGCGGCTGTGTCATTCTTGTAGTTTGAACAATTGTTACCGGTAAATGCTGCTGCCCGTGGCTGGTTATTGCGGAAATCGACGATGCCATACTGCCGGGTTGAGGCGTTTCCCTGGGCATCATTGGCCACCAGCCAGCTGATGATCTGCGCCGGTGATTCACCGGCCATCATATGGTTGTGGGCATTCACCTGGTTTGTCATGTTCCAGGCAGCCTGGGTGTGAATTGCACCGATCCCCGGGATCACATCACTCAGAATGGCCGCTCCGTGAGGATATGAGGTGCTCCGGGTCACACACGACGCACCGGCACTCCCGATTTCCCCGGTCAGGGTATCTACTGCAACAATGGAGAAGGTGTCCTGGGCTTTCACCTGGCATGATCCAACAATGAGGGCCAAAATTGCAATACCAAAAATTCTCACACGTTCCATGGTTCAATTTTTTTCTAAAATTAGCTTCTTTTCATCAGTTCGCAAAAACATCCAAAGGATTTCTTTCAGATGAAGTTCAGGGCAGAATCAGTGGGACCCTAAAATCTCCTTTTTCACCCTGTCCTTTTTTTTCGTAATTTTACAATGTATTTAGCGGATTTTCAATTTTGAAGCATCTTCAGTTCGTATTTTTACTGGTACTCCTTCCCGTTTTTTTGTTAGGGCAAACAAATACCGATTTCTGGTTTGCTGCACCTGAAGTGACTGCACAACATGGTGATGAGCCCATCTATTTGAGGTTGACCTCCTTCGGCCAGAGTGCCTATGTCACGATTACCCAGCCGGCCAACACCGTGACAAATTTTCCAACCATCTATCGCACCATACCGGCAAATTCCACCATTGACGTCAACCTGACTGCATTAAAGGGGCAGGTTGAATGTAAGCCGCCCAATACGCCGCTAAATTTCGGGCTGCATATTCAATCGACGAGCCCCATTACAGCCTATTATGAGGAGGCACATAAAAACAACCCGGAAATATTTACACTCAAAGGCAACAATGCCCTGGGCACCTCCTTTTTTATCCCGGGGCAGAATGTGATGAGTAATTATCCGTACAATAGCGAACCCAAGGCCTATAGTTCTTTTGATATCGTTGCTACGGAGGATAATACCACCGTCACCATCAATCCCCGAAAGGCCATTACAGGGCATGCTGCCGGCATTCCTTTTGATGTCATTCTTAACAAGGGTCAGGTGTACAGCGCCCGGGCAACAGGCTTTGCAGGCAGCGATCACCTCCAGGGTTCCACTGTAATCTCCGACAAACCGGTTTGCATTACCGTTAAAGACGATTCGGATATATATCCGAATTTAAATGCCTGGGATCTCACAGGCGATCAGATCGTTCCTGTCAGTATTATAGGCATGGAATATATCGTGGTGCGGGGATATACGAACCCGCCTATGAACGACAGGGCGTTCATTACAGCTACCGCCAATGGCACCAATGTAATTGTGGATGGTGCGCCGGTTGCCACGCTCGATGCAGGCGCAACCTATATGTTCCAGCTCATCCCTACCGATTTGTCTGCTTATATTGTTACGGACAAACCCGCTTATGTTTGGCACCTTACCGGTTACGATGATGAAGCCGGCAGCGCTTTGCTGCCTCCTATGAACTGTACCGGTTCGACCCAGGTCGCCTTTACCCGATCAACACAATATTCCTTCGAGATGATCATCCTCACCAAGGCAGGAGCCCAGGGTTCCTTCACGCTTGACGGCAATCCGAACAAGGTGACGGCCTCCATGTTTTCCTCTGTTGCCGGAAATCCCGCTTTTGTTTTTGCCAGGATTCAATTTTCACCATCCCAACTTCCTGTCGGGGCCCATATCCTCTCCAATTCCCAGGATATTTTTCACATGGGGGTGATCCATACCTATGATATTAATCACAAGGGGTGTTCCTATGGATACTTTTCAGACTTTGCAAGCATGAACCTGGGGGCTGACCAGACTGTGTGCCCGGGCGCTAACTATACGTTCGATGCCGGTCCCGGCCGTCAAAGTTATGCGTGGTTTTATAATGGAAATGCCTATGAAACAGGTGTTCAGACTATCACTGTATCCAATCCCGGGTTTTATTCTGTTGCAGTGATGGATCATGGATGTCCCTTATATGATACCGTTCAGCTAAGCAACCATGCTGTAACTGCGCCGGTCATCAGCGGAGTTACCAGTTTCTGCCAGGGGGAATCACAGCAGCTCAGTGTAACCGGCTCATTCAATGGTTATCTGTGGTCTACCGGGGAAACCACCCAGGCCATTACGGTGAATGCCAGCGGCACCTATGAAGTTACTGTTACCGACAACAATGGATGCCTGGGAACTGCCTCTGTCATCGTGACGGTGAACCCTGTTCCACACCTGACGAATAATCCGGCAAGCAAGGCCATCTGCTCTTCAACCAATACCAATGTCACGCTGATCTCTGATGTTACAGGGACACTGTTCACCTGGACTTCAGTGGTTGTATCCGGTTCTGTGACGGGTAACAACAATTCATCGCAACCCGGATTGATCATCAATGATCAGTTAACCAATACCGGCATCACGAATGGTGTTGTAAAGTATTCCATAACTCCCCAGGCCAACAATTGCATTGGACCTGTGGTGGATTACCTTGTGACCGTGCACCCCATTCCGCATCTCACCAATAATACCGTCGCAAAGACCATTTGTTCCTCCGGCAATACAAATATCAACCTGACTTTTGATGTTACCGGGACACTGTTCACCTGGACTTCCGTGGTTGTTTCAGGTTCCGTAACAGGCAACAATAATTCTTCGCAACCCGGATTGCTTATCAATGATCAGCTGATCAACAATGGCATTACAGATGGCGTAGTAAAGTATTCCATTATGCCATGGGCCAATAATTGCAATGGTCCCGTTGTGGATTACCTGGTGACGGTTCGTCCTGTGCCGCATTTAACGAATAATCCTGCAAGCAAGGCTATTTGCTCCCAGGGCAATACGAATATTACCCTCGCTTTTGATATTACAGGAACTCTTTTCACATGGACTTCCAGCGTAATTTCAGGTTCGGTGACAGGCAACACCAATTCAGTACAGCCGGGATTGCTGATCAACGATCAACTGATCAATAGCGGCATCACGAATGGCATGGTGAAATATTCAATCACACCCCGGGCCAACAATTGCAACGGTCCGGTGGTGGATTACCTGGTGACGGTTTATCCTGTGCCGCACCTAACCAACAATCCGGCCTCTAAGACCATTTGTTCCTCAAGTACTGCGGGTATCAGCCTGACTTCGGATGTTCCGGGAACACAATTTACCTGGACCTCTGTAGTTATCTCAGGTAACGTAACCGGAAACAACAATTCAACACAACCGGGATTGCTGATCAATGATCAACTGATCAACAACGGTCTCACGGATGGCATGGTGAAATATTCTATTACCCCCCGGGCCAACAATTGCAATGGCTCCGTTGTTGATTACTTTGTGACTGTTCACCCGGCTCCGCATCTGACCAATAATACGACCACCAAGACGATTTGTTCCACAAACAATACAAATATCAGCCTTACATTTGATGTTACCGGGACCCTCTTCACCTGGACATCCGTTGTTACATCAGGTTCTGTTACAGGCAACAATAACTCAACACAGCCGGGATTGCTGATCAATGATCAACTGATCAATACCGGCAATACGGATGGTGTGGTAAAATATTTCATAACTCCGCGGGCCAATAATTGCAATGGTCCCGTGGTCGATTATTCCGTCACAGTGCATCCGCATGCTACCGTCAATGCCATTAATCCGCAAATCATCTGCTCAGGGGCTCAAACACAACTGGTTCTGCTGAGTTCCAATGTGACATCACCTGTTGTAGATTATTCCTGGACGGTCAGTTGTGATCAGGGGATCCCGGATTGTCCCGGATCCGGCAGTTCGAGCACCATTCCTGCGAATGCAATCTCCAATACCACCATCGTGTCGCAGTATGCGTCGTATACCATCACCCCTTCAGTTGCAGGTTGCCAGGGAACCCCCATGACAACCTTCCATGTTCAGGTCAATCCAAGCCCTACCGTTACGAACACATCACTTTCGCAGCAGATCTGTTCAGGTACTTCAAGCAACCCTGTTGTACTTACAGCCAATGTGAGCGGAACGACATTTGAATGGACTGCCGCCGCCTCTTCATCAGACATCACCGGTTATCAGTCGGCGCCAGGATCCGGCAATATTATCCCTCAGACGTTACATAACGCTTCCGCGATTCAGGGTTATGTAAATTATCATATTATTCCCTCTTCTCAAGGAGGAATGACCTGTCCCGGCGCTCCGGCCGACTACAGGATTTTTGTCAACCCAATGCCAAATCCCTCCATCACCGGAGAACCACAGGTATGCAATAACGGGAGAGGAATTGTGTATTCAACGCCTGCGGTTACAGGTCATGATTATCTCTGGACAGTAACCGGCGCTTTGGCCTTTACCGGGAACCATTCCAATTCGATCGCCGTTGACTGGGGACCGGGTACGGATGGTGCGATTCAGCTATTGGAAACAGACCTGAACTATCCTACAAACTGCAGCACCAATACGCCGGTAAAAAGCATCGTTATCAATCCTGCACCTCTACCGGCAATCACCGGGGAGGCGAATCCATGCGGTCAGACCACACAGGTATATACCCTGGGTGCTCCAAAGGCAAATCATACCTATAGCTGGACAGTATCAGGCGGGAATTCCCCCTCCACGAATAACTCAAGTGTCAGCGTTGCCTGGGGCAATACCAATCCTGTTTCACTGGATGTTGTGGAGTCAATTACCTATGGCCCGGGGGTGGTTTGCTCGGCGCATGCGCCCGATTTCCCCATAAGCCTTACGCTCATCCCTGATGCCGCAGGTGTTATATCCGGCATATCCGGCATTTGCCAGGGCCTTTCCCAGACCTTTTCCGTTGGAACTATCGCAAATTCCGACAGCTATACCTGGTGGTATGTCCCATCAGCAGGCACAACAATAACGAATAACGGAAGCAATGCTGACCTGATTTTCGACTTGAATTCAGGCAGTGGCAACCTCTATGTTCAGGGGCAAAAGAGCGGCTGCGCACCCGGGCCGGTTTCGCCACCCCATGCCATCACTGTTTTTCCTGCACCGATTGTGACTTTGCAACCCTGCAACGACCCTGTTACAACGAAAGGCGCCAAACCTTTCCTTTTGAAGGGCGGCACACCTTTAAACGGATATTACAGTGTTGACGGAACCCGGCTGTCATCCGACATGCTCGATCCTGCGTTGCTGAGCTCCGACCCATCTGAGCACATTATTTCCTACACCTATACGAACCAATACAGCTGTACCCTGAGCAAAACACAGCTTTTGAAGGTGAATCCGGCTTCCGCTTTTTCCTGTAAAAGTACACTCACCGATATCCGCGATCAGAAGAGCTATCCAACCTTCGAATTGGTGATTGGCTCCACCCGACGTTGCTGGATGTCGGCCAATCTGAATTATGGAGCTTACCTTGGCGGCACTGTTGCCCAGACCGACAATTGCGTTGTTGAAAAGTACTGCCAGGGCAATGATCCTTTAAAATGCAATGACATGGGCGGTTTTTATCAATGGGATGAACTGATGAACTTCGTTCCTGCTGATAATGCCTTTGCTCAAGGCAAGCAGGGGCTTTGTCCGCCCGAATGGCATGTTGCAACAGATGCAGAATGGCAGGAGCTTGTCAATTCCTCCCTGGGTCCCGGCATTGCCGGATGGCAACTTTTGGACCCCTGGCCCCTCTATGGTTTTCATGGAGAAAACCAGGGTGTATTTTATCAGAATTTCAGATGGGCCTTCGTGCCTCCCGGTTTTTCAGCCACGATGTTCTGGAGCTCAACTGTCAGCCCTTTCGGCAATGAGCGGATTATCAGCCATGGAATGAATGAAATTAATCCCAGTGTATCAACCTATTATTCCCTGCGAAACAACGCGCTATCTGTGAGATGCGTCAGGGATTAGGGGAGACCCGAAACATTTCGAAAACAGGAACGCATTGAAAAATGCATAGAAAACGACGCCTGCCTGTCCTTCAAGCATGGATTCGAACATGATATTGACAGCAAAGATCGTAATAAATAAAAAATAGAGGTAATCTCCTTTCTTCAGCGCACGGAGGGCCGGTGTCAAAAACAAAAGAATCAGGAGATGAAAACCGAAAATCCCAAGAGCAATCCATGTTTGAAGGTATTGATTGTGTGCATTCAGTTTTTTCTTATAAAGGGGATTCAGATGCTGCGTTTTATAAGCCTCCAATAAAACATCCTTCACGTCTCCTGTGCCAACGCCAAATAAAAAATTTTGACGAATCAGCCCGATCGATACTTTCCAGATTTCCATGCGTGCCACCGTTCCGTCGTTGGGATTCGATTTCACGGAATGAGCTGAGGTGATCATGGAATCAGCCTTCGAGATTCTGGTAAACGCATAGGGAAAAGTCCTGGAAAATCCGAAAAATGCGATGGCCATAATGGCTGAAACCAGCACGATCCGGGTCAGACCAACCTTTTGATATATTAACAACAAAACGAACAGCACCTGGGTAATGATCAGCATCATCAGTCCTGCTTTTGAACTCAGAAGAAATAAAAAACCTTCAAGGTACAGCATGATCACAGAGAGGATGATCGTCTTGTACACAGGTTGGCTGGTAAAATCACCGGCCATACTGGCAAGTGCAATCCCGATTCCAAATGTATAATACATGGCGAGATAACTCGGGTGAATATACCAGGAGAGGTTGGTGTAATAAAATGCATCCGGCACCCCCCATCTTTCGTTGGCTATCACGGCATGAAAAAGCAAAATAAGGGATCCTGCAAAACAGCCGGCCAGAAAAGATCCGAACAGGAGTCTGGTCCTTTCATAATTGAATATGCGCAGGTCGCTTAAACCAAAAATAACCGGGAATGCCAAAAGCGATAATTTGACCTCAAGGTCAAACCAGCCATAAGCAAAATCGGTGGAATACAACATCCCAACCACATAAAAAAGATAGAGGGAGGCGAACGACAAAGTGAGGAGGCGCCACCTTTGTTTAAAAATTTGCGGAACGGTTTTCAGGTATATTCCGCTGGTCAGCCAATTGGCTGCCATGATGACGATGATTGACGGAAGGAGTCTCGGAAAGACCGGAAGGAAAAAAGCCAGCAGGAGGCAGGTTATCAGGAATATTTTCTGGTGAATGCGTTGTCGCATGTAGTTGAATATAAATTAGCGTGATGCCATGATGACGGTCTGCGACTTTTGAATCAAAACAAAGTTAATGATCCCGGCGAGATATCCAATTCCATACACCAGATGCTGCATGAAAAAGATCCAGGGAAGGTATAGGAGCAGGGATCCGTTCCTGTGTTCCCATGCGCTTTTAATGGTAAAAAGGATGTTGATACCCAGGTATAAACCTGCACCACAGATATAAATGAAGATGAAGGATGGGTGAATGAAGACTGACGCCCATCCAAAAAGTAAAAACAGGACAAACAACGGGGGGACAAACTGGCGGATGGTTGCCGGTTTTTTTAATTTTCGGTTCACCAGGGGTTTGAAATAGGCATACTGATAAAACATTTTGAGTAACGATGAGATATCGGGACGGGCAAAGTAGGTAATGGCAACATCCGGAATCAAATAGATTGAACCACCGTTTTCGATGATCCTTGCATTAAATTCATCGTCCTGGTTGCGAAGCAGCTCCTCGTCAAACAATCCAATCCTGTCGAAGAGCGATTTTCGGAAACAACCGAAAGGGACCGTATCCACTTTACGGATCTCTTTAACCCCCAGCCTGTAAAGTGAATCTCCCACGCCAAAAGCCGAGGAGGATGCCACGGCAATGGCATTTGCTTTTGGCGTATCCGCAGCTGGTTTTGTGATCCATAATCCACCTACATTATCTGCTTCAAGTTCAAAAAGGTGTTTGACCAGCACACTGATATAATCATAAGGGTAGATGGAATGGGCATCCATCCTGATAATTACCTCCCCCCTCGACTTTTTAATAGCCTGGTTCAGGGCAAATGGCACATAACGTTTCTCATTGAGCAAAAGTTGAATAAATGGATGTCGTTGATGGTACGCTGCGATGATCTCCTTTGTGCGGTCCTGGCTCATGCCATCAATAAGAAAAATCTCCATCTTCTCCTTCGGGTAATCCTGGAGCAGAATATTGTCAAGCAGGGAACGCATGTACCGCTCCTCATTATAACATGGAATAATAACGCTTACAAATGGATGCATCGTTTTTGCCTATTTTATCTCCTCAGGTGATTTATATAGTTGCGGATGAGGTGACAGTAAATAAAGGTAATAGACTTCGTCAGCGACAATGCTCTGTTCAAATGACTGAAGTCTTTTCAGGTTCACCCATCGCGCTTCTGTTAAAGGGCTGTTCATCACCAGGAGGATCGTATCGCCATTTACCCGCATTAAACTATCGGCCATCATCATTATGGCAGATTCATCAGGCCTGTGTCGCAGATTTGGATTGTAGTTTAAATATCGGCTGAAGCTTTTCCGGCCAAAGTAAAATGCCTCCTGATCCAAATAGCTGGTAACTGTCTCCAGCGAAATATCCCGGTCGCCCGCCATAAGGTACCTGTCCAGTTTTTCCTGCCGGATATACCGGGCTGTCTCTTTTCCAGCCGAAAAAGGAGTAACTATTTGGATTGCAAATGCATACATTCCAGCGAGCACGTGGATTAACAGAAGAAATGTAACGAGATGCGCGGAGTTTCGCTTCATCCATTGATAGATCTTTTCGGGGAAATATGGGTGTGAATCAAGTTGCTGCTCCTGGTAAAACTCCTTGAGCCATAAGCAAATGACCAGCAGTAGAAAGAGGTGGCCGTGATGCCTGAGGTATCCGTAGAAAATGATGAAAATAAAGCCAATGATGCCCGCCATGCCGATGGTATAAAGGAATAGCACCACGGGTCGTTTTATGAAAAGCAGCGCTGCCGCAAACAGCATGATCAAAGCCAGGATGGCCTCGATTACATCAGATCCCACCATGTTGGTATTCCAGAACTGTGAAGTCAACTCCGGAACAGGCACCCATGCTTTCCATACGGTAGCAACAGAACGGATCAGCTCCTGCAGCGTTAGTTGTGAAAGCGAAAAATCCATCACGCCTGATGGATTGGGTGCGGGCGGGGGTATGACAGTTTGAAGTGAATAGACTATTCCGGCGAGGACCAGGATGATGCTGATGGCCACTGTTGCCTTTTTTCTGAGTAATTCAGTCCTGAATGTCTTTGAAAAAATGAACTCAAATCCCCATGTCAGCAGGAAAGCCATGCATAATATTATGCTGAACATGTTGGTTTGCACGAGGAGGAACATGATCAGTGCGATGAGAAAAATATACCGGGTTCGTTGCGGATACAAAACAAGTATCAGGGTGATCAGCAGGATGCCGATCGCATAGTTGCGACTGATCATGGCATATTCAAACAGGAAAAAGTAACCGAAAACGAGAAGTGCCCGCTGTACTTTTGGAAACGGGGCGTATTTAAGAATCAGGAAAACAGTGGTCAAGGCAATCCCTGCGTGCATCAGCTGCATGGCAACAGGGTTGTCAAACAGGCTTCTCACCGCATAAACCAGGATGTACCACAAATCAGGATGTCCGTCCCATTCCTTCCGCTGCAACAGGTCGCCCAAGCCGGAACTTGCGCCCGAAATGGACCAGAAATGTATTTCATCCCGCCACATCGGATGCAATAGGATACCGGTCAGTAAAAGAGCAACATAAGAAATAAGGACCGTAAAAATGAATCCGGAGTTATTTTCTGGTTGTGCGCTCTCTTTTATGCTCATCTTGTCAATCTGCATGATTATTCGAGATGGTTGATTTTATGTGTAGTAACGTTGAAAAATTACATTGTTCGACTCACTGTAATACCGGTTAATGCGCGGAGTGACAAAAAAACCTGTTGAGGCATGTTCATAATCATAGATCACCAGGTCTGGGTCATACACAACTTCCAGTCCTGATTTGCGGGCCGCCTCAGCCACATGGATCTCCTCGCCAAACAGGAAGTTTGGCAGGTCGAGATTTCCTCCCTGAAGGAAATAATTGCGATGGAAAACGAGGCAGGAGCCATGGGCGCCATAAATTTTGGATGGAACATTGTTTTTTGTTGTTCCATCGATGGTTTTTTTGTTTCGTTTCCCCGACAACCACTTTTTCGAATAGGCTGCAATCAGAAACAGGTTGTGCAAGAGAAAACTGGAATATAGGAACTGATAAAATTGTATCCTTGACCTGGAGTAACGTTCGATAATTTTCGGATTGTAATCGGTATTCCACTTGTTCGAGATGATGGCAGGAGCGATCACCGCAAGTTTATCAAGGTTTATTTTGCTTTTTAGCTGTGTGAAAAAGGTCGGGGTAAAAACGATATCGACGTTGGTCACCAGGATCCATGCCGGGTATTTTTGATGTTGGTCCAGGTAGAACTTCAATCCCATACCGGCACCCCCAAAGTAACCGAGATTTTTTCCGGTTGCGAAGTAGTGAAGAAATGGATAATCTTTTATTTTTTCATCAAAACCGGCAGGTTTGGTCATGTTGCTGTTGTCAGCAAGGATCAGTGAGAGGTCATCTGCACCGGCTGATTTCAAGCTCTCCAAATAGCGAAGCGTTTCGGGGTAGGTGTTGTAAATAACGGCGATGATCAGGATTTCTGCTTGATTCATTTTTCAGGTAGATTTGATTTGACCGGTCTGTATGGCATGGCCTATGTTCATCGTGCACAGTGCGCGTTTCCCCGTATGGGCGGAATCAAAGCAGATCATGGTTCCATCGTGGTTCCATCGTGGATGGAGATCACAACGGATGGCCTCTTTGTAGCTGATGGGTTGCCTGAATTGGCCGAGATTGAACCGTTCTTCTTTCAGTAAGTGATAGAGAATGAGATAACTCTGCCGAAACCTGTCGGGGTAAGTGTCGGTGATAAACCAATCCCGAATATTTTCAGGGAACGACGGATGCCCGTCAGAAGAGAAGTCTTTGATACCGATCATATTGTGCTCTTCACCCATATCTGTGAAAAGGATATATCCATCTTTGTTCTCCTTTGAGCGGCTGTAGGCAAGCACATGATTGTCGTCTCTCCATGCAATATGCGATACCATATCTCCCGTTGGAAAAAGGTGTAACCTGTTGCCGTATAAATCACTCGAAAGCATGCGGGTATAGGTGAAGTTGTCGTTCCTGATCCAGCGGTGAAGGAAGATGAACCGCTGTCCGGAGGGGGAGAAGAGGCAGTGTGTCAAAAAATGTTTAGCCCCCTTCATGCTTTTTTCCGGCTGAAAAGAGGCGATATCCTTCACAGAGAATAGCCTGGTGACAATGTTTGAATGTATGTCGATCAGGCTTATTCCGTGTGCTGAAGGCGCCTCTGAATCCAACTCAGGATCAGCGCCATGCACATATCCATAGCCATCGAAGTGCCGCTGTAAACGGGCAAAATTATAGGATAATGCCTTGTCTCCGCCCGCACTTGTTGCTGCGATCGCATGCGGCAGAAGTGCAAGTTCCTTTCCGCGGGTATCATAGACTCTTGCACAATTTTCATCCCCGCCCATATCATTGAAGACAAATGTGTCTGATTTGCCAAGCCATTGCAGCATGCTGCCCTGCTGCCAGTTGAAACACGAGGTAGCGCTTATTTTCTGGAATTCCGAGAAATTATCTCCTGAGAAAAATCCGATATCAATACGGTCACCCGCTTTGGGAAGCTTGTTCTCCAGTTGATGGTAGCCATGGGCAAGCAGGTGTTTGTTGTCGGCTGACCAGGGATTCTTGTCATGGAAACCAAAGAAGTAACCCTCCCTCGCCATAACAGGGTATGCTGATCTTTCGGCCGGGACCGGAACAAGGTAAAAAAGAGCCTGGTAAACATCCCTTACCAGGTTCTTGATCCTGGGATTCCGTTTTACAACCTGGTAAATTAACGATTCGATTTTGTTCATGCTGACTATTTTAGCAGGCCCTGTTTGTGAAACCTGAATAAAAAGGCGAAAATAACGATAATATAGATCACAACTGAAGCCAGTGATATCAAAGCAGATGCAGGGTAGCCATACAGGGGTACAAAGACAAGGTTAGCCACAATATTCACCCCGAGGGCGCAAAGGATGGCCATGAGCATCAGCCGGGGTTTCAATAGCAATTCAAGTGGTTTATGCAGCAACATGGCAGCCTGCCATAAAAATGCAGATAAAACCAGGGTTGCTGATACAAGAAGTTGGCGCATTACCTCCAGGTGCAGTATGTAGGTATAAAAGATATTCTGGAAAAACATAAAAAAGATCAACACAGCCAGTGCGATCAGCAGGCAGTAATTCAGCCCCTCCCGTATCAGTTTCATGGCCTCTTGTTTCCGGTTGTTGTTCCATTTTTCTACAATCATCGGATGATAGGCCAGCAGGATGGGTATTGTTGTAAAGGTGGCAATTTTTATGATAAAATCTTTGATGGCCGAATAGGTTCCCACCTGTTCATAACTGGAAAACTCCTTGATAATAAAGCGGTCGGAAATGTTGAACAGATAGGAGATGAAAAGCCAGATGGTTATCGGAAATCCGAAATTGAATACTGTTTTATTGAACCCGGCATTAAAATATATATGCGTGTGATCGAGTCCGACTCTTCCCTCAGGAAGGATCGTCATCCGCAAAAATTCGGTTAAGACCAGGCCGGATAACATGGCGATAAAAAGGACAATAAACAGGTTCTGATTAAAAGCCAGTATCAGCAGGAGGAACAAAATGATAAATGCGAGGTTGTAGGTCCCCTCCAGCGTGGCGTAACGCAATGATTTCCTGTTTGTTTGATTTAATGTGAGATGGAAAAGAAAAATATTGTAGAGGAAGATATAGGCGCTGACGACGATGGTATTTGACCATGAAAGATGAAAATAGAAGACACACACGGTCAACCCGATGATTACGGCAGCCAGGGCGCTGACAACGGTGAGGAAGAAGAAACGGTTGATCACCAGGATCTGATCACCGGGATAGGCACTCAGAAAGCGAAGGATGCTCTGCTGGATCCACCCGAAGGTGAGGGTGCTGATCAGCATGGTGGCATAAAATACGAGGGAGTATTTCCCGTATTCTTCTTTTCCCAGGAACCGGACCGCCAAAACAATGATGGCCAGATTGACCGCTGCCGGAATAATTTTACCCCCAAAATATATCAGGACATCTTTTCTCATTCAGTGTTGAACCTATTGTTTTAAAAAGCGGAGCAGGGCAATTTCGGCAGCAAGAAAAATCAAGGCAAAGATAATAAAGAGTTTCCAGAGGGGCCTCCCCTGTTTTATCTGATGAATTTCGGAGGCAATGGAATGCTTCGTCTCCCTAATGATCCGTATATCCCTGACAGGCAATCGCTTGATTTGTTCATCCAGTTCTGATATATTGGAACATGTTAAATCAGATTCCCTCCTGTTGAAATTGAAAGCGAGGCCTGCAATCTGATTTTCTCCCTTTGTTACGTTATAAAAGCCGGCATCCTTTACCTGGTCGTAGGTAAGGAGGGATATGGCCGATCCGAATTGCTGTATTCCCGGAATAATCTCAAAATCAGCATCCGTTTTTTTAAGCCGGTAAATATTTGTTTCCGGTGAAGCATCAGAAGATATTTTGATGTTTGAATTTTCTCCGGCCACATAACTGAGTGGGGGCACTGAATTGCTTAACAGGGCCATTTTGTAAAGGGTAGGAACGAAGATTGCATGTTTCGGGAACATGGTCCAGGATTCATCCAGCGGGGCACAAAAAAGGTAGACCCTCCCTTTTTTGACCGGAGCGGAGAGGAGGAATGGCTGATTGTCCTGAAGTTTGAAGAGCACCTCGGTGGTGCTGCGCATGTCCTGTTTATAGATAAAATGCTTATATACCAGCGGAAGGTCAATGTTTTCGGGAAGGTTTACCTTTCCCTGGGCATTTTTTTCAAAAACATCGCTGAACAGTGAACTTTCAACATTCATGGCGGTGATGCGCTGCTTCACCGTATCAATTGAGCCGAATCCGCCGAGGTTGAACAGCGCAAGCAGGGTGTTGTAGGAGTCAATTTTACCATCTGCCGGTGGAAAAATCACAAGGTTTCCACCCGAGTTCACAAAACGTGTGATCTCCTGAGCCAGCCCGGATGAAATTTCCTCGGGGCTGTTAAGAATGAGCAATGCGTTGGAAGCGAGTTTTGTATAATCAAGCTGCTTAACAGGATTGTTTGTGAAGTGAACCGATGAATCGCTGCTGAACAGGGCGCTGAGGTATCTGTTTTCGCCTGTTTCATTGATCGACAGCACCGGTATGGATGGCAAAACAGGATAGGTAAAGTAGAACTTATCATCATACACAATGGGATAATCAACAATTTCAACCAGACCATACTGAGTCCCCGAAGTATTTTCGGTATAAGATAGCGTGATCTCATTGGTTGAATTTTTCCCGGCTTCCACACTGGCCAATGCTTTTTGAACTGAATTGATGGTGAGTTTTACCGGAATTTTTTCGAATGTCTCTTCTGACGCATTGCGGATGCGCACCTGCAGCCTGACTGGTTGGCCTGGCTGATGAACCGGTGACAGGAAATATACTGAATCGATGAAGAGGTTATCTCTTTTTGCGGCAGAGAGCGGGATCAGAAACCAGCTGATGTTTGTATCGGGCTTTGCAGAAAGCAGTTGCGAAGTTGTTTTCTGAAAGTCTGAGATCACATAGGCATCATAGTTCCTTTGTGCGGCTTCGGGCAGCATATCATTCTGACGGTTGATCACCTCGGGCAGGGTTCTGGATGATGGGGAGATTTGCACCTCATCGATGCGTTTCCGCACCTCTTCGGGGGTGACGAATCGCTGGTCTCTTCCTTCGAAATCATTGGTTACCAGCTGAAAGAGATCTGATGGGGCATAGGCCGTCACAATTTCCAGAGCCCTGTTTTTTGCCAAATCTATCAGCTTGCCTTCGGAGGCCACAGCTTCCATGGAGAAGGAGTTGTCAATATAGATACTGACAGCGCGCTGACCTGTCGTTTTTTTCTGTTGCCGGGAATCGGGGATAAAGGGTTGTGCAAATGCAAGTACCAGGCAGGCAATGGCCAGCAGCCGGGCCAAAAGGATGAGCAGCTGTTTCAGCCGGGATTGTTTCTTGGTCTCCTGCTCGATCTGCTGCAGTAAGCGGACATTGGTGAAGTAGACCTTTTTAAACCTGCGAAAATTAAAAAGGTGGATGAGGATCGGGATTGCCAGCGCACTCAGGGCAATCAGGAAGAGGGGGTGAATGAATTGCATGGCCAAAGATAAAAAAAATCCCGGCTGGCTGGCCGGGATTTAAGGTGGGACGATTCTCCCAACGATTTTCAGATTACACCCTGATCAAGCATGGCGTTGGCAACCTTAAGGAAACCGGCAACATTGGCCCCTTTCACATAGTTTACGTAGCCCTCTTTGTTCTTGCCATATTTCACACAGGCTTCGTGGATGCTGCGCATGATTTGATGCAGGCGTTCATCGACCTCTTTGCTTGGCCAGCTCAGCTTCATGGCGTTCTGTGACATTTCAAGTCCGGAAGTGGCTACACCTCCAGCATTTACAGCTTTACCAGGTGCAAACAGGATTTTGTTTTCGAGGAATTGTTCGATGGCCTCGGGCGTACTTGGCATGTTAGCGCCTTCAGCAACACACATCACCCCATTCTTGATCAGGTTGAGTGCATCATCCTTGCCGAGTTCATTCTGGGTTGCACATGGGAGTGCGATGTCGCACTTTACCTCCCACGGGCGTTTTCCCTGGTGGAACTGGGCGTTTGGAAATTCATAGGAATAGGGTTTTACGATATCCTGGTTTGAGGCTCTCAGTTCGAGCAGGTATTCAATTTTTTCATTGGAAATGCCATCGGGATCATAGATGTAGCCATCAGGACCTGAAATGGTTACGACCTTAGCACCAAGTTCAGTTGCTTTGATGGCTGCCCCCCAGGCAACATTCCCAAACCCGGAGATGGCCACTATTTTATCCTTAAATGTCTCGCCTTTCGTTGCAAGCATCTCCTTGGCAAAATAGACAGCACCGAATCCGGTGGCTTCAGGGCGAATCAGACTTCCGCCCCAGTTCAATCCTTTGCCAGTTAAAACACCCGTGTTTTCGCGTGCCAATTTCCGGTACATGCCATACATGAATCCGATTTCACGTCCACCAACACCAATATCACCGGCGGGAACATCTGTTTCAGGTCCGATCAGTTTCCAGAGTTCAAGCATGAACGACTGGCAGAAACGCATCACCTCTGCATTGGATTTTCCTTTGGGATCAAAATCAGAACCCCCTTTTGCACCACCCATGGGAAGCGTGGTGAGGCTATTCTTGAAAATTTGCTCAAATCCCAAAAATTTCAGGATGCTGAGGTTTACACTCGGGTGGAAACGCAAGCCACCTTTGTATGGGCCAATGGCATTGTTAAACTGAACGCGGTAACCCAGGTTGACCTGTACTTTACCGCTATCGTCAACCCAGCAAACCTTGAAGGTCAAAATGCGATCGGGCTCAACGATTCTGTCAATGATGTTTGCCGATGCGAAATGAGGATTTTCATTGTATACCTCTTCGATTGATTCAAGTACTTCCCGAACTGCCTGGAGGTACTCATTTTCTCCCGGATGTTTTTTCTCCAGGCCGTTCATGATTTTTTCTAAGTTCATGTTGATTCAGTTTTAATGATTAATGATGCGTTATAATATTGTCGTTAAAATGCTAACACTGTGAATTAAATAACAGGCGCAAAATTAATGAGTTCAAACAGACTAACCAAACAAAAACACATAATTATTTTTGAACTCATTTTTTTATTTTTTCGACCAGTTTTCCCTTTTGAAATTTATTGATGTAATCAATTGAGCCATCCGGCTTATAAAATACCTCGTCACCATCTTTTTCATTTTTGGTATAATGGGTCATTTGCCTGGTGGTCCCGTTTTCGTAAAATGCCTTCTGCAGGCCATCTCCATGGCTGAACTGACCCTCACCGATCACCAGGCCGTCGGGACTGTAGTATAACCAGATCCCTTCGTGGTCACCAAAGAGATACTGACCTTCAAGCCTGATCTGCTTGTCAGGATAGTATTCAAGATACCGGCCATGCAATTGATCATCCAGGTATCTGGCTTCTGACGCAAGATACCCGGTTTTGTCGTAAGCTTTGAGCAGCCCGATTAACTGTCCGTTTTTATAATTCTGCTCAAGCTGGAGTCTCCCTGACCGATAGTAACTTTTCAGGGTCCCTTCAAGTTTATTGTCCTTATAGGAACAGGTAGTCTGCAAATTGCCATTCTCATACCAGTAGCTGGCCATACCATCATAAGCTGATCCCTTCATGGATATTTCAGATTTTGCATTTCCGTTAGGCCAGTAATCTGTTTTTACCCGTGAACAGGCTGAAAAGAGGAGCAGGGCGGTGACAAGGATCAAATAAAACCGGCCTTTCATTTCGGGTGGTTAAACAGGTCAATGGTTCCTTCAATGCCGTTGATCATCATCTGAACTGCAATCACCGCAAGGATCAGGCCCATGATGCGGGATACGACTTTGAGCAGTCCCGGGTTTATCTTATCAGCAATCACCCTGGATGAGATAAATAAAAAGTAGGTGATGAGGCACATGATCGCAAAGATGACGATGACCAAAACCACATTGGTAATTGATTTTTCAACTCCGACAAAGTTCATGGCAGTCGAAATGGTCCCGGGGCCAGCCAACAGGGGAATTCCCAGTGGTGAAATCGCCATGTCATGGGCCACCTTCTCCATCTGTTCTTTTTCATCGGACGATTGCGCGTGAATTGGATTTTCCTTGGCATTGAGCATCTGGAAACCAATGATAAAAACAATGATGCCACCGGCAATCTGGAAGGCGGGCAGGGTGATGCCAAAGGCCCGGAAAATAATGTGACCAAAAATACTGAATATGGCGATAATGACAAATGCAACAGTAGTGGCTCTGAGGGCTACTTTGTTCTGGGTTTTTTTATCAAAATCCTGCACCATGCCCAGGAAAACGGGCAGGTTCCCGATGGGGTTCAGCATGGCAAAAAATCCCATAAAGACGGTTATCCCATGCAGGTATAGATCGTACATCTTCATTTTACCAGTTTTTTTTATGGAGAGATGAATAAATTTTTGATTGCCTGATGAACTCATCAGCCAGCGGCCCCGAGAGCGGATCGTTCTTTTCCATTCGCTCAGGGTGCCATTGTACACCCATCAGATACGATTTTCCAACCGGATGCCGCCATTCAACCCCTTCGATCAGGTTGTCGTTTGCATATGCATTTGCAGTCAGCAGGGGCGAAAGCTGTTCAATGGCCTGATGATGGTTGGTGGTAACAGAAAAGGAGTCACATTTGGCAATAGAAAACAGTGTGGAATTCTGGTTGACCGTCACATTGTGAAAGCAATGCAGGTAATCCTCGCACTGATGTACAACGGGTGATGGAAAATCGGCGGGGATATCGATGATCAGCTTTCCCTCCAGATAGACATTCAGGATCTGGTGACCGCGGCAGATGCCAAATACCGGCATTTTTAACTCAAGCGCCTTTGTAATCAGTGCAATATCAAGACTATCCCGCCGGGGGTTCATCTCAGTACATCTTGCCGTGTCAGATTCCTTTCCGTACCAGGCAGGATAAACATCTTCACCTCCCGTAAGTAAAAGTCCGTCACATTCCAGCAGCGCCATCACGGCCGAATCGGATGGCAATAGGTATAAATTAATCAGGACTAAGGTGGAATCGGCCTGTTTTAACCAGCGCTCGTAATTGGGTGAGGCTTTTGAAAGTCCGATTTTTAAAGGAACTGGCCTGGAACAACCCTGGGTCAGAAGGATCAGTCCGGCAAGGATCAGAAAGGATAATGGTCCCCGGTGTTTGAAAAGATGGTAGGCTCCCATAAAGGTAATTTGTGAAAGCAAATGTAAAAATTAAAATCTGTGAAATCTACTGGTCAGATTTAAATATGCTGTGGAGAATTTACCCGCTGCGTTAAGCATGGTGAGTTCAGTATGCGAAGGCTGTGTAACCTTCCTCCTTGAAAATTCCATCAAGGTTCGGCCGGATGGCGCTTCGGCTTTGGGATACACCGACATACGCTGACTGAGATGAAGGCCGGATTCAAGACAAAGAAGATGACATTTTTTTGCCGGTTCTGATGGCAATATCAATGCAAACCTGCCATCCTCAGAAAGGAGGGATGTTACATCTGCCACCAATTCTTCCAGTGAGAGTCCGTCGTCATGCCGGGCGCTGTTTTTTCTGGCGAAGGGGGATTTGAGCGAATTTGAAAAGTAGGGGGGATTGGTAATGATGAAATCACACAGGGGCGCTGCATTGGTTGAAAAATCCTGAAGTGTGGTGTGAAGGGCTGTTAGCCTGTCACTCCATTGACTGTGTTCAAAATTGTTGCGCGCCTCCATAATCGATGGCAAATCAGGATCAATGGCAACAATGGTGGCTTCGGAATGCTGGGCCATCATCAGCGCAAGAACGCCGCATCCAGTGCCTATATCAAGGATTATTCCTGTAGATGGGGGCTTGACCCAGGCTCCAAGCAACATGGCATCGGTTCCCGTCCGCATGGTACTTTTTTCATCTTCAACAAGAAATTGCTGGAAACGGAATGCCATTTGAGGGCTAGAGGTAAATTTCAATTAATCCTTCAGGCGCCTTGATCATCAGGATTTTATTTTTTTTATCAACCTTTTGTATCACCGCATCGACCACAGGGATCAGGATCTCTTTTTCTCCGAAGCGAATCTGGAACAGTGCCTGTTGAGGCAGGTCAAGTACATCTTCAATCACACCGATATCCCCGTGTTTGTGATCGGTTACGCGAAATCCGATGATTTCATGATAATAGAACTGGTTGCCCTTCAGCGCCGGAAGGTCGGTGACAGGCAGATACATTTCGAGACCAGCAAGGCTTTCGGCATCTTCAATGGTGGCAAAGTCCTGAAATTGGATCAGCGCTTTCCTGTTGTGTTTCAGATCGAGGGTTTCAATAAAAAAAGGAATCCGTTCACCATGTAAATCGAGGTAAACGGATTCCAGACCAAGGTATTTTTCAGGATCATCCACATCCAATTGAACAATCACCTGTCCTTTATTACCATGTGTTTTCAGAATCTTGCCAAGGTAATAAAAGTCATCCTTGTTCATAAGGAGGTGTTTTAGGATCCTTCTGTTTCCGGACTATTCAGCCTGGGGAGCAGATTCGGCAGTTTCAGGAGCAGATTCGGCAGTTTCAGGAGCAGGTTCAGTTGCAACTTCTGCCTCTTTTGCTGCCAGAATAGCTTCAGCTGCTGCTTTGGCCGCTTCGTTGGCTTCAGTAGCTTTGGCTGCCTCGTCAAGGCGAACCTTATTCAGTTTTTTAGCAATGGCTTCAGACTTGGCCTCATTGACCTTCACTTCGTTTTCCAGTGATTTTTTGCGTGATTCCTTAATGCTCAACGCCTGTTCATTTTTCTTACTGGTGATCTTGACCTGTTTTTCGTCAAGCCATGTCTGGAATTTGGCTTCAGCCTGTTCAAGGGTCATGGCGCCTTTTTCAACACCTTTCAGCAGGTGGTTTTTGAACATGACGCCCTTGTAAGCCAGGATAGCTTTCACAGTATCGGTTGGTTGAGCACCTTTCTTGACCCAGTCAAGGGCCTTGTCGAATTCGAGCTCAATTTCCGCGGGTTTTGCGATGGGATTATAGATGCCAATTCGTTCTATGAACTTTCCGTCACGTGGTGCACGACCATCCGCAATAACAATGTGGTAAAAAGCTTGTCCCTTTTTACCTCTTCTCTGTAATCTGATTTTTGTTGGCATTTGTTAAATGATTGATTGAATGAATGATTGGTTATATTCTTAAAAGGGGTGCAAAATTCGGCATTTTTTTTGAAATAACCAATAAAAATTATGTTACTTACCAAACTTGATGTATTTATCGCTCTTGGTACTGCAGAATGCGCAGGAGGCTTCAGGTTTGGCAACATCGTAGGTGTTTCCGCATTTCGGGCAGACCCAGTAAACCTTTGAGAGGGTTTCGACTTTGTTTGCATTGAGTGCATTCAAGGCATTCTGGTAGATCAGCTGATGCTTTTTCTCAGTGTCCATGGCCCAGCGGAATGATTTTACGGCACCCTGCGCCTCTTCGCTCTTCGCTGATGCGATAAAATCGGGATACATTTTGGTCATTTCGTAAGTTTCACCTTCAATGGCAGCCTGGAGATTATCCTTGGTCGTATTCACCGTAAATTCAGGTTTCACAGGATCCATTTTCTGGCCAAGTTTTTCCAGAACCGTTTTATGATTGGCTGCATGGATGGCTTCGGCGCGTGAAGTTGCTTCGAACATGGATGCAATCTGAGGCAGGTTCTCTTTTTTTGCCTGCTCGGCAAATGCGGCATATTTGGCGCTGGCTGTTGATTCGCCCTTGAAGGCGGCTTTAAGGTTTTCAATGGTTTTGTCAGTCCCGACGGCAAATGCCATCATCCCGCTAAGGATCATCAGGGTCAATCCGGAAACAATCGTTTTTTTCATAATTTTTTTAAGTTTAAAGGTGAAAAGAAAACGTGACGCGTAACGCGTGACAAAAAAAGTATTCAAAAATTAGTCATTGGTAATTGGTAATTGGTAATTGGTAATTGGTAATTCTCCTATAGTCCTATCATATATTCAATCACCAGCGTTCCGCCGAGGAAGCCGGTAATGGAGACAAAAATAAATGAGATGAAGAACAGCCCCAGGGAGATGTATTTCACCCCGGAAGTTTCTTTGTTCAGATAGGCAGCCACAATGCGGAACAGGGTAGCAAGAATAATTGAAACAAGGGTGATGGTTGCAAAGAGTTCATGCTTGTCCCGCATTAATCCTGCTTCACCTTCCATTGGACTTGTCAGGTAGTACCCTGTTCCGAAAGCCAAAACAGTGCTGATCATTCCTATGACTTCAAGCCAATAGGCTGCTTTGGGCATCCAGGAATTATTTTTTACGATCATGGATAACAGATCAAATAAAAAACCAACGGTAATGATGGCAATGGGGAAATGCACCAACATCGGATGCAAATGACTTGAATTTAACATAACATTAGTTTTAACGTGGCAAAGATACGATCAAAGTAATTTATCAACAACAGGATTTTGCTGGTTTTTTTAAAATAATTTTACAGCCCGGTTCATTATCTGTTTATTTCCCGAAAAGATGGTCGATTTCGTTCACCTGCATCTGCATACGCAATATTCTATCCTGGATGGCGCCTGCAAAATCAAAGATATGGTTACCAAGGCTGTCGCGAAGGGCATGAGAGGTGCAGCCGTCACGGATCACGGGAACTTGTTCGGGATCATGGAGTTCGCAGAGGTGGCGGCAAAGCAGAAGGACTTTAAACCGATCTTCGGATGTGAGACCTATCTCGCACGGAGAAGCCGGTTCGATAAAAACGAAATGGTTGACCGCAAGGGCGATCACCTGATCTTACTGGCCAAAAATGAAACGGGATACAAAAACCTGCTGAAGCTCATCTCCTATTCCTGGACGGAGGGTCATTATTATAAGCCACGGATTGACAGGGAATTACTTGCTAAATATCACAACGGGCTCATCGCCTCCTCGGCATGTCTTGCCGGTGAGATACCGCGGGCTATTTACCAGGGGAACCTGGCGAAAGCTGAGAATGCGATCTCTGAATACAAGGCGCTTTTTGGAGAAGATTTTTATCTTGAACTGATGCGCCACCCGGCTACAGATCCCACCCGAGATGCCGATGTGTATAAACGGCAAATGGCGGTTGAGGCGGAGTTGATCAAGCTGGCGAAAAAAATGAATGTGAAGCTGCTGGCAACCAATGATGTTCATTTCCTGAATGAGGTGGATGCTGAGGCACACGACAGGCTTCTCTGCATCAACACCGGCAAGTTTATGGATGATCCTGACCGAATGCGTTACACCGGACAGGAGTGGTTCAAATCGAAGGAGGAGATGAACACACTGTTTGCTGATATTCCGGAGGCTTTGGAGAACACGATGGAGGTCCTCGACAAGATTGAATCGTTCAGTCTGCACAGAGATCCCATCATGCCAGATTTCCCCTTGCCTGAAGATTTTACAGATCCCGACGAATTCCTGCGACATATAACCTATCAAGGGGCCACTAAACGATACAAGGAAGTTACTTCGGAGATTGTTGAACGAATTGATTTTGAATTGGCTACCATTAAAAAGATGGGATATCCGGGCTACTTCCTGATTGTTCAGGATTTTTTAAATGCCGCCCGCGAAATGGGTGTTTCAGTTGGACCAGGCCGTGGTTCGGCTGCCGGATCGGTCGTAGCCTTTTGCACGCGGATCACAGATGTGGATCCGTTGCGATTTGATTTACTGTTCGAACGTTTTCTGAATCCCGATCGTGTTTCAATGCCGGATATTGATATCGATTTCGATGAAGACGGCCGTGACCGGGTACTGAAGTGGGTTGTCAATAAATATGGCCTGGATAAAGTTGCGCAGGTAATTACCTTTGGGACGATGGCCGCCAAAGGGGCCATTCGTGATGTAGGCCGTGTACAGCGGTTGCCGCTGGATGAGGTGAGCCGGTTGACAAAACTGGTCCCTGGTCGGCCTGGAATAACGCTGAAAGCAGCCTACGAGGAGGTTCCTGAATTAAAGGCAGCCCGGTCATCTTCCAATAAACTGATTGCCGAAACACTCCGGTTTGCCGAAAGCCTCGAGGGGTCTGTCCGCCAGACCGGATTACATGCCTGCGGCATCATCATCAGCCGCGATAACCTCATGGAATACATCCCTGTGACCACTTCAAAGGAATCGGAATTGCTTGTCACCCAATTTGATGGTGAATTCATCGAGAAGGTTGGCATGCTTAAGATGGATTTTCTCGGGCTGAAGACGCTCGCCATCATCAAGGATGCAGTGAAGAATATCCTGGATACGCATGGCGTTGAGATTGATCCTGAAAATCTTTCTTTCGATGATGCGAAGACCTACGAGCTTTTCAGCCTTGGAAAAACGACCGGAATCTTCCAGTTCGAGTCTGATGGCATGAAGAAGTACCTGCGCGATCTGAAACCCAATAAAATCGAAGACCTGATTGCCATGAATGCCCTTTACCGACCGGGCCCCATGGATTATATCCCCAGCTTTATTGCCCGCAAGCATGGGAAGGAAAAAATCGCCTATGACATCCCCGTGATGGAGAAGTATCTGAAGGATACTTATGGTATTACCGTATACCAGGAACAGGTGATGTTGCTGTCGCAACAGCTGGCAGGGTTTACAAAGGGACAGGCCGACTCGTTGCGCAAAGCCATGGGAAAGAAGATTGAATCCATGATGAACGACCTCAAACCTAAATTTTTCGATGGGTGTAAAAAGAACGGGCATGATGAAACGGTTGTCACCAAAATTTGGAAAGACTGGGAGGCCTTTGCCAATTATGCATTTAACAAGTCACATTCAACATGTTATGCCTATGTAGCTTACCGGATGGCATACATAAAAGCCCATTTTCCGTCTGAGTTTATGGCTGCGGTACTTAGCCGCAACCTTACTGAACTCAAGGAAATTACATTGTATCTCGATGAATGCAAGCGGATGCACATCCCGGTGCTTGGCCCGGATGTAAATGAAAGTTCAACAGCCTTTTTTGCAAATAAAAAGGGAGAGATCAGGTTTGGGATGGCGGGGATTAAAAATGTAGGGGAGACCGCTGTAAAAAGCATTGTCGCAGGGAGAATGGAACACGGGCCCTATGCCAATATTTTCGACATGACACGCCGGATCAATGCCCAGGCCCTGAATAAGCGGTGTATGGAATCCCTTGCCAAAGCCGGAGCGTTTGATTGTTTTGAAAACACCCATCGTGCCCAGTATTTTTATCAGGAGAACAGCGATGATATGATTTTTCTTGAAAAGATCATTCGCCACGCAAACGATTATCATGCGCGCAAGGATTCAATGCAGCAATCCCTGTTCGGGGAAGCAGAAGATATCCAGCTGAAGGAGTTGTCGTTGCCTGAGTGCCGGCCCTGGTCCAAACTTGAGCAATTAAAGCTTGAAAAAGATGTGACAGGCTTTTATATGAGTGGCCATCCGCTGGATGATTACCAGTTTGAGCTGAACCAATTCTGCAATGTCACCATCGAAGATCTGAAACAGGACCTGAAGCCCATGAAAGGCAAGGATATTGCCTTTGCCGGCATCATCATTGAAGCCAATCATAAAATCGGAAAGACCGGCAAACCCTATGGTTCGTTTGTGGTGGAAGATTATTTTAACTTTATGTCACTCACCCTCTTTTCTGAAGAATACCTCAAATTCAAACATTTTCTTGACGAAGGACAGTATGTTTTCATCAAAGCCCGCATCGAATCGCGGTTCGATAGTCCCGATCAGGTTGCCATCAGGGTGAACCATATCCTGTTGTTATCGGATGTGATGGAAAAATTTTCAAAAGTTATTTCGCTCACCCTTTCAATCGATGAGCTTAATCCCGATACAATTCATAAATTGCATCACCTTGCCAAGCTGCATAAAGGGCGATGCCAACTCAGAATCAGGATACTCGATCCGCTGGAGAATGTTACGATTGATCTGCCTTCGAAGAAATACAAAGTCAATGCAAAAGAGATGATCAGGGCGTTGGCCGAACTGCCTGAACTACAGGTCAGGGTTTTTGGAGAAGTTTGAATGGATTTTTATAATTTAGCCTTCTGAAAAATAACTCACTTTAAAGAAATTTTTTATGCTCGAAAAGTTAACGGATGCCAATTTTGAAGAAATAATTGTAAAGAGTGATAAACTTGCGCTGGTGGATCTTTCTGCTGAATGGTGTGGGCCATGCCGCATGGTATCTCCGATCATCCACGAACTGGCTGCCGAATACGAAGGCCGGATTGTTGCCGGAGAACTCAATGTAGATGAAAATCCTGCAACCACGGCGCTTTACAGAGTTCGCAACATTCCAACAGTACTATACATTAAAGGCGGTCAGGTTGTTGACAAACAGGTGGGTGCCGTTCCGAAGGCATCGTACAAAGCCATGATTGAAAAGTATATTTAAAATCGCGTATAGCGAAATAGCGAGGTTGCGAAATAGCCATGATTTCTAAGATGGATCAAAGCCGGCTGGAGCAATTTTCCTCCCTGGAATTTCTGGCCCGGCAGGTGGTTGAAGGTTTCATCACAGGCCTGCATAAAAGCCCGTTTCATGGATTCAGTGTTGAATTTGCCGAACACCGGTTATACAATGCCGGAGAATCAATCAGATCGGTTGACTGGAAGTTGTTTGGCCGGACCGACCGGTTATACACGAAGCGTTACGAGGAGGAGACCAATCTGCGGTGCCAGGTGTTGATTGACAATTCATCCTCGATGTATTACCCCGTTCTTGCCAGGCCTGACATTGACCATCCCAATAAGATCACCTTTTCAGTATATGTTGCAGCCGCATTAATTTATCTGTTCCGGAAACAGCGTGATGCCGCGGGCCTCAGCATTTTTTCGGAAGAGGTTGAACTGCATACACAAACCAAATCAAATCCGGTTCATCACCGATACCTGTTCGCAGAGCTGGAGAAGCTGATGCAACCACGACCCGTTGAACAGACCAGGGGAACCCTGGTTTCAAAAGCCATCCATGAGCTGGCCGAACGGATCCACAAACGATCGCTGGTGATAATTTTCAGTGACATGTTTGAACAGTCATCAGAACCCGATGATTTATTTGCAGCCCTGCAGCATTTAAAGCACAACAAGCATGAGGTGATCCTTTTTCAGGTGGTTGATAAGCAAAAGGAGCTGGAATTCAATTTTGAGGACCGGCCTTACAAATTCATTGATATGGAAACCGGCGAGCAACTGCGGGTTCATCCTTCAAAGCTCAGGGAGAAATATATTGAAGCTGTAACCATGTTTCAGAAAGATCTCCGGCTCCGTTGCGGGCAATACCACATCGACCTGCTGGAGGCTGATATCCATGCGGGTTTTGAACAGGTGCTGCTCCCGTATCTCGTCAAACGGAATAAGTTATTTTAGCCGGCAATTCGTTATTTTTCCCTATTTTTGCCGCTCTTTTTAAACAGCTGTAGTAATGGCGGAAATTGCTTCCAAGTACGACCCTTCGCGGGTTGAAGATAAATGGTATGAATACTGGATGAAACAGGGTTTCTTCCACGCTGTTCCCGATGAACGTGAACCCTATTGTATCGTGATCCCGCCCCCGAATGTGACGGGTGTGCTTCACATGGGGCACATGCTGAACAACACCATCCAGGATATCATGGTGCGCCGGGCCCGGATGATGGGTAAAAACGCCTGCTGGGTTCCCGGAACAGACCATGCATCAATCGCTACTGAAGCAAAAGTGGTTACAAAACTCAGGGAGTCCGGCATTGACAAGGCAAGCCTGACCAGGGAGGAATTTCTGGGGCATGCCTGGGAATGGAAAACGAAACATGGTGGAATTATCCTTGATCAGCTGAAAAAGCTGGGTGCATCCTGCGACTGGGAACGAACCCGTTTTACCATGGATGAAGCCCTTTACGAATCTGTGATCGATGTGTTCATTGATCTTTACAACAAAGGTCTTATTTATCGCGGCATCCGGATGGTCAACTGGGATCCGAAGGCACTCACCGCCGTGTCGGATGAGGAGGTGAATTACAAGGAGGTAAATTCCAAATTATATTATGTGCGTTACAGGGTAGAGGGAACCCAGGATGACTGGATCACCATTGCCACCACCCGTCCCGAGACCATCTTAGGGGATACCGCCATTTGTGTGCATCCCGAAGATGAACGATATCAGCATTTAAGAGGAAAGCGGATCCTGGTTCCACTGCTCAACCGCTCTATTCCTGTGATCTTTGATGAATATGTCGACCGGGAATTCGGGACAGGCGCCCTCAAGGTGACTCCGGCGCATGACATCAACGACTACAACCTCGGGCTCAAATACAAGCTTGAAGTGATTGATACGTTTAACCCCAATGGCACCATGAGCGCGGCTGCGCAGCTGTTCGTAGGGGAGGACCGGTTTGTGGTTCGCAGAAAAATCACGGAGGAACTTAAGGAGAAGGGTCACATTGTTAAAATTGACGAGTATGTCAATAAAGTAGGCTATTCCGAGCGTACCGATGAAGTGATCGAGCCGCGTATTTCGGTTCAGTGGTTCATGAAGATGAAAGATCTTGCCAAGCCTGCCCTTGATCTTGTTGAGGACGATACCATCCTGTTTCATCCGGCCAAGTACAAGAATATGTACCGTCACTGGATCTCCAATGTGACCGACTGGTGCATCTCGCGCCAGCTTTGGTGGGGACAGCGCATTCCGGCCTATTATCTGCCGAATGGCGAATTTATTGTTGCGAAATCCAGGGAAGAAGCCTTGGCCATTGCCCAATCGAAAATCGAAAATCGGAATTCTGAAATCACTTTGGATGATCTGAAGCAGGATGAAGATGTCCTGGATACCTGGTTTTCAAGCTGGTTGTGGCCCATCTCTGTGTTTGACGGCATCCGTCATCCGGATAATGCCGATATTAATTATTATTACCCGACCAATGACCTGATCACGGCCCCTGAAATTATCTTTTTCTGGGTGGCCAGGATGATCATGGCAGGATGGGAATACCGGAAGGCCATCCCCTTCAAAAATGTATATTTCACGGGCATTGTGCGTGACAAGCAGGGCCGGAAGATGTCAAAATCACTGGGCAATTCTCCCGAACCGCTCGACCTGATCAGGGTGAACGGGGCCGATGCTGTTCGCCTTGGGATGTTGCTGTGTTCACCCGCGGGAAATGACCTGTTGTATGATGATGCGCTGATCGAGCAGGGGCGTAATTTCTGCAACAAGATATGGAATGCCATGCGCCTTGTCAAAGGGTGGCCGGTGGATGATGCCCTGGCGCAGCCGGAGGTGAACAAGGTTTCGGTTGAATGGTTCAATTCGGTGTTCAATGCATCCCTGCAGAATATCAATACGTTATACGATGATTATCGTTTGTCGGAGGCCCTGATGGCCACCTACAAACTGGTATGGGATGATTTCTGTTCGTGGTTCCTTGAGATGATCAAACCGGCCTATCAGCAACCCATTGACCGACAAACCTATGCATCGGTGACCGGTGTTTTTGAAAAACTATTGAAAGTCCTGCATCCTTTTATGCCGTTTATTACGGAGGAGATATGGCAGATCCTTGATGAAAGGGGAGAGGGTGAATCGATCATGATAACCCGCCTGCCTGTTGCAGAAAGTTTCGATCAGCCGATCATTGATAAATTTGCCTTTGCCGAAGAGGTGATCATGGCCATCCGCAATGTCAGGAAGGAGAAAAATATTCCGCAGAAGGAGACGATCCGGTTGTACATCAGGAAAAACAACCAGGATGTACCCGATACCACCTTCGACAGCCTGGTCGGGAAGTTGTGCAACATCAGCGAACTGGCCTATGTGGATGAGCAGGTTCCCGAAAGTATTTCGTTTGTGGCCGGATCCACCGAATTTTTCATTCCGCTTACGGGGAAGATCGATGTGGAGGAGGAATTGAAGAAGCTGGAGGAGGAGTTGGTTTATACGACCGGTTTTATGGAGAAAGTCATGCAGAAGCTAAGCAATGAACGGTTTGTGAACAATGCCCCGGCAGCGGTTGTGGATTCGGAGCGAAAGAAGCAAGACGATGCCGAAGCGCGGATCCGCGTGCTGGAGGAGCAGATCAGGGGGCTCAGGGAAAAAAGTTGATATTTTTTGCTGTTTTTTGTATTACCTTTGCATCAATATCCGGATTAAGCATAAACTCTTTAATCCGTTAAGAAAATGAAAAAGATTCAAAAAATTTCACTTTTCTTTCTACTCTGTTTGCCAACCATTGGTTTCGCAGAAATCAAGGAGATTCCTTTTACCCTGGATGACCGGGACAGGATCATCCGTACAGAACAGAAAGTAGAATCCGTTAAAGCAGAAATGAATTCCCGGTTCGAAGCTGTTAATCAACGTTTTGATCAGTTATTTAACTTTCTTTGGGCCGTTATCGGGATCTTTACAGCCATGACAGTAAGCGTGTTTGGGTTTGCCTTTTGGGATAGAAAACTTTCACTGGCCCCCATGAAAAAGGACAATCTGCGAACGCTCAATGCGCTGCAAGAATATGCTGAGCACCAACCTAAGTTGAGGGAAATACTCAAGAATGCGGGTTTGATGTAACCACTAAAGGGTTCCCACTGCCATCACGCGCTACCAGCAAGGTGGGACCTGGATGGATTTCCAAAAGGGAAGTAATCAGGGGGAAGGGGTTTTGAACAGAACTTTCGTCCTGTAGCAAATTTTCTGCACCACATCGCGGGCCGATTTGATGGCTACCGGGAGCCCTCCGCCGGGAATGGTCCAGTGCCCGACAAAATAGAACTCTTTCAAACCCGGCAACTCGCTTTTTACCGGCGATTGCGCAATGAGGTTCCTCCCCGGCAGCCAGCCCTGCACGCTTCCTTTCCAGTTTTTAGTGTACCGTTCGAATGTTGCCGGTGTGGCGATGTCGACCTCTTCAATTCCTGACTTAAGTCCGGAAAATCTTACATCCAGGACATCGATGATCAGACCGGCAAAATGCTGTTTTTTCTGCAGGTAACCCGGGTAATCAGCATCGCGGAGGCTGATCCAGTAATCGGCGTTGTGTGAATAGAAAGAAACGGAGATCACCGTTTTTCCTTCGGGGGAATGTGTCGGGTCATAATTGTTGAGGTGCACCTCCATGCGAGCATAGCTTGTGCCATCAGGAGAAACCAAATCCTGTTCAAGAGGGAAACGCATGAAATGCGGCTGATCCGGAAAAGTTGCGGCAACCCCCAGCGAAACCATAAACACCGAGTAATATACCTTCAGCTTTTCCTGCCGGTGAAGTTCCAGGATGGTCGAGTTTACATATTTTCCTCCCAATGCCTTGAAAAGGGTGAAATTCCAGTCGGCTGCGGAGATGGTGATGCCGGATGGAATGGATTCGCCCGATTTAAGCCGGAGCCCTTTGGCCTGGTTATGCTCCACGATGATGGTGTCGACTTCGGCGTTAAACCTGATGATGCCTCCCAGTTCAAGATACTTTTGGTTCAGTTTTCCGACGAATTCGGATGAACCGCCAATGGGGTAACCTGTTCCTTTGAGGTCATTGAACGCCAGGGGCATCGTGAGGATCAGCATCGGCATCTCATCGCCATCGAAGAGTAGCCTGAATGCCTCCTTCAAAAATGGATTCTTCAGTTTTTGTGCGAAGGTAAAATTGGTCTCCTTTTTTATCCGGTTCAGGAAGAGGAGCATGGGAAGGTACCTGGCATAGCGGACCTTTCTGTACCATGGAAGAATTTCCGGATTCTGCCTGATCATCGGGGGAATTTCGTAGGACTGGATCCGGCGCATGGTCCGGATAAAGTTGTTAACGGGGATTTTATCTTCGGGAGCGATGGAAAGCATGTAATCTTCAAGCCTGTTCAGGTTGGTGTACAGATGAAAAACCTTATCGCCGTGTATGTCTTTGTTCTCTTTAACCTCGATCTCCATCCGGATCTCGTGATGGACAAAGCGGATTGAATTCATATCGATCAGCTCTGACCAGAGAAGGTAGAAAGGATTGCTGTCGGAGGAGCCAAGCAGCCATTGCAAGCCGCTCTCAAAAGTATAACCATTGCGCTGCCAACTTGTACAAAGACCGCCGAAGCTCGAATGCCGCTCAAATATCGTCGTTTCGAACCCATTCATTTGCAGGTAGCACCCGGCTGATAATCCTGCTACCCCGGCGCCGATGATGTTTACTTTCATGAGGCTAAAGTACAATATATTAGAAAACATTTGATCATAATCGCAAAAAAAACGTTATATTTGCGAATTGAATCGATAAAAGAATGATAGCAAGGGTCCTCAATCAACGCATTTCAGGTCAGTTGAACCAAGGCAAAGCCATTCTGATTTTCGGCCCCCGGCAAACAGGAAAAACAACCCTGCTACACCAGATACTTGACGAAGAGCCGGATGTTATGTGGCTTAACGGCGATGAAGCCGATGTAAAACAAATATTCGAAAACGCCTCTTCCATCAGGCTGAAAGCGGTATTCGGAACAAATAAAATCATTGTTCTCGATGAAGCCCAACGCATTGAAAATATCGGGATCTCGCTTAAGTTAATCACCGATCAGCTTAAAGATGTTCAACTGATCGCTACAGGTTCCTCTGCATTTGAACTGGCAAACAGAATCCAGGAGCCGCTTACCGGAAGGAAATGGGAATATTTCCTTTATCCCCTTTCGTTCGGAGAGATGGTAGCCCACCATGGTTTACTTCAGGAAAAGAGGATGATACCCCATCGTCTTGTATTTGGATGCTATCCCGAAATCGTAAATAATCCGGGAAAAGAGAAAGAAATACTCAAGCAACTGACCGATAGCTTTCTGTATAAGGATATCTTAATGATTGAAGGCTTGAAAAAACCATCAAAACTTATTCATCTGTTGCAGGCGCTGGCTTTTCAAATCGGTAACGAAGTCTCATATAATGAACTTGGCCGTACGATAGGGCTTGATAACCAGACGGTAGAAAGGTACATTGAATTACTTGAAAAAACCTACGTCATATTCCGCGTTGGAGCTTTAAGCCGGAATCTGCGAAAAGAACTTAAGCGTGGCCGGAAAATTTATTTTTATGATAATGGGGTACGAAATGCACTTATGGCCCAGTTTGGCCCGATTGAATTAAGGCCTGACAAAGGAGCCTTATGGGAAAATTATCTGATGGCTGAACGACGTAAATATATAGAATACAAAGGATTGTGGGTAAATTCCTATTTCTGGCGTACCCAGGATCAACAGGAAATTGATTATATTGAAGAACAAGATGGCAACTTTCTGGCCTGTGAGTTTAAATGGAATCCCGATGCAAGGGCCCGGTTCCCAAAAACTTTCGCAAATGCATATCCTGCTTCGGTTTTTAACGTGATAACGCCCAGGAATGTTGACGACTTCCTGGCTGATGTGTAAGTATTCATTGATCATATTCAAGGTTGTGGCGTAACGATTGAATTCCCGTGTACGCATGGGGCATCCCTGTTTGTTTTCCGGAGTGCCATTCGGAAAATGAAAGGGAGACCAATCCGAAAGATCTCTATTATCTCAGGGAACAATTCGAAATCGACTTTTTCATTCCCGACGAAGGCCTTACACAGGTTGCGTCACTTGTCATGCGTTAAATAATTTGACATTCGATTTGTTTTTTTATTACTTTTGATATATGCGACTCGCGGCTTCACAGATAAATATGATAAAAACAAGTGTAACGGGGATCGACCCTGAAGCCAGGGTTTTTCTTTTCGGCTCGAGGGTAAATGACAGTTTGAAAGGTGGAGATATTGATCTGTTGGTTTTGAGTAACAGAATGGATTTCAGTGCGAAAATGGAATTGAAATTTAAAATCCTGGAACAACTGGATGAACAAAAGATCGACATTATTATTAATAAAAATCAACCCGATCCGTTTGTTGATTTTATTTACCCTGATTGTATTGAATTATGACCGACCCAACAACTTTGTTATCGGAGGAAATCCGGCTCCTTGATGATGCAATCAACGTCTTTGAATGGTCAATGAAAAGATGTAATGTTATTGGAATCAGAGATGATTTGTCAATGGATGAATTGACCGAATTTGAAGCGCTTACAGCCAGGTTTTCCCGTTTGAGCGATATTTTGATCCAAAAGGTATTTCGTGCCATGGATGATTTTGAATTGATTGCGCCCGGTTCCATCCGCGACAGGATCAACCAGGGCGAGAAACGAGGTTTGATTGCTGAAGCAGAATACCTTGTAAAAATCAGGATTCTGAGAAATGAAATCACACATGAATATCTTCCAGATGCGCTCAGGGACCTTTTCGGCGAAGTGCTGAAATATTCAGGTATACTGCTCGAATGTTGCAAAAAAACTGTGGAATATTCGAGAACCCTATTAAAGAACTTACCCCTTGAAAAGTAACCCAATATTTATTTTTCAATTCCAAAATTAAGCGTAATACTGCGCCTGATATTCCAAATATTACGGTTAAATCGAAGACCCTGTTCTTCGGTGAACACCGATAAAAATAAATATGCTGTGAATAACAAACCGGAACGGAGAAGAAAATGCCAGATCCTGGTCACAAATAACTTATTTTTACTAATTTTGATTGAAAAACCGCATCATTGGCATTCTTAAACGCATCGGCCCCGCAAAAGGCGGCCATTGGAAAATAATCAGAACTAACCAGGACATCACGCTGTCACATCCAACTTAATCACGTATCGCTTACATTATCAGTACCAATTCATTAAAGAAAGAACATATGAAAAAAGTTACCCTGATCCTTATTTTCATTTTGTTTCAGTCACTGTTATCCTTAAATGCCCAGGATAAGCCGGCGAAACCTTTGTTCATCGGCACAGGAACTTTTCTGGGAACCAGTCGGCCCCTGAGGGATCTGCCAGCCATGACTCCCGCGCAACTTCATCAAATGGAGCTCCAGGCCGATGGCCGGGAGAGAAACGAAGGTTTGAACCATCGTTCCTACCCGTTTGCTTCATCAGCTCTGCCAAAGGGTCCCGATCCGGTGTGGCAGCAAACGATGGGAACCAACGGCAGTCCCAGGGCGCCCATTGCCAATTTCGACGGCCAAACCTCTCCCTATTATCCTCCCGATTGCAACGGAACGGCAGGTCCCAACCATTTCATGCAGACCATCAACTGTGTCTACGCCATTTATAATAAGGCGGGCGCAGTGGTAGCAGGTCCCACCAACATGAACCTCCTTTTCAACGGGGTACCGGGCTCAAATTACAACGACGGCGATCCCATCATCCTCTATGATGAACAGGCCGACCGCTGGTTTGTCACCGAGTTTTCCATTACCGGAGCCACCAACTACATCCTGATGGCCGTTTCAGTAACCAACGATCCTACCGGAAGCTGGTATACCTATTCATTTGTGGTCGACGCCATGCCTGACTATCCCAAATTCAGCATCTGGCAGGATGGGTACTATATGGGCGACAACAACAGTTCTACCAAAGATATTTACGTGTTTGAGCGGTCGAAGATTTTGCTGGGACAGACGGCCCAGTATGTTGGATTCAATAATCCCAACAGGCCGACCTCCATCGATGGATTCATGTGTGTTCCTCCTGTTGACAATGATGGCGCATTCGCCCCCGCAGGTTCTCCGGGGTTATTCATTGCCTTTAACGATGATGCCATTGGAGGAGGAAGTGATGAATTGTGGATTTACGAACTGGCCGTTAACTGGACCAGCCCGGCAGCATCCACCTTTGCCCGTGTTCAACAGTTAAGCGTTCCCCCATTCGACAGTGACTTTGGAATCACCTGGGATAACATTGTTCAGCCGGGAACCAGCCAGAAACTCGACGCCATCCCGCAGGTGGTGATGAATGTACCGCAGTACCGCAACTTTAACTCCTACCAGACCATTGTTTGCTGTCATACGGTGGATGTAGATCAGACCAACCATGCCGGCGTCCGCTGGTATGAACTGAGAAAAACCTCGGGAAGCTGGACCCTCAGGCAGTCGGGCACCTACGCCCCTGATATCCATTCACGATGGATGGGGAGCATCATGCTCAACCCCAACAATAAAATCGCGCTTGGTTATTCTGTTTCAAGTTCAACGGTCTATCCCAGCATCCGTTACACCGGCCAGTCGGCGGGCGCCTATGTTGCCGGCGCCGGCATCCTCGATATCCCTGAAGAGTCGATCATCAGCGGAGCCAACGCACAGTCCGGTTATAACCGCTGGGGAGATTATTCGCAGATGTGCGTTGACCCCGCCGATAACGAGACCTTTTGGTTTACATCCGAATATATTGGTTCCGGTGGTACCAGGAAGACCCGGATTGCATCCTTCAAATTCGGGAATGCTCCTACGGTCGTCACCATTCCTGCCACCAGTGTCACCCTGGCCACGGCAACGCTCAATGGAACGATCAACCCCAACGGACTGGCCACATCCTATTATTTTGAATGGGGAACCAGTATCAGCTATGGAAATACCACCACCACCGGCTCGGCCGGATCAGGAACCTCCGCAGTGAATATCAGCGCTGACCTTACCGGACTTACACCCGTTACAACCTACCACTTCAGGGCGGTCGGGGTAAATGCCGACGGGAACACCAACGGGCAGGATATGACCTTTGCCCCCGGGGCTGCTTCCGTTACTACAACTGCCGCATCAGCCATTACACCCAATTCGGCAACCTCCGGGGGAAATGTGATCACCGATGGCGGCAGTCCTGTAACAGCCAGGGGCGTGTGCTGGGCTACCACAGCAAACCCAACCATCTCGGGAAGCTATACCACCGACGGCTCCGGCACAGGGGTATTCATAAGCTCCATTACCGGCCTGTCACCCGTCACTACCTATCATATCCGGGCCTATGCCACCAACAGCAACGGAACCTTTTATGGCGACGACCTGCAGTTTACAACATTGTGCGGGACCATCATCGCCCTGCCATTCAGTGAAGGATTTGAGGGGGGGGCCTTACGGCCTGCCTGCTGGTCGGAGGAAAACGCCAATCCGGCATGGCAGTTTTTAACAGGAAACGGGAGCGGATATCCCGCCAACGCACACACAGGAACTTACAACGCCTGCCTGAAAGACAACACTTCAGCCAGCAATAAGAACAAGCTGATCACGCCGGTTTTTGACCTTTCCGGGTACATCAATGTTCAATTGAAATTCTGGCATACCCAGGCACTCTGGACCCCCGACCAGGATGAGTTAAGAATTTACTACCGGACCTCCGCAACGGAAACATGGAATTTACTGCAAACCTACACCCAGAACCTAACAACCTGGACCGAAGAGACCATCAGCCTTACTACCATCTCCTCAACCTTCCAGATTGCCTTTGAAGGAGATGCCATGTATGGTCGTGGCGTTTGCATCGACGACATTCTGATTACCGGAACCTCCGGGATTAATCTCGTTGTTACCCCCTTAAACCAGGATGTAACCGAACCGGCCGGAACAACAACCTTTTCGGTCACCTGCCCGATCGGCTGGACCGCTGTGTGTGACGCAACCTCCTGGTGCACAGTCACCCCTTCAGGTCCCGGGAACGGAACCATTGTTGCGACCTATGCCGAGAATGCAACGACAACCCAGCGCATCGCCAACATCACAGTTTCAGCCCCCGGTGCGCCAACCAAAATCGTGACGGTCACCCAGGCGGGTATCACGCCGGTATTCACGGTCGTTCCCTCCAATCAGGATGTAACCGCCCCGGCCGGGTTAACTACCTTTTCGGTCACCTCCAATGCCGATTGGACTGTTTCAAGCAATGTTTTGTGGTGTGTTCCAACCCCGGCCTCGGGAAGTGGCAACGGGACCATTACAGCAACCTATGAGGTAAACACGGAGATCCTCCCCCGGGTTTCAGTGCTTACATTTGTTGTATCGGGATTGCAGAACCAACAGGTCACCGTGACCCAGGCCGGGGCAGCTCCGGTACTTTCCGTCACGCCTCCCAATCAGGATGTCCCCGCCACCTCAGGGGTGACCAATTTCACGGTTACTTCAAACTCAGGCTGGACGGTTTCAAGCAACATGACCTGGTGTACGCCCGATCCGGCATCAGGAAACGGGAATGGAACAATCACAGCCGGCTACCTTGAAAACCCCGATGTCGCCCCGCGGATGGCCACACTCACCATCAGCGCACCCGGTGTTACCGCACAAACGGTCACCGTAACCCAGGCAGGAACGCTTCCCCTGCTCTCTGTTGCCCCGGCAAACCAGGATGTCACGGCGCTGGCCGGAAACACCTCATTCGATGTAACCTCCAATACAGCCTGGAATGTGCTGAGCGAGGCGCCCTGGTGTACCGTAACCAATTCGGGTAGCGGGAACGGGACCATCCTGGCTGATTACACCGAGAATGTAACCTACAGTCCGCGAATAGCCAATATCTCCGTAACCGTTGCCGGCATCACCCCCCTGGTGGTGACAGTAACCCAGGAGGCCTCGGTTGTCTCTGCAAAGGATATAACAAAGGAGGAGATCCGGATCTTTCCGAACCCGAACACCGGTGTGTTTGAGATCATCACCGGGAAGGTGGGGATGAAGGAGATGGAGGTGACCATCCTCGATTATTTAGGGAAAACAATATACCTGAAAAAATGTTCAGGCAGCAAACGTTATTCATTTGATCTGTCGGGTGCGCCAAAGGGATGTTATTTTGTAAAGATCAGGAGCGATCACGATCTGATGATCGTGAAGCTGACCATCATCTGAAACTCCTGCAGGGGAACTTCATTGTCCTCCATAAACTGTATAATTTCATGACGCTCCTCCGCACTACTTTGATGATTTTCTTAAAACCGGTGGAATTCCTGCCTATGTGCTTTCAGGAAATGCTGATTATTTGCGCGAACTGGTTGATGATATCTCCCAAAAAGATCTATGCAGCTGATACCGGCATTCGTTGCCTGTTTGCCGGGTTCAGGGATAAAGGCAGCCTGTTTGAAAACTAAGTTTACCTGCGTTTGCGAAAATACCATCCCGCGTATATTTATGAAAATAAAAGCGAAATCGACTTTTTCCTTGGGGATAAAACCCTCAATGAAGACGTGACAAAAATTGGTCATTGGTCACTGGTTGCTCAAACAATAGTTACCGCAACGCAGGTACTCAAACAATAGTTACCACAACGCAGCTACGCCAACAGCTCGATGGTTAACTTATATGTATCACCACATTGAAACTCCGCAATTGGCTGAGGCTGCTTTTGTGGTAACATATTGTTTTCCTTCACGTTTCCGTCACGCCCATATGGCTACTGAGTAAATTCAACAAGGATGAAGTCGAAATTATCCCTGAGAATACTGATTTTGCAACGAATAAAAAATATCTTGGTGGCGAATTGAATGAAATACCAGAAGGGAAAGCCAGGTTTATCGAAATGGATCAATCATTTCATCATGTATATTCGATAAAAATTATATTTTCATGTCGAGTATATTCGATAAAAATCGTATTTTTGTGTCGGGTATAATCGATAGAAATATATGGATAAAGAAATTGTAAAACTATTAATCGCAGAATATCAGCAAAAAGTGATGGAGGTTTCATTTCAGGAACGTCCTTATATCATTGAGGACAAACTCAATTATGTGTTTGTAGGTTTACGTCGTGTTGGAAAATCATACCTGATGTTCCAGCAAATACGTCATCTGTTGGATGCAGGTCATTCAAAGGATGAAATTCTTTATTTTAACTTTGAGGACGACCGGATTGCTTCATTGGCCACCGAAGATTTAGACCGCATAAAAGTTTGTTACGAGGAGATGTTCGACTGCAAACCGATATTTTTTCTCGATGAAATACAAATTGTGGATGGTTGGGAAAAATTTGCACGTCGGCTTGCCGACCATGGTTACCGGGTTTATATAACCGGAAGCAATGCAAAAATGCTTAGCAATGAAATAGCTACTATCCTGGGTGGGCGATACATCATTCAAAATGTTTATCCATTTTCATTTAAGGAATATCTGACTTCATTGGGTATCGATCTTACTGACAGGAACTTTATTTTTCGGTATCGTGCCGAAATAATAAAAGCATTTGACAATTATTTTCGTTTTGGCGGTTTACCTGAATTAACTCATATTACCGACAAGAGAGCCTGGCTAAGCAGTCTCTACCAAAAAATCTTTTTTGGCGATTTACTTACCCGCCATCAGATTCGCAACGATTTCGCCTTGCGGGTGCTTATCCGAAAATTAGCCGAAAACGTCAAACAACCCACTTCATTTAACCGACTGGCAAATGTTGTATCCTCTTCAGGAAAAAAAATCAGCACCGACACGGTTATTGATTATTTGGGTTATCTGAAAGAGTCGTGGCTGACATTTCCAATGGAAAATATTTGTGCAAAGCTGGCCGAAAAGGAGGCAAATAAAAAATATTATTTTATCGACAATGGCATCCTCAATCTTTTCCTGGTCGACCCGTTGACTTCGTTGTTGGAAAACCAGGTTGCCATTCAACTGCGACGTTTGTATGACAACGCCGTTTATTTTTATCACCATGGCATAGAGGTTGATTTCTATGTTTTGGAAGAGCAACTGGCTATACAGGTATGTTATAGCCTGCAGGATGCAGAGACTCGCAAACGTGAAGTGGGCGCGCTGCTAAAAATGTCAAGGCAAATCGATGTAAAAAAAATGGTCGTTATCACCAAAGATGAAGAAGATACTATTTCGGAACAAGGAATAAATATAGAAGTAATTCCGGTGTGGAAATGGTTACTCAAACAATAGTTACCACAACGCAGGTACTCAAACAATAGTTACCGCAACGCAGGTACTCAAACAATAGTTGCCGCAACGCAGGTACTCAAACAATAGTTACCACAACGCAGCTACGCCAACAGCTCGATGGATATTTATAGATACAACAGTATTGAAGCACCGCAATTGGCTGAGGCTGCTTTTGTGGTAACATATTGTTTCGATAAGTAGTTTTCGTCACGCTGTCACGATTTCGTCACGCTGTCACGATTTCGTCACGTTGTCACGATTTCGTCACGCTTTCGTCACGCTGTCAAACAAAAAGGCATTAAACAGATCAAGGGTATAGAGCAAAGTTTCGTTGCTGCCGATGACATTGAATATGGATTTGATAACAAAATTCCGTTGTGGCTTTTTGGTTTTTTATATTAGTACCAGTCCACCCCCCCCGTCCACCCTCTCCGTCCACTTTTCGTCCGCCCTTCGTCCGCTTGTCCACCTCTTTATTCTCAATAAGTTTACTATAAATATCTATTTATTCTCACTACATTGAGACTAATTCGTATATTTACATTAAAATTTCCAACTAATGGAAACAAATTTCAGACAAATAGTTGCAGAACAACGTGAAGAGTTAACTGTTTACAACAAGATAGGATGGGTTCCGCGTGACCTTGAAAATGCTGTAAAAACGAAAAGCCGACTTGCGCAAATTATTACCGGGGTGAGAAGATCTGGCAAATCAATGCTCGCTCACAGAGCGCTCAAAGGCCTTAACTATGCATATGTCAACTTTGATGATGAAAGGCTTTCCGGAATTGATGCCGCCAGATTGAATGACCTTCTTGAAGCCGTTTACAATGTGTATGGTGAATTTACGCATCTTCTTCTTGATGAAATTCAAAATGTTGAGTATTGGCATCTTTTTGTAAACCGTTTGCTGCGTAAGAACATCCATATTGTTCTTACAGGATCAAATTCTAAACTTCTTGGTCGGGAAATGGCAACACACCTTACTGGCCGCTATAATACGATCGAATTATTTCCTTTTTCCTTTAAGGAATTTTTAAAGATCAGGAATATTCAATTAGCCGGTACCGAAACAGCAAAGGATAGAGGGATACTTAGCAGAAATTTTGATGAATACCTTCTTTGTGGGGGGTTTCCTGAAATTTTAATGGGGGAGACAAAAACTTCATATATTGAAAATTTATTTGAAGCAATTGTTACCCGCGATATCATTTTCCGTTATCATATAAGGCATGTCCGGGCTTTCCGTCAGACTGCTGAATACCTTTCAAACAATTTTGCCTCGGAACTAAGTTATAACCGGGTTAAAAATCTTTTTGGACTTGGCAGTGAAAACACAGCGAAAAATTATATTTCTTATCTCGAAGAGGCGTACCTTGTGTTGACCCTGCCCAAATTTTCCTTTAAAAATCAGGAGCGCCTGCGTTACCGAAAAACATATATCATTGATAATGCTTTTTCCGGTGTAACCTCAGTAAAATTCACTTCAGATTCAGGGCGCCTTTTGGAGAATGTTATCTTTCTTGAGTTAAGCAGGAGGTCACGTACCAACCATTTTGAACTATTTTATTATAAAAAACAGTATGAGGTTGATTTTGTGCTATACAAAAACCTGAAGGTGTTGGAATTAATTCAGGTGACCCTGTCAACACAAGATGAAAAGACCCTGAAACGCGAGATGCGTGCATTAATCCATGCAGCCAAAGAACTCGACATGCATGAACTCACTATCATAACATTGAATGAGCAACGGGAAATCCGGGAAGACAGTCATATCATCAAGATCATCCCAGCCTGGAAATGGCTGCTGGAATCCTGATTAGCTCACATCACCCCGTCCGAGCTTCTCGTAATCAGGCTTTGTCTTATCATATGTTATTTCATTCCAAACCGCATTTGGGATTTTAATATCATCAAATAGCGCAGTTAGAATATCAAGTTTATCAATAAGTGCCAATGAAAATATTGGGCCAGAGTCCTGATAATTGAGCAGCCTTTCCAATTGTCAGTTTTTGCAATCTATATAATCTCATTGCCAAAGCGATCTTTATTCTTTGCTGCAATTCAGCTTCTGTTTCGTTCAATGCGAGAAGAATGTCAGAAGGAATGTTTATTGTAATTGCTTGCATATTCATCTGTCAATTCTTTGACAAAATTACAAATTTCAGGTCTGATTTACAAGGTTCACACTGGGAGTACAGGGCAAAGGTCCTTAAACAATATTTTCAACTCTGAAAGTGAGTTATCCTCCATGCTTATGGAAATCAATCTCAGATCTCAGATCTGGTTTTTAACCTGAAAAAAACTGCCGGCCTTTCCAAATTACACTGGATAAGCAAAATCAGAATATATTTGCATTAAAATAAAATTATGCTATTTAGTCAATAAAACGGGCGAAGTGTGGTCCGTTTCGACTTTTTCTCCAGTATCTGTTACCAACCATACAAAAGAAAATGTTCCCAATATGCGAACATTTAATTATCTTTGCATTTTAATTGGCTAAATGGAAAGAATATTTGCAAAAAGCACATTGAGAGAATATTGGGAAAAGAATCCTGATTGCGAACAATATTTGAAAACATGGTACGACACAGCAATGAGTTCAGATTGGAAAAATCCGAATGAAGTAAAAAAAACGTATGTTCATGCAAGTATTCTTAAAAGTAACCGGATTGTTTTCAATATCAAAGGGAATTCGTTCAGACTTGTAGCCAAATTCAATTTTGAAAAGCAGTGGGTTTTTATCAAATTCATTGGTACCCATGTCGAATATAGTAAGATTGATGCAAACACAATTTAAAAAAAGTAAGTTATGACTATCAAACCTATAAAAACAGAATCAGATTATCGTAAAGCGTTGAAACGTCTTGACGAAATCTTTGACGCTCCTCCAGAAACATCAGAGAGTGATGAAGCAGACATTCTTGCCTTGTTAGTGGATGATTTTGAAAAAAAATACTATCCAATAGAAGCTCCTGACCCAATTGAAGCCATTAAAATAAGAATGCAAGAATTGCAACTGAAACAAATTGATTTAGTTGATGAAATTGGAGGTAAAAGCAGGGTTTCTGAGATTTTAAACAGAAAGCGGAAGCTAACCGTTGAAATGATACGAAAATTGACAAATAAATTGAATCTGTCAGCTGACTTGTTAATAATTGATTATCAGATTTCAAGACAATAATGAACTGTGCTACTTGTATGAAAGGAAAGTCGCCCGGTTCCAATGGCTTACCGATTATGTGCGCACCTATCTTGAACGGGATGTAAGGGATCTGGCCGATTTCCGGTCACTCGATCCTTTTGTTAAGGCGCAGCAGATCACCGCGCTTCTCACGGGCCAGTTGGTTAATTATTCAACGCTGGCGGCCGAATGCGGTATCAGTTCCAAAACTGCGCAACGATTTCTTCAATATCTCGAACTGAGCTACCAAACGCTGATGCTGCAACCCTGGCACCGGAATTCCCTGAAAAGGCTTTTAAGTCGCCAAAACTCCATTACCTCGACCCGGTCTGATGCACGGCATTTCAGCGCACTCGAAAAACTGCTGGATAAACCGCTGCTTCATGCATTCATTCTTAGCAACGACCCAGCCGTAAACCACATCGAACAAAACATGACGGCAATACCAGCGGGAATTTTTTTGAGCTAACCCCTCGTCTCGGAATTCCGATAATTAGCACATGATAAAAGCCGAATTCAGCGTTTATTTCCGGAGGGCTTGACCGAGTCCTGTGACTCGGTCAAGGTAGGAGGAAGGAAGCCTTGACTGTTCTTTAAATCTAAAACTATGACAATAGAATATCAGCCGGGATCCCGAATTCCTGGTGAAACAATCTGGCAAGTTGAAGTGTTAGCGGTTTACGTTTATTCAGGATTGCAGAAACATATCCCTTTGAGCCTACCTTACCTACCAGGTACTTATCCTTCAGCCCCAAATCAACCAGCTTACTCTTTATGGCATCAATGGGATCCGGTTTTGGAACAAGATAGTACTGATCCTCATATTGCCTGATTAACAGGAGTACTATTTGAAGTTTTTCGCCTTCAGGTGATTCAGGCGTTACATTCTTATCAAACATTTCATCTGCCCATGAAAGGCACTGTTGATACTCTTTTTCCGACCCTATGATTTTTAACTTCATGATTTCTTCTTTTTAAATTCAGTTACGGATGCTTCTGTATTGTCATATTCAGCATGGGTGCCAAACCATTTTATCTGAATGGCCCTGAATGGAAATACAATCCTTACGACCAGCCGATACTGGTTTCCCATGATGTTAAACACCACCCTGTCGTCGGCAACCAGGCTTGCATGGACATACACTGCCTTCAGTTCATTAAAGTTTTTAAACCCGCATTGAATCATCTCATAGTACCACTCCTGCAATGCAGCCGCTGCCACAGGATATCTTTTGCAATAATCCAGCAATGTTTTTCGCGCAATGATGTTAAACATGCTGCAAAGTTAAATAATAGTTTTCTAATAGAAAACATTTATAAAATTTATTTTTAATTTTCTCTTACCAGAAAGGATATTTAATGGACGATTTTCAGCCTTCATTTGGTACCTGTCATTTACTGCCTGAAACCTGTAACAAAAAGGGGAGAACGTTTACGTCACGCTTTCACGGGTTGCTCCAACAATAGTTACCCCAACGCAGCTGCGCCAGCAGCTCGATGTTAACTCATATATATTACCTTATTGAAACTCCGCAATTGGCTGAGGCTGCTTTTGTGGTAACATATTGTTTTCCGTCACCCTGTCATGTTTTCGTTATGTAGAAGGTTGAAAAGGGAAGTGCGTTAAATAATTTGACAAACAATTTCTTTTTGCTAATTTTGTATGAGAAACAGGAAAAGATTTTTCCGGATCTTTGAGCAAAGTAAATTATGGCTGATATTGAACAAATCATTAGCGGCATTACCGATACTTTAAAAAAGGAAGGCGTTGAGAAAATCATCCTTTTTGGATCATATGCTTATGGTAATCCCAGAGAGGATAGCGATTTGGATATCATTGTTGTAACTACCGATAATTACATGCCCTCAACGAACCGCGAAAAAATGGAATTACACCACAAGTACAACCTTCTGATTAAAAAATTCAGAAGGGCTATTCCGATCGATATGCTGGTTTATACAAAGGTAATGTATAAAAAGATGCAGGAATCCGGAGGCATCTTTACTGCCGAAATAAACCGAAAAGGAAAAATTTTGTATGAAGCAATTAACCAGGGAATGGCTTAATTCGGCAGATGATGACATCCTAACGATAGAAAATCTTCTGAATAATCCAATTCTGACGAATATCGTAGCTTTTCATTCGCAACAGACAATCGAAAAATCAATCAAAGCGATTATTGAGGAATTTGAAATTGCTATTGTTAAAACGCACAACCTTCAATCACTTTTGATGAAAATAGAAGAGGTATTACCATTCACTGTAAACGAATTGATAATATCCGAATTAGACCGTTTGTATATTGATTAGAGATATCCCGGCGATTTGGGGTTAATGCCACATGGTAAACCAACCCTCGAAGAAGCAGAAATGTATTTTCAGGAAGCTTTAAAAATAAAAAATCAGGCAGAAGCATTTCTGCTTGAATGAAAAATAGGGAAGCGCCCGTAATTGCTGGTCACGTCGTGCTTAATTCAGGGAGGCCCGGCGGTTTTTAATGTCTGGTTTGCAGGCTTTTTTGGTTGCTACCTATTAGCCAGCTTGGATGGTGGATTTATAAGGAAATATACAAATTTCAGGTCTGATTCAGCTCCTTTCCTGTAAACGGTAAATAACAATCCCTTTCTTTTCGTAAATAAGATTCCCTGGTTTGTCGCATAAAACGCCAAAGCCTTTTTAACTTTAAGGTGCGAACCCCAAAAGAAAAAGGCTCATGACGACACAGTTTAAAAGACAAACCATGTATCACAAAATTAAAGAACTTTTCGGGAAAAAGTACAAAGTGACCCAAATTAGCAGGGAAGTTGGCAAAGATCCTAAAACAGTACGAAAGTACCTGAACATGAGCGAAGAAGCTTTCGATCAGATGCTGAAGCACTTGCAATACCGGCAGAAAAAGTTGAAGCCTTACGAACCATTCATTAAAGAAAGGATTGAATTGTGTCCTGATTGTTCGTCTGCACAAATCGACGACTGGCTGAGAGAAAACCATGCGGATATGGCTAAAGTAGCTCCTAAAACGGTATTCAACTTTGTAAGCTATGTTCGAAAAAGATATAACCTGCCAAAGATTATAGAGTCGCCCCGGCAGTACCAGCAGGTTGAGCAACTGCCTTATGGACAGCAAGCCCAGGTTGATTTTGGACAATTCATCATGAGAGCCGACGAAGGTAAACGCAGGAAGGTTTACTTCATGACCATGGTCTTGTCGAGAAGCCGTCATAAATATGTTCGTTTTAACCTTAACCCAATCACCACACGGTTTGTCGTTGAATCCATGGATCTTGGATTTGCCTTCTATGAAGGGATAACAGAAGAAGTTGTTTTTGACCAGGACTGCACGTTGCTCAGGGATGAAAATCATGGTGACTTATTACTGACAGAAGAGTTTTCCAGGTATGTTCAGCAGCGAAAGTTCAAGCTTCATTTTTGCCGGAAAGCTGATCCGGAAAGCAAAGGCAAGATCGAAAACGTGGTCAAATATGTTAAGCAATGCTTCTTGCGGGGCCGGCTCTTTAATACCCTCGAAGTGTTAAATGAACAGTCGCTTGGCTGGCTTGAGCGCACTGGCAATGCCAAAGAGCATTCCTCCATCCGGAGAATTCCTTGCCAGGAGTGGTTGATCGAAAAAGCCTTCCTGACACCTTTTACCGGGTTCATCCCATTGACCGAATCTGAAAACACGTATCATGTTCGAAAAGATAACGTGATCAGTTTTAAAGGGAACATGTACGACATTCCCATTGGCACTTATCAGGGTCCCGGCACCAGGGTTGTTGTCAAGGTGAAAGAACGTTCACTGGAGATTTATAACGAGAGCTCTCAACTTTTAGCAAATCATGCCATTGCTTTGGGCAAAGGGCGCACTGTCCGTAATACAAACCACCAGCGGGACACCTCTCACAAAGTTCAACACCTCATTGAAGAGGTAGGCGCTTTGTTTACAAACCAATCACTGGCAACCATTTTTCTGGAACATATCCGCAAGGAAAAACCCCGGTACGTCCGCGACCAGATGATGCTGATCAAAAAGGAAATTGTAGCCAGTGATACTACGCTTGCCTTAAAAGCCCTGGAGTATTGTCAGAAAAACCGGTTATACTCAGCCACTGAATTCTGTGATGTTCTGCGTTCATATAAACAAACCAAGGCAATCCAGCCGGTTGATTTAGCCGATGTAAAGATCCTGATGCCGCTTGGTGATTCTTCATTTATGATGCAGTATGAGCCGCAAATGAGCAATATTAATGATTATCAAACCCTCATTCAGTAGGCCATGGAACGACTCGATCTTTTTAAGGACCAGGCCCGCGAGTTAAAACTTAATGGCCTCATTGGCGGGATTGAACCGCTGTTGGAAACTGCCCGCAAAGACAAGGTCAGTTATCTTGAATACTCCCTGAGCATGCTTGAAAAGGAGGCAAAATACCGAAGTTCCATTGAACAGGTAAAGCGAATGAAAGCAGCCAAACTCCCGCTTCAGCATGACCTCGATGAATATAACCCTTCGTTCATAAACGGCATATCAATCCAGCAATTGCGACAACTTCGCGAGCTTTTGTGGCTCGATCAACATTTTAACGTGATGCTTTCCGGTCCCAGCGGCACAGGCAAAACCTACATTGCTGCCGGATTGTGTTATGACGCCCTCAGAAATGGTTATCGTGCCATGTTCCGCAGCATTGACCAGATCGTTCATGTGATCCGGATGAAATCGGTTACTGCCACCGCCGCTGCAGAATACAAAAGACTGCTCAGAGCACAGTTACTGGTTATCGATGATATCATGTTGTTCCCGCTGGAAAAAGAGATAGCTGTTGGGCTTTTTCAGTTGATAAACCAGATGTTTGAACGATCATCCTTTATCATTACCACCAATAAAAATCCGAAGGAATGGGCCCAGTTGCTTAACGATGAATCATTGGCTGCAGCACTACTCGACCGGATTTTATACCATTGTGAAGTAATAAAACTCACGGGAAAAAGCTATCGGCTGGAAAACAGAAAAACTATTTTTAATCAAGCAAAAATCTGATTGTATGGATGTTAAAATGGGTGATAACAACTTGAGTATCGTGCGTGGGCCATGTTATTCTCATTTTAATATCCTGTCAAAATAAAGTAAAATCAATGTTAAACCGTAAATAAACCTTAGTATTTTTATGCTTCAAAGCAGGGAAACTTATTTGCCAAAAAACGTCCATTGTTAATTACTGCTTACACCTTTCCTCTATGGGGCGAGGTGGTTGGGTGATTCCGGAGCATATTTTTATTATGATTGATTTTACTCCAAGTTTCAAAAGACAAAATTGTTCCCTTCCCAATAGGTAAAAGAAATTAGTATTATATTTGACGCTTATAGGACAGCGATGTTTTCAATATTGTCCTATTGCCCTAGTCAAAGAAATGATCCTGATGATTCATCAGATTTGTTAACAAATACACCATGAGAATTGACGAAATAGCACTACAAAATTTTAAAAACTTCAGTGATGTGAAGGTGAAATTCGCTCATGGGGTTAACCTTTTTGTCGGTGGAAACGGAAGTGGCAAAACAAGTATTCTTGAAGCAATAAATGTTGCTGTAGGTTGTTTTTTTGGCTCCCAAGAGCAAAAAATGCAACGTATGATCGAATTTGAGGAGATTAAAATTACCATGGGAAAAAGAGAGCCCTTCTCTAAAGTTTCATCAGAGTCTGAAATAATTAGACCAGAATGGGCACGAACTATTAAGAGAGATACAAAGGCAAACGATTCAAAAGCTTCGAAGGCAGCAAGTGATTATGGAGAACATTATTTCAATTTCTTTAACAACCCCGACGATAAAACGCTCACTCCTGTATTAGCCTATTACTCAACCAAGCGGTTATTCAAGGATGCAAGTTTGTCAGGGAAGCAGAGATATGATGCCGCTAATGGCAGAAGAAACGGGTATATAGAGTGTTTAAAAGAAAATGCCATTAAAAGCATTTTGAACGAATGGCTGGGAAACGCGGTTACAAGAAGAGCTACTTTACAAATCAAAGAGATCGAGAAAACTGACCTGGTATTAGAAAATGTCGAGCATGCTATTAGAAAAACACTGATTTTATTTCTTGACCTCCCATCTGATTTTTCATTAAAGATTTATCAGGATCCGGATTTTAACAATGAACTTTTTGTCAATTACGATGACGACCACAACCTGCCAATCAGTTACTATTCAGATGGTTTTAGAAATCTGTTGTATCTGATCTTTGATTTAGTATGGAGGGCATCACAGCTAAATCCATGGCTAACATTAGACGAAATCACCAGTTCTGTTTTTGGTGTTGTCACTATTGACGAAATTGATCTTCATTTACATCCCAGATGGCAGGCAAAAGCAATCGAACTTATACAGACTCTTTTCCCAAAAGTGCAGTTCTTCATTACCACGCACAGTCCAACAGTTGTTGCAAACTTCCAAAACGGGACATTGTACGTTATCAGTGATAACTATATACAAAAACACCCATCAGATTTTTTTGGCAAACAGATAAACAGTGTTTTAAGAAATGTACTTGGGGCTTCTGACAGACATGTTCCGACGCAAAATAAATTAAATCACCTTTTCAGATTAATTGATGAAAACAAACCTGAAGAGTATACCCCGTTACTGTCAGTATTGGTTACCCTTTTAGGTTTGGAGGATGCAGATATCAACAAGGCAAAGGCATTGATCGAATGGCAACATTCAGAAAATCAAACATAAAATGCAATATATAAAGAAACAGCACGGACCGCCTGTTGGTTGGGATAACTGGTTTACCAAAGCTGATGGGATAAGATCTTATGATTATGGAAGGGATTATAGTGCTTTAACTCAGATCAGCCAAGCCAAACAATTTTTAATTGAGGAGCAATGTGGGCTTTGTGCATATTGTCAGCAGGTGATTTCGATTGAAAATTCCTCTATTGAACATGTCATCCCAAAAGAAGTAAATAAGGAATTATCAACAAATTATTTTAATCTTGTTGCTGTGTGTAAAACGCAAAACAAAGAGGAGTTTACTAACAGACTTCACTGTGACAAAGAGAAAGGCAGTGATATGATTTCTCCCTTGATCTTTCTCGCAAATTGTGATGTGTCTGCTACGTCCAACAATAGTTACCTGGCAGCATATTCAGATGGGACCATCGTTCCAAAGCCTAATTTAAAATATGAAATCGAGAATCAAGTCATATCGTTTATTAATATTGTAAATTTAAATCACACAAATCTCCGGGAACGAAGAGCACAAGATGTTCTAAACGGACTAATTGAAGCATACAGGAGTATTCCTGTTTATCATAGAGGATCATTCTGGAGACTTCAATTCCAGAGATTTCTTCTGGATAAGAACCAACCATTCAGACAATTTCTATTGATTTTCATAGGGAACAGGATTGGCATTAATTAGTGTCATTGCCAATGCGATCTTTATTCTTTTCTGCAATTCGGCTTCTGTTTCATTCAATGCGAGAAGAATATAAGATTACTGCCTGAAACCTGCAACAAAAAGGGGAGAACGTTTACATCACGCTTTCACGGGTTGCTCCAACAATAGTTACCACAACGCAGGTACTCTGACAATAGTTACCCCAACGCAGCTGCGCCAACAGCTCGATGGTAAACTTATATATATCGCCACAATGAAACTCCGCAATTGGCTGAGGCTGCTTTTGCGGTAACATATTGTTTTCCATCACGCCTCCGTCCGCCAATTACCGAAATCTCGCATTGTTATTTACCGTTTACACAGGATTTATTTTTGGATTTATTTCGTTTAACTTCGGCGATCAGCAACTGTTATTCAATTTCATTGAATGCCACGATATCAATTTCATTTTGATTTCCTTTTTCCCAATAACGGCCAATAAAAGAAAAGTTACCCGACAGTGCAAGTTTCTCTCTAAAGTATTTCTCCAGGTAATTGCCGCTGAATGTGTCGAAATCGCGTTCGGCTATAGACCTGACAAGTGAATAATTACCGATTTCGATTGCTGCGCGGTATTTATTGACAAACCGGAACCAGAATCCAAGAAAATTATCATCAATAAAATATTTCTGGACTTTGCTGCCTGGTTTTGCCAACGCAGGTTTAATTTTTCTGATAATCCGGTAATCTTGCTCCAGTCTCTCGAGATAACCACCTATATTTTTTCCAAGGATGGATTCCATTTCACTTCGCGAAGTTTTTGAGGAGGAGATCAATGACAGGATTGAGAAATAGGTTGTATAATCTTTACCAAATTCTTCGATCAGCAGATTGGAGCCTTCCTCCAGCAGAATAGAATTTTCCCTGAAAATTTCATGGAGCTGCGCCTTCCAACGATTACCGTCATCTTCGACGATTGCAGGGATCGTTCCCTGGTTTCGGTCAATATACGGAGCTCAGATTCACGATTTATAAATTCCATAGAATTTAAATTATCAGCGTTGAATCTGCAAAGATAATTCAATTATTGTAATTCCGGTTACTGTAACCTTGGTTACAATAGCAAATGAAGCGTTGCTCCCCGACCACTCTCCGTCCGCCCGCAATTGCTGGTCACGTCGTGCTTAATTCAGGGAGCCCGGCTGTTTTTAATGTCTGGTTGGCTTTTTCTATTTTATCCTTAAAAAGATACAAAATTTCAGGTCTGATTTGCAAGGTTCACCCTGGGAGTACAGGGCAAAGGCATGCAAAGTTCTATTTATCAATCGACCTCGGAGGATGATTGAGTTTTTTGAACTGCATTAAGGTAATGATGAGGGTTTCATTCACGCTATGCAATGATAAAAGATCTTTATCTCCGGTGATCAGATAATCTGCTCTGCTATCGTCAGCCAGAGCTAAAAGAAAATTGTCTTTGGGATCGCGGCATAACTGGATAGCTGAAGTAACATGGATGATAATACCATGTTGCATCAATAACGACATTAATTGGTCAACGTCGATCCCTCTGAAATATGACCGGAGTTTTGGACGTTGGATTACGGAAATAAATTCAGTAATAAGTTCTTCGCTAAAAACAAGTTGGATTTCAGGCGTCAATAAAATTTCGTCAAACTTATTGAGTTTGCCTGAAATAAGAAAACTAACCAAAATGTTGGTATCAAGAATGATCCTGAGCCGATTTTTTAGCATATCGCTTTGCCCTAATTTGTTGAACTTCCTTTTGAATTTCCTCAAGATCAGGAACATTTGAAGATTTGGATCGCAATTGCTTCAGCAATTCTCTCAAATTGGTAAGTGATTCATCCTCCTTGCTTATGGAGATCAGCCTCAGATCGGCCAATCGATCCAAGATATCCATGACTTTAGGATTTAAAATTTCTACTCTCAGCGCTTCCATGGGTGCTATTTTCTACAAATATACAAATTATAGAGAGGGATTTTCAAGAAGAATTACCATTAAAGCAGATTGCAACACTGCTGAATTACACATCGATGGCTATTAGCAAGGCTGCCGATAATTTGCGCAAACATAATCTATGCAAATTAGAAGGGACCAGGGAAAAGTTCATTTGATTCACCGGAAACATTCCGGAATCAATTAAAGAATCTAAATGATTCTGAAGGTAATTATTGTATAGAGGTATGGAAATACAGCCCTGTCACCCTTACCAAGGGTATCACAAAGAAGAACAATGTTGATCCGTTGTCGCTATACCTGAGTTTAAAAGACAAAAAGGACGAGCGAATTGAAATGGCCCTGGAGAATATTATTAAAAACTATATATGGTAATCGGAATAGACAAATTCAGGGAGTATTTCAAGGATTTCCCAGATAGTTACGTCATCATTGGTGGCACTGCCTGTGATATTATTATTGGGGCTGCCGGACTAACGCCCCGGGCCACGAAAGACATCACATTATCTTGATTATCAAAGCGCTAACACCTGACTTTGTCAGAAATTTTTGGGAATTTATTAAGGAGGGGAATTATGAAAAACGTGAAAAAAGTACCGAATCCTTGATTTGCCTCAAAGCCAAAGCTTTTCTGGATATGCAGGCACGAAAAGAAAAAGGAGAACCGGTTGATGAAAGGCATATCAGAAAACACAAAACAGATGTTTTCCGATTGGCCCTGTTTCTTACACCGGATAGTGTCTTTAATCTTCCAGCCGAAATTAAAACAGACATGCAGCAGTTTATTGAAAAAGTTGAAAATGACCTTCCTGATCCTGCGATTTTTAAGGAAATGGGTGCAGGAAATATTGATGAAAAAGCGCTATTTAACCAGTTAGCGAAAAACTTTGATCTGAAAGCATCTAAAATTTCCGGTACTCTTTTTTCTTTCAAATCTTAGCTAAAGAAAAAAGCTTAGCAAAAAAGAAACCCCATCGCGTTGCTTAGTTTAAGCAGGTTCAATGCAATTTTTCTGACGATTGCAAAGTTTTGAGCAGAATGTTTATCCGCCGGATTGCTTGTACACACTGGGTGTGACCCCTGTAATGACTTTAAACGCTTCGTTAAACGATGATTTCGACGAAAATCCTGCCATCTGACCAATGCCCAGAATTGAATATTTATCAGCCATATTCGAACTCAGCAATTGTTTTGCCTCCTCCACACGGTAATGGTTGATGAAGGAGAAAAAATTCTTTCCGTAATGTTCATTCAATACCTGGGAGATGTATTTCGAGTTGGTATTGAGCAGGAAAGCTACATCCTGGATGCTTAATTTAGGATTGGTGAAGATCTTTTCAGTACCCATCAGTCTTTCAATTCCTGTTATCAGCTTCATCTTCTGCTTTTGCGACAGCGGTGAACCCTGGTATTTTGTTCGTTCGGTTGAATCGGCCATGATAACTTCCTGTTGCAATACCTGGTTTACCTGTTCTGCGGACGAGCGGGGCGTGATTTGCCGCAGCCCCTGGTACCCGACAAACAAGGAGAATCCAAGAAATGAAATATTATTTATTATGTCAACAGCCTGATGCTGATCGACCCCCAGGATCTCCAGAAATTCGTTCACCACAAAAATTGCGATGAAAACTCTGATCATCACCTTGACCCACTGCAGGCTGATCCCCCTGGTATAGGAAAAGTGGGTCATAATAAAGGCATCGTATTCCTTATACACCCGGTTAAACCGGGTCAGATAAAATGCAAACTGCAGGATGAACAGGCCGATGATCATGATGCAATATCCATCGTACAGGTAGTGCGTGCCATGCGGATCACCGGCTAAACCGGAAAAAAAGGAGCGGCTTTGGCGCGGGGCCATGATGAAACAGGAGAGGTTGAACAGGCAGATCAGGATGGCCGGTATAAAATGGAGCAGATGTTTTTGCGTGATGCGGAAATCACGTGTGGTGAGGGATTTGATATAAAGGTAGAAAAGGGGGATAAACACGAGCATGAGCGGGATGGCGGAGTAAAGCAGGGTGACGACCATGTTTAACGCCAGGACAAATGGCAGGAGGTTGAAAACAAAATAGATGGAGGTCAATAACAAATAGATGCCGATAATTTTTTGCGGATACTTGTCATTTTTCATGCCCGAAACAAACAATAACACAGCCATCACAGCCGACTGATATATCGACAAGGCATAGAGCATAATGATGAAAATATTCATTTTATCCGGTTAAAAACGACGGAACAGAACCATTTTGTAAAGGTACTTTTATTTTATTTCACCGTTATGCAAATTTTTGCAAAACGATAAAATTCAGAAATGCAGATACATAGAAATTTGCAAAGTTCGGATTCCTGAATTCAGACCCATTGGATACGTTTTTGTAAGGCATCATGTTTGGTTCATATGTATAATTTATATTTTTGAAATGGTGTTCATGTTTTATATTTCCCCCAAAGCAATTCCTTATTTTAAACCAACCTTAAATCAATCCTTATGAAAAAGTTTTTACTGGTTGCAATGGCTCTGTTTTTGAGCGTATTTACTTTTAGCCAAACCACCTTGATCTCTCCAACAGGAGACGGGGGGTTTGAAACAGGTGCCACGTTTGCAGCGAATGGCTGGACTGCTGTGAACCATACTACCAACACCTGGCAAATTGGAGCGATCCCGGTAGTTTATGCTGGCTCAAGGTGTGTATTTGTTTCAAAGGACGCTGGAACATCGTGGACCTATGATAACAATGTAAGTCAAACGTCACATTTTTACCGAGACATTATTGTTCCTGCAGGTCAATCTGATATTTCACTTACATTTCAATGGAAAGGTGAAGGTGAAGATGGGTGGGATAGATTGCTTATCTATACAGCGCCCACATCTGTGACTCCTGTGGTAGGTGTACCTGCTTCAAATTCGATAACATTAACAGGTGCAACATTGGTTTATACTCAAACTGTTTTTCCTCAAGCTGCATATGCTTTAGCATCTGTTTCACTTCCAGCAACATTGGCTGGCACTACTTTTAGGTTAATTTTTACTTGGCAGAATGATAATTCGTTTGGAACCGATCCTCCGGTTTCAATTGATAATATTTCACTCACATCTGCTACACCTCTACCGCCTTTTGTTATTACAACATTCCCCTATACCGAAAGCTTCGATGGAACCCTATTTGCTCCAGTTGATTGGACAAACATCAAAACAGCTGGTACAGGAACACCCGGAATATGGGATCGTCAAACAGCAGGTACATACCCTACTTGTACACCACATTCCGGTGCAGGCATGGCTCGATATTACAATTTTTCATTTGCTAGCGGCACCAAGGGGATTTTAGTCACTCCAGCCATCAATTTCCCGAGCGATTTGTATGGTGTATCATTCTGGATGTACCGAGATGCGGGATTTAGTACCAGTGCAGACCTTGTCAATGTTTATTACAATACAGCACCCAACACTACTGGCGCCACTTTGCTTGGCACCATTAACAGAGCCTCTAACCTTACTCCTGTTGTCACCACCGATGGTTGGTATAGGTACTCATTTAATATGCCGGCAGGTTCTGGCGGCAATGGAAGATATGTAATCTTTGAGGGTGTTAGTGCTTATGGCAATAATACGTTTCTTGATGATGTTACTCTTCTTGCACAATGCTATAGTCCTTCTGATCAACCAACATATTTGACTCTCACACCAGCTGTTTCCACAGTCGCAGGTACTTTTACAGCAGCTTCAGGTGTGGATAACTATTTGGTTGTACGCAGTCTGAGTTCCTCTCTTTCGGCCTCTCCGGTTAATGGCACGACATATTCCGTTGGCAGTTCATTGGGAGGTGGTGTAGTAGACTACTATGGCACAGGTAATAGCTTTATTTCCAGCGGTTTACTTTCCTCCACAATGTATTATTACTTTGTATTTTCAGCAAATGACGCATCATGTGCCGGAGGTCCATCGTATAAAAGTGCCAGCCCATTGTTGAATTCAACCACCACCTTGGCACCAGTTCCTTTGAGTGGGAATAAGAACATTGGACCTACGGGTGATTTTTTCTCACTTACAGCTGCTTTTCAGTCTCTCAGCGAAAACGGAGTTAACGGACCATTAAATCTTGTACTCCAATCAACCTACGTCAGTACCGTTGAAACATTTCCAGTCCTGGCACAAAATATTCCCGGAGCAAGTGCTACCAACAAAATTACCGTGTATCCTTCTGCTACAGGCCTCTCCATTACCAGCAACAACGCTACTGGAACATTGAATCTGAATGGGGCAAAATATGTGGTCTTTGACGGACGTGTAAATGCTACAGGGTCCACCAGGGATTTAGTTATTGAAAACAGCGCTTTAACAGGTTATGCCGTTCAGTATATCAACGAGGCCAGCAATAACACTTTACAGTATTGCACCGTCAAAGGAGTTAACAACGCCACCATGGGAACCATTACCTTCAGTGGCACAACAGGCACAAATGGTAACGATAACAATACCATTGACAATTGCGATATAAGTGCTGGTGCCACCACACCATTATACTCAATTTATGGAAATGGAACGATTACCACACTCGCCCAGTATAATAGTAATAATACCGTTTCCAATTGCCTTATCCATGACTTTTATGCAAATGGAGGATCCGCACTAGGGATTCTTCTCAATGCAGGATGTACGCAGTGGACGATATCCGGCAATAGTTTCTATCAATCGGTTCCAAGAAGCCCGACAGTTGGAACAGGGTTCCATGCAATTCTTCCAGGTTCCGGTGATGGTTATATTATAACCGGCAACTATATTGGAGGCTCTGAAGCCAATTGTGGTGGTACGGCTTGGACGGTAAACGGGAACGGGACCCCTCCGACAATCTTAAACTTTTTTTACCCGATCCGGTTTGGAGCCACGATGTTAACTGCCAACATAAACTCTATCCAGGGTAATACAATCTCCAATATCAATTTATTTACGAATCCCTCTTCCGGTGGTACTCATTTTAGTGGTATGTTAATTTCATCTGGAATTTGCAATATCGGCACCGAAACCCCAAATATCATAGGTGGCGCAACGGGTACAGGCGCAATCTCCATTACCTATGGCGCCGGAGCTAATGCCGCATCTTATTACGGTATAAGTTTTAGTGGACCATCCGGTTCTATTGTTAACAACCAGATTGGATCCATCACAATAAGCGGCACTTCAGCATCAAGTGCAACATTAATTGGGGTCTTGCTTGCTCCATCAACAGTTACAGGAAATTTCACTGTGAACGGAAATACGATTGGTAGTGCAACAACTCCCAACAGCATCCAGTTCACCGCAGGTACCAATTCGGGTTTGTTTGCTGGGTTTTATCAAAACATAACTACAGGTACAACGCAGACCCTTTCAGTATCCAATAATACCATAGCCAACGTCACGAACCTAAAATCAGGGACAGGATCTTATGTTCTTGGAATTAGAAGTGCAGGCACAAATCTTCCTGTAACGATTGCACAGAATGCGATTTACAACCTTACAACCACATCTGCAAATACGGTTGCAACCAATACTGCATCCATGGTGGGTATATCTTCCTCTAATTCAAAACCAGGACAGATTATCCGGCAAAACACCATTTATAATCTATCGAATACAGCTGCAACAGCTAATGTCGCAATAAATGGTATTTATGTTAGTGGGGTAGGGGGTAGTGTTAATTGTGAAAAAAATCTGATACACAGTTTTGAATTAGCAACTACCGGAACCACTGCGGTTATGAACGGTATTTACATCGCGAGTAACCTTGGGGTGTATAAAAACAATATGATCCGTCTTGGTGTGAAGGGAGACGGAACCTCTATGAGCACGTCATGTGGCATTAACGGTATCTATGAAGGTGCCGCAAATGTTGACAGCGTCCTCAACAACAGCATTTACATTGGAGGAACGATTGCTTCAGGCACAGTTAGCACCTATGCTTTTAACAGTATTGTGACTGTGAACCCCAGGTCATACTTGAATAACATTTTCTTTAATGCAAGGTCGGGCGGATCAACCGCCAGGCATTTCGGGATTAAGGTTGCCGGAACAGGGGTAAATCCTGCTGGCCTTGTAAGCAATTACAACCTTATCCTCGCCAATGGTGCTACCAATGGGACATTTGGATATTATGGCGCCAATGTCACCTCCTTAACCAACTGGGTTGTTGCAACGGGTAAGGATATTGCAAGTGGAAGTGGCGACCCGAATTTTATTCTTCCCAATGGAACCAGCTCGACCGTTGATTTACATATTCAAAATCCAACGCCAATAGAAGCTTCAGGTATTGCCCTGACAAATGTTACTGATGATTTCGACAGCCAAGTCAGAAGCACACTCAGCCCTCCGGATATCGGAGCTGATGCAGGTAATTTTACTGCCTCAGCCGATATATTTGCTCCCAATATTGTTTATACACCACTCCCAACTGGCCTAATCACCAATCGTGTTTTAACAAATTTCGCTACCATTACGGATAATGTTGCCGTTTCAGGTGGAGCCAATCTTCCCAGACTATACTTTAAAAAATCTACCGACGCAAATGCTTTCGTGGGTAATACAAGCGCCGACAATGGCTGGAAATATGCAGTCGCAAGTAACAGTACAAGTCCTTATAATTTCACCATTGATTACAGCATTATCAATGGCGGAAGTGTTGTTGCGGGTGATATTATACAATATTTTGTTGTTGCCCAGGATGCAGCCAATAATTTTAGTTCCCTGGCAGTGGGCGCTGTAGCCAGCACATCTCCTCCGGTACTAAACATCAGTACGGCACCTGCAACTCCGCTGACCTACCTCATTGGCGCTCCATTTACCGGCACGCTGACAGTAGGGACAGGGGGAGCCTATCCATCGCTCACAGGCGCTACAGGCGCATTTGCAGCAATCAACGCTGGTGTTGTAACTGGAAACCTTACAATCAATGTTCTCAGTAACCTCACTGAGGATGGAACCAACGCGCTTAACGAATTGGCGGTAGAGCCTGAAGGTTCGCTCTTTACTGCGACCATTCAATCGAATGATGCGACGGAAAAAATAATTTCAGGAACCGTAGCTGCTGGTATGATCCGGCTTTCAGGAGCTGATCGCATTACCATCGATGGGCGTAGCGGGGGAACAGGAAAATACCTGAGGTTCAGGAACCTGAGTACTTCCGGCCCTGCGCTTACGTTCTTAAATGGCGCTTCAGGGAATACTGTTCGTAATTGTTATATTGAGGGTGCAAATACGGGTACTTCCGGCGTCATCCTGCTAAGTACTACAACAGGAGTAACCGGAAATAGCAATAACCTCTTCACCGAGAATATTATCCGGGATCGAAGTGATGCAGCTGGTGTTCCTTTCAATCTTGTTTATTCAAGTGGAACATCGTTAAAAGAAAACACCGCGAACACCTTTACAAATAACGAGCTGTTTAACTTCACCAACGGTGCAATCTATTTATCATCCACCGGAAATGGAAATGGGTATACCTTTACAGGCAATAGCATATACCAGACTGCTGCAAGAACAACTTCTCTGTATGGTATTTATGTAGGTGCCGGAAATGGTCACCTTATCTCCGCCAACAGTTTTGGTGGTTCGGATGCGGCCCGCACAGGAGCTGCACTTGCAACTACTGGTAATGTCTATGGTATTCATGTTACAGGAGGAACAGGAGCAGCCACAAGTGTTCAGGGAAATACACTGTCAAACTTTGGAAACACTATTGGATCTAGTGTTTATGGCTTGTATATCAGTTCAGGAAATGTAAATGCTGGTACAGTTACCGGAAACACTTTCGGAGGTGGCGCCCTTGCATCTGATACCATCAGAAATGGTATGGATAACGGAATTATATACTCAGGTTCATCCGGTATTATAAATATTGAGAACAATACCATTGGCAACGTAGCCTATTACGGAGGAGCTGGTGACCGTACTGCGGGTATGTATATTCTCGGAGGGACTATTTCGATTAAGAACAATACGGTTCGGGATATAAAATCCAACAGCACGAGCACAGGATATTCATTTTTGCCTATAGGTATTTATGTTTCTACTGCTACTTCAGGAAATAATATCGAAGGGAATTCCGTGTATAATATCTTTAACTCAAACCCTGGCACCGCAGCCTATACAACTGTTGGTATTATTCAGGCAGGGAATTGGACAAACTCAACTGTGAAAAATAACTTCATCTATAACATTAAATCTAACGGAACCGGAACAGGAGCGAGTTCTCCGCAGGTTTATGGCATCTATGTAAGTTCTGGCAGTGGAAGTTATTTTAACAATTTGGTATCCATAGGTACGGGTACAACCCCGGAAACGAGAATTTACGGGATTAATGATTTGAGTACAGGTACGAACAACTATTACTTTAATTCGGTAAATGTTTATGGAACTGCGGCCGGTACAAATTCAAGTTATGGTTTCTTTAAATCTGCAGCATCAACCATTCAGCTTGTAAACAACGTGTTGGTTAATTCCAGAAGTGGTGGGACCATCAAACCTTATGCGATTGGAGTTTCTAACACAACCGGTTTTACTTCGAATTACAATGATCTGTTTACAACCAGCACTCCATTAGGTTTATGGGGAGCCGCCGATCAGGCTGATTTAGCAGCATGGAAGACCGCCTCAGGTCAGGATGCCAACTCATTATCAGTTGATCCGCTATTCGTTTCGCCGGCCGATCTTCATCCCCAGCAACCGCTTCTTGCTACAGGTAATGCCATTCCCAGTATCACCACTGACTTTGCAGGGATAACCAGAATGACACCCCCCTCCATGGGTGCATATGAACTTCCTCAGGTCGTAACTACAGCAGCTACCGCCATTACATCAACAGGCGCAGCGCTCAACGGCACGGTGAATGGTTGTACACAGAGTGTGGCTACATCCTTTGAATACGGTACAACCGTTTCCTATGGAAGTACGGCTACCGCTGCTCCAACGCCTGTAACCGGATCTACCACCACCGCCATCAGCGCAACACTCACCGGCCTTACCCCGCCCAACACCCTTTACCATTACCGGGCTGTGGGTACCGTTGGTACGGCCATCTACAACGGCGCCGATCTGACCTTCACCACTTCGGCAATAGCTCCCACAGTAGTGACCAATGCGGCCACCGCTGTCACAGGCACCGGCGCCCAGCTCAATGGTACGGTCAATGCCAACAACTCGGCTACCACCGTCACCTTCGAGTATGGACTTACCGCAAGTTACGGAACCACCGTTACGGCTCCTGAAAGTCCTGTGAGCGGTTACTCCGTTACCCCTGTAACCTATTCACTCACCGGCCTGGCTCCCAACACAACCTATCACTTCCGCACGGTTGGAGTGAATGGAGCAGGAACCTCCAATGGACTGGATCTGACCTTTACCACCAGCGCCATTGCCCCAACGGCTATGACAAACGCCGCCACCTCGGTTACCATTGCCACGGCCCAACTGAATGGCACGGTGAATGCAAATAATTCAAGCACTACCGTCACCTTTGAGTATGGACTCACCGCCTCATACGGCACCGTAGTCTCTGCCACCCAAAGCCCGGTTACCGGTTATACCGACACACCGGTCAGCGTTTCCATCGCTGGCCTTACGGTCGGAACAACCTATCATTTCAGGGTTGTGGCTGTAAATGGGGCAGGCACAACCAATGGGGCCGACCTCACCTTCTTTACTTCGGCAGCCGTGGCGCCTGTGGTGACCACCACAGCAGCGACACTGGTTACGGGTGTAACAGCTACCGTGAATGGTCTTGTGAATGCCAACAATGCTTCCACCGTTGTGACCTTTGAATATGGAACAACCGTATCCTATGGTTCTACCATTACAGCAACCCCTTCACCGGTTACCGGACTTACAGATGTAAGTGTATTGGCCAACCTCACCGGTTTGGCTCCCAACACCTTGTATCACTTCCGCGCAGTGGGTGTTAATGGCGGAGGAACCACCAATGGCGCCGACCTTACCTTTACCACCGGTACCATCGCCCCGACCGTGGTGACCACCGCGGCCACGCTGATCACCGTTGCCGGAGCACAATTGAATGGTACAGTGAATGCCAACAATTTAAGCACTACGGTAACCTTTGAGTATGGACTTACCACCGGATATGGAACCATCGTTACAGCCACCCAAAGTCCTGTAAGCGGTTATTCCGTCACGCCGGTCAGCGTTTCCATCGCAGGCCTCACAGTCGGTACGACCTATCACTTCAGGGTGGTGGGTGTTAACTCCGCGGGTACCACCAATGGCGACGACATGACCTTCTTTACCTCATCGGCTGTGGCGCCTACCGTGACAACCACCGCTGCCACGCTGCTTACTGCTTCAACGGCTACGGTGAATGGACTTGTCAATGCCAATAACTCTTCAACTGCAGTGAACTTCGAATATGGGACAACCATCGCCTATGGATCGTCCGTTACTGCAACTCCCTCGTCTGTAAACGGACTTACGGATGTAAGTGTTCTGGCAAACCTCGTTGGTTTAGCTCCCAACACATTGTACCACTTCCGCGCAGTGGGCGTTAACAGCGGAGGCACAACCAATGGCGCCGACCTAACCTTCACCACCGGCGCCTTGGCCCCCGATGTTGTTACCCAGGCTGCCACCTCAATTGGTGTAAGTACAGGTACCCTGAACGGGACGGTGAATGCCAACAACCAGAGTTCCACCGTCACCTTTGAATATGGTCTGACAGCTTCTTATGGAAGTACCATTGCAGGAACGCCCGGAACTGTTACAGGTAACAGCGTAACCCCGGTGGTTGCAAACGTCGTTGGCCTTTCGCTGAATACCACCTATCACTTCAGGATTGTTGCTACCAATGCTACAGGTACATCGAATGGCGCCGACCTCACCTTTACTACGGCTTGTCCCATTCCCGCTGCGGCCGGAACCATCAGTGGACCTGCCAATGTGTGCAAACCATCAACAGGACATGTGTACACGGTTGCGGCGATTGCCGATGCTACCGGATATACATGGACCTTACCGACCGGAGCAACAATAACAAGTGGCGGTAACACCAACTCGATCACTGTATCCTTTGCTGCTTCGGCTGCTTCGGGCAACATGACGGTTAAAGGAACCAGCACCTGCGGTGAAGGTACGGTATCTCCGGCCTTTGTCGTGACCATTGATCCTGATTTAGCTGTTGGGACCATCGCGTCAAGCCAGCCTGTATGCTATGGCCTGGCCCCGGGATTGCTTACCTCTACTGCACCCAATGGCACAGCCCCAACGTATCAATGGCAGAGTTCACCCGATAATATAACATTTACGGATATTTCAACTGCTACCGGGGCTACCTATCAACCAGGCGCCCTGACAGCTACAACCTATTTCAGGCAGATTCAAAATTCCACAGGTACCTGTGGAGGACCATTGCCAACCAATGTGGTGACGATCACAGTTAACACGCTACCGGTTGCAACGGCTGCAAACAGCGGACCCGTATGCGTGGGTTCAACCCTGAATTTAACAGGGGGCCCGGCCGGGATGACCACCTATGCATGGACAGGACCCAACGGATTTACCTCCGCTGTTCAGAACCCGTCCATTGCCACCGTGACCACCGCAGCGGCAGGCGATTACACCCTGATCGTAACCAATGCATCGGGTTGTATATCCGCAGGGACATCCACCACGGTTGTGGTGAATGTGAACCCTGTTTCCACCGCAGCGAACAGCGGACCCGTGTGCGTGGGTTCAACGCTGAACTTAACGGGCGGACCTGCCGGCATGACTACCTATGCATGGACAGGCCCCAACGGATTTACATCCGCTGTTCAGAACCCGTCCATTGTCAGCGTGACCACGGCAGCGGCAGGCGATTACACCCTGATCGTAACCAATGCATCGGGTTGTATATCCGCAGGGACATCCACCACGGTTGTGGTGAATGTGAATCCTGTTGCCACCGCAGCGAACAGCGGACCTGTGTGCGTGGGTTCCACCCTGAACTTAACAGGAGGACCTGCAGCCATGACTGCTTACGCATGGACAGGCCCCAACGGATTTACATCCGCCTTGCAGAATCCATCCATTGTTAGCGTGACCACGGCAGCGGCAGGCGTTTACACCCTGATCGTAACCAATGCATCGGGTTGTATCTCGGCAGGCGCAACCACCACGGCGGTTGTGAATGTGAACCCGGTTGCCACGGCTACGAATAGCGGACCGGTTTGCGTGGGTTCAACCCTGAACTTAACGGGAGGACCTGCAGCCATGACCACCTATGCATGGACCGGACCCAACGGATTTACCTCCGCCGTTCAGAATCCATCCATAGCCAACGTAACCACGGTCGCAGCAGGCGATTACACCCTGATCGTAACCAATGCAAACGGTTGTATATCCGCAGGTACATCCACCACGGTTATGGTGAATGTGAACCCTGTTGCCACGGCTGCGAACAACGGCCCTGTGTGTGAAGGTTCAACCCTGAATTTAACAGGCTCACCTTCGGGCATGACGACCTATGCGTGGACGGGACCCAATGGATTTACCGCCAATGTTCAGAGTCCGGCTGTTGCCAACATCACCCCGGCTGCCGCAGGCGCTTACACGCTGGTCGTGACCAATGCAAACGGTTGCTTCTCAGCTGCGGCCTCTACCACGGTTCTGATCAACCCGGCCCCGGTTCCCACCGCTTCGAACAACGGTCCACTTTGCGCCGGTTCAACCCTGTTCCTCGTTGGAGGCCCTGCAGGGATGAACGCATACGCATGGAGCGGACCCAATGGATTTACTTCAAACACGATAAATCCAACTGTGTTCAACGTGACTCCGGCTGATGCAGGCGTTTATATGCTGACCATCACCAATGCGCTGGGCTGTACAGGATCAATCGGGACAACAGTTGTAATCAATGCCCTCCCGGCTCCTACCGCAGCGAACAACGGACCCATGTGTGAAGGGTTAACCCTGAACCTCTTTGGACAACCTTCGGGCGCCACCAGCTATTCATGGAGCGGCCCCAACGGATTTACCTCCAATGTTCAAAACCCGACCATTGCCAACGTAACGGCTGCCGCAAGCGGCCAGTATGTGCTGGTTGTAGCCAATACTTCAGGCTGTCAGAATTCTGCCTCCACATCGGTTACCATCTATGCGAAACCTGCTACCACCGCCACGAACAACGGGCCACTCTGTGCCGGATCCACCCTGAACTTAACGGGAGCTCCTGACGGTATGACCTCCTATGCGTGGAGCGGACCGGCCGGGTTTACATCCGGTGTTCAGAATCCGGTGATTGCCAACGCGACCACTGCCGCCTCAGGGGTTTACACCCTGCTTGCAACCAATGCATTGGGTTGTTCGGCCTCAGCGAATACCACGGTGGTCGTAAATGCGATACCCGGCGCTCCTGTGATTGCTGAAGACAATGATGTACTTACCAGCAGCGCCCCTGCAGGCAACCAATGGTACTTCAACGGCGCCCTCATTGCGGGTGCAACAGAACAGACCTATACTGCCACACTCAGCGGCAATTATTATTGCGTGGTAACACTCAACGGATGCGTTTCACCTCAATCGAACATTTTGTACGTGGTCATTACCGGCCAGCAGGAGATCCCGTCATCCGCATCCTTTGTTGTTTATCCTGTTCCAAACGAAGGACGCTTCAACGCCTCCATCCAGTACCCTGTCGAGTCAACCTTCACCATCGCAATCTACAACCAGCTTGGCTCTAAAATCTTTGAGCTGAAGGATGTGAAAACGATCGGCGGAAAAGTCGAAAAACTCATCGACCTCAGACCCATACCCTCCGGTATCTATTCTGTGGTATTCACAAACAGTGAGTTAAAGATCATCCGCAAGGTGCTCGTAAACAAATAGCAACCAGGTGTTGCGTAAGAAAGAGGTTGTCTCACATGAACGAGGCAGCCTCTTTTTTTTTACCCTGCCTCACGGGAAGAGTGTTTTCGCTGAATGTTTTCCGCGTTGAATTTTGCCGTACCTTTGCAAACTATTTCAACAAGCCAATTCAATTTATTAACATGCAGGAAATCAGAAATATCGCTATTATTGCCCACGTTGACCACGGCAAAACTACCCTGGTTGATCGGATTTTACACCAGGTTCACATGTTTCGTGACAACCAGGATGTCGGGGATTTGATCCTCGATTCAAACGACCTGGAGCGCGAACGAGGGATTACCATTTTGTCAAAGAATGTTTCCGTCAGGTATAAAGGAATAAAAATCAACATCATTGATACCCCCGGCCACAGCGACTTTGGCGGTGAGGTTGAGCGCGTGCTCAACATGGCCGATGGAGTGCTGATCCTGGTTGATGCTTTTGAAGGCCCCATGCCGCAGACGCGTTTCGTGTTGCAAAAGGCGCTGGAACTTGGAAAGAAGCCGATTGTTGTGATAAACAAGGTGGATAAACCGAACTGTTCGCCCGATGAGGTGCATGAGGCGATGTTCGACCTGATGTTCAGCCTCGATGCCAGTGAAGACCAGCTGAACTTTCCGACCGTATATGGTTCATCGAAGCAGGGATGGATGTCGGGCGACTGGCGAAATGAGACAACGGATGTCAGCTACCTGCTCGATCAGATCATCGAGCATATTCCCGCACCGCAGCAGTTGCCGGGAACCCTGCAGATGCAGATCAGTTCGCTCGATTACTCCTCCTATGTCGGCAGGATTGCGGTAGGGCGTATTACCCGCGGCTCTGTCAAGGCTGGCATGCCGATCTGCCTGGTTAAAAATGACCGGACGGTGATAAAATCAGTCGTGAAGGAGTTGTACCTCTTCGAAGGACTCAGCAAGGAAAAGGTCAAATACGAGGTGTTTGCCGGTGAGATTTGCGCCATCCTCGGCCCCGAGAATTTCGACATTGGCGATACCATTGCCGATTTTGAAAATCCGGAGGGCATGTCGCCCATCAGTGTGGATGAACCCACCATGAGCATGCTCTTTACCATCAATAATTCGCCATTCGCAGGCAAGGAGGGAACCTTTGTCACCTCCCGCCACATCCGCGAGCGGCTTTTCAAAGAGACAGAGAAAAACCTGGCCCTTAAGGTGGAGGAGATGGATTCGCCCGACCGTTTCCAGGTATTTGGCCGGGGCATCCTTCATCTGGCCATTCTTGTTGAGACCATGCGTCGCGAAGGGTATGAGTTTCAACTGGGGCAACCACAGATTCTTACGAAAGAGATTGACGGGCAAAAATGTGAGCCTGTTGAATTGCTGAAGGTACAGGTCCCTGAAGCCTTTGCAGGCAAAGTGATTGAACTGGTCAGTCGCCGCAAGGGCGACATGACGCACATGGAGCATAAACGTGAGCGTGTGATCCTTGAATTTGACATCCCGGCCCGCGGGTTAATCGGTCTTCGAAACCCGGTACTCACGGCAACGGAGGGTGAAGCGGTGATGGCACATCGGTTTAAAGCGTATCAACCTTGGAAAGGCGATCTGCCCGGACGGAACAATGGCTCGCTTATATCGATGTACACAGGGTTGGCGATTACCTATGCCATCGATAAATTACAGGACCGCGGCAAGTTTTTCATTGAACCATTTGAGGATGTTTACAATGGTCAGGTGATCGGAGAGAGTACGCGCAGTGACGATATCGTAATCAATGTGAACAAAACCAAGAAGCTCTCCAACGTGCGTGCATCGGGTTCTGATGACAAGGCGGTGATCTACCCGGCCACGAAATTTTCCCTTGAAGAGGCCATGGAGTATATCAAAGGAGATGAATATGTGGAAGTTACTCCGAAATCAATTCGCCTGCGTAAGATACTGCTGGATGAGATTGATCGGAAACGGAGTAGTAAGCAGCTCTAGGCAGGGCTTCGTAAACCAATTCAGCAATATCCTTTACATCAACAGGTGATTGCTTTTCAAATGTCTTTTTGCACAACGGACAAGCCGTGACGATCGCATCGGGCCGGCCTTGTAGCAGCATGTCGAGCGCCCCGCTGGTCATGGTATTGCGCTGCTGCTGCGAAGCTTCAAAGATTCCAAGGCTTCCTCCGCAACACATGGCATTGTTGCCCTCCTGGGTTACCGGAACAAGATCTGCAATTTTCGAAATCAGTTCACGTGGCGCTTCATAAACCCTGGAGCCACGCCCCAGATCGCAGGGATCATGGTAGGCTACCTTTTTGAAATAACCCTGCAACGGAATTTTTCCTGTTTTTACAAGATCGAGGATGAATTGTGTATGATGCTGGATCCGGATGGGAAGGTTGTACTCCTCCCTGAAAACGCGATAGCAGATCGGGAAGGAGGTAACCAGTAATTTTGCCCGCGTAAGGCGGATTAACTTTTTGTTGTATTCAATTAAATCGTGCGCCTGACTGTCTTTCCCGGCGATCATAAGCGGCCGTCCACAGCAAACACTGCGATTTTCATCCAGGTGAATGTATGATATGCCGGCCTGGTTCATGATCCCCTTCATAGCCCGGATAATTGTAGGCGTAAGGTGCGACATACACCCAGCAAAATAGACCACCTCCGGTACATCCTGCGTGAGTGACCCACCCTGAGCGCGTGCACTTCCCTGAACGGGGGTGACTCCCTTCTCCGGGACAAGGTATGAAAAATCGGATGGTTGCCCCGACACAAGCTCCCTGCGTTTGATCAGGCGGAGTGAGTCGGCATTGATTCCAACGGGGCAGGATTCCTGACAGCGGCCGCAGACCAGGCATTTTCGTGAAATTTCTTCAGGAACATACTTGTCCCGGACGCCGCGGATGAAATAGACCGCCTGTGAGTCGTGGATGCCGGCTTCGTTGAGCTGGCAAACATCGATGCAAACGCCACATCGTGAGCAGGCCTGTACTTCAACATCCGAAAAACTCGAGTACCATTTCTTGGGTTGAATTCCAAAATGACGGAAAAATATCAGCAATACTTCCGTAGGAATATGCATATATCTGGAGAAGGGAAGTGTGATAAAAAATATCCCTAATACCAGTGAATAACCCCACCACAAAGTATAGGCTACAAACGCATCAGAAAAAGGCATGAGCCATACCAAAAAATTACCCAGTGGCTGGGTCAGAAATCCACCCCCACTGCCATAATATCCTGCCGTAAAACTTTCGGCAAGCAACCTCATCGGAAAGATCATCCAAAGTGTGGTCAGGGAAACTATGTCAGTGAGTTGTAAATCTGTTGTCCGTTTCATTCCAAACCACTTTGATTTTTGCCGTTTGATGATGGCCAGCACCAAGCCGCTTAAGACAAACAATAGCAAAAAGTCCATCAGAAATCGAAAAAATCCGGGGACAGAATAAATTTCGAAAAAGAGAACCAGCTTGTCGTGGATGAAGAATTTTAAAAAGATGGGGTAGTATGGGGCATTCAGGTGGACCCCGCTATAAAACCGGCTTTCGATATTACCAAGGACAATGAGTAGAAACCACCCCAAGGCGAAACTCATGTGCATATAACCAAGTAGCGGATTGCGTTTCCACATACGCCGGTGAATCAGCGCTTCAAGGAAAATCTCTTTGAGCGCCGATAATACCTGTCCCGGATGTCGGATCCCACTCATGAGTTTTACCTTGTCGATCGCGGGCAGGGCTTTAATCCAACGGTACCAGTGTTTTCCAATGGCAATGACCACATAGATCAGCCCCAGGAAAAACGGAAGGACAAAAAGGTTAAAATTGATCATCCTATTTGCTCGATGGCCCGGTTAATGGTTAAAATTACATTGCGAAGGTTGACTCCCCGTGGACAAACCAGCTGGCATTTGCCGCAAAACATACAACGTTGAATCTCCTTTTTGACGTGTTTTATCTCGCCACGCATGATAAAGGTGTGTACCCTGCGGATGTTGAAATCGGTAAAGTGGCCTGTTGAACAGGTAGCTGTACAACTGCCGCAACCGATGCAAAGTTTGATGGATGGTTCATTGAGCTTCAGGTATTCGGCAATGCGCATGTCGTTCCGATCAAGGTCGATCGATTCATCGCGCATTAGCTTATATCCGAAGTTTATCATTCTATCTGGTTATTTGGTTTTCAGGTTGGTTAGATGTTTTTTCACCTGTAATGCGGTTGCTCGTGCATCGGCGATGGTGTTTACAATACAGGCAGGTCCTTTGACGGCGCCGGCAAGAAAAACGCCTGGCACCGAAGTGCTGTTGTCCTGCACATGCTCATCAGCAGACAATAAAAATCCATCCGCTCCCGCTTGCAGGCCAACCATTTGCGCAATCCGGCGGGTCTCAGCGCCGGGTACAAACCCAACCAGAAGAACAACCATATCGACGGTCAGTTTCAAAGGCCGTCCTGTCAGGGTATCTTCTGCTTTCAGAATCAGCGAATGGTCAGGGTTTTCGGCACATTCCGAAAGCCGGCCGCGAATAAAGTTAACGCCCCATTTCTGCTGGGCTTCATAGTAGAGTTCCTCGAAATTGCGGTCATACATCCGCAGATCCATGTAAAATGAAGTTACCTCACATCCGGGGAGCATCTCCCTGATCTCGATGGCCTGCTTTACGCCGGTGACACAGCAAACTTTGGAACAATACAGGTTTCCCACCTTTTCATCCCGTGAACCGACACAATGAACGATGGCCATCCGCCGGGGTGTTTTCCCGTCATGGGTGGTCAGCTTTTTTCCTTCCCTGAAGATATTCTCCAACTCAGCCGAAGTGATCACATTGTCGTAAATGCCATAGCCGTATTCCTCCTTTTTATGGGCATCGAACAGCTCGTAGCCGGTGGCAATCACAAGGCATTTCGCTGACACAGGCTCACTGTTTTCCATATGAACGGTGAATCCATCGTTGCTGCGGTCAATGGAGTTTACAACGACATTGCATCGTTGTTCAACCCCGGTGCCCATGCTTTTACCAACGAAATCCATCACCTCTTTGCCCGGGCGACGGGAGGGAAAGAGGCGATCCCAATTTTTCACATGACCGCCTGTTTGGGAATCTTTTTCAAGCAACAGCACCTCCAATCCAAGGTCTGCAAGGGCGCCCGCGGCAGTCATGCCTGCCACCCCGCCTCCGATCACGATCACCTTGTTATTCATGCTGATAAAATTTTAGGTTGGAGGGCGCTTTTGGTTGCCCCATTATTTTTCCATCCATGGTAAGAAACTTTCGCGGGGTATCATAGGGAATACCGATTTTGTCGAGCAGCGGCTCTACAGGGACCTGGTGAACCTGCAATCCGATATCCCAGGGATCATAGCCAAGGATCATCCCAGCCAGCTCTTCATACGTCAAGACAGGGATTCCGTGGCCATTCTCGCCATAGGTAATGCCCTCCATTTCGCTGAGTGCATATTGCCATCGATCAAGGAACATAGGGCATCCCGGGCAGTTGGTGAGGATGAAATCGGGTTTGTAGGGCGCCATGGAATCAAATTTCTTTTTGGTGCTGGAAATGGAGTAACCCCGGTTGGCCTGGATCAGGTATTGCCTGAATCCGAACCCGCAGCAATGGCGACGTTCGGGGTAGTCGATCACCTCACCTCCCCATTCCTCGATCATCCCCACCAGCACGTACGGATATTCGGCTCCTCCGATGCCCTTTCCTGGGAACATCCGCGAATAATGACATCCGATGTGTTCTACTACCTGCAGTGGTTTTCCCGTGTTTTTGTTGATCAGCTTATATTGGCCGTTGGCAGCGATCTCTTTTCTGAATTTAAAGATCACATCGCTGGCGTGCGAAAGGTTAACCGGTTTGTTGAAAGTTCGGCCAGTGGCTTTGAGCAGGTGCTGTCTGACGCGCTCCTCAACTTCGGGAAAATGATGCCAGGTCTCCAGGATTTCGGAGTAGAGTCCGAAGGAGGTGATGCAGGAGGTGGTAAAGTTTTCATATCCCGATTCGGTCATGATCGAAAACTGCCTGGCCACCATGGTCATGGCTGTTTCAAAGGGTACGACGTCGCTGTGGTAGCCTATTCCTGAGCAGGTCGTGTGGGCTGCGTTTTCAAAGAGATCTTTGTGAAGTTCCTCCTTCATGATACGGAGGAAGGTTTTTTCGGAACCCGGGAAAAAGTTTTGCCTGACACAACTTCTTACGTAGAAATACCGGTCAGCGGCAATCTCCTTCTGATAATCCTTCCAGATATTTCGTTTGCCCTCTATTTTCATGCGTCTTTGGTATGGTCTTTTTCATTGACAGTATAAATGTGGCGGATATAATCGTTGTCGAGTCCGGGCTCAAGGTTGATTCCCATCTCGTCTGCCTTGATCCGTGAATATTCTTCGATCTTCCGGTAACGTTCCGTCGCCCCGGTTTCATCAAAGATCCGCTGCACCTCGTCGAGATCCTCCTGTGGGATTTTACGCAGGATGCCGGGTCCGGTTTTTTTATAGTTGGCTCCCAGCCGATGCATGACCTCATCCATGTTTTCATGTTCCCATTCCCAGATGGGACCCTGTTCAGGATGCATCTGTGGCAGGATCTCCGAAGGATAAAGGCAATATCCATATTTCAGGATCCACTCACCGACGGTCCGTTTGATGGCAAGTTGCTGCCTCCCTTTTTCGGATTCGACAAAATACCCTAATTCCTGCGAAACAGATCGCAGAACGGTGATCAGCAACCCGGGCGCATTTCCGCGGGGACACCGGGTAACGCAGGACATGCATTCACCGCAATACCAGATGGTTTCACTCTTCATCAGGGCTTCGATCTCTTCATCATTGCGGGTTTGAAGGATATCGACAATCTGGCGGGGCTGATAATTGTAAAATTCTGCCGCGGGACAAATGGCTGTGCATGTTCCGCAGTTGAGGCAGGCTTTCAATCCTTCAATAAAACGAACGTCTTCGGCGAGTTTGTCGTAGAGTTTTCCCATGTGTAGTTGGAAATAGTGGTCAAAGTTAAATAAAGTATGTTACAACACAAAAGGTAACAGGGTAACAGGGTGACAGGGTAACAAGGTAACAAGGTGACAGGGTAACAGGGTTAGAGGATTTTATTTTGTCGTGAAGACGTATTGCAGCATGTTTGCTCCCATCTGTAGCGCTTTAAGCCTTGTTGGCTCGGAATCGCCATGAACGGCAGGGTCTTCCCATCCATCGCCCAAATCGGATTCATAGGAATAGAACAGCACAAGCCGGCCTTCATACATAAGCCCGAAGCCTTGCGGAGCTTTGGCATCATGTTCATGAACCTTCGGGAGACCATTGGGGAAATTGTACTTCTGGTGATAAATCGGGTGATTAAAAGGCAATTCCAATAACTCAAGGTCAGGAAACATTTTTTTTAATTGGGGCCGGATATATTTATCCAGGCCATAATTGTCGTCGATATGAAGAAACCCTCCGGCAATCAGGTATTTCCTGAGGTTCTGTAATTCCTGATCCGAAAAAACAACATTCCCATGTCCGGTCATATGGATGAAGGGATAATTCATGATATCGGCGCTTCCTGCATCCACCGTGGCGATATCTTCACTGATGTTGGTGGATAAATTACGGTTGGCAAACCTGACCAGGTTGGGAAGCGAAGTCGGGTTTGCATACCAGTCCCCACCACCCTGATATTTCAACAAAGCAATCTGAAACGACGGCGGCACAAAGGAGGTCATTCCAATGAAGGCGACGATACAGGCAAGAATTATTCGAAAAGAAGGGGGTTGTGCTGCCATGTACGATTTACGATATGTAACAAATCCTGTTAAGGCGCTTTCCAGTTATGCAAATATAATGGATTCATCGCAATATAAATTTGCCATGTATGAAAAACAAGGTAATCTATGGTGATATTAATTATCTATTGTTATCGATATTTCTTGTATAATACAGTGACATTTTCCTACATTTGAAAAGGAATCAATCCAAACCATGCAACTGACATTTTTATCCCCCCGGAAATCACTCAATAAAGCCTGGCTGAAGGTAAAGCCTGCCAGAAACGAAATAGAGGTGTTTAAGAAAAACCTGATCCGACTGCTTGACGGCATTGATGAGACCGAATCAGAAGAGCATGCCAAAAATGATCTGAGCGATTTTCTAAAGAATACCTTCTACCAGCATTTTTATATCAACACAAAAGGCCGGAATGACCTTGTAATACATACCGGCCCCGATTCAAAAAGTGTGGCAGGTGTTTTGATCGAAGCAAAAAAGCCTTCGAATAAATCGGAGATGGTCCGGCCGGATAGCTTGAACGCAAAAGCGTTTCATGAACTTATCCTGTATTATCTCAGGGAACGGATCACCAACCATAACCTGGAGATCAAACATCTGGTGGCCACAAACATTTTTGAATGGTATATCTTCGATGCCAGCCTCTTTGAGAAACTATTCGCCCAGAATAAAGCCCTTGTAAAACAATTCACCGATTTTGAAGAAGGCCGGTTGTCAGGAAATACGACTGACTTTTTTTACAAGCAAATTGCAGAACCATTCCTGACAGCGCTTACTTCTGAAATTTGGTTTACCTTTTTTGATTTCCGGGAGTATGATAAACCCCTGCGAAACGACGATAAAATTGATGATTCCAAACTCATTGCCCTTTATAAGCTGCTCTCACCGGAACATCTGCTGAAGCTTCCTTTCACCAACGACAGCAACAGTTTGGATAAAGCCTTTTATTCAGAATTGCTGCACATTATCGGGTTGACAGAAACCAAAGAGGGAAGTAAAAAACTAATCGGCAGGAAAAATGAAGGAGAGCGGGTTCCAGGATCACTGATAGAGAATGCCATTGTTCAGATCGACAGCCGGGATTTGATCAGCCGGATTGGCAAACCTTCCTATTTTGGAAAAACAACCCAGGAGCAACTTTTTAATGTATCGCTGGAACTGGCGATCACATGGATCAACCGTATTTTATTCCTGAAACTACTCGAAGCGCAGTTGATCAACTACCATAAAGGCGAACAGGATGAATATGAATTTCTCAACAGTGACAAGCTTAAGGGATTTGATTCCCTGGATAGTCTGTTTTTTCGTGTACTTGCCAAAAAGGGCACAGAACGTGATCCTGCTGTTGTTAAGTTGTTTGAAAAGGTCCCCTACCTGAATAGTTCGCTCTTTGAGCCGACAGAACTGGAGCGCAACACCATTTTTATCAGCAATCTGCAGGATGACTGCCTCATTCCGATTCATCCGGGAACGGTACTGAAAAATAATATCGGGAAACGGTTAACCGGAAACATGAATGGTTTGGATTACCTATTTGCCTTCCTCAATGCCTATGATTTCTCAGGTGAAGGCGCAGAGGAGATCCAGGAAGATAACAAAACGCTGATCAATGCTTCGGTACTGGGTTTGATTTTTGAAAAGATCAACGGATATAAAGACGGCTCATTCTTCACCCCCGGGTTCATCACCATGTATATGTGCCGCGAAACCATTCGCCGGGCTGTTGTGCAGAAGTTCAATGATGCGAAAGGCTGGAATTGTGAAGGCATTGATGATGTTTACAATAAAATTGAAGACCGTAATGAAGCCAACAGCATTATAAATAGTCTCAAAATTTGTGATCCGGCTGTTGGTTCCGGCCATTTTCTGGTATCAGCCCTGAATGAAATAATTGCCATAAAAAGCGATTTGAAAATCCTGCAAGACCGCGAAGGCCGGCGATTAAAAGAGTACCAGGTTGAGGTGGTGAATGACGAACTCATTGTAACAGATGAAGATGGAGAACTGTTCGATTACAATCCGACAAATAAAGGAAGTCAGCGGGTCCAGGAAGCGCTTTTCCGCGAAAAGCAAACCATCATCGAAAACTGTTTGTTTGGCGTTGACATCAATCCCAATTCCGTTAAAATATGTCGCTTACGTTTGTGGATAGAGCTTTTAAAGAATGCCTTCTACAAAAAACCCGACTTTACCGAACTCGAAACCCTGCCCAATATCGATATCAACATCAAGTGCGGGAATTCACTGATCTCGCATTATGCACTGGATGCTGATCTGAAGCAGGTTTTATCCGGAGGAAGATTTTCCATTTTTTCCTACCGGGAGGCAATTATGACGTATCGAAATGCAGAAAACAGGGATGTGAAGCGGGAGATGGAACAATTGATAACGACAATCAAAAGCGCTTTTCATTTGGGCATTGGCAAGAATGATCCAAGAATAAAAAAGCGTGATCAGATCATGAACCAACTATTTCACAAATTCACCGGTAATTTCTTATTCGAGCCAGACACAGTGTATGGGGATGAAAAGGCGAAGGAAAAAGGTGTGAAAGAGAAACAAAGACTGGAAGACGAGGCAGCTAAGCTAAATCGGGCCATTGAGGACGCCAAAAACAACAGAATTTTCGAAAACGCATTTGAATGGCGGTTCGAGTTTCCCGAAGTGCTTAATGATGAAGGCGATTTTGTTGGGTTTGACGTGGTGATAGGGAATCCGCCATATGGCGTGAGTTTTATTCCTGCAGAAAAGGATTTTTTTAAAACGAAATTTGCAACAATAACTGGTAAATATGAATCATACGGATATTTTATTGAACTTGGATTAAACCTTACCAGAATAAATGGCCTTCAAAGCTATATCACACCTCATACATGGTTGACAGTTATCGAAGCTAAAACTATTCGAGCTTATCTACTCGAAAATTCTCACATTAACCAAATCATTAAATTGCCGAAAAGAGTTTTTGAAGATGCAACAGTTGAAACTATTATTTATCTTAATAGAAAGCAACAATTTCTTCCAAGATCAACCGATGCTCTTATTCATATTTCAATATTTGATGAAAACCAAATAATTGATAAAATTTCCAGCGATGATTGTGTTCAATTTGCTCATAATCAAAGCGACTGGAAAAATACCGATCTATTTAATATATTGGTTTCTCCTGCAAATCAAACAGTTTTGCTGAAATGTCAAGTTAACAGTAAACCATTCTCTGAATTTTGTGATTTTTCTGTTGGAGTTCAAGCATATGATATTTGTTCTGGTCAAAGTCCTGAGATTATAGAATCGAGACCATACCATTCTGATTTAAAAAATGACGAATCATTTGTAAAAGAATTAAATGGTAAGGATATTTTACGATACTCGTTTACCTGGCCAGGTAATACCTGGATTTCCTATGGAAATTGGCTCGCACATCCAAGACAAAAATATTTTTTCGAAGGAGAAAGAATCCTGGTAAGGGAGATTACCAACAAGGGTAAATACAAAATCTTTGCATGCATGGCAGATGAGTTCATGGTTAATTACAAATCGGTTCTTAATATCATCCTGAAAGATAAGGCCAAAGAGGGGGTTTATAATTTGAAATTTTTCCTCGGCATCCTTAATTCTTCATTGATTTCCTGGTTTTTTAATTTTACTTCCAACAAGGTAGTGACACAAACCTTTCCGAGAATTTCCATTTTGGATATTAAGAGATTTCCTATTAGAAGGATTGATTTATCAGATCAGAAATTGCGAAACACACACGACTTAATTGCTTTGATAGTAGACCAAATTCTTTCCACAAAAAAAACGGATCCCAATGCCGACACCAGCTCCCTGGAAAATGAGATTGACCAATTGGTTTATGAATTATATGGATTGACCGAAGATGAGATAAATATTATTAAGAAAAGTCCCTGATAGGTTTTAAAACTACCTGGTTGCAATTTATTCACCAATGTACTTCAAATAGTCTTTTGTAATGACAAGTGACCAATTTTCCGTCACGCGTCTCGTGTCACGTTTTTTCGTCACGTGTCACGCTTTGCGTATTCAATATCCCAATGGTATGACAAGCCACAATGGCTGCGGTTTCGGTACGCAAACGGTTCTGCCCCAGACTTACCGGAATAAAGCCCGATTTTGTAGCGCAGTCAACTTCGTTTTTGGAGAAATCACCTTCCGGACCGATCAGGATTACCGTATCATTGCCAGGAGTATAGGTTTTCACCAGCTGTGATTCCATTCCGGTTGCACAATATCCGATAAATTTTTGCCCATGAACAGTTCTGGCAATGAAATCATTGAATTTCACCGGTTCATTGAGTTTCGGTAACCAGGCCCTGAGTGATTGCTTCATTGCCGAAACCAATACCTTTTCAAGTCGTTGCAGTTTAACTATTTCCCTTTCGGAATGTTCACAAAAAAGCGGCGTGATCTCATCAACCCCTATTTCCGTTGCCTTCTCGAGGAACCATTCAAAGCGATCAATGTTTTTGGTTGGCGCAACAGCCATGTGCAGGTTCCAGGGATTTCGAGGGACAGACGTCGAACTGCTGATTTCGACCAGGCAGCCTTTGTGATGAATCTTTGATAAGGTTCCCTGATACATCTGCCCCTTACCATCGGTGAGATGTACAACATCTCCCTCCTTTGACCGGAGCACCTTCATGCAATGCCATGATTCCTCTTCGCTCAGTACACAAGCATCTCCCTGTATCACGGAAACATAGAACAACTGCATAAACACAAATCAGTTAACGACTACCTTCTCCACCTGGGTAAACTGTTCAGTTGTCAGCCTGATGAAATACAATCCCTTCGGAAAATCAGATAAATCGACCTGCTCCGAAATGGTTCCTGCCCTGGAGATTAAAACTTCAGCACGTACGACCTGTCCCTGAGGATTCATCACGGTCATGTTAACTTCGCGTGGCATGCTGTTCATGGTAAGGTTGAACAAACCGTGCGATGGATTCGGAAAGATGTTGACTACAGGGTTCCCCTTGGTTATTTCATGCGTGCCAACTGGCCCGCTGATCTGGATATCAGATAAAAAGAGATTGTTGCCATACCTGTTGTAGGCTTCAAACATCAGCTTGACCGTTTGCAGCCCGGCCCAGGGTGTCAGGTCAATGGTATAGCAACCCGTGCCGTAACTGCCGCCGCACCAGTCATCGGCCGATTGAGGGTAGAAGGCATTGTCTGTGCTTGGATGTGTAACGAAAACTTCGGGTGTTCCATTGGGTCCCATACCCCATACACGCTGCCACGTAACGCCACAGTCCGATGAGATTCTGACGATCAGTGAATCTTTTCTGACGCGTTGCTCATAGGCATGTTTGAAACTGAGCGATACAGCGTTGTATCCACTAAAATTGAGCCCCGGGCTTATCAATTGGTCGCGCTTGTTCACGGTTGAATAGTTATAAAAATCCATGTAAACCGCTTTGGTTCCCTCAACGAGGCCGCCAACTGTAATGGTATCCCAGGTGATATTAAAATCAGGATTGAGGATTTGCCAATGTTTTGTGTCAATTCCTGCTCCGAATGAATCCATGAATGGCAGCGCATACCCGTCTTTAACTATATAACCAGTCTTGGTGAGCGCTTCAGATCCTACGCCATTCGTACCAATCAGCTGTACATCATATGGACCCGATCCGTCAAACTGAACCACAGGATTCTGACTTGAACCGGAGGTGCCTTCGAGGAATGTTACGGTTGCGGGTGTGAATAACCACATCCACGCGGATGGACAGCCGGTCGATTGATCGGTGAAATGAACAATGTCATTGCCGCAGATAACAAATTGATCGGCCGTAAAGCTAACAACCGGTGTCAATGTATTGCTTACGGTGATATAACTAACCTTTGTAACAGAGTCAGCTCCGTACTCATTCCAAACCTTAAGTTTTACCTGGTAGGTTCCAGGAGTATTGTACATAATATCCAATGGGTTCTTCAGGATTGAAGTGGAAGGGGAGCCACCCTCAAATGACCATTGAAAATCGGTCGGCACCCCTGAAGATAAATCTGTAAAATCAATTGCGCAACCAATGGGGATAAGCGTTTGATCGGCTGTGAAGTCTGCAGTCAGTGAAGCGTGGTACATATCTGAACCCCAAAGTCCGCGGCCGTAAGAACTTGCCCTGATGGCATCCTGTGAAACCGAATCGTTGTCATAGTAGATATCCAGTTCAGTTATACGACCATTTGCAGGCAAACCCTCGCTGAATGCGATCCAGTCAGTGGTTGACTGATCCTTGTAGTATACGCCGGCATCAGTTCCAACATAAAGGCCTTCATTGGCATTTTTATAATAGGCGATGGCATTCATCGAAATATTAGGCAGGTTGCCGGTAATATTGGTCCAGGTGTATCCTTTATCCGTTGATTTGTAAACGCCATTTCCAAGGGTGATGTACACGATATTTTCATCGGTTGGATGCGATTCAATGTCTTTTGGGGTTGCGGATGCTGGAAGAAAGGAGGTGAGGTCAAGCCATAATGGGTTGGCATCCATGCAATTATCTGTGCGAAAAAATTTATTGTCCGATCGCCCGGCATAAAATAAATTGGTATTTGCCGCTGAATGTTCAATAACAGCCATATCGGAGCCGTTGCTTCCGGCCAGATTGTTGGAGATTTTCACCCAGGAGAGGGTGGAGGTTGTTACATTGGCTGATCTCCAGATGTTTTTGTAGCCGACGAACATTCCTTTATGATCGGCCTTGCTCAGGCAAAATGGGGTGACCCAGCCACCACTTTCATTGATCCCATAAATCCCGATCCCTGCAATATGTTTCTCACTGCCATTGTTGATTTTCCGGTAGATGTCGCCATAGTATATGGTGTGGTAGGTGTAGGCTGCGTTGGTATAATCGATGGCACACTCCATACCGTCGCCACCACCCACGGCAATCCAGTTTGTGGGCATGTAGGCATAGGTGCCGTTATCCTGGAATCCATTGATGACTTTATTTTTAATGGTCTGCGACTGGCCAAGCTTATAAATTTGTCCGATGGTCATGCCTACTGTTCTGTCAGTCCAGGTAACGCCCCCATTGCTTGTAACCCAGCATCCGCCATCGTTGCCGGCATAGAGTTTACCATTTACAGGTGAAAATCCAAGGAAATGGCAATCGGCATGAACTGAAGGAACGCTGCAATCACCCCACCAGTGGGAGTTTATGGCCCAGGATGTGCCTCCGTTGGTTGATTTCCAAACATTTACACCGCCGGCATAGATTATTTCGGCATTGATCGGATCAGCAGCCAGGGCAAGGTCGTACCAGCCTTGTCCGCCTGAGCCGCTTCCATCACACGACCAGTCCATAATATTTGGAGTGGTAGACCGCGTGGTAAAGGTCAGCCCTGCATCTGTTGACCGGTATAAACCTTGAAATTCACTGCTTCCATTGGACTGCATGAAGTAAACAAAGTTAGGATTGGCGGCTGTTACAGCAATTACGCCCCGCTGTCCTGTTGAAAGTCCGGCTGTTATTTTAACGAAGGAGGTTCCATTGTTTGTTGAGCGGTAAAAGGAAGCGCCGGCAGCTGCATAAACTAAATTCGGATCCCCGGGTTTGAAATGGATATCTTTGAAATTCCCGGTCTGGGTCATGGCCCAGTTTGCGCCGCCATCTGAGGAACGGTATATGCCTCCGCTTGTCGCTGCAAGAATAATCTGTGCATTGGCAGGGTTTTGTATCATCCTGCCGACAATTTTATTTCCCATACCTGTGGATGAAGGAGCCCATGAAGCACCTCCGTTGGTGCTTTTAAATATCCCCAATCCGGGGGCATCGCCCGCATCGCGGTCGCCGGTACCAATCAGAATATTGTCAGGATTGGCAAAATCAACGATAATTGCTGAAACTCCCAGCGTGGGCATGGTATCTGTTGAGGTAGCCCAGGTGTTTCCGGCATCTGACGATTGCCAGAATCCGCCCGAAGGGGCGCCAACATATATTTTATTCGGGTCGGTGGGATGAAATGCCACAACATTGAGCCTGCCCAGTCCCAAGTAACCGGCCGGTCCGGGTGCAGGTATTTGAGAAGGACCCAGATTGACCCAGGAACCGCTGGTCGAACGGGTTTTATTTTCAAACGCGCTGTAGGCATTGAATGTTGCATCCGGAGCAATCCGGCTGCCATCAGCATTTACCCTGTTCTGCATCATGTATTCCCACCTTTTGAATACCTTCCAGCCGGAACCTTTGGTGATTTTCCTGTCTTTCCAATAGATGTTGAAGGCGCGCTGGGTCTGGAAAAAATTGGCATCCTGGTCCTGCATCATCTGGATCCAATAGGGAAAGGTTGCAGTATCATTGCCAGATTGACTGGTCGTATTCTGCGTTCTGCCAGCCATAACAAGAAGCAATAACCCGGCAATCAGGAGTAGTGTTTTTTTCATTTTTTTTATTTGTGTTTTGAAGATTGCAAAGATAATTATAAAACTTCAGTTCAGGTTAAATAACCAATAAAGCAATCTGCTTTTGTTTAATTTTGCCGACGTTTTATTGGCATTTGCCTTAACTATGAATGACCATTCAGATAACCGTAACGCGGAAATAAAAATAAATGCATGTTACCATTGTGGGGAGGATTGCGGTACAGTGCCCATCACCCTGAACGAAAAACGATTTTGCTGCAACGGGTGCAAAACGGTATATGAGATTCTAAGTCAGAGCAATGCTTGTGAATACTATGGGTTTGAATCACACCCGGGCCTGAAGGGTGGCAACAGTGAAGTAGGCAGTCGCTATGCCTACCTTGACAACGAAGAGATCCGCCGCGAATTGCTTGAATTTTCAGAAGATGGCGTGAGCAAAGTCAAATTGTTCATCCCTGCCATTCATTGCAGCTCTTGCATCTGGCTGTTGGAGAATCTGCAACGTCTGCATGCCGGGGTCATGCATTCAACGGTGAATTTTGTTAAAAAAGAGGTCGTTATTACATTTCATGATATCCCGATTTCCCTTCGTCAATTGGTTGAATTGTTGGTCTCTGTGAACTATATTCCGCAGCTGACCCTTGACACGCTTCAGAAAGGAGCGCAGCGCAAAATCAACAGGGGAATCTATTATCGTTTGGGTGTCGCCGGATTTTGCTTCGGGAACATCATGCTATTTAGTTTCCCGGCCTATCTCAGTGTGAATGATGCGGTGGAAAATTTGTTACGGCATAATTTCGGCTTGTTGAATATCCTGTTTGGTATTCCTGTGGCCTTTTACTCCGGGTCAGTTTTTATTGTTTCTGCCTATAAAGGATTGAAAAAGAAATTCATCAGTATTGATGTACCCATTGCTGTAGGGATACTTGTCCTTTTTTTCAGGAGCGCCTACGAGATCATATCCGGAACGGGCCCTGGATTCATGGATTCACTGGCCGGCCTCGTTTTTTTTCTATCCATCGGGCGCTGGTACCAGGATAAAACCTACCAGGCGCTCTCCTTTGAGCGGGATTATCGTTCCTACTTTCCTGTGGCGGTCACCATCGTTTCTGATGCAGGAACTGAGTCGATCATCCCGATCAAAAATCTGAAAACCGGCATGCGCATCCTGGTAAGGAATCAGGAACTCGTGCCGGCCGATGCCTTGCTTGTCAGGGGAGACGGCTCTGTAGATTACAGCTTCATTACAGGGGAGTCGGCGCTTGTGCCGAAAAAGGAGGGAGATCGTATCTTTGCCGGCGGGCGCCAGGTGGGCGCCTCCATCGAACTCATCGTGGAACATGAAGTCGCTCAAAGCCGCCTCACCGAATTGTGGAATCAGGATATCTCGGGCGGAGAAAAGCAAACCAGATGGGATTCTGTTCTGGATGTCATCAGCCGATATTTTACCTTGGTGATTCTTATACTTTCTACGGTTTCAGGTATTTTTTGGTGGTACTACAATCCCTCCATGGCATTTCTTGTGATTACTTCTATACTGATCGTGGCTTGTCCCTGTGCGCTTGCCATGACCTACCCGTTTTCTCTGGGTGGCGCCATGCGTGTTTTTGGCAGGAACAACTTTTATCTCAAGCGAACCGGGGTCGTTGAAGCGCTTTCGAAAATTGATACCATCGTGTTTGATAAAACAGGAACCATTACACGAAATGATGGGTTGGGAACCGATTTTAGTTCACTTTCAGCTTCTCAGGAGCAACTGCATTGCATTTCCTCGTTGGTCCGCCACTCCACGCATCCTTCCAGTGTGGCTATATACAGGCAGTTACAAGGTTTTAATGCACGCACGGTGACTGGTTTTCGCGAAGTTCCTGCCCAGGGTATTGAAGGATTTGTTCAGGGCCACTTCCTGAGAATCGGTTCGGAGAAATTTGTAGCGGGTTCGGTTGCCCCTGTAGCCACAGGTGGCCGGGTTTTAATCTCCATCGATGAAGCGCTGGTTGGGTTTGTGGGGATAAGCAATCAATACCGCGAAGGGATGAAGGAGGTTCTTGCAGAACTTTCGCAACGATATGAGTTGCACCTGCTTTCAGGGGATAATGATGCAGAACGGGATAACCTACTCGCTTTTTTCCCATCCAAAGAACATCTGCACTTTAATAAATCACCCCGGGAAAAGCTCGATTACGTTCGCGATCTGAAGAATTCAGGCAGGAGGGTGCTGATGATCGGCGATGGCCTGAACGATGCCGGCGCCTTGCGTGAAAGCGATTGCGGGATTTCCATTGCAGACGACATCTATCATTTCTCTCCCGCCTGTGATGCCATATTGGAGTCGGGACAATTCCGTCACCTTCCCGATTTTCTCAAATTCAGCCGCACCAGCATGCGCATTGTTTTCATCAGCATGATCCTCTCGTTTTTATACAATGTTGTCGGATTAAGCTTCGCCATCAGCGGCAATTTATCGCCGGTTGTCTCCGCCATCCTGATGCCCCTGAGCTCCGTAACAATTGTCGCTTTTGTTACGGTATCTATATTTCTATCAGCTGGTTATAGTAAATTTGAAGTTAAATAGTGAATTTAGACCAAATATAAATATCTATAAAAGTCTATATTTCATTGGTGGTATTTTGGAAATTAGATACTTTAATCTTTATTTTGCTACCAGGTGGAATAATATGAGTGTAATCCTTGTCCTTGTAGCTTTCAGTGTGGTGCTTGCCGGAGGTTTTCTGGCAGCCTTTTTCTGGTCCGTACGCAATGGTCAATATGATGATACCTACAGCGCTTCAGTCCGGATTCTTTTTGATGATGACAAGCCCGTTGAAGCGACAAATACCCAGTCCACAACCACCAAACCGTTGGAAGAACATTCACCAAACCAATAGCATATGGAAAATCAGACATTTTACTATGACAACAAAATTGTAAAAAACTTTGCTTACGCTACGCTCTTTTGGGGTGTGGTTGGCATGGTTGTCGGACTTTTACTGGCATTACAATTCATCTGGCCCTCGCTTTCATTTGGTATCCCATATACCACCTTTGGCAGGATCCGTCCAATCCATACGAATGCGGTTATCTTTGCATTTGTCGGAAATGGGATGTTTACCGGGATCTACTATTCCCTGCAACGACTTTGTAAGGCACGGATGTTCAATGACATGCTCAGCAAGATTAACTTCTGGGGCTGGCAATTGATCATCGTTTTGGCTGCGCTTACCTTTATCTTTGGTATCACCACCGGTAAGGAATATGCAGAGCTGGAATGGCCGGTCGATATTCTTGTGGCCGTTATCTGGATAGTTTTTGGCTGGAATATGATCGGAACGATCATTAAGCGGCGAACAGCGCATATCTATGTCGCAATCTGGTTTTACATTGCCACCTTCATCACCATTGCGGTGTTGCATGTTACCAACAGTCTGGCCATCCCCGTCGGACTTTTTAAAAGTTATCCCATTTATGCCGGAGTACAGGATGCATTGGTTCAATGGTGGTATGGCCACAATGCGGTGGCGTTTTTCCTGACAACTCCGTTTCTCGGGCTGATGTATTACTTCCTGCCGAAGGCTGCCAATCGCCCCATTTATTCCTATAAGCTCTCCATCGTCCATTTCTGGGCATTGATCTTCCTCTATATCTGGGCCGGTCCGCACCATCTGCTCTATAGCGCCTTACCTGACTGGGCCCAATCATTGGGTGTCGTGTTTTCTGTCATGCTTATCGCTCCATCCTGGGGTGGTATGGTCAATGGACTTCTTACCCTCCGCGGCGCCTGGGATCGTGTTCGTGAGGACCCAGTATTAAAATTCATGGTTGTTGCTGTCACAGCTTATGGAATGTCAACCTTCGAAGGTCCGCTGATGTCGACCAAAACAGTGAATGCCATCTCGCATTTTACCGACTGGACCGTGGGACATGCGCACATCGGCGCCCTCGGATGGAATGGCTTCTTAACCTTTGCAGTACTTTATTACTTGATTCCCAGGATTTTTCAGACACAACTCTTTTCAAGGAAAATGGCCAATCTCCATTTCTGGATCGGCACCCTCGGTATCATTTTCTACGCAGTCCCTTTGTACTGGGGCGCCATTACCCAGGCCTCCATGTGGAAAGAATTCACTGCCGATGGCTTCCTGAAATATCCGAACTTCCTTGAAACAGTTACACAGCTCCAGCCCATGTACGCTGCACGTGCAGTAGGAGGGGCATTGTATATCACCGGCGTCGTAATTGGTGTATATAACCTGATCCTGACCATCAAAGCCGGGAAACTCCTGCCCGAAGAGGCCGCTTCAGCACCTGCACTTGTCAGTACCGAAAGCAAGCGCGGCTCCGGCGAAGGCATTCACCGCTGGCTGGAACGTAAGCCGGTTCAGTTCACCATCATCGCCCTTGTTGTCGTGCTTATCGGAGGCCTGATTGAAATCGTTCCTTTGTACCTGATTAAAACCAACATTCCCACCATTGCAAGTGTAAAGCCTTATACACCGCTTGAATTGCAGGGCCGCGATATTTATGTTCGCGAAGGTTGCTATACCTGCCATTCACAGCAAGTTCGTCCGTTCAGGTCTGAAACCGAACGCTATGGTGAATATGCCAAAGCTGGTGAGTATGTGTATGACCATCCTTTTCAATGGGGTTCAAAGCGCAATGGTCCTGACTTATCGCGTGAGGGAGTCGTAGGCGGCCGCCAGTACCGGCCCAATTCATGGCACTATACCCATATGCTGAATCCACAGCAGTTAAATGCCCAGTCGATCATGCCGGTTTACAGCTGGCTGATTAAGGATGACCTCGATTTATCCACCACAGCCAAGAAAATTCGCGTCATGCAATTTCTCGGCGTGCCCTATCCGCAGGGATACGATAAAATTGCCAATGACGAGCTCATGATACAGGCAAGGGGCATTGCCGATGACCTGAAGAGTCAGGGCATCCAGGTTGAACCTACCAAGGAGATTATCGCCATGATTGCCTATCTGCAGAGGCTGGGCAAGGATGTTCATGCTGCCGGTTCGTCGCCTGCAACCATCACTGGTAAATAATTTCAGCCATGTTACGTGACATTTTTAAATCGGTCGGGGGCATTGAAGGCTATGGATTGGTCTCCATGATCATTTTCGTGGTTTTCTTTGCCCTGCTGACGCTCCACACGCTCTCGCTCAAAAAAAAGGAGGTAGAGGATTACAGCCGCATGCCCCTGGACGATTTTTCAAAGGAATCAGATGAAAGTCAAGATATTTAAAAATATTTTCTATGAAAATAAATAATCAGAAAACCGTTGAAAAGGATGAACTGACTGGTGATAAACTGCTGTCAGGACACGAAAGTGATAATATCCGTGAATTGGATAACAGCTTGCCGAAATGGTGGGTGTGGTTGTTTATCCTCACCATTGTATTTTCGGTGATCTACATCTTTGTATTCGATGTGATCAAAGTAGCGCCCTACCAGCAGGATGAATGGAAAAATGAGATGGCTGCGGCAGGTACGAATGCCTCCGGACAGACTTCACTGGTTGCCGATACAACACTTATTGCCATGTCTGATGCTCCAAGCCTTGAAGCTGGCAAGGAAATTTGGCTAAAGCAATGCAAAGTCTGTCATCTGGAGGGAGGACAGGGACTTGTCGGCCCAAACCTTACCGATAATTTTTCTATCTATGGTTGTAAATATGGCAACTTGGTTCATATTACCACCGTCGGAGCCCCGGAAAAAGGAATGATCTCCTGGAAAACACAGCTTTCTGAAACCCAGATCAAACAGGTATCCAGCTACGTTGTGACGCTGCAAGGAACTACCCCTCCAAATCCGAAAGCGCCACAGGGCGAACCGTGCAAGTAATATGCAAAAACAGGATGATTCTTCCGAACGCTTTCGCGACAGACTATACACGATCGACGAAAGCGGCAAACGACTTTGGGTATTTGCCAAAAAGCCAAAGGGGACGCTGACGACTGCCAGGAATATCACCGGCATTTTGCTGCTGATATTCTTTTTTAGCGCTCCCTTCATCATCGTCAACGGGCAACAACTCCTGCTGTTTGATTTTTTTCACAGGACATTTGTCATTTTTGGCGTTCAGTTCTGGCCCCAGGATTTCAACCTGTTTTTTGTCGGGATGATAGCCATGATGGTATTCATTATCCTGTTTACCGTAACCTATGGCCGGATATGGTGCGGATGGGCCTGCCCTCAAACCGTTTTCATGGAGGTGATCTTCAGGAGAATAGAATACTGGATTGACGGAGATGCACACCATCAGAGGGAGCTCGATTCCCGGCCCTGGGATATGAATAAGATCTTCCGGAGGGTGTTGAAGCACGGAATATTCTATCTGATATCATTCGTCATCAGCAACTATTTCCTGATGTACATCATCGGATCACCTGCATGGTTCCAACTCGTTACAGAAAGTCCGGCCGGTCATGTGGCCGGATTGTCAGGGATGGCCCTTTTTTCATTTATTTTCTATTTCATCTTCTCCTGGTTCAGGGAGCAGGTTTGCACCATTGTGTGCCCCTATGGCCGTTTGCAGGGAGTTTTGCTTGACCGTGAAACAGTCGTCATCAGCTATGATTATTTCCGTGGAGAGGAGCGTGGATTGCTCAGAAAAAGCGAAAACCGGAAAGAGACAGAAAAAGGGGACTGCATTGACTGCAATCAATGTGTGGTCGTATGTCCCACAGGAGTTGATATACGCAACGGAACGCAGCTTGAGTGCATCAATTGTGCCTGTTGTATCGACGCCTGCAACGACATGATGAGAAAAGTTGGTTTTAAACCCGGACTGATACGCTATGCATCAGAAAAGATGATTACCGACAAACGGCCCTGGCACTTTACCATACGTTCTGCTGGCTATACCGTTGTTCTGTCACTACTGCTGGTAGCACTATCCTATCTTCTTATTTCGCGTAACCCGGTTGAGGCAACAGTTCTTCGTTCACCTGGCATGTTATTCCAGGAGCAGGAGGGTGGAAAGATCAGCAATTTGTACAGCGCGAAAGTGGTGAATAAAACAGAACATGATATACCGCTGGAGATCCGGCTTTTGTCAAAGCAGGGAGAGGTCAGGATCATTGGCAATACCCCGGTGATTAAAAAACAATCCCTGGGGGAGGTTGTGTTTTTTATTCTGATAGATCGCAATAAACTCACCGGCAGCAAGACTGAATTGGAAATTGGGGTGTTTTCAGAAGGGAAAAAACTCGATCAGACACGGGCAACTTTTGTTGGCCCTGAAAAATAGTATGATATGAAATGGAATTGGGGAACCGGAATATTTATGGTGATTGTCCTGTTTATCGGAGCGTGCGTGGCATTCATCATCTACACGCAAAACCACAAATGGAGCCTTGTTGAGGAGGATTATTACCCAAAGGAACTTCGCCATGAGGAAAAGCTGGTTAAGATTCGCAATGCCAACGGCTTGTCTGAACCATTGCACATCAATCTTGATAAAACGAACCTGATATTACATTTCCCTGTTGATTTCAGGGGGAAGGAAATCAAAGGAAAAATTACCATCTATCGGCCATCGGATGAAAAACTCGATGTGATTCTGCCTGTGGGGATTGATACATCCCTGACCCAGCTCATCCCAAGGCATACACTCACCCAGGGCCGTTATGTGGTCATGGTTGACTGGACCTCGGCGGGCAAGGATTATTTTAAAGAACAAGATATTTTTATACCCTGAGATGGATTTTTTACAACCGTTGATTATTGGTTTTCTGGGTAGTTTTCACTGTATGGGGATGTGCGGCCCCATTGCATTATCGCTTCCCCTAAAGCAGAATTCATGGATGACCAGGGTCATCAGCGGGATACTCTATAATCTGGGTCGGGTGATAACCTATATTTTTCTTGGGCTGATCTTTGGTCTCCTTGGATTCGGCATCCACATATGGGGTTTCCAGCAGTGGGTTTCCATAGGAGCAGGAACGATCATGATCCTGAGTATTGCATTTCCCGTGCTTTTTCACGGATCGAAGGTCACCGGAATTTTCGATCGTCTTTTTTCCGGCTTTAAATCATATTTTGGACGCTTCTTTGGTCTACGCACGTACATGTCTATATGGATCATCGGATTGATGAATGGCTTGCTGCCATGCGGGTTGGTATACATTGCCCTGGCCGGTGCATTGGTTTCAACCAGCCCGGTTGATGGGGCGGTCTATATGATGATTTTCGGGCTGGGAACCATTCCGGCATTGCTCCTCCTTTCGCTTATGGGCCATGTGATCAGCATTGCCTTTCGACGCCGTGTTCAGGTGTTCCTTCCGTTTTTGATCCTGCTGATCGGCATGTTGTTCGTTCTCCGTGGTATGAACCTTGGAATTCCATATATCAGTCCTAAAATGGAAAATTCGCAGCAACAGAGAGAAGAATTTCAAAAACCCAAATGTTGCCCTTGAAGTTATCAATGAATTGCTAATTTTGTAATCAGAAATCATCCTATTTAAACACTAAAACCAAAATCCTATGAAAAAATCTGCAATTATCCTGATTTCACTGTTTGCTGTCACCTTCATGATGACCTCGTGCGGTGGTGGAAGCCAGCCTTCATCAGAACAAACGGAGGTGAAGGCGACCGGCCCCTACGCTGACCTTCCTGCCGACATCCAGGCCATGATGCCCCGTGGTGAGGAATTATACAAAACCAAATGTGTGGTTTGCCATCAGGCAACAGGTTTGGGTATCGAAAATGTATTCCCACCTCTTTCAAAGGCCGATTATCTTCTTGCAGATAAAGTAAGGGCAGTAGCCCAAACACTCAACGGATCTAAGGTTGAGATGATCGTGAACGGTAAAAAGTACAATCAGGAAATGGTACCCCAGGTCGATACCAAGGAGGATGCCGTTGCCGTGATCAATTATGTGCTGAATAACCTTGGCAACAAGGATGGTTTTGTGACAATGGAAGAAGTTTCAAGTCTGGTGATCAAGCCACGTCCGGCACCTGCTACGGCCAAATAATCTGACTTCAGCTACCAGCTGCCGCCTGCTCCGCCGCCACCAAAACTTCCACCTCCGAATCCGCCAAATCCGCCGCCGCCGCCGCCGCCAAATCCACCGCCGCCGCCGCTGAAATCACTCCAGGATCCACTGTGGCCGCGGCCCATCGATCCCAGTAAGAAGAAGGCAGTCCAAAACGGCAGACTTTTGCCGACTGACGTTCCACGGGCACGGCTGCCGCGGATCAAAGTGAACACAACGGCCATGATGATGATGGGGATGAGAAGCCCGTAAGGACTTGATTTCTTGTCTTTGCGCTTTGCATACTGGTCGGCCGTATATTCGCCCTTTGCAAGGGAGATCATAGCAGTTGTGGCCGCATCAATGCCAGCATAGTAGTTGCCGCTGCTGAAATTCGGGATCATTTCGTTGGTGACAATGCGCTTTGCCAGCGCATCTGGGATAACCCCTTCGAGACCGTAGCCGGTCTGAATGCAGGTTTCTCCCTTATCATTCGGATATTTGGGCTTTACCAGTACAACGGCTCCATTGTTTCTCCCTTTTTGCCCGACGCCCCAACTCATGCCAATTTTATAGGCAAAGTCATTCTTGTCAAAACCGTTGAGTGATTTCACGATGACCACAACGATTTGTGTGGATGAAGAATCATTGAAGCGCACCAGCTTCTGCTCAAGACGTTGGATTTCATCACCGGATAAAACTCCAGCAAAATCATTCACCAGTCTTGGCGGATCAGGCCTTGCAGGAATATCCTGCCCAGCCAAAGGCGAAAATCCGGCAAGGATCATTAACGCCAAAAAAGAAACAATAAAACGCTTATATCCGCTCATAATTTTTTTCCTCCTCCCCGCGTCACGTGTCACGCGTCACGCGTCACGTGTCACGCTGTTAATCTTTCCCAAACGAAATTTCATCGGTCAGTTCATTGACATCATTTTTCTGGCGCGGAAAATGACTCTTCAGCTGCAATCCGGCATTGTTGATGGCTTCTACCAATCCATCAGCGAATCGTCCTTCCCTGAAATGGTTGAGCATCTTTGCTTTGATGTCGTCCCAGAAATTTTCGGGTACCACCTTGTGAATACCGCTGTCGCCAATGATGGCAAAACGGCGGTTTTTCACCGCAAGGTAAATTAAGACGCCGTTCCTCAGTTCGGTCTTATTCATTTCAAGATGCTTGAAAATAAAGGCAGCCCGGTCCATGACATCACCCGTGAAGTTGTTCTCCATATGCACCCGGATTTCTCCTGATGTATCCAACTCGGCATTCATGATGGCCATTTGAATCTCCTCTTTTTCCTGTTTCGAGAAAAAATCAATTGCAGCGGTACCCATGGGTTCCAAAGTTTAAATGTGATTAGAACTGAACCGTTGGTGCTTTTTCTGCTCCGGCCGTGGCCTGGAAATAGGCCTTCTTCTGGAACCCAAACATGCCTGCAAACATACTGTTGGGGAAACGGCGCAGATAGGTATTGTAGGCCTGGGCCGATTCGTTGAACTTCATACGCTCAACACTGATCCTGTTTTCGGTACCCTCAAGCTGAGCCTGTAGCTCTAAAAAATTCTGCGTGGCTTTGAGCTCTGGATATTTCTCAACAACAACCATCAACCTGCCAAGGGCGGAACTCACCCCATTCTGTGCTTCCTGAAACTTCTGCAAGGATCCCTCATCCAGATTTTTAGGATTGATCTGAACACTGGTAGCCTTTGCACGGGCCTCAATCACAGCCGTAAGCGTCTGCTGCTCAAAATTGGCAACGCCTTTAACCGTATTGACGAGGTTAGGAATCAGGTCGAGCCTGCGCTGATAAACGTTCTCCACATTGGCCCAGGCCTGGTTTACACCCTCTTCCTTGGTGACCAAATTGTTGTTGATCCCTGTTATCCATGACACCATGAGAAGGATGACTCCGACAACGACAATCAATATAATCCAACCTTTACTTAGTTTCATAATTCAATTTTTTAAGGTTAATTTTTGCTAAGTTATTAATAATAAAATACAAAGATAAATAATCATAATTTGACACGCGCCATTCGTCACGCGTCACTTGTCATTCGTCATTTGCTCTGTGCTGCGCCTGATGAAATCGGCCAGATCTTTCCCTTTCAGCATATTCTGCGCCAGCAGGGCCAGGTCAAAAAGATGCTTGATGGTACCCTCCTGTTTTTCGCTTTCGGTCTCCAAAAGCAATTTTCCGACCAGGGGATTGTTCGCGTTGATTACCAGGTTGTAATTCTCTGGCATCTCTCCCATAAAGCCATATCCACCTCCACCTCCGAGGGCCGACATGTCCTTCATGCGCCGCATAAACTCGTTCTGGGTAATCTGAATGGGCGATTCCTTTTCGCTCAGACTTTCAAAAACAACTGTGAATTTTTTGGCGTCAATCTGCTTTTCAATTATTTCTTTGATCGACTTCTGCTGATCGTCATTGAGTTTCGATGGTAAAGCATCCTCCTTCTTGATCAACTTGTCAACGGTATCGGAATCAACCCGGGTGAACCTTGTCTTCTCTAGCTTCTGCTCCAGGGTGTTAATGAAATGTGCCTCCAGGATGCCATCCATCAGTAAAACATCATAACCCCGCTCCTTGACGTTTTCGATAAAACTGTATTGTTCATGCTGGTTGGTCGCATAAAGATAAATGAGCTGGCCATCTTTGTCCTTCTGAGCCGGTTTAACCAGTTTTTCGTAGTCCTCAAAGGTGTAATATTTGCTGTCAACATTTTTTAGCAGGCAGAATTTCTTGGCGCGATCGTAAAATTCAGGCTGAGAGATAACTCCATATTCGATAAATACCTTGATGTCATCCCATTTGGCTTCAAAGTCAGGACGGGAATCCTTGAACAACGACTCCAGTTTATCAGCCACTTTCTTGGTGATATGGTTAGAGATTTTTTTTACATTGGGATCGCTCTGCAAATAGCTGCGCGAAACATTCAATGGAATATCAGGTGAGTCGATCACACCATGCAACAATGTCAGAAAGTCAGGAACAATACCTTCGACCGAATCGGTCACAAAAACCTGGTTGCAGTATAACTGGATCTTGTCTTTTTGAACCTCCAGGTTTCGCTTGACCTTCGGAAAATAGAGTATGCCGGTCAGGTTGAATGGATAATCCACGTTCAAATGAATCCAGAAAAGCGGTTCATCAAACGAGAACGGGTAAAGTTCCCTGTAGAAGTTCTTATAATCCTCGTCTTTCAGATCAACTGGTTTCTTTTTCCAGATAGGATCCGTATTGTTGATGATCCGCGGTTTTTCTACCTCTACATGCTTGTCATTGCCATCCTTGTCCTTTTCGCCTTCAACTTTCTCCCAGGTTTTTTCATTTCCGAAACGGATGGGTACGGGTAGAAACTTGCAGTATTTTTTAAGAATCCCCAGCAGGGTGTTTTCTTCAAGATATTCTTTCGACTCATCCGAAATATGGAGAATCACCTCTGTTCCACGGTCAACCTTGTCGCATTCATCCATGGTATAGTCAGGACTGCCGTCGCATTCCCAATGAACACCGGCTGTTTCACCCTTTTTCTGATAGGTCTTGGTGAAAAGTTCAACCTGGTCTGAAACCATGAAACTGGAATAAAATCCCAAACCAAAATGGCCAATGATGGCATTCATCTCTGATTCTGATTTTGTTTTGAATTTCTTGATAAACTCTTCGGCACTGGAGAATGCAATCTGGTTAATATATTTGTCTACTTCAACAGAGGTCATTCCAATACCCTTGTCTTTTATGGATATGGTTTTTTTCTTTTTATCCAAAGTTACTTCAATGGTCAGATCACTCATGTCGCCATTGAATTTTCCAAGATTTGCAAGGGTTTTAAGCTTCTGCGTTGCATCTACGGCATTGGAGATTAACTCACGCAGGAATATTTCATGCTCCGAGTAAAGAAATTTCTTGATGATCGGAAAAATGTTTTCAGTCTGAACGTTTATTTTACCTTTTTGCATAGTTGATTGTGTTTAATTTGCTGACAAGGGTTTATCAAAACAGGTGCCAATTGAAAGATCCTGACAAAATGACAAAGGGCCGCATGATACACATGCAGCCCTTGATAAAATAGTGCTTTGGTAAGACTAACTCTGGTTCATCATCAGGAATACCAGTGAAACGACAACGACGGTGTTGACAATAAAAAATCCAATGGTTCCAAGTGTGAACATCGAGTAATTCCTTGATTGTAGTTCTTTTGTATTCATGGCATTTATGATTTACGCTACAATATTATCTCTTTATCACCTTGAAGTCAACCATCAATAAGTAAGTGTCGATTGTTTTTTAGTAAGTGTGATTATTTCTTGACTTTTGTGACCTGTTTTGCATGGCTGGGCAGCATGGGTGATTTTTTTTTAACTTTTCGATTTACGTGAGGAAAATTACTATTTTTACCATGTCCTTCAACTTGGAACACAAACTAAAAACTCTTTATTATGAATGAGATAGATTGGAAAAACTTGCCATTCGGTTATTCTAAAACTGATTATAATGTCCGTTGTTACTATAAAGATGGAAAATGGGGTGAATTGGAGGTTTCTGATTCTGAATTCATCACGATGCACATGGCTGCAACCTGTCTTCATTATGGTCAGGAGGCCTTTGAAGGATTAAAAGCATTTACCGGAATTGACGGGAAGGTCAGGATTTTTCGATTGGAAGAAAATGCAAAACGAATGATTCGTTCTGCCAATGGCGTGATGATGGCAGAGGTTCCTGTTGAGCTGTTTCGTGAAGTTGTTTTGAAAGCAGTGAAGCTGAATCTGAAATATGTTCCCCCTTATGGCGAGGGTGCATCGCTCTATATCAGGCCATTGTTAATAGGAACAGGGGCCCAGGTTGGCGTAAAAGCCGCAAAGGAGTATTTGTTCATGGTTTTTGTAGGCCCGGTAGGTCCATATTTTAAAGAGGGATTCAATCCTGTTAAAATGCAGATCGTACGCGATTATGACCGTGCTGCGCCCCTGGGTACCGGCCACATTAAAGTTGGCGGTAATTATGCAGCCAGTCTCAGGGCAGGGGACAGGGCCCACCAGGATGGTTTTGCATCCTGTATTTTCCTTGATGCCCGTGAGAAAAAATATATTGATGAAGCCGGTCCTGCGAATTTTTTCGGAATTAAGGGAAATACCTATGTTACACCTGATTCCTCTTCCATCCTTCCTTCCATCACCAACATGTCCATGCGGGTTTTGGCCGCTGAAATGGGGTTAAAAGTTGTACAGCGCCAGGTTCCGGTGACAGAACTTGAAGAGTTTGATGAAGTGGGTGCTTGTGGTACTGCAGCGGTGATTTCTCCCATCTGCATGATTCATGACCGTGATACCGGGAAAGAGTACAAATATTGTAAAAACGGTCAGGTTGGAGATATTTCACAAAAACTCTACTTCAAACTGAAAGGAATTCAGGAAGGCACGGAGCCTGACATCCATGGCTGGAATACCATTGTGGAGTAAGGTTTTTTTCTTTGAATGATTTTAACCCCTTAACAACTGCTCCATCTCCTGCTGCATCTTCAGGGCCTCTTCCCTGGCTTTCTCTGCAAAATCTTTTCCGGATGAAGCATAAATAATATTCCTTGAGGAATTGACGATTAGCCCGCAATCTTTGGTTAAGCCATACTTTGCCACCTCCTGAAGGCTTCCTCCCTGGGCGCCGACACCGGGAACGAGGAGAAAATGATCCGGGACAATTGAACGGACGTCGGAGAGCAACTCAGCCTTGGTTGCGCCAACAACATACATCATGTTTTCCTTACTTCCCCAAACCTGTGATTTTGAGAGCACGTGCTCAAAAAGCCGACATTCATTGTCTGTGAAAAACTGAAAATCATCTGCACCCTTGTTTGATGTCAGGGCCAGAACGATGATCCATTTTTCAGGGTAGGAGAGGAATGGTTTCACCGAATCTTCACCCATATAAGGCGCAACAGTCACAGCGTCAAAATTCATCCCTGACGATTGAGGATCAAACATGGCTTTGGCATACTGCTGCGATGTATTGCCAATGTCACCGCGCTTCGCATCGGCAATGGAAAACAATTGGCCGGGGTAGGCATTGTTAATGTATGCGATGGTCTTCGTCAGGCTTAGCCAGCCCTTCGTTCCATTGCATTCATAAAAGGCAAAATTGGGCTTGTAGGCAATGGCCAGGTCATGCGTGGCATCAATGATCTCCTTGTTAAACTCGAATACAGGATCATCGTGATCAAGCAAATGACGGGGGATTTTCGCAAGATCAGTATCAAGCCCGATACAGAGAAAGGACTTTTTGGCATGAATGAGGTTGATCAGTGAAGTTCGGTTCATATAAATTAATTACTCCCCGCCTCCTTCAGCCTTTCTGCATTCTCGGCCAGCTGAAGCGCATCGATCAAAGGTTGCACTTCGCCATCCATCACAACAGGCAGATTGTACAGGTTCATGTTAATGCGATGATCGGTTACACGGCTTTGTGCATAATTGTAAGTACGGATTTTGGCTGAACGGTCGCCGGTTGATACCATGGTTTTCCGCTTCTTGGAAATCTCGTCGAGGTACTTCTGGTGCTCCAGCTCATACAGCCTTGTGCGCAAGACCTTCATCGCTTTTTCAAAATTCTTGATCTGAGATTTTTCATCCTGGCAGGAGACGACAATGCCCGATGGAACATGGGTGAGCCTGATGGCGGAATAGGTTGTATTAACAGACTGTCCGCCGGGACCGGAGGAACAAAAGGTATCTTTGCGTACATCCGATTGTTTGATCTCAACATCAAATTCGTCAGCTTCTGGTAAAACCGCCACAGTGGCGGCAGATGTGTGCACGCGCCCCTGGGTTTCCGTTTGCGGAACACGCTGCACACGGTGAACGCCTGATTCGTACTTCATAAGGCCGTAAACATTATCTCCCATGATGTTGAAGATGATCTCCTTGAAACCGCCCATCGTACCTTCGGTAAAATCAACCAGTTCCAGCTTCCAGCGTTTGCTTTCCGCATATTTGCTGTACATGCGGTAGAGATCGCCTGCAAAAATACTGGCCTCATCACCACCGGTGCCCGCACGGATCTCGATCACAGCATTCTTGCCATCCTCGGGATCAGCCGGAATCAGCATCATCCTGATATCTTCCTCCAGTTTATCCTTTTCTGCCGAAAGGGTATTAAATTCCTCTTTGGCCATGCTCCGGAATTCTTCATCCTTCTCATTGTGGATGATCTCCTTGGCATGATCTATATTGGAGAGTATGCTCTTATACACTTCAAATGCCTGCATGATGGGCTCAAGCTCTTTGTAATCCTTGTTGAGTTTGATGTAATTCTTCATATCACGCATCACCGACGGATCATTCATCTGTTCCTGAATGCTGTCGTAACGTACTTTTATGGCCTCTAATTTATCTAACATAGGTAAAATTGAAATTGGGTGCAAAGGTAACCAATTCTCAGGGAATTCATATCAGGCGAAGCTAATACCTGTATTCCCCGAATTCTGACTGAATGGTGAGTTGTCTCCCCTCCGAATCTTCGCAACGGCCAATGATTTGCGCATCAATGCCAAATTCGGCAGAAATATCCATGATAGGCTGAGCAACGCTTTCTGACACATAAAACTCAAGCCGGTGACCCATATTGAAAACTTTGTACATCTCCTGCCACGATGTCCCGGATTCACGCTGTATGAGCCTGAAGAGGGGAGGTGCAGGGAACAAGTTGTCTTTAATGATCAGCAGGTTGTCAATAAAATGCAGCACCTTGGTTTGCCCGCCTCCGCTGCAGTGAACCATTCCATGGATCTGGTCCCGGTAATCCCCGAAAATTTTCCTCACAACAGGGGCGTAGGTACGCGTGGGCGAAAGGATGAGTTTTCCGATGTCAACGCCAGTCACCTCCGATGCGTCGGTAAGCTTTTTTGTGCCCATATAAACCAACTCCGCCGGCAGATGGTCGTCGAAACTTTCCGGATAGCGCGATTGATATAATTTTTCAAGGACATCATGCCGGGCAGATGTAAGTCCGTTACTTCCCATTCCGCCATTGTAAGTGGTCTCATAACGCGATTGACCTGAAGATGAAAGCCCGACAATCACATCCCCGGCCCTGATCCGGCCATTGTCGATGACCTGGGTTCGTTTCATCCGGCATGCCACGGTCGAATCCACAATGATGGTCCTTACCAGATCACCAACATCAGCCGTTTCACCACCCGTTGACCAGATACCGATACCCCATTTTCGCATCTCTGCAAGGAATTCTTCAGTTCCCTGGATGATCTCTGAAATAACCTCTCCCGGGATCAGGTTCTTGTTCCTTCCAATCGTGGAGGAGATTAGGATGTTGTCCGTGGCTCCTACGCAAAGCAGATCGTCTAAATTCATCACGATGGCATCCTGCGCAATCCCTCGCCAAACTTTGATATCACCCGTTTCTTTCCAATAAAGGTACGCCAGTGAAGATTTGGTGCCGGCGCCATCGGCATGCATGACATTGCACCAGTTTTGATCTCCTCCGAGCAGATCGGGGACAATTTTACAAAATGCATTCGGAAACAACCCCCTGTCGAGATTCTTTATTGCTGCATGTACATCTTCTTTGGATGAGGAGACGCCGCGCTGCTCATATCGGGAGGGCTTGCTCATTCGAAGATAATCTCGCCATTTGCATCATCGATGCTATACTTCCCAAACTTCTTCAGGGTCGTATCCCCGAAATGAAGCGAACCGATTTTTTTATTCACGGTTGCCTTTAAATCCTTCACGGTATTCTTGCCGATCCGGATCTCTTTTATGGTGAGGATAGCCTTATCAGCCACGGTACCTTCGCCGATAATTTTTGTTGCATCCCCTTCAAAGCTGGTTTTATCAATCACGCCGTCTGTCAGGAATTTTAGCGCCAGGACAGGGGAAATATAGAACTCCTTCTCCTTCGAATCAAAGGTAAAGGTTGTTGTAATCCCGCTGATATAGCATGTTCCCTGGTATGAGCCATCTTTCGTCTTGGTCACTGCAACATTGTCCTCTTCCGGGTTCACGACCACTTCAATTTTAGTTGGTGGAACAGCTTTGGACACCTTGGTTTTGGGTACATAGTCATTTCTGAGGATTGAGAACTCGGTACGGCGGTTCAATTGATGTGCAGCCTCCTTGACATTGGTCCCCTGGAGGAGGTTAATCACTGAATCGTTCAGCAGGGTCCCTGCATTGAAGGTGTAACCTTCCCGGGTCAAATCTTTTGTCAATGCCCTCGGCACCCGTTCACCATACCCTTTGGCAACAAGGCGGTCTGGATCAATGCCCCTGGAAATCAGATAATCAACAACGCTTTGTGCACGTTTTTGGGATAAAATATCGTTGCGCTCATCACTGTCGCGTGAGTCGGTATGCGAGGCCAACTCAATGACGATGGTCTCGTTGGCATCCAGGGTTTCAATGAGGCCCTGCAGCGAATCGCGGTACTGGGGTTTGAGATCCCACTTCGCCAGGTCATAAAGAATATCGGGCAGTACCACAGGTTTTTTGGGAATGGGCCTCAAGACGAAATTGCGGATGAGGTCTTTGCTTTTTTCTATTCCCACAGTAGTCTCCCGCCCCTTTTCATTGAAATAATCCTTCCGTGTAACAAAAATATCATAGGTGGTATTGACAGAAATTTGCATTTTATTGAACCCGTAATGGCCCTTTTCATCCGTTTTATCTTCCAATGCCCTGCCGTTGGTGCCTACAATACTGACTTTCGCCCCTGCAACAGGCTGAAGGGTGCGGTCGTCGGTGATGGTGCCTTCGAGGGTGAAATAAACCGGCGGAATCACGAAGGAGTATATATCATCCCGGCCTTTACCGCCCGGACGGTTGGAGGTGAAAAGTCCTTGCTCCGACTCATCGCCATTAAAAACAATCGCAAAGTCATCGGCCGGAGAATTGAGAGGTGATTTCATGTTTTCCGGTGGACTCCATTTACCTGCGATCGTTCCGTTTTTTGTATATTTCGATAAGAATAGATCGAGCCCCCCCATCCCGGGATGCCCGTTCGAAGCAAAATAGAGGAGGCTGTCGTTGCGGATGAATGGAAACAGTTCATCTCCGGTGGTGTTTATATCCGCTCCGAGATTTTGTTTGATATATCTCCCGCCTTTCTTGTCCTTTCTTGCAACCCAGATATCCTTTCCGCCAAAACCGCCCGGCAGGTCAGCCGAGAAGTAGATGCTTTCGTCGGAGGCTACACTGGGGTGTCCCGTTACGGTTGATGAATCGCCCCCAAGGTCAACTTGTTCCGGTTCAGACCAGCTTGTTCCACCCTGTCTGCTTGATTTGAAGATGGCACATCCGTTTTTACGCTGCGCATTGGTAAAGCAACGTGTAAAATAGTAGGAAGAAAACCGTTGGTTAAATTGGCCGACGCCATCATTGGATTTGGAATTAATCGTTCCCTCCGCATCTGCCAGCAACGGTTTACTCCAGTCGCCCTTGCGATCGACCCTTGAAAGAAAAAGATCAGAAAATCCCAGTCCGGTCCAGTTATCAACATCCCTTCCCTTGGCCCCATTCCGGTCAGAGGTAAATATAATGGAGCCGAATTTTTTATCGGCATATGCTGCAGCAAATTCATCTTCCTTGGTATTGAGGAGCTTCTCCCACTTGATGCCATATTTGGAGGGATTGGCAATCCATTCTTTCGCCATCGTACAGGTTTCAATCCCCATCGTTGCCTTGGCATCATTGGGAACCATCTCTTTATAAGCCTGATATTGCTTTATGGCCTCTTCATAATTGCCATTAACCTTAAGCATGTCTGCATAGAAGAGCAGGATCTTTGGGTCATCCTTTACATATTTGGCGTTATTCACCAGCCTTTTATACGATGCCTCAGCCTTTTTGGTATTGTTCATCATCCGGTAGCACTCAGCTATGCGAAATGATATGCGGTCACGTTCTCCCTTGTTTTTCTTCACCTTTGAATAGGCTTTTTGATATTTCTCAAGGGCAAGCAGGTACATCTGGTCAGCATAAGCTGCATCAGCAGCCTTGGAAAATTTATTCTGTGCAAATGATCCTGGCGCAGAACCCATGAATATCAGAATCAGGAAGGATAGAATCAGGTAACGCATGTCAATGCAATTTGGATGGCCTATTTTAACGTACAAATATAGATAAAAGTCTGATGAACATGTAAAAAAAATGGCTACCCCTTTCTACTGGGACAGCCATTTTCTGTAAGAATAATAAAAATTATTTGGCTTTGGGTTTTACTGCAATCAACGCTTTCTTTTCTTTACGATGTTGCTGCCAAAGGATGATGTCATAGGCGATGGGCGTGGCAACGAATACAGAAGAATAGGTTCCCACAAGTACCCCGGTGATCAGCGCAAAGGTAAATCCGCGCAACACCTCTCCGCCGAAAATGAAGATGATGACCAATACCACAAGGGTTACACCAGAGGTATTGATGGTACGGCCCAGGGTGCTGTTGATAGCTGCATTGATGTTTTGCCCGAGGTCACGCTTCGGATAGAGCGCACGGTATTCCCTGATCCTGTCAAAGATGATAACCGTGTCCATGATCGAATAACCGATGATGGTGAGCAATGCTGCAATGAAGTCCTGTCCGATCTCCATCCCGAATGGAAAGATTCCATGGAACAACGTAAACATGGTGATGATGATCAGCGAATCATGGGCGAGCGAAACAACACCTCCCATACCAAATTGCCAGTTTTTGAAACGGAAAGCGATGTATACAAAGATAATGATGAGTGCGAAGAAAACAGCCATGACAGCCTTCCAGATCAGGGAGTAGGAAATGGTCGGGTCGACACGCTGAGAGCTAAGTTCACCAATAATCTTTCCAGGTGCATTCGCTTTAAAGTCGGTAATTGTAATGGGCCTCTTATAAAAACCCTTGACTCCCTCAAAAAGTTTATTTGAAACAATCGAATCCGCTTGCTGGTTCCGTTCATTGATCATGAACTTGGTGGTGATTTTCACCTGGTTCTGCGGTCCGAACGTTTTTACTTCAGGGGCCTCTCCGAACGACTTATTCAGTGATGCACGTACATCAGTGGTAGAAACATTCTGGTCGAACCTCACAATATAGCTACGGCCACCCGTGAAATCAAGACCCATATCCATTCCGCGGACAAAAATACTGATGGCACCGGGGATCAGGACTGCAATGGAGATAATGTACATCTTCCGGCGTAAACCAATGAAATCAATGTTGATATTCTGGAAGAGGTTTTGCGTGTATTTATTTCCCGTGGTGATGGTCATGTTTCTGTCAAGCATCCATTCAAAGACAAGGCGTGCGATAAAAATAGATGAGAAGAGGGATAAGAGAAGACCGATGACCAACGTTGTAGCGAATCCTTGTACCGGTCCGGATCCGAAGATATAGAGCACAATACCGGTTAAGATGGTGGTGACGTGACCGTCGATGATAGCCGACAAGGCATGATGGAAACCATCTTTCACGACAAGCCGCATGCCCTTACCCGCTCGCATTTCTTCCCGCATTCGCTCGTAGATGATAACGTTCGAGTCGACCGCCATGGCCAGTGTTAGAACGATACCTGCGATGCCAGGCATGGTAAGAACTGCTCCGATAGAGGCAAGAACACCCATAAGGAAGAAGACGTTTGCAAACAGGGCGACATCGGCCACGTGGCCTGCTCCGTTGTAATACAATGACATATACAGGAGAACCCCGATGAAAGCGATCACAAAGGAGAGTAAACCTGCATTGATGGACTCCTGTCCGAGTGATGGTCCTACTACCTCCTCTGCAACGATACGGGCCGGGGCCGGAAGTTTTCCGGCTTTCAGGATGTTGGCAAGGTCCTGGGCCTCTTCAACGGTCATTTCACCCCCTGAGATGGAGGACATCCCGTTTGGAATTTCACCGTTTACGTTGGGGTAACTGTATACATAACCATCAAGTACGATGGCAACCTGTTTTCCTATATTTTCACCTGTCAGCCGTTTCCAGACACGGGCTCCTTCGGAGTTCATCGACATGGAAACCTCCACGCGTCCGTTTTGATCATAGTCCTGGCGGGCGCTGGTAATTACATCACCACCGAGCGCCGGAGAGCCATCCCGCGAAGTAACCTTCAATGCAACGAGTTCAAGCACATCCGGTGATTCTCCACGGGGTTTAACGGTCCATGCCAGCTTCATGTCGCGGGGGAACATATTCCTGGTCATGCGGAGCATGCTGTTTACACGGGCGGTGTCTTTGATGAACGCACGTCCAACCATGGCGGTTTGACCCGCAACATACTGGCCGTTTTTATCCTGGTAAATGGCCGGGTTCAGGTAGGCAAACAATGGATTTTGTTTTGAATATTCTTCAAAGGACTCCTTCTGCTTGGCCATGGTGGCAGTTTTTGAGGTATCCTTGCCCAATTGTTTTAAAAGTGCATTTCCTTTGGATGTATCAGATTTGGCCGTATCAGCCTTTTTAACAGCCTCTGTTTTTGCAGGCTCTTTCTTTTCAGCAAGGGTCTGTTTGGAGGCGATTGCCTTCGCGGCGGCGGCTGTATCTGCTTTCAGGGTACTGTCAGATGGCACTGAATCCTGGTCTGCAGCGAGAATGGAGGTCAGTTTTTTGTTGGCTTCGGCGAAGTATGGCTGAAGCACAGGGAATTGGTAGGTTTCCCAGAATTCAAGTTGGGCGGTGCCTTGCAGGAGTTTACGAACACGTTCCGGATCTTTGATGCCGGGAAGTTCGATCAGGATACGACCGGCAGTCTGCAACCTCTGAATGTTTGGCTGAACTACGCCAAAACGGTCAATACGGGATTTCAGGATCTCATAGGTGCGGTCGATGGCCGCATTGCTCTCCTCACGAATAACTTTAATTACGTCAGCATTGGATGAGTTGTAATTGATTTTATCTTTCAGCTCAACGGTGTTGAATATGGCAGCCAGTTTGGCATTTGGATCAACCTCCTTGAATGATTCGGCAAAGAGATCGACGAAATCGCTGGTACTGGTTTTCTCCATTTCGGTGGCTTTTTGGAGGGCCTTGAGAAAGGTGGGATCCTGGTTATAGCCTGATAGCGCACGAATCACATCCGGTACCGAAACTGACATGGTCACGTTCATCCCGCCCTTCAGGTCGAGACCCAGGTTGATTTCCCGTTCCCGGACCTCCTTCAGGGTGTATTTTTTAACAAGAATGTTATAAACGCCCACATTGGCCATGGAATCGTTGAAATATTCCAGGCGGGATTTGGAAACAGAGTCATAATAATATTCTTCTTTAATGGGATCCCCCTGTGCTTTCTGTTTGGCAAATGCGGTCACCTGTGCTGAATTGGCGTAGTCGTCTGCTTTACCTGAGTAATAATAGCTGATAAAGGTGAATGACAGTTGGAATAAACAGACCAAAGTGAAGATGATCGCGAAAAATTTAACAACGCCTTTGTGTTGCATGAGATTTATTTTTAAATGGATTGTGTTTTTTAGCCTTTTTTTTGAGGGTGCAAAATTATAATATTCCTTGGAAAAAACCAATAGAATAATTCATGAAGTTGAATATGCTTATGAAACATGGATTTATTCAGCGTGCTATTTGCTGAAGGAGATGATTCCGCTGGTTTTTCCGGGCTGTAAACGCATGACACGGAATTGGCGCCATTCATACTCAGGATGATTCTCCAGAACAGATTCATTGTCAGCATTCTTGATCTGAAATGGATCATTGGGGCGCACCAATAGGTTCCTTGTTCCCGGATAGGGTGTTTCGGATATTCGTGTAATCGCAAAATAGCCAATGCTGTCGTTCGGACTCACGGCATCCATCGCTTTTACTGTGCTGCCCGGGGTCACCGTTGTCCATCCCTTTGTTACCCAAAAACCTGTGCTGTCCTTGTGAATATACCTTGCAAAAGCAACATAAACCGTTTCGCGGTGGTTGTTCTGAAACTGGATTTGTGAAAAAGAGGGAATCCCCGCACACAGGAGGATCATTATCATACCCGTTATTCTGCATATTTTCATAAAGCGGATTTTTTTTCAAAGGTATTTATTTTTTTTATCATCGGGGGCAGGTGGTAAATTTGACTGGGGAGTGATCGTGACGCGGTAAGCGGGACGCGCGACTAGAACTCTGGACGCGCCATTTCCTGATAGAGTCTTTTCAACATTTTTTGGCCCTTGCTCTTAAATCCGGCTGTCTCTTCATGCATGCGCCATTCGATCGAATCGGCCAGCTCCTTTTTCAGATCAGGTTCAAATTGCGAAATGCGATAGAGTAGTTCCATACAGTAAACTTTTGCCGCCACGGCCTCCTTGGGTGAAACAAGCCAATCGAAACAGATCGAAATCAGCGCTCCCAGCTTGTCCCCGGATGGGAGCGGAGATCGTGCAAGCATGTGAAGCGAATGGCGTTTTAAGCCATCATGCGTGAAAACGGGCAGCATCGCGATGATCTGATCTGGATGCGATCCGATCAATTCGGGGCGTTTTTCCGTCACAATATCCAAAACCCATGCAGCCCTGCGGCTGACGGGCTCTTCGTTTCGCAGAAATACAAGAAATAGCGCCTCAACCAATGCCGGCTTTTGGAAAATAAGATCAGCCACCAGATCAGTATTCCTCCTCGACATTTCAAGCATCAACAAATCATCAAAAGATATTATTTCTCCCATATTTTTTCCAAAATTACAAACTGTCCCGGATATTGATATTTTTTTCTCCATGCTTTGATTTTGTGAATCTATTGAATTAACTTTGCGCCCCCAAATTGAATCCAGGTGATTTGGATTGGTTGTTTTTAATTAATCCGGGTGATTTACATTAATTTTATTCCTGATGAAAAATAAATATATTGATCTGATCGAACAAACCTTTGACTTTCCCCAGCAGGAATTTGAAGTGGTTGACAATGAACTTTATTTTCACAAAGTTCCGTTAATGGACATCATTAAACAGTATGGAACTCCCCTCAAGATAAGTTATTTGCCCAAGATCAGTTCGCAGATACAGCGGGCAAAGCGATTGTTCAATGTGGCCATGGCCAAGGTCGACTACAAGGGCGATTATCATTACTGTTACTGCACCAAAAGCTCCCACTTCAGTTTTGTGCTGGAGGAGGTGCTTAAGAATGAAGTACACCTTGAAACATCCTCTGCATTTGATATCAATATCATTGAATCCCTCAATGAGCTGGGACTGTTTAGCAAAGACAGGTTCATCATCTGCAATGGATTCAAACGGCCGATGTATATTGAAAATATCGTAAGCCTTGTGAATAATGGATATACCAATGTGATCCCTGTACTGGATAATATTTTTGAACTGGAAAAAATCGAGCAGGAGATCCAGCATAAAGTGAAACTGGGTATCCGGATTGCATCGGAAGAGGAGCCAAAGTTCGACTTTTATACATCCCGGCTTGGGATACGTTACAATGACATTGTTCCCTACTTTCTCGAAAAAATCAAAGACAACCCGAAGTTTGAACTGAAGATGCTACACTTCTTTATCAATACCGGAATGAAGGACAAGGCCTATTACTGGAATGAATTGACTAAGAGCGTCCAGGTCTATTGTGATTTGAAAAAAATATGTCCCGAACTGACTGCCCTGAACATCGGAGGCGGATTGCCAATTAAGAACTCACTCGATTTCGTATACGATTATGAATATATGGCAGAAGAGATCATTGCACAGATTCAAAGCATATGCGAACGCAATGAAGTGCCTGATCCGGATATCTTTACTGAATTCGGATCATTTACTGTGGGCGAAAGCGGCGCTGTTTTATACTCGATAATTGACCAGAAAAGACAGAACGACCGTGAAATCTGGAACATGATCGACAGTTCATTTATGAACACCCTTCCCGATACGTGGGCCATTAACCAGAAATTCATTTTGCTTGCCATTAATAATTGGGATGGTGAATACGAACGCGTGTTTCTTGGCGGCCTGACCTGCGATAGCGAAGATTTTTACAATGCGGAGGAGCATAGCAATGCCGTTTACCTCCCGAAATTTAATCAGAATGAGCCCCAGTATATCGGGATGTTCCATACAGGCGCTTACCAGGAGGCGATCGGCGGATATGGCGGCATTCAGCATTGCCTTATCCCTGCTCCGAAACATGTTTTGATCGACATTGATGAGGAGACTGAAGAGGTGACAACCAAACTCTGGTCGAAGGAGCAGAGCTTTAAATCGATGCTGAAAATTTTAGGTTACTAAATTAATTTTTCGGTATCCGGCAATGAATCATTATTTTTGAAAAAAAAAACAGCAATGAAAAAGAGCAAAAAATCCATCCTGAAAGAACAGGTTAAACATATTGACATCAAGTCAATCAATTCAACCAAGATCATTGACGCCATGCGCGACATGAGTTTTACGTCAAGGGATACTGCATCCGCAGCAGATATCCTGAATATGATGGTCAAAGATAAAGGCTGTACCATATTCCTCACGCTTGCAGGCAGTACCAGCGCCGGCGGATGCATGCAGGTGTATGTCGACATGGTTAAAAGCAATATGATTGATGCCATTGTTGCCACAGGGGCCTCCATTGTGGATATGGACTTTTTTGAGGCATTGGGTTTCAAGCATTACAAAGGAACGCCCTATGCCGATGATAAAGAACTCCGGGCCAATTACATCGATCGGATTTATGATACCTATATCGATGAGCAGGAGCTCCAGAATTGCGATATGACCATCAACAAGATTGCCAATTCGCTTGAGCCCCGCCCATATTCTTCACGGGAATTTATCAGGGAGATGGGAAAATGGCTGGTAAATAATTCAAAGAAGAAAGATTCTCTCGTGCAGGCATGCTACGAACACAATGTCCCTATCTTTTGTCCTGCATTCAGCGACAGCAGCGCAGGATTCGGGCTTGTGAAGCACCAGTGGGATAATCCCAAAAAGCATGTTTCCATTGATTCTGTGAAGGATTTCCTTGAGCTTACAAAAATCAAGATGGCAGCCAAAACGTCCGGATTGTTTATGATTGGGGGAGGGGTGCCGAAAAATTTCGTCCAGGATACGGTGATTTGTGCCGAAGTTCTCGGAAAGGAAGTTCCCATGCACAAATATGCCATTCAGATTACGGTGGCCGATTCACGCGACGGCGCCTGTTCAAGTTCAACCCTCAAAGAGGCTGCAAGCTGGGGCAAAGTCGATACCGTATATGAAAAGATGGTCTATGCCGAGGCAACCAGCGTTCTGCCGCTCATCGTCAGTTATGTTTACCATCAAAACGCATGGAAAAAGCGTAAAAAGTACGAGTGGACAAAGATGCTTGATAAATAGATCAGTTCTTATACCTGATCCATTTCCAGAGTTCCTTATAACTTACCTTCTTGCCGTACATTAAAATGCCGGTACGATATATTTTTCCAGCCAGCCAGGTGGTGCCCAGAAAACCCAGGAGAAGAAGGACCATGGATAGAATAACCTCCAAATAAGGAACGCCGAACGGAATACGGATCATCATGACTACGGGTGAGGTAAGCGGGAAGATGGAAAACCAGAAGGAGACTGGTCCGTCGGGATCCCTGATGATATACTGGGCCATGACGATGGAAAGGATAAGAGGGAGGGTAATGGGCAGCATGAATTGCTGGGTATCAGCTTCACTGTCAACAGCTCCACCTATGGCGGCGAAAAGCGCTGCATACATCAGGTATCCCACTACGAAGAAAAAAAGGAATGCCCCGATCATGACCGGGAAATTAACAGAGCCGATGGCCTCCATTATGCCGCCCATGGGGTTGGCAGATTCATTTGCAGCAGGGGCAGCCTGCGAGATATCGGGGGTCATGCCATGTTTCTGAATCATCATCTGTTCAGCAGCCGATTTTTTAATATCCCCGGAGGTCATGGTCGCGGTAACTGCCGTAACGATGGCAAAGGTAAGCACCACCCAAAGTAGAAACTGGGTCAGGCCAACAAGTCCGACACCGATGATTTTTCCCATCATCAGTTGAAATGGTCTGACCGAAGAGATGATCACCTCAACAATCCTGCTGGTTTTTTCTTCAATCACCCCGCGCATGACCTGCGAGCCGAACATGAAAATAAAGAAATAGATGAGGATGCCGGCAAACATGCCCAGCACCATGTTGATCTCCGTGTAACTTTTTGATTCTGTGCCATCTTCCTCTATTTTCAACGTATTGATATCCACCGATGTTTTTATCGAACGCATCAGGTCATCAACGGAAACAGGTGTTTTGTTGTCTGTCTGCAATTCACGAAGCCTGGCTCCAAGCTTAAGCTCTTCAATTTGCTTGCTCATCACATTCCTGATGTAGGATGTGACATTGATACTTACGCTCTTTTCGGAATAAATAATCGCATTGACAGGAAGGGAGACCTCAGTTTTCGGTATATACAGCAACGCATGATCCCCGCTTTTCGAAAAACCGGATTTGGCGCTCCTTATATCGGATGTAATACCATGGAACTTGATTTCATCGGAATCCTTGAACTTTTCAACGAAGATTCCAGTCTCATCAAGCACGGCCACTTTCTTGGTTTCGTTGGAGCTCGTGGCCAGGTAAATGGGTACGATGATGGTAGCGGCCATGAGCAAGGGGCCGAGGATGGTCATGACGATGAAGGAGCGTTTTCTGACCCTGGTGAGGTATTCCCGCTGGATGATGAGGAAGATCTTTCGCATGTCAGATTTGCATTACAGGTTGGATGGTTTGCTGCGTAACAGCCTGGATAAAGATATCATTCATGTTTGGAATCAGCTCGTTGATGGCATGAATCGTGACGGAAGTCAGCAGGGAACGAATGAGGTCGTTGGGGGTTGCCCCGGCCGGGAGCCTGATTTGGGCATGGCGAAGATCAGCATCACGTTTTTCATCAAGAATCTGGAACGTCTCCGGCAGGATACCCTGAAGCGGACCCTCCCAGGAGTCAAAACTTATTTCGAATGTATTCGTTTTGTACGTTTTTTTAATCTTGCGCATCGCTCCGTCTAAAATCACCTTCGAACGGTCAATGAGCGCAATATCATCGCATAGCTCTTCAACAGAAGCCATGTTGTGTGTGGAAAAGATGATGGTGGCGCCTTTGTCTTTCTGGGCCAGGATCTCCTCCTTGAGGAGGTTGGCATTGATGGGGTCAAACCCGCTGAAGGGCTCATCGAAAATCAGTAGTTTCGGGTCATGGATGATGGTTACCAGAAACTGCACCTTCTGCTGCATCCCTTTGGAGAGTTCTTCCACTTTGCGGTTCCACCAGCCATTGATCTCGAATTTATCAAACCAGAATTTGAGCCTTTTATGCGCCTCATGGCGGCTTAGCCCTTTAAGCTGAGCCAGGTACATGGCTTGTTCCCCGACGGTCATTTTCTTATATAATCCGCGTTCCTCGGGCAAATAACCAATAAAAGCGATATCGTTTGGTTCCAGCTTGCGCCCCATGAATATCATTTCACCCTCGTCCGGGGCGATGATCTGGTTGATAATCCTGATCAGGGTAGTTTTACCGGCGCCGTTTGGGCCCAATAGCCCGAAAATACTGGCTTCCGGAACATTGATGCTTACCTTGTCCAGGGCTTTGTGGTTCGCATATTGCTTGGAAATAAGCTGTGCTGAAAAAAGATCCATGAAACAGGTGGTTATTGTTCAAATAAATCCTTCATTCTGGAGAAAATAGTTTTATCATGCATTCCAGGTGCCGGCCTGAAATTTTCAGATTTCCCAAGCTTTTCCAGCATGGACTTTTCCTCTTTCGAAACTGATTTTGGGGTCCAGATGATGATGCTGATCATAAGGTCGCCCTTTCCTTCATATCCATTGATACTGGTCAATCCTTTTCCACGCAAACGCAACACCTTGCCGCTTTGTGTTCCAGGTTCAATCTTGATCTTCACCTTTCCCTCGATGGTGGGAATTTCTGCACTGCTCCCCAAAACTGCTTCTGAAAATGAGATGAAATGTTCATACATCAGGTTATTCCCATCGCGCTCGAATAATTCATGCCTGATCTCCTCAATCTGGATGAGAAGGTCTCCGGCCACGCCTCCGCGGGCAGCCGCATTGCCTTTTCCACCCATCGAAAGCTGCATCCCTTCCGACACCCCCGAAGGAATCCGCATGGTGATAACCTCTTCTCCTTTAATAACGCCATTTCCGGCACAATCCGTGCATTTGTCGGTGATAATCTTTCCCTCTCCTCCACAGTTAGGGCAGGTGGCGGTCGTCTGCATCTGGCCCAGGAAGGTGGAGGTAACGCGCGATACATGTCCTGAACCCCGGCATGTTGAGCAGGTGGAAAAGGAGCTTCCGCCCTTTGCACCGGAACCCTTGCATGTATCACAGGAGATATATTTGTTTACCTTGATTTTCTTCTCAACGCCGCTGGCAATCTCTTCCAGCGTCAGTTTTACCTTGACCCGAAGGTTGGAACCGCGATTGACTGACTTTCCCCGGCGTCCTCCTCCTCCAAAAAATGAACTGAACGGATCACCGCCACCACCACCGCCACCGAAAATATCACCAAAGTGGCTGAAAATATCCTCCATGCTCATGCCACCGCCGCCAAATCCGGAGTAACCCCCGCCGTTGCCCAGGCCGGCATGGCCATACTGGTCATATCGCTGCCGCTTATTCTGATCGCTGAGTACCTCATAGGCCTCGGCAGCCTCCTTGAATTTTTCTTCAGACTCTTTATTCCCCGGGTTTTTGTCCGGATGGAATTTTATAGCCTGTTTACGGTAGGCTTTTTTTAACTCCTCAGGCGATGCATCTTTTTGTACCTCCAGGATTTCGTAGAAATCTCTTTTTGACATAAATTAGCTTTAACTTCCTACCACTACTTTTGCATACCTGATCACCTTGCCGTTCAGCATGTAACCCTTTTCAACCTCATCAACAATCTTTCCCTTTTGAGCCGGAGTCGCCGCCGGTATGTTGGTGATGGCCTCGTGGAAATCGGTATCAAACTTCTCTCCTGCTGTACGCATCTGTTCAAGACCCTGCTGATTGAGAATGGAGAGGAATTTGTTAAAGATGAGCACGACGCCCTCCTTCAGAGACTGGCCTGCATTCGAGGTTTCATCAAAGGCCCTGATGGCCCGTTCAAAATCATCCAGAACAGGTAAAAGTTTGGTAATGATGTCTGCCGAAGCATATTTATTGAGATCAATCTTTTCCTTCAGCGTACGTTTACGGTAGTTGTCGAACTCAGAATATAACCTGAGGTATTTATCATTCAGTTCTGAAACCTGATCATTCACCTCTTGGGCTTTGGCTGCTTCAGCATGAATATCTTTGTTCGATTTGGACTGTCCGTTTTCCTGATCAGGCTGATCTGCGGCATTCTCGTGAGCAATGGCTTCTAAATCAAGATCGTCCATCGTCTTTTGCTCCTCTTTTTTTCTTTTTCCAATCATAAAAAATCCAATTCGAAATTTATTCGGGTTTATGTTATCAAAAAACCTGCCAGTTGATTTTGTACGACAATTTGTCAGCCGGATATCCGGTGAATGGATGCACCCAGTTTTTGCAGCCGGATATCTATCTCCTGATAACCGCGGTCAATCTGCTCGATGTTGTCGATAATGCTTTTACCTTCAGCTGACAGCGCCGAGATGAGCAGGGCAACGCCAGCGCGTATATCAGGTGATGACATGCGGATACCCCTCAGCGGATACTGGTGGTCGAGTCCGATCACTGTCGCCCTGTGAGGGTCACAAAGTATGATCTTGGCCCCCATGTCGATGAGTTTATCTACAAAAAATAGTCTGCTTTCAAACATTTTCTGATGGATGAGCACACTCCCTTTCGCCTGGGTGGCAATGACGAGGACGATGCTGATCAGATCGGGTGTAAAGCCCGGCCATGGTGCATCCGCAACGGTCATGATGGAACCGTCCATGAAGGTTTCTACCTCGTAATGCTCCTGCGCCGGAATATAAATGTCATCGTTTCGCCTTTCAATTTTAATGCCCATCCGCTTAAACACTTCAGGGATCAGTCCAAGCTGATGATAGTTGACATTTTTAATGGTGATCTCCGATCCGGTCATGGCTGCAAGCCCAATAAAGCTTCCAACTTCAATCATGTCCGACAACAAGGTATGCGCGCATCCGTGAAGTTTTTCCACGCCGTTGATAGTGAGCAGGTTTGATCCGATCCCTTGTATGTGCGCACCCATCGAAACCAGCATCGAGCAAAGCTGTGAAAGATAGGGCTCACACGCTGCATTGAAAATCGTGGTGGTCCCTTTGGCCATTACCGCAGCCATAAGGATATTCGCAGTGCCCGTAACAGAGGCTTCGTCGAGCAGCATGTAGGCTCCTTTGAGTTCAGGAGCGACCACGCTGAAAAGCTGCTCATCCTGTTTGTATTCAAAATCGGCGCCGAGTTTTTGAAGCCCGAGAAAATGGGTATCCAGTCTGCGGCGTCCTATCTTATCGCCACCGGGGATATAAACAAATCCCTTCCCGAACCGGGCAAGCATGGGCCCCAGGATCATGATGGATCCACGGAGGCTGGCGACCTTGTCGCGGAATTCTTTGGTCAGAAGATATTCGAAATTGATCTCCCGGGCCTCGAAGGTAAAGGAAGATTTAGCTGTTTTTTCAACGCCAACGCCTATGGCTTGTAACAACTCGATGAGTTTATTTACATCGCGTATATCGGGAACGTTGTGTAGGGTGACCTTCTCCGGTGTAAGCAGACACGCACATATGACTTGAAGTGCTTCATTTTTGGCACCCTGAGGAGTGATTTCCCCATGTAGCTTGTTGCCTCCGATGATCTCAAAGGAACTCATTGAGGTTTGTTGCGCCCGCGCTGATTGTTGAAATTCGGCTTCGGAAAGGCTTGCTGCTTATTGAAATTTCTGTCCGGCCCCTGGCGGAATGGTTTCCGTTTCTGGTTTTGTGCAAGAATATCGTTGGTATGTGCAAACCTGAAATCCTGGTTTAACTTGAGCTGATCTTTTGAAAGCACATTCAGGTGCTTTTCAATCAGTTCATCGTTGACCGATTCACGATTCCAGTTCAGATAGGATTTTTTCATGTGGTTCGCGATCGCATGAACCAAGGCATCCTTTTCAGCTCCCTCTTCATATTCGGTGGCCTTTTCAATCATCAGCGCAATGTTTTTGCCATAATGCTTGAATTCAATCTCCTTGTCATGGTAAGACAGATGTTCCGGTTTTGTGCTGAGCGAAAGCGGGGGAGGCGGTGGGTAGGGTCCATCCACATCCAGCTTGAAATCAGAAATGATGAACATGTGATCCCAAAGTTTGTGCTTGAAGTCGCCCGATTCTTTCACGGCCGGGTTCAGCTGCGCCATAACACTCACAATAAATTTAGCAGCCGTGGACCTCTTTTCACGGTCTTCAATCGTACAGATATACTGTATCATATGTTGTACATTCCGGCCATACTCCGGTATCAACATCATCTCGCGGGTGGTGTTGTACTCCATTTGTTCGTTCACGTATAATTTTTTGCAAAGATACAATGAATTGAAAGAAGTATTGGGGTTGGATTGGTATTTTTATTAATTTTATCAGTCAAAGTGGCTTGTTAATTTAAAATCATCATGATGAAAAAGAATATTTTTGGTGGTGCGCTGATCATCCTGTTTGGCGCAGCTATACTGACAAGCTGCAACAGCAGGGAGTTTGGTGAGCAGCAAAAGCTGGCTGTTGCCGACACCATTAACCAGCTGATGCACCAGGTAACGCGTTCAGCCGAGAAGGCCAGCGTTGATTCGACCTTTCAGTGGCTGAGCGATGACAGTTCAGCCGTTTTTATGGCCGGAGGAATGGCCTATTCAGCACGGGAGATCACCTCCGTGTTCCGAAATCAATACAGCAAAATCAAGAGTCAGCAAATGGAAAGGCTTTCCTCCAGGACGTTGGTCTTTTCAAAGGATGCTGCAGCCTGGATCGGAGTCATTAAATGCAAATTGATCTCAAAGGAGGAGGAGGTCAACGAAATGTACCTTGTCGAAACCTGGCTATGGCAGCGGGAGCCCTCCGGATGGAAGGTGATACATTACCATGAATCATGGATGAACCTGCCTGATGCCTGCAAACGGGCTACCGTTGAGTATGCCCTGGAGGACTTTGCCAAGGAGCTCAGGGGCAAAGCGTTAAAGCCGGCGGATATGCCTCCGCTCCTTACAAAATTTCTTAAAGAAAATCCGTTGGTCTATGGTTCCACACTGGCATTTGTTCCGTCGGAAGCCAATGGTCAAATGCGTGGGGCCGCCCCCTATATTTACAGGTATGGATCTGATTTTAAACAGGTTGACCTCCCGGAAACCTATGATTATACCGTATCAGAATGGTATGCCGTTCCGGTGGATCAGAAAAAATCTTGCTGGAGCAATCCCTATTACGATGACGGGGGAGGCGGTGTAGTCATGGTAACCTATTCGATCCCGCTGTATGATAAACAAAACAAACTGACGGGGGTACTTACGAGTGACGTGGAGCTGAAGTAATCAATTGACAATCCGAAGCTTGGCAAATCTTAAAAGCAATTGTTTCTGACCTATTTGAGGAAAGAATACAGTTGCTTTTTTATTTGGCCCTACCCCTTCGAGGTTCACGACCTTCCCTTTCCCGAAACGTTCATGGATCACCTCCATTCCTGTGTGGATATCTTCCACTTCAGAAGGTGCACCTTCAGGATTGCAATCAGTGGGAGGGGTGACAGGGTGTGTGACTTTCTGGAAGTTCTTTGACAGGGTTGTTTTTTTGGGGGGAAGGCTTACTCCCGCCAGGTTTGCCGACCAATTCGCGGTTCCGGAGAAACTGGTTTTTACGGGTGTGTTCTTCCTCGGGAAATCAATCAATGCTTCCGGGATTTCACTGATGAAACGACTCGGTTCGCACATGGTGGGTGTTCCCCATTTATAGCGGTTTTCGGCAAATGAAATGGTGAGTTTCTGCTCTGCGCGTGTGACGGCCACATAAAAAAGGCGGCGTTCCTCCTCCAGGTCACTTCTTGAGTTCAGAGATTGAATGGATGGAAAAAGGTTCTCTTCCATTCCTACTACATATACATAAGGAAATTCAAGCCCTTTGGCCGAATGCACCGTCATCAGGGTCACACGGTCCACATCATCGGGATTTCCCTTGTCTGCATCCGTGATCAGCGCAACATCCTGCATGAATTCATCCAGTGTGCGAACTACGTTGGGTTCGATTTCGCCGGTTTCTATGTTGGTACGGGGTGATTCCGAAAATTCCTTGATGGCGTTGAGCAACTCTTCGAGGTTTTCAAAGCGACTCACGCCTTCGGGGGTTTTGTCATCATACAACTCTTTCATTAACCCCGAAGAGCCTGCCACATGCTTTGCCAGTTCATAGGCATTTTTTGAATGAAGCAATGCACCGAAACTTTTTATCATGGTTACGAATCCGTAAACTTTCTGTGAAGTTGCTTCAGGTAACCTTAAGTTATGTGCGGCAGGATTTTCAATGAGTTCAAAGATGCTTTTTTTATGTTCATCCGCGGTGACGATCAGCTTTTCAAGGGTCGTCTTCCCAATGCCGCGGGCAGGAAAATTAATGACCCTGAGCAATGCATCTTCGTCACGATGGTTGATGGTAAGGCGAAAATAGGCAAGCAGATCCTTGATTTCCTTGCGCTGATAGAAGGATAATCCTCCATAAATCCGGCATGGAATGTTAAGCCTTCGTAAAGCCTCTTCATGGGCGCGCGATTGGGCATTGGTCCTGTAAAGAATGGCAAAGGCCGCATTTTGCAGCTGGTGGTTCATCTTGTTCCCAAATATTGACTGAGCCACCAGGTTTGCCTCTTCATTGTCGGTGGAGGCTTTGATCAGCTGAATGCGCGATCCCTCTTCGTTTTCGGTCCACACCTCCTTGAAAATCTGGTTTTTGTTGTGCTCAATAATCTTGTTAGCTGCGTTGACTATTGTCTTGGTAGAACGATAGTTCTGTTCCAGTTTGAAGACCTTATGGTCGGGATAATCACTTTTGAAATTCAGGATATTCTGGATGTTGGCGCCCCTGAAGGCATAAATGCTCTGTGCATCATCCCCAACCACGCAGATATTTTCGTTGTTGGCGGCCAGTTTTTTAATGATGAGGTATTGTGCATAATTGGTATCCTGGTATTCATCCACCAGAATGTACTGGAACTTCTGCTGGTACTTGTACAACACATCCGGGAAATCGCGCAGGAGCACATTCATGTTGAACAGCAGGTCGTCAAAATCCATGGCTGAAGCGCGCCGGAGCCGGCCCTGGTACTGTGTATACAACAACCCTGTCTGCGGTTTCCCCGCCGAAACATCATATTCTTTTAACTCCGCACTGTCATTGTAATCCTGCGCTGAAAGCAGGCTCGTTTTTGCTGAGGATATCCGGTGAAGGACATATCCGGGCTGATATACCTTGTCGTCAAGGTTGTTTTCCTTGATCAGGTTTTTGATGACCCGCTTGGTATCATCCGTATCATAAATCGTATAGTTGGACGGATAGCCAAGCAGGTGCCCCTCAATGCGCAATACCCTCGCAAAAACCGAGTGAAACGTACCCATCCACACATTCCGGGCATCCGGGCCAACCAGATGGATAATGCGTTCTTTCATCTCCCGGGCGGCCTTGTTGGTGAAGGTCAGGGCCAGGATATGAAACGGGTCTATCCCTTTTTCAACAAGGTAGGCTACCCGGTAGGTGAGTGCCCTGGTCTTGCCCGATCCCGCGCCGGCAATCACCATAACCGGCCCCTCCGTGGCTTTTACGGCTTCGCGCTGGGCTTCATTGAGTTCGTTGAGGATGTTTCCGGACATATCAAATTTTTCGGAGCAAAAATACCTGTTTCAGGGATAATCTACGGGATGAAAATACAAAACATATGAACAATAAATCTCCGATCAGCTAATACAGTTACTGAAATATTGGAGCCAGATATAGGCCATTTTACAACACAAGATTCCGGAAAAATCGAAATGAACCGGGTCACATATACTAAATACATGGCCACGTTTACCCGCAAGAAAGTGACACTTGCTTATTGGTCCTTTTTATAAGATACTGTCGATCATAATTTTGTGAATTGAATTTCCGGAATCCCATTCAAATTTCTGGGTTCCTGAAGGAAAAAAGCAGTACAAAAAAACCAATATACCCAGGCCATGAAAACACGTATAATTCAAATCGCAATGATCGCCGGCCTATCGGTGTTCCTGTTTTCAAGTTGCCAAAAAGACATCGAAGCAATGAAACCCCAGAATGAAGATAAGGGTATAACGACCATGGATCAGTTAAGTGTGGCCAACGATTTTAACTGGAAGACAACCCAGGATGTGGAATTGAACCTTACAGCAGGTACAACGGCGACGGTGGTAATCAAATCATCTGCTGACGTTGTCTATCAAAAGGCGCTTCTTATCCCGGGCGAGCCCTACAACTCTGTACTTACCCTGCCAACCTACGAGAAGGAGCTGACCCTTGTTTTTAACGGAAATTCAGTTCCGGTTAAGATTGTCAATAAAAACATCACCTATTCCTTTTAAATGCCAACCATATGAAAAAGATTCGTTCATATAAAACACGCAAAATCGGATCTCTGATCCTCATCATGCTGTTCATGCTACCGGTTCTTGCCAAAGCGGTTATATGCGATATCAATAAACCTAACGGAATAGGATATTCCACCTCCATTCATTCAGTCGTTTGCAACAACAACAATACCTACACAATTGTATTGTGGGTGTATCATAACGGATGTGACGGACCAACATGCAAAGCGCTTTCCCACCTGTCGGTGGAAGCTGACGCAGGTACCTATTCCAACATCAGTGTTCAGGTAATTTCAGGAAGCATGACCTATTCGAATATTAGCTATGGCCCTAATCTGGGAGGAGATCCGTTTGATGGCTTCAAAGTTGATGGCATTCAAGGAATTGGGGATGGTCAGGCAGGGACCTTTGCCATTACATACACGCTTACCTCATTGCAGGACCAGCAGGTTTTGGCAAAAGCCGGAAACGCTGACTATATTGCAAGTTTCTCCATCGCTGATTTTATCACCGTCATGAATTGCAACCATACCGGCTGTGGTCCGGTCATTGTGGGGCCAACGGCTGTTGATGACCAGGCAACCACACCCAGAAACTTTCCTGTCGATATCAACATTCTTACCAATGATATTCCTGGTTCCGCGGCGCTTGTGCCTTCATCGGTGACCTTTGTTTCAGGAACTGCTCCTCTTGCTTCGGTCGGGGTTTTTACAGAGAACAATGCAGGTGTTGTAACCTTTACACCCGCTTTGAATTATACAGGAACCGCCACCATTCATTACGAAGTATGCGACGTTAATCTTTTATGTGATATAGCCATAATCACCGTGATCATCACGCCACCTGGTAATGACACTGATGGTGACGGATGTACCGATGATGTGGATGACTATCCCAGCGATCCGACCCGGTGCTTCGACAATTATTTCCCGGCGAACGGGAATGGCACCCTGGCCTATGAAGATCTCTGGCCTGCGAAGGGAGATTATGATTTTAATGACCTGGTTTGTGATTACAGGTTTAAAACGGTGACCAACAATGCGAATAAGGTGGTGGAAATTTTTGGTTCATTCACCATCAAGGCTTTTGGGGCAGGATTTCACAATGGGTTTGGTTTTCAGTTACCCAATAGCAATGTTAATCCGGCATCGGTGACCGTAACCGGCTATGATCTCCGCGAACAATATGTTCAACTGGATGCAAACGGACTTGAGCACGGACAAGCCAAGCCCACTATCATTGTTTTTGATGATGCCTATAACCTGATGCCCCACCCGGGGCAGGGAATCGGGGTCAATACCACACCCGGAGCGCCCTATGTTACACCGGTTATGATAACGGTGCATATGGCATTTTCATCTCCGGTTTATACTATGCAACAGATCAACATCGGCAGCTTCAACCCATTTATTATGGTAGATAAAACCCGTGGACTCGAAGTTCACCTTCCTGATTATCCGCCGACAAGCCTTGCGAATACTGGCTATTTCGGCCAGGTTGATGACAACAGCAACCCGAATACCGGGAAATATTATAAAACAGCAAATAACCTTCCCTGGGCCATAAATATTTACGAAAGTTTTGCCTATCCCAAGGAAAGGGTGGAAATCCTCCATACATATAACCATTTTATTGATTGGGCTGCCAGCGGAGGCATGTCATTCCCTGATTGGTATAAAAACCTTCCTGGGTACAGAAACAACTCCAATATTTATCAACCTTGATTTGATCCTGGTTTTGCAATCGTGAAAAAACAGGTTAGTATAAAGAAAAATGAAGCAGTTAAACAACATATCCGTTCATAAAATGATCATTATGAGGAAGATATGTTTTTGTCTCTTTGTTTTAAGTTTATTGTATCCAATTTCAGGGTGCAACAAGATTGCTGATGTCGCGCCCGACCCAACCATGTATGATCTCAGCTTCAATATTCAGGCCGGAAAGGCTCCCGGAAGTTTGAAGGATGCTGCCAACTGCATCAATGAAAACAAGACAGCAAGTTATGTAGAGGTCACCCTGATGAAAGAGGGGGATGTAACAAGTTCAACGATTGCCATTGATGTGTTTTACATCAGTGGTCAGCCCTATTCCAATTCAATTAAATTGTCCCCGGGCACCTATTCCATCAAGGAATTTGTCATGAAAAATGACAACAAAACACCCGATAACCTCATCGATGACCCGATAATTGCTGCAGCTGTTCACGAGGGAGCGCCCTTTGCGAATCTGGTAACATCTTGGCTGGCAAAAGAATTTACCATCAGTCCGTTTAAGAAAAACATGCTTGAGGTTGAGTTGGTATGTTACAACGAAGCTGATTTTGAAAGTTTTGGATTCGAATATTTCAGACTGGATCAGACGGTTGTGCGGGAGCAGAACTTTTTTGGAGATCTCTGTATCCGGAATATGGGTGATTATTATAATTCGCCCTATTCGGAGATGTTGGGGGGGAATGCAAACCTCCTTCTTGATTTGCCTGCCCTGTATCAGATTGAGGTGCTTCGCAATGATACTTCAATGGGTATCTTTGATAATTATTCGGTTACTGAAATATCTCAACCGTTGAAGGTGCAATATGCCGATCGGTTGGGCAAAACCGATAATTTTAAATTTGAGTTATCCGTTCTGGTTAAAAGCGATGCCGGATTTCAGTATGAACTTTTCCATACCTGGAGTTTCAAGGATGGCGAAAAAATCAGCTCCGGCACGGATGGAGTCGTGGATTTTGTCCTTGGAAATTGTGTGCCTGATGCCGATCTGATCATCCCGTATGCAGGATCGGGTAATGAAGCGCCTGTTGCCAATAATGTGCAACAGAGCGGAAATACCCAGTCAGGTCAGATACTTACCGGTTCCTACGTCTTCTATGATGCAGAGGGGGATATGCAGGGAACATCTGTTATTAAATGGTACCGGGCCGATGATGCCAGCGGCAATCATGATACAGAAATCGCAAATGCGACAGGGTTAACTTACACACTTCAGGCAGCCGACTTGAATAAGTACATCCGGTTTGCCGTTATCCCCGTTGCGCTTACCGGCTCACTTCAGGGCACAGAGGTTAAAGCGGAAGCTTACTCCGGCCCTGTAACACCGGCCTCTTTTACATGTGGTTCCTCCATCACGGTCAGCCATACAGCCGGAAATGTGTCGCCGGTTTCTAAAAATGTTACCTACGGTACCGTTACCAATATTCCCGGCGAACCTTCAAAATGCTGGATTACCAGTAACCTGGGCTCCGACCATCAGGCCAATGCCAAAAACGATAATAGCGAAGGCTCCGCCGGATGGTACTGGCAGTTTAACCGCAAACAGGGGTACAAGCACAATGGCACGACCAGAACACCCAATGCCGTCTGGATAGATGCAATATCTGAAAACATTGACTGGCAGGCTGGCAACGACCCGTGTGCCCTTTTGCTTGGAGGTGGCTGGCGCATTCCTACGAAAACAGAATGGCAGCATGTGGAAGAAAGCGGAAACTGGAGCAATTGTAACGATGCCTTTGATTCAGGACTGAAACTGCACGCTGCAGGGAGTTTGCACAACTACTATGGTTCACTGCAAAACCGTGGCTCAGAGGGCTCTTATTGGAGCAGCACAAAGAAGAACGCTACAAATGGAAAGTTCTTGTTCTTCAATAGCAGTAGCAGTTGGGTTGATGATGACGGCGTTCGGTCAAACGGCTTTACGCTGCGTTGCGTCTTGGATTAGGAGCACCCAAAAAACCAATTCATTTTTTATTTTATTTCAACCCCATTCCCTACCGGAATAGCATCGGTATTTCACACAAAAGGAACCGTCATGCATCTGTTTTTGGCATGATAATATTAACATAACAATTCGGCCCAATGGGTTTATTTCAAAACACGAATTAAATGGAGTCAACAGATACGAAATCAACGGCTACAGTTACCCGGAAAGTAACGACATTTACTTATTGCCACTTGATTATATGTTATTGATAATCATATATTTGTTGAATGAATATTTAATCAGAAATTCAAAAGAAATTATTTACCAGAAAAACAAAAAGTACTTACCAAAACCCAAATGAAAATGAAAACAAATTTAACAATGAAGAAAATCAGCTTAATTCTTCTCGGACTTATGGCCGTAGTATTTATTACAAGCTGCAACAAAACTGAGGATACCACCCCCCAAGCGAGCGCTGCGGAACTTAGCTTTAACATTGAGGCTGGTCAGAATCCCGGTGGTTTGAAAGAGACCCCCTGCATCAGTGCGAACAAAAGCGGTAATTATGTGATGGTAAAACTGTTAAAAACCGGTGAGACAACGGCTGTTGACTACAGACTTGAAGTATTTTACATCGGCGACGTCCCCTATACCAATACCATAAAACTTGCTCCGGGTGCATACACTGTCCAGGAGTTTGCTATGTGGAATGACGGTCTCGCGACTGGATCCCCTGCTAAAATAATCGCCGCGGGTGTTCATTCAACAGCAACCTATGCTCCTCTTATTAACCCAAACAGTTGGCTGACCAGGCCTTTGACCATCACGGCTTTCCAGAAAAACACAATGAGCATCGAATTGGTGTGTTACGATGAGGCACATTATGCTGATTTCGGATTTGAGTACTTCACCCTGGATCAGACCGTGATCCGTGAACAGAACTTCTTTGGTGATTTCTGTATTAAAGAAGTCAAAGATTATAATGGCGAATATGCAGCTAACTCTCCTTATGTCACCGTATTGGGTGGTGCGGGAAACATATTGCTCGACTTGCCTGCTATTTTCATGATAAAAGTTTACCGCGATAACGTTTTAACAGGAACTTTTGATAACAACGATGCTTCCAAAATCTATTCTCCGTTGAAAGTCACTTATGCTGATCGCATAGGAGTCACCGATGTTTTTAAGTTTGAATTATATATCATGGTACGCGTAGGTGCAAGTTACGACTACGTACTATTTAATACCTGGACTAAAAACGACGCAGAAACCATTGTCCCTGTTGTTGGCGCAGGCCAGGATGGGGTGGTGGATTTTGTTCTTGGGAACTGTGTTCAGTCAGGTAGCGACCTGGTTATCCCTCCCTGGATGAATCTTCCAGAGACTTGTGCATACCAGATGGTTGCACCAACCTATGCTCCAGGGCTAAAAGGTGGGAATGTTGATGCTACTTTGGGAGTGACCGGTGGTATTCATGATTTTGATTTCAAATCTGATACCTATGCTTCATATTGTGCGAATAGAACAGTTTCAATTAATTGGATTCCATACACAATGAATGTTTATTCTTCATTATACAAAAGTAAACTGCCGACCTGGGCCCAGGCTGATTATAGTAAATGGGAAAAGATGAATTGGATCATCAATCATTTGGATTGGTATTCAGGCTATTCTTGGAGCGATTTGCAGCAGGCCATGTGGATTTTGGAGGATCCTACATGGAATGGATCAGCAGAAGGAAATGTGCCTGCAATCACAACAATTGGAATTAAAATGGTTAGTGACGCTAATACATATGGAGGAAATTACAAAGTGCCATCAGGCGGTTGGGCTTGTATCATTTTTATCGATCACAATCCTCCAGGAAATGCAACGCTTCCTTATACCCAAACAATGTTTATCAAAGTCGACCCCTAATTCTTAATATCCTATTTTTAATCTCCGGAGAAGCCCCGCCACTGAGCGGGGTTTCTTTTTTAAGATAACCTACCTGCCAAAATTTATTATTTTTGCCTTTTATTCAAGCAATGAACATTACCGTATTTCAGCTCATCAACTATTCCCTGATCCTGATCCTCCTTATATTGTTTATAAGGTACCTGTGGATTGTGTTTGTAGTTCGTGACCATCTGCCCGCTCAGTGGCAGGATGCTGTCAAAAACAAGAGAATCTCTTCCAGACTTAGAACGCTTGAACGGGGATATCCCGACAAGGTGCGTTTCTTTA
>CAJAUM010000099.1 GCA_903945175.1 uncultured Bacteroidales bacterium | reverse complement strand
TCATTGGTGGTTTATTGATGATAATGCTGGGCGTAATAGGGGAGTATATCTGGAGAATCTATGATGAAGTCAAACATAAACCCAATTATATTGTTAAAGACGTATTCAAATCAAAATGAAAAAAAGAAGCAATTATTCGAAAGAAGAGAAACAAATTAATCCCAAAGGCAAAAAGGTTAACCCCTTCTCAGTTTGCGGATGAGATAGGAATTCAGCGGTCAGGAATGTCTCATTTAATTTCGGGGCGAAATAAGCCGAGTCTTGAATTTGTGATGAAAGTACTCAAGCGTTTTCCGGATGTCAGTCCTGAATGGGTACTTTATGGAACACCAGAAGCTGTGTCTCCAAATAAAACTGAATCTGAACATGAAATTAATCAGGAAGCACCATCCAGGGAGCCTGTAACATTGTTTGACGAGCAGAACCTGGGGGAAATTAAAAAAGCGGCTACCCTGCAGCGTATCGTGAGGAAAGAGAAATCAGGGCGGCGAATTGAGAAAATTGTAATTTTTTACGACGATCGGACTTTCAGCGAATATGAGCCTGATAAGTAATCAGGATCGTTCAATCAATGAAAAGAAGAAAGTGGCTTCACGTTCAGCACTTTCATCGCTGTCTGAGCCGTGAACGGCATTTTCACCCAGGTTTTTTCCATATAAATTACGGATTGTTCCCTTTTCCGCTTTTGAAGGATCTGTAGCTCCGATAAATTTTCTGAATGCTTCAACAGCATTTTCCTTTTCGAGAACGGCAGCTACGATTGGGCCGGACGACATGAACGAAGTCAACTCTTCATAAAAGGGTTTCCCAAAATGCATTTCATAAAAGAGCCCGGCCTCGGCTTTGCTTAAACAAATTTTCTTCATGGCTTTAATCTTATATCCGCCCTGTTCAATCAGTGCAAGGATATTGCCTGTATAGCCAGCCTCAAAAGCAGATGGCTTTATCATCGTAAAGGTTATATTGCCTGTCATTCTTCCTATGTTTTATTGCGTTAACAAAATTACGATTATATTTTAAAATATCGTTAATTTTGCATCCTTAAAACAGAACAATATTTGGAAAATACTGATTTTTCTATCATATCTAAAAAGCTCTCTGTTCCTTTACAGATCTTGATAACCACACATACCAATCCCGATGGGGATGCCATAGGATCAAGTCTTGCACTCTCATCTTATCTGAAAAAGAAAAACCACTGCGTTCAGGTCATGATTCCTGATCCCTATCCGGATTTTCTTTCCTGGATGCCTGGAATTGAGGAAATATTAATCTTTTCTTCTGATAAAGAGAGGTCTATCAAGTCAATTTGCCAAGCTGAACTCATAATCTCGGCTGATTATAACAGCCTGAGCCGCCTAAATGAAGCTGGCTCTTTGGTTCGTCAATCAAAAGCAGTTAAGGTGCTCATAGACCACCATTTAAATGCATCAGATGAGTTTGATTATAAAATCTCCACCCCATGTATATCGTCCACTTCTGAGCTGGTTTACAAATTCATAGCGGAGAATGGCGATATCGATCTTTTGGATAGGGAGATTGCGGAATGTATTTATACAGGAATCATAACAGATACTGGCTCGCTGAGTTATTCCTGCAACTATGTGAATACATACCTGATCATCGCCGAACTTTTTCGGCTGGGGATTGACGGAGAGCACCTTCACAGGCTCATCTATGATACCTATTCTGAAAGCAGACTCAGGTTGCTTGGTTATTCCATCAGCGATCAACTGGTTGTACTTCATGAGTTTCACACGGCCTATATCATACTGACCAAAGAGGATTTACAACGATTTGATCATCAGATTGGCGATACGGAGGGCGTTGTAAATTACGCGCTTTCAATCAAGAATATAAACCTTGCAGCTTTGTTCATGGAACGAGATGGAATTGTCAAGGTTTCATTCCGGTCAAAGGGAAACTTTTCTGTTGATAAGTTGGCGCGGGAATACTTTGGAGGTGGAGGCCACAGAAATGCGGCTGGCGCAAATTGCACAACTACCCTTAATGAAACCGTTTTAAAATTCAAACAACTGCTTTCATTTTATCAGGAAAAGCTTAAATCTGTGTATTGATTTGGAAGCAAAAATTAGTGTTTTTCAGAGCATTGCAATCTTCTTAACCTTTTCCATGAGTCTGATGTCAATGATTTCATGTAATCAATCAGCAAAGCGGTCTGATACTATGCAAACCATTGGAATGATGGATGATACATTATTAAATTACAATCAGCAGGTCGTTCAGAATGAACGTCAGGCCATCGAAGATTTTATAATGCGGCATCAATGGAAAATGAAAACCACCTCCACGGGCCTTTGGTATATGATTTACAAAAACGGGAAAGGTCCTTCTGCAAAAAAAGGTGATATTGTCAGCATATTTTATAGCGTACATCTGTTAAATGGCGAACTGGTATTTAAAACAGATTCGGTAATTCCTTTTAAATTTGAGATTGGCAAGGGAAAAGTCCCCAATGGCCTTGAGGAAGGCGTGATGTTGATGAAACCAGGGGATAAGGCGAAACTCATTGTCCCATCGCATCTTGCATTCGGATTGGCAGGTGATATGGATAAAATCCCGAATAGGGCAATTTTGTTGTATGATGTTGAAATGGGTCAGCAGAATAGGCCCAAATGATTGACCACAGTTCCAGGATATGATAGTTCAAAAAATGTTGAAAAAATAAATATTTCCAAAGTCAAGACCAATTCAGGACTTTACTATCTTGAGGTGGTCAAAACGATGCGCTTTAAATAGCGGTGTGCTTTTGTTTTTAAGTGATGCAATGCCTTGAGATGAATGGTATTGCATCATTATTATCGTTAAATTCAGTTAAATATTAATCTAAAAGTTTAAAATGCAAAGTATGAAAAAAGTGTTTGTGAATCCGTTGGTCATTGTGATGTTGGTTGCTTTGACTATGTTGGCTTGTTCATCAAAGTATGCTGGTTATGACAAAACAGATACGGGATTATATTACAAGTTATTTAAAGTTAGCAAGGATACAGTTAAAGCTAAAGCTGGAGATTGGGTTTCGTTAACAATGCGTTATGCATATAAAGATTCTGTATTGTTTGACAGTAAATCAGCCATGGGCAATCCCCTTAGGTTCCAATTGCCAGCTTCAGAGTTCAAAGGTGATATTTATGAAGGAATCCGGATGATGTCACCGGGAGATAGTGCTGATTTCATTGTGAATGCTGATTCACTATTCCTGAAGACTTTCCGCCAGCCCAAACGTCCTCCTTTTGTTGACAGCAACAGCGTGATCCATTTTTACATTTCTTTACTGTCAGTCGATTCGCCTGCAACCATGATACTGAAAGAGGAGGAGGCCTTAAAAAAATATATTGAGGAAAAGAAAATAACAGTTTCACCAACAGCTTCTGGCCTGTACTTCATTGAAACAGTTCAGGGTAAAGGCATGAAGATCGATTCAGGAATTTGGGTGAAAGCCCATTTTAAAGTATCTCTCATTGATGGCAAACAGATTTTCTCATCTTACGATAAAGGAGAACCCATGCAATTTGAATATGGCAAACGCTTTGATACCCCAGGGTTTGAAGAGGGTGTTGGAAAAATGCTAAAGGGCGGCAAGGCTACAGTGGTCGTCCCTTCCAAAATTGCCTTTGGTGAAATGGGCAGAGGCGCAATGGTACCGCCCTATTCAACCATCGTTTATGAATTGGAGATTGTTGATTTGCAATCAAAGGCCGACCACGATAAGCAATTAGCCGAGGATAAAAAGAAATCACAACAAAAAGTTGAAACCAACAAACAGCAGGAAGGAAGTCTTATGAAAAAGTACTTGAATGATAAAAAAATCACCACCAGTCCTACTGCCAGCGGATTGATCTATATTGAAAAAGTAAAAGGAACAGGAGCGAAAGCCAGTGCTGGTAAAAAGGTTAAGGTTCATTATACCGGTACACTTTTGAACGGGACGAAATTTGATTCGTCACGCGATCGCAATGAACCATTCGAATTCACACTGGGCCAGGGACAGGTTATAAAAGGATGGGATGAAGGCATTGCCATGATGAATGTTGGTGGAAAAGCCACGCTGATCATTCCTTCAAACATTGCCTATGGCGAACGCGATATGGGTACAATTCCACCCTTTTCCACCCTTGTTTTCGATGTCGAATTGCTTGGCGTTAATTAATTTTAAACATTGACAATTGAAAACCCTTCTTTCATTTGTTTTCATTTTTTTTCTTACATTTCCTTTCAGGGTGGTTGCATCACCAAATGACAGGGGTTCACTCATTGTTGATTTCAGTGCTCCCAGTGTTTGCTTTGGTAATGTGACCACCCTTAC